>NZ_CAXBKA010000006.1:0-275085 GCF_963976355.1 uncultured Sneathiella sp.
ATCAATTCAACAATGTCAATTAACAAATCACCCGCAAAAACCGCAGACAAAAAAAACGCCGCCGAATTTATCCTGACCTTCATCAGGCGTGTCCGACTGCGTCGTTGCCCATCTTATATAGATAAGCGCGCAACGGCGTCAACAGGTAATTTTACAAAAATATGAAGATCGTATTATATCTTTAACACGACCTTAACACAACTCTTATCTAATACACACAGGCAGCCAATAATCGTCGGAATTTGGCATATGCCGAAACCTAGCAGCATGGCGATTACCGAGAGTATGGAGTTAATGAGATATATCTGTTAAGGCATAAAACAAAAGAAGGTTCTGACTCACAAGGTGGTATGATTATGTCACGGCCGGAAATCGGATTGGCATTGGGTAGCGGTGTTGCGCGCGGCATGGCCCATATCGGTGTTCTTCGTCGACTTGAAAAGGAAGGTTTCAAGCCAGATTATGTCTGCGGCACGTCCATAGGCGCGCTTATCGGGGGCATGTATCTTGCGGACAAGCTTGATGAATTGGAGGCCTGGGCGCGAGATCTTGGCAAGACTGGTCTGTTTCGCCTGCTGGACATCCGTCTTACAGGCGGCGGGCTAATCTCCGGCGCAAAATTATTTACACTGCTGGAAGATACTCTGGGCGATACCAAGATTGAAGACCTCTCGGTTCCTTTTGCCGCAGTAACAACCGAGCTCGGGACCGGCCATGAAATCTGGATACGAAAAGGTAATCTGGCCAAGGCCATCACAGCTTCCTACGCACTTCCAGGCCTGTTCTCACCACAAAAAATCGATGGCCGCTGGCTTATTGACGGCGCCCTGACCAACCCTGTTCCGGTATCCGTCTGTCGAGCGCTCGGTGCGCGCCTTGTCATTGCGGTGAATCTGAATGCGGATGTTTTCGGCATGACCAATATTGGAGAGAGCGAAGCGGATTTCGTTGTCGATGGTAACGGCAAAAAAACACGGCTTTTCCATTCCCGTTCCCCGCTCAATCTCATGAAACACCGCTTCTTCGATAAATCAGGCGCAGAGCCCAGTATCTTCGGCGTCATGATGTCATCTCTCAATATTGTGCAGGATCGCCTGAGCCGATCCCGTCTGGCAGGAGATCCGCCGGACATAACCATCGCGCCTAGATTGGCAAGCCATGGATTGCTAGAATTTGATAAGGCCGCAGAAATGATTGCGGAAGGAGAGGCCGCAACCGATCGCTCCCTGTCTTTTCTAAGACATGCGATGAATGTTCTGGCCTGACTTTTATTACCCTGTCGCGATATAATCCCGTAGGGCCGCAGCTTCACGCTCCACTTCATCCATGCGGCTTTTCACGATATCACCGATTGAGATAAATCCCGCAAGCCGTCCTTCCTCTAGGACCGGCAAATGGCGGATGCGACGCTCCGTCATCAGCGCCATGACGTTATCGATCGTATCAGACGGTGTTGTTGTTACCAGGTCCGACGTCATCAGGTCTGACGCCGCCAGTTGGAGGCAGCCATTTCCGCTTTCAGACAATCCGCGGACGATATCCCGCTCAGACAGCACGCCGCAGAGCTTTCCCGCTTCATCGACAACCAAAACAGCGCCAATTCTCTTTTCACCGAGAATATTCGCCACCGTTTCTATGCGATCAGAAGGCTTGGCCGTGATGATATCACTGCCCTTCACTTTCAGAATACCTGCCACATTCATTGCGTTCCTCCTTGTGGACTGCCAGAACAGCAGCTGCAAAATCCATACTTTCAATAAGTCTAATTTACCAGATTGATTTATCAAACTCAATTGCAACTGAAACGCGGCAATATTTAGGGAAAGCCTTTTAGGTCATCTGCCTCATCCCCGGCCGAATCATCGCGGGCCGGCAAGCCGATCACAATGGTGACCTCGCCTTTGATTTTCTGATGAGAGAATTGCTCGGCCAAGCCGGAGAGTGGTCCTCGATGAATATTCTCGAATTTCTTGGTGAGCTCGATACAGACAGCCGCGGGACGATCGCCCAGAACCTCATGCGCGACAGTCAGGATCTTGCCGACACGAAAGGGGGATTCAAAAAACACCAACGCGGAAGGCGCTTGGGCAAAGGCTGCGAATAATTTACGCTGCCGTCCAGGCCGCCTTGGCAAAAATCCGAGAAAGGTGAAAGCAGGAATTGCCAGTCCCGAGACAGTCAGGGCCGTAATCACGGCACTTGCCCCGGGAAGAGAAACGACCTGATATCCCGCCTCAATCACTGCCGCAGCAGTCCGCTGCCCCGGATCACTTACCCCGGGCGCCCCGGCGTCGGAAGTCAGGCCAACGGATTTTCCATCACGGAGAAGCGACAGAATACGCCCTACCGCCCTATCTTCATTATGTGCGTGACAAGGGAAAATAATAGAGGGACTGGTAAGGGCGTGCCGCTCAAATATCTTGCGGGTGTGTCGTGTATCCTCGCAGGCCAGCGCGTCCACCGATTGCAATATCCGCATGCTCCTCAGAGTAATATCCTCCAGATTCCCGATTGGCGTCGGGATAAGGTACAATGTCGGTTCGCTCTCGTCGGCATTATCTGTCATGGAATAGGACTAACCATATTATGAGGATACGCGCAACGATCCACTTTCCCCTATGTTCAAACCGCCGAGAAAATCTGCTTACGCAGCCATTTACTAGACTGCATTTGATCCGCCGAGATATGCCAGTAGAGATGAAGGTCCAGATTAGGCACATCAAAGGGAACGCGGAACGTCTTGCAACCATATAGTTGAGCCAGCTGTCGCGGTGCAGTTACCGCGAGATCTGTTCGCTCTATCATGTGAAAGGCAGCTTGGTAATGCTGCAACCGGATAGCGATGCGGCGTGAATGTGCCGATTTATCCAACTCAAGATCAACGAGCCCTCCGCCACGAGGCCGGGACGAGACAAGTATATGCGTCATATCAAGATAATCGGTGAGTGTGATGGCGGCTTTATCGGCAAACGGATGATGGCGGCCAACAGCGCACACCTGCTCCTCCGCCATCAGTTTTTCATGCACCAGTTGAGCGTTATCAAGAATCGGAATATCGACGGCAAAATCAATCTCTCCCAGCGAAAGGCGGCGCGGAATTGACCGCCGGGGAACATGAAACGCCTGCACCTTCATATGCGGTGCTGACTGCCTTAATATTTGGACGAGCCGCGGCAGCAGGACTGTCTCGCCAATATCGCCAATTGCAATCCTGAGAATTTTGTCGCTTTCCGCAGGGTCAAACTGTTCTTCCGCACTGATACCTGACTGAAGAAGGCGGAGCGCCTGACGCACCGGGCCAATCATCTTTTGTGCCATCGGGGTCGGATTCATCTTTTTTCCCGCATGGATAAAAAGGGGATCATCCAGTCGCTCCCGCAGCCGGTTAAGAGCGTTGCTGACCGCCGGCTGCGTTACATTCAGAGTCCGCGCCGCGAGCGTCAGGTTGCCATGGGTATAGATCGCCTCAAAAGTGAGGAAAAGGTTCATATCAATATGATTAAGCTGCATTTTATAACTATAACTAATATGAATACTAAATCATTAGAAAAATAAATTTTAATGATTTTATATCTGGCGCTATTTTATGCCCTGAAAAGCGATATTTATGAGGGCAAGGAAATGAAATTTAACTTTACCGAAAAAGTCGATGATCTGGTGAGTCGTGTCGAAGGCTTTATGAAAGAAAATGTTTATCCGGCAGAGGCCGAATTCCATGACTTTATAGAGAAGTCTGACAACCGATGGACCATACCGCCTGTTATGGAAGAGTTGAAGAAGAAGGCGAAGACGCAAGGTCTCTGGAACCTATTTCTCGCGGAGTTTGAGGATTACGGCGCGGGCCTGAGCAACCTGGAATATGCTCCGCTCGCCGAAATTATGGGGCGTTCTCTCATCGGCTCGGAAGCCTTCAACTGCAGCGCCCCGGACACCGGCAATATGGAGGTGCTCGCCCGCTATGGAACGCAGGCACAGCGGGATGAATGGCTTGTCCCGCTCCTGAATGGCGAGATTCGGTCTGCATTTGCCATGACGGAACCTGCTGTTGCCTCCTCCGATGCGACAAACGTCCAATGCACCATAGATCGCCAGGGAAACGAGTATGTCATAAACGGGCGCAAATGGTGGACGTCCGGCGTTCTGGATCCCCGCTGCAAAATCATGATCGTAATGGGCAAGACCGACGTCAACGCCCCGCGCCATACGCAGCAGTCCCAGATACTTGTGCCTGTTGACACCAAGGGCGTCACGCTCATTCGGCCATTGAAAGTGCTCGGCTCCGATGATGCCCCGCATGGCCATGCGGAAGTTCTCCTGGAAAATGTCCGCGTTCCGGTGTCCAATATTATCGGCGCGGAAGGCGAAGGGTTCGCTATCGCGCAGGGGCGTCTTGGTCCCGGTCGCATCCATCATTGCATGCGCCTGATCGGTTGTGCCCAGCGGGCGTTGGAGCTGATGTGCATCCGCGCGGAGAACCGTGTCGCATTCGGCAAGAAGCTGAGCGAGCAAGGATCCATTCGAGAAGATATCGCCAAGTCCGCCTGCGAGATAGAGCAGGCCCGCCTTCTCACGCTCAAAGCCGCGGCGCGGATGGATGACGTCTCTTACAAGGAGGCAAGAGACCTGATCGCCATGATCAAAATTACAGCGCCGACAATGGCCCAGACTGTCATTGACCGAGCAATTCAGGTTCACGGCGCGATGGGGCTGAGTCAGGACACGTTCCTTGCGGAAGCTTTCGCTTATGCCCGGACAGTCCGGCTCGCAGACGGACCGGATCAGGTCCATATGTCCTCCCTCGGCAAACAGATGGTCCGTCGCTATGCCGCATAAGGAAGCAGAGATATCAGCCGAATCGGAGGGGTTGGCAAAACCCTCCGCTTTCCTTCCCATGATGCCATTCGTGCAGAGTTATGGTGTTGCAGTGCTGGATGAAACACCCGGGCAGATTGTCATTGAAGCTCCCTTTCAGACAGCCTTGTCGACACCACCGGATCTCTTTCCCGCGTCCTTTATCGGCACAGTCGGCGATATCGCTGCGGTAAGCTCCTGCAACTCGCTCCTGCCTGCCGGCTGGGCCTGTGCCACGCTTGATTTCACAGTGAAAATGACAGCGCAGGCGCGGGGCGAAAAAGTTATTGCCCGCGGGCGTGTGCTACAGAACGGCCGCAACATTTCCGTCGGCGCTGCGGATGTTTTTGTCGTTAAAGATGGTGCGGAACAGCTCTGCGGTTCGGTTCTGGCCTCAACCCGAAATTTCAAACTTCAGCAGGTAATGTAACGCTACTTCCTCCGCCGAACCAGATACCGCTGCTCTCCCTCCAGGACAAGCTCACGGCGCTGATTATAGATCGTGGAGCGTACGGTCACGACACCCGTCGATTTCTGTTCTTTCAAGTCGGTAATCACCAACTCCGGATAGACCGTATCCCCGTAATAGACGGGCCCCAGAAATTTTGATGACTGATCGATAAAGGCAACAAGCGCCTCGCCGATAACATGTGGAAATACACCTGCACCGGAAGCAGTTTGTATCAGCACCTGAAAACCATGGGCAAGCAATTCCGGATGGCCCTGAGACTTGCAATATTCAAGATCATAATGGATGGGGTGATTGTCGCCCGAAGCCGCCTGAAACGCCGAAAAATTAGCGTCCCGCAATGTCCGGGACGGAATATGGAACCGTTGACCAACCGAGAGGTCCTCAAAATAGCTTGCCTCGGCATATTTATGGTTTTCTGGATTAAACGGCTTTTCCGACATTTCTCGCCTCGCTTGTTCAACAAGTCTTTTTTTACAGCATTTATTAAACTGTCGCCCTTCGATATAGTTACTGGACTGAGCGTAAATACACAAGGAGGGTTTTATGAAAGGCGACACGTCAATTATCAAGCATCTGAATGTCATCTTGAAAAACGAATTGACGGCAATCAATCAGTATTTTCTCCATGCCCGCATGCTCGAAGACTGGGGTCTCGGCGAACTGGGGGAAAAAGAGTATCACGAATCCATTGATGAGATGAAACATGCGGACAAGCTCATCAAACGCATACTCTTCCTGGAAGGTCTGCCGAATTTGCAGGATCTCGGCAAGCTCATGATCGGTGAGGATGTACAGGAAATCATTGAGTGCGATCTCAAAATGGAGCATGGAGCTCATGTTGATCTCAAAAGCGCGATTAAAGACTGCGAGAGCAAGCAGGACTATGTTTCACGTGATTTACTGGTCGATATCCTGGAATCTGAGGAGGAGCATATTGACTGGCTGGAAACACAGCGTGGCTTGATCGGTAAAATGGGGCTGGAAAACTATATTCAGTCGCAGACATCATAGGAAAATATATGATATGAGGTAAAAAGCGCGCGCCGAAAGTTCATTGCTATTGACAACTATTCGCAAAGTTACTAGCTTTTAAGAATGATTGGCACTTTTAATAAAGAAGATACGCGCAATGTACATTTGCCTCTGTAATGGATTGACGGATCGCGACGTAAAAACGGCGGTTGCTTCCGGCGCACAACGTATTGCCAACGTATATGAACTACTTGGCGCTGCTCCGCAATGCGCAAAATGCTCTGTTCATATCCGGGAAATCATCCGCGAAACCTCGAACGGCGGTATGGTGACAACTGCCCGCAGCTAATGTGCGCGGCATTTATACTCGTTCAATTTTGTTGGAAATTATGAAGAAATTACCCCCACCCCAAAGGGGTGAGGGATAAATTCAGTCTACATGGCCTTATTATTGATTTCAGCCTTGGCCTGGGCATACTGTTCTTTTAACCTGTTCACATATTCTTCAACGCTCGGCACATCACCGACACTGCCAATTCCCTGTCCGGAACCCCAAATATCCTTCCACGCCTTGGACTTACCGGTACCGCCACTCCCGAAATTCATGCGGCTTTTGTCGGCCCCCGGCAGATTTTCCGGATCCAACCCTGCGCGAACAACGCTCGGACGGAGATAGTTTCCATGAACGCCGGTGAATGTATTGGTATACACGATGTCTTCGCCCGTGCTTTCTACAATCATGGCCTTGTAATCGTCAACCGCGTTTGCTTCCTTCGTCGCAATGAAGGCGCTGCCCATATAGGCAAGGTCCGCCCCCATCGCCTGCGCCGAGAGAATGGAACGTCCGTTCGCAATCGCGCCAGAGAGGGCAATAGGGCCGTCAAAAAACTGCCGAACCTCAGATACCAGCGCGAAGGGGCTTAACCTCCCGGCATGCCCGCCGGCACCCGCACAAACGAGGATCAACCCGTCAACGCCAGCCTCCAACGCTTTTTGCGCATGACGAATGGTTGTCACATCATGGAGCACAATACCGCCATAGGAATGTATCGCCTCCACGACTTCGTTCGGCGCCCTGAGACTGGTGATAATGATGGGCACCTCATGCTTCACGCAAAGAGCAACATCCTCATCTAGCCGGGAATTAGATGCGTGAACAATCTGATTAACCGCGAAAGGGGCCACCTTCTTATCCGGATTGGCTTCCGCATATTCCGCGAGTTCCGTCTTTATCTGGTGCAGCCATTCGTCAAGCTGAGAGGCCGGTCGCGCGTTCAGTGCCGGAAAGGAGCCAACAATGCCTTGCTTACACTGCGCAATCACCAGTTCCGGATTCGAAACAATAAACATTGGTGATGCAATGACCGGAAGAGAAAGTCGCCCCTCCAGAACAGCTGGCATTGACATGTAAAGGATGACTCCTAGTTCATTGGAAAGTTTAGCCAAGCTTGGATCTTCCGCCCAGTTACCCGGCTTGCGGCGATTATTAGCAGGATTTTTCAAAGATGACAAATTGTCATTATTGACAAAATTTCATTTTTTATGTTCGCACTTGCAGCATTATTACGAAAAATCGTTTCAAAACAGAATATTATTACTTTCGGTCGAATATGAAAAAAATCTACACCTGAGTCAGGGTTAGCGAGAAATCGCCCTGAAATTGAATCTCAACCACGTTTTATGATGATTTTGATTCTCTTTTGCTTGTCAAAGTAACGCGTAAAAGGCCCGGTAACATAAATGTAAGGCAAATATTTTCCTCCTATCGGGACATTCTTGCCCACCTTTAAATCCCGGCACTAGTGTCTTCGCATCATTTTCGCCGCAGGGTATGGAAACCATTATGTTTTATGCCGGTCTCGTTCTGGCACGAACACTGCATATTGATCGCCGAACTAATTTTTATGGAGAGAATCGTGCTGCATGCTGAAGTGAATGACTTGTCGGTTGAGAACAGATTTGAAAAACGTGGAGCCTTCCGGGTCTCCAATCCTGTGCTGAGTGTCGAGATAGATGGAACGCAGTTTTCAACAGAAAACTGGTCCCTTGACGGCATGATGATAAACGGCGTTCCGGATCGGATAGAGCTGGACGAACCTGTGCAAGGGATTATCGGCCCTGTTGGCTCTCCGGAAATGTGCCGCTTCGGGGGACGGATTGTCCGTGTCGATACACATAATATGACAACAGCAATTGAACTGGACGAGAAGAGCCCTGACGTTGCGGCATTGTTACCTCTGTGGGTCCTGAAATACGGTACCCGTTGAGCTTCAACCCTACATCCAACGCTTGACATTAATCAGATACCATACCTAAGGTTGCTGTACTTGCCGCTCGATGATCGGCATACCTTGAATTTCCTGATGGGAGAGACCGGGCTTTCCGGCGCCGAAGGAGCAACCGCCCCGGAAACTCTCAGGCACCTGTACCGTCAGGACAAAAGGCTCTGGAGAGAATGCGTCTGCCATATAAGGCGCATCACCGAAGAGGTAAGCTGGAATTTTCCGGCGCAATCTTTCAGGTACCCGGACAGAGGGGGCATCATTTAGCGCGTTGGTGATTTTCACCGGAGTGAGGAAGGGTGCCCGAGATGACGACAACTCCCAAAACCAGCCTTGGTAATGTCACACCCGTTGTGCCATCAAAGCCAACAAGTTCCGTAAACCCGACGTCGCAAATGGACGTCAATATAAGCGTCACCGATCTTTATACGATTGGCATTGGCCCGTCGAGTTCCCATACAGTGGGACCCATGCGCGCCGCGAAACGGTTTGCCGACCGGCTGAACAGTGAAGGTCTGCTCCTAATAACGGACCGGCTTCTTGTGGAGCTATACGGATCCCTCGCGCTCACCGGGCATGGGCATGCGACCGACATTGCCATCCTTCTCGGACTAAGCGGCAAACGCCCTTCCACTGTGGATCCGGAGGAAGTTCAGCCCCTGATCGCCGAAATTCGGAAAGCCGGGACGCTCTCACTCAATGGTACGCACGCCATTCCTTTTTATGAAGATCAAAGCCTCCTGTTCCTAAAAGATAAGCTCCTGCCTGAACACTCAAACGGCATGCGTTTTTATGCATACAGCAAGGACGGGGAGGAATTATTCTGCCAGGACTATTTTTCCGTCGGCGGTGGCTATGTCGTCTCGCATAACGAAGGGGACCGTGCAGAAACCCGTGGCCATAACATCCGCCTGCCCTACCCTTTTACATCGGCCGATGAATTGCTCGCCTTGGGGAAGGAAAGCGGGCTGAGCATCGCAGAGATGATGCTTGCAAATGAAGGCAGCTGGCGGTCAGAAGAGGAGACTTTCGCCTTTCTGGATGATGTGAATGACGCCATGATCAGCTGCATAAAGCGCGGATGCGAGGGGGAAGGCGTATTACCCGGTGGCCTGAATGTGAAGCGGCGCGCCAACAAACTCTATAAAGACCTGATGGAAAACCCGGAACGGGCATCGCGCGACCCGCTGACTGTCCTCGATTGGGTCAATCTTTATGCTTTGGCTGTCAATGAGGAAAATGCCGCAGGCGGCCGCGTTGTCACCGCCCCCACAAACGGGGCCGCCGGTGTGATCCCGGCTGTCCTTAAATATTACCAGCGGTTCTGTCCGGGTGTCACCAAAGAGGGAAGCCGTGACTTCCTGCTGACGGCTGCTGCAATTGGCGCAATCTATAAGAAGCGCGCTTCGATCTCAGCGGCAGAGATGGGGTGTCAGGGAGAAGTCGGGGTTGCCTGCTCCATGGCTGCAGGGGCGCTGACCGCCGTTCTCGGAGGGACGAATGAGCAGGTAGAAAACGCGGCGGAGATCGGGATGGAACATAATCTCGGTCTGACCTGCGATCCCATCGGCGGGCTTGTTCAGATTCCCTGTATCGAAAGAAACACCATGGGTGCCATGAAGGCAATCAACGCCTGCCGCCTGGCGCTGTCCGGGGATGGCGTTCACGTTGTCTCCCTTGATGAAGTAATCGAGACCATGCGACAAACCGGCGTCGACATGCTCAGCAAGTATAAGGAAACCTCACAAGGCGGGCTTGCCGTGAATGTGGTGGAATGCTAACGGCTTAACGTTCCCGCGTCAGCATCTTCTGAATATGAAGCGGCAGCGCGAAAGCGGCCTGATGGACTTCCGGTGTATAATATTCCGTTTCTATTTCTGCGTCGATATATCGCTGCGCCAATTTGGCAAGGTCGGCCCGGCGATGGCCTGTCTCATCCGTCGCCCACCCATAGGCCATAACACCGCCAACGTAACTCGGGATGGCGGCAAGGTAAAAGGTCACATCCTTGAATAAACGGCCCAGCCGATCGTAACTTTCCCTGAGCTCGTTCTCCTGAACAAACGGGACGCCGTTCTGGGTGATGATGATGCCCCCTTCGCTCAGGCATGACTTACAGTCGCCATAGAATTCCTCTGTATAAAGGACTTCACCCGGGCCGTGCGGATCCGTGCTGTCGATAACTATCACATCCCAGCGCGCGTCTGTTTCTTTGACGAATTGACAGCCATCCGCAATCACAAGCTCAAGCCGAGGATCATCAAAGGCCCCGCCAGAGACGGATGGCATATATTTTTTGCTGAGTTCAATAACTGTACGATCAATATCAACCAGTGTAACCGCAATATTCTTATGTTTCATCAACTGCCGCGCCGCGCCGCCATCTCCGCCGCCAATCACAAGGACGCGGCGCGCCTTGCCATGGGCAAGAAGCGGGACATGCACAAACATTTCATGATAGATGAATTCGTCATTTTCCGTCGTCTGGATCGCGCCATCAAGGGACATGACCCGTCCGAACTGACTATTCTCGAATATAACCAGATCCTGAAGATCGGTCTTCTCGCGGTAGATCACCCTCTCGACATTGAGCGCGAGATTAACACCAGAATGCAACCCCTCATCGAAGAGCTCCATCAACTGACAATTCCCCGCTTTATCTCATTGACCTGAACCGTGCCCGGCTTGAACGCCTCTTTCAGTACCGGAATGGCTCTATAAGGGTCAGCCTTGCCGCACATAAAAATATCCAGAGCCATAAAGTCTCGTTCGGGCCAGCTGTGAAAACTGATATGGCTTTCCGCCAATACCGCAACGCCAGAGAGGCCGTCCGGTTCAAATGCGTGAATATGGAAATGCAGCAAGGTAGCCCCGGCCGCATCAATTGAGCGTCGCAATGTGCTCTCGATGAGATCGGGATCATTAAAGCCCTCTCCCTGCCAGAGATCGACAATCAAATGGGTACCCGCAAATGTCAGTCCGTCCTTATGGACGAAATAGTCAACCCGCACCTCGTCTGCGTCGTCAATTCCGTCATTTTTCCTGATATTTTTCAGCATTTCTACCCGTGAAAAAGCCGTTCTGCCATCACCAAAACAAGGTGTCGCGTTATCGCCGAGATGATCCATAAGTGCAAGAGAAAAGTGGCAACTTTACTTGTGTTTCCACCACCAATCAGCGCAAGATGAAAAACAGTAAAGTCCCATCACCGGCAGGCTATCCAAATGTCCGATAGAAAGATCGAACTGTTCAGCTATAAATTCAGCGTCTATTCCCGGATTGTCAGGATCGTTCTTGCCGAAAAGGGAATCGATTTCGAAACCCATGAAATCAACCCTTTCGCAAGCGATGTCCCGGCACGCTATCTCAATATCCATCCCTTCAAAAGAGTGCCAACCATACGCCATGGGAATTTTACACTTTATGAGACCGGTCCGGTAACGCAGTATCTGGACGAAGCCTTCAACGGGCCGTCGCTGCAACCCAATGCCGCCCCTGAGCGGGCCAGAATGCGGCAGATCATCGCGATCATCGACAGCTACGGCTACTGGCCGCTTGTCCGGAAAGTCTTCAGTTCCACCTTCAAGGAAGAAATAGATGAAGCTATGCTGAACGAAGGTTTGCAAGAGAGCGCGCCTGTCCTCGCTGCCCTTGAAAAGTTAGTATGTGATGCAGGATATATCGCCGCCCCGAGCTACTCACTAGCAGATGCGCATGTCATCCCGATGATTGATTATTTCCTGATGGTGCCTGAAGGCGCCGCTATGTTCATTCGCTATCCAAAATTGACCCATTGGTGGGATCATATAAAAGAGCGACCGAGCACTATTTCAACACGACCGATTCTATCATCAGAAAAATCATAGAAGAAGTCAGAATAGCCTAATCATGCATGAGCTAGGGATAGGCAGGGTTTTGATCCAGAAAAATTGACAAACAGGAAATCAAAATGCGTCTAATCAGGCCAACTGAATTTGAAGGTGAAGATGCATGGGATGCGTTTGATATCGAGAAGATACCAAACGCCACCGTTCGCCTTCACTGGACAGATCAACCCTATATCTGGCATGTGAATGATGGACCAGAGATCTTCGTCTTGTTGGATGGCAAGGTCGATATGCATGTAAGAGAGGACGGTCAAGAAAAGATTCTACCGCTCTCTCCCGGTGATATTTTCCATGCGGAAGCAGGCGATGAGCATAAAGCTGTTCCGATAACGCCTGCCCGAATTCTGGTGATCGAAACGGAAGGCAGCATCTGACCCCCGTCTCAAAATCTCACTTACTGCAGATTTACATACTCATAATCAACCGGCATGTTATTGATACCGCGATCCGGAGCGGCGATCCAGCCTGCCATCTTACCCGGCTCTATCACTTGCTGCATCAGGCTATGAACATAAGCGCGATCACTTTCGGAAGGAAGAAACTCATCCTGGCGGCGCTGAAATTCCGCAGCCGATATAAAATCACCCTTCGGATCAGTGACGACGTCTGACCAGAACCCGATTTGCCGCCGGAACCGGCTTGACGGCAGCTCTATGGTAAAATCGAAGCCAGCTTTCTTTATCAACCGGTTCCAGCGCGTCACGCCGACCATGCAATCCTTGATATAGGCAGCACGAACCTGATCATTGATAGCGCTTCGCACCGAAATCTCTTCTGACAGAATACCGCCACTACCATCCGGCTTTTCAATCTGCAGACTTGTGTCCCGCTCGACATGATCCCCAAAAGATCTCTCGTCCGGACGCCCCTTGATGCCGTTCGCAAAGGTAATCGCTGCGTTCGACGAGATCTCTGCTCCGAACAGATCCATGCAGGAGGAGAACCAGAAGTTCACATACCGCTGAAGGGTTAGCAGATCGACAACACCAGCTTTACGCAATATTGCCGGATCATCCGTCTTCAGTTCGGTCATGACCTCCAATGTGCGCTTGATAATTCGGGTTATGCCAGTTTCCCCGACATACATGTGATGCGCTTCCTCTGTCAGCATGAACTGACAGGTCCGCGCCAGCGGATCGAAGGATGATTCAGCCAGGCACTTGAGCTGATATTTCCCGTCACGGTCGGTAAAATAAGTAAACATGAAGAAGGAAAGCCATTCGCTGATCGGCTCGTTAAACGTGCCAAGAATGCGCGGGTTATCCTCACTACCGGAATGACGCATCAAAAGATCTTCCGCTTCCTCACGGCCATCCCGCCCAAAATAGGCATGCAACAGATACACCATCGCCCAGAGATGCCGCCCTTCCTCCACATTGACCTGGAACAGGTTCCGCAGATCAAAAAGAGAAGGGCATGTCTGCCCAAGAAGGCGCTGCTGTTCTACCGAAGCTGGCTCCGTATCGCCTTGTGTTACGATCAAACGACGGAGGATAGAGCGATATTCGCCGGGGACCTGCTGCCACACCGGCTTACCAAAATCATCGCCAAAACCGATGGTGCGGTCTTGCTCCTGATCTGCGAGAAAGATGCCCCAGCGATATTCCGGCATCTTTACCGCGCCGAACGTCGCCCATCCCTTGGCATCAACCGAGGTCGCCGTGCGAAGATAGACATCGCTCGTCTGGAAACCCTCCGGTCCCAGCTCCTGCCACCAGTCAAGGAAGCGCGGTTGCCAGTGCTCAAGTGCCCGCTGGAGGCGGCGGTCATTACTGAGATCGACATTGTTGGGGATTCTTTCCTGATAGTTTATTGCCACCCTACACTCTCCTCTTGTCAAATTCAGCCTTGGTCCCGCTGCCGAACAGTTTAAGGGCGCCCTTTTCGCCAACAGCGTTGGGGCGATTGAAAATCCAGTTCTGCCAGGCGGAGAGACGGCCAAATATCTTGGTCGCCGCCGTCTCCGCTCCACCGAAGCGCAAGTTCGCCTCAAGCCCGGTAAGGGCATCCGGTGACAAGCTGGCACGCTCCTCTATCAGCAGGCGGATTTCATCCTCCCAATCGATGTCATCAGGGATGAAAGTTACCAGACCCTTTTCCTCCGCCTCTATTGCATCGATCTCTTCGCCGGTTTGTTGTTTCAGGACATTAAGGACGGCCTCATCTTCGTAGAAGCGCCGGGAGAGACGGGCCAGTCCATTCACCGCCTCGTAAGATCCAAAATTCATAGTGCTTAATGCGATATGAGGTGGATTGCCATCTTCCTCCGCAATATCCAGCATGTAAATCCGGTCGGCAGCGAGGGCCAATTCATATAGGGTGCCCGCAAAACAGGAACCCTCTTCCACCAATGCGAACAGGCTCCGGGAAGAAACGTCCAGCCGCGCCAAGGTTCGGCGGATCATTCCGACTACTTCGCGCACGAACCAGTCATCCTGATACTTGACGAGAAGAGAATCGGCCTTCAATACAGCATCGATTTGCCCGTGTGTTTTAAGAACAAATGTACCGATTTCCTCATTATTGGTCCGCAGCATCAAAATGGCGTCATCAAGTTCCCGCGCCATGGCGAGCGGCCACCAGCCCGCCCCCGCCGCATGGATATCCTCAAGTGCCTCCGGCAACACCATATCAGGAGCCGAAATCGTCATTGTCGCTACGCCCGCCGCCTCATCCAGCACCACATCGACATATTGATAGTGATAACCGATGTCATCGATCTGCCGATGAAGCGGCATCAGCTCTATTCCCGTTGCCTGCTCCGGCCTTGAACTATCTGCCGCAAGTTCTTTGGCCCGCACTCTTACCTGATCATCGAAATTATTGCGCGAAACGACCTCATCAACCAGACGCCATTCTTTCGCGCGCAGTCCACGTACGCCATCGGGATTGGTGCAGAAGACATCGGCAAGGTCATGTCGGACTTTTCGCTTGTCTGTAAGACGGGTCAATCCACCCGTTCCCGGCAGTACGCCGAGAAGCGGCACTTCCGGGAGACTCACCGCACTGGAGCGATCGTCAATCAGGAAAATTTCATCACAGGCAAGCGCGAGTTCATAACCGCCGCCTGCCGTCGTTCCGTTGCATGCCGCAATAAACTTTATATCGGAATGGCGGCTGCTATCCTCCATCCCGTTCCGCGTTTCATTCGTGAATTTGCAAAAATTCACTTTCCAGCCATGAGAAGAAGTTCCCAGCATATATATGTTCGCACCGGCGCAAAACATTTTCTCTATACCGCTGGTGATGACAACGGTTCTGACCGTGGGATACTCAAACCGGATTCGCTGCAAAGCATCGTTAAGTTCAATATCGACGCCAAGATCGTAGGAATTGAGTTTAAGTTGATAACCAGGGACGATCCCGGCATCTTCATCCACCGCTAATGTAAGCGTCGCAATTGCTCCATCAACAGACAATGTCCAATGACAGTAGTTATCAGGGTGCCTGTCGAAAGTAATCATAGGTAGCGCTCTTGGTTGTGAATTATAATGCCTTTTTAAAATGCACTTTAATTCATGTCAAGCACTTAACTATAGCTTCGGCGTAATCAATACTTTCGCTATACTTTCCAAATCATGCAAACTTTCCTCAACCGGCTTGCCGGAGGTATTACATTTCGCATCAGCACGGCGATACAAGGGCGCCCTCGCAGCGAGAATCTGCCTTAAATCCTCCATCGCCTCCTGACTGCCTCTCATTGGTCGCATATCTCCTTGAGCAACCACCCGAGACATATGCTCCTCAGGCTCAGCCTGTACCCAGATGACATGCGTATGATTTAACAACATTGAAAATGTCTGCTCATCCGCAACGATACTGCCTCCGGTCGCGATGACAATGTCTTCATGATTAGCAATGATATCGGCAAGGCATCGACGTTCCAGTCGGCGAAAGGAAGGCTGGCCCGCCAGGGAGAAAATTTCATCCAACCCCGCTCCGAATTCTTTTTCTATGCATTTATTAAGTTCGACAAACTCACACCCAAGCGTCTTTGCAAGGAGCGGCCCTAATGTTGATTTTCCGGCGCCGCGAAGGCCAATCAAGGAAATTCGGCGAGCCTTGGCCACATGTTCAGAACACGCAAGTTGGTTCCTGATCTCTGATGTCACATTTGCCAACTGATCTGCGGGTAAATGCCGAGCAAGCTGATAGAGCTCCTGCATCTGCGGGCTAAGCTGATCTCCAACCGCAAGAATGTCGATGAGATTCATGTCCATCGCATCGGCAATCTGTCTCAGTATCAGTATGGAAACATTCCCCTGCCCGGTTTCCAGTTTGGCAAGATATCGCTCAGAGACATCCGAGTCGCGCGCCAGAATCTTGCGTGTCATGCCACGTTGCGCCCGCACCGCCCGCACATGCGCACCAAGGTCAACCAAGAACTCGTCAGCACGGCTATCGCCCTCTTGTGAAAGTTCACTGACTTTTTTGCTCATTCCGCTGCTCACTGATATTTATTCACAATACGCTGGACAAAATGCATTATATTTCCTATTTCGGTTTTTGCGTAGTATTTTTTGGAGAAACAGAATTTTGGTTGATCATATAAAAATTCTTGTCAGCACAATGACCGGAACAGCCGAACTCGTCGCCGAGGAAATTGCGGATACCCTATCGACAAAAGGCAAGTCGGCAGAAATACATCTGATGGATAATCTTGACTCCGGCATTCTGACGCCCGATGCCTCCTATATTATCTGCACATCAACTTACGGCCAAGGCGATGTGCCGGACAATGGCCAAGCCTTTATTGACAACCTGACAACAGTGGAGCCAAATCTTTCCGGCATCAGGTTCGGGGTGTTTGCGTTGGGGGACATCACCTACAATCAGACCTTCTGCAATGCGGGCACCTTGTTCGATACTGCGCTCCAAAGACTTGGTGCAACACGCGTGGGCGAGATTATGCGTCACGACGCGTCGTCCGGGGAACTGCCCGAGGACCAGGCCGCTGGTTGGACGGAACAATGGCTTGAAAAACTGGAGAATACCTAAAGGATAGGACTAAGATGATCTTGCCGCAGACGCCAAAAAATATAAAACTTAATGGTGAGGAAGCGAGGCGGCACTTTTCGCGAAGGGGAGGAATGCGATGTCCATCGACACCGATCAAGCCGCATATTATAATGCTGCGGTAGATCTTATTGATCATAATCTGACTGCCGGGCGGGGACACAAGACAGCAGTCATAGATAAAACTGGCGCGCACAGTTATCAGGAACTGAGCGACAACATCAACCGCTTCGCCAATGCCCTTCGACATATCGGCATACTTCAAGAACAGCGCATTATTCTTTGCCTGAATGACAGCATTGATTTTCCCGTTTGCTTTCTGGGTGCAATTAAGGCGGGTGTTATTCCTGTGCCGATAAATACACGCCTTACCGAAAACGATTATTCCTTTATATTGGAGGATAGCAGGGCGGCGGCGATTGTAGTGTCAGGCAACCTCTTCCCGTTGTTTGAGAACCATGTTGCCTCACATTCTGCCCTAAGGTCAGTTGTCATTTCCGACGGCGCGACCCGCAAATATGAAGAACTTACCGGTCTTCTCTCTTCTCAAAGTCCGGAATTCAGTGCGGCCGAGACAAAAGCCGACGATATGTGCTTTTGGCTCTATACTTCCGGAACAACTGGAACGCCCAAAGGGACAGTTCATCTTCACAAGAACCTGCGCGCAACAGCTGATTTGTATGCCGTGGGAACTCTGAAGATCAATGAAACCGATGTTATGTTTTCTGCAGCCAAACTGTTCTTCGCCTATGGACTGGGCAACGGCCTGACCTTTCCGTTTGCGGTAGGTGCCACCGCTATTCTGTTAGAGGGCCCTCCTACGCCGGAAGCAGTCTGCGATATCTTAACAAACCACTCGCCAACAATATTCTTTGGAGTCCCCACATTATTCGGCATGTTACTGGCCAGTGATCAACTACCAACCAAGGAGCAACACGAGTTGCGTTTCTGTGCTTCCGCTGGGGAAGCCTTGCCTGGGGATATTCTCGCTCGTTGGAAAAATCATGTGGGTGTCGACATTCTGGATGGCATCGGCAGCACGGAAATGCTGCATATATTCCTTTCCAATCGGCCAGACGATGTCCGTCCGGGCTCAACCGGAAAGCCGGTGAAAGGATATGATATCCGTCTGACCGGAGATGACGGCCTTCCAGTTGCACAAGGTGAGATGGGAGCGCTTGAAATTTCAGGCCCTACCAGCGGGATTATGTACTGGAACCGGCGCGAGAAAAGTATTGAAACATTTCAGGGCCCCTGGACACGCGCTGGGGATAAATACCGTCAGGATAAAAATGGCTACTACATTTATTGCGGACGGACGGACGATATGCTGAAGGTCGGCGGCATCTATGTATCGCCTTTCGAGGTTGAAGCTGCCCTGATTGAGCATGAAGCAGTTCTGGAAGTTGCCGTCGTTGGCATGGCGGATGCAGACAATCTGATCAAGCCAAAAGCCATTATCGTTCCGAAAAATTTTGATATGGACCTCGATAGCCTGGCTGATGAATTGAAAAATTTTGTTAAAGAACGTCTCGCCAGCTTCAAATATCCGAGATGGATCGAATTTGTTGACGAGCTTCCAAAAACGGCTACAGGAAAAATCCAGCGCTTCAAATTACGTAAAATGGGTTAGGGTTGGTTTAAAGTGTAGGTAGTTGAAATTATCGGAATGAGCGCCAATTAGTTAGTGACGGGCGCATTAACTTGCTTTAGAGGGTCATAATGATAAAAGGACTTCACCACAACGCCTATAGATGCCGGAATTCCGAAGAAACACGGAAATTCTATGAAGATTTTCTTGGCCTTCCACTCGCCCATGCGCTTTCGATCAATGAAACCAAAACTGGTCGGAAGACCGAAGTTCTTCATACTTTCTACGAGATGGATGATGGGTCTTTCCTCGCCTTCTTTGAAGCGCCCGACCGGGATTTCGAGTTCAAGGATCAGCACGACTTTGACCTTCACATCGCCCTTGAAGTGGGGATAGATGACCTTCGGACGATGTTTGAAAAAGGGAAAAAACTGGGCATGGAGACACGCGGCATTTCCGACCACCACACTATCCATTCGATCTACTTTCGCGATCCAAATGGCTACGTCATAGAGCTTACAGCGAAGATACCGGAAAAAACGCCCGATCAAGCGACCGCTGCGGCAGAAGCTCATAAGATGCTACGCGAATGGAATGACGCTCACGCGGTCAGTTGAATTAGGCCTACCCTGAATTTTTAGGGTGTCCAAAGCCGGGTTTTCCAATAATCTGTGCGCTTTGGACAATCTGACATCGGGAGTGATTTAATGTTGAGACGTACCCTGGGTGGACTCCTGGCCGTAAGCTGGACGCTTCTGATGCTGCCTCCCGCCGCCTCTGCAGAGCAGGATCGATATGTCGGCTATTATTACCCGGCACCGGTTCAGATAGAAATTTACTGCGCCAGAGTCTCGCCTTTGCCCGACATGGACAAAAGACGCCGGGTCGGATTTGTGATTGGCATCAAGGAAGGAATGGCCAACCAGCCTTATGAATCCTCTTATTCAGTATTCGTGAAAGGCGGCGAGTCCCGCAAGTTGATTATCGTTGCCAAAACGGATGGCCACCTGAAAACGATTTACCGGGTGCGTGCACTGCTTGCGGATCTAACCAATAGCGCACGGACAACCCCGATATTCGAGGAAAGCGGCTCACCTGAGAATCTGACGTTCCTTGACCTGATTACACTTCTAGGCTTCGAAAATATTACACTCAGTGATGGCGATCGCTTTACTCACAAGATTGAAATGTGGCCGAATGACAATAAAAAATGTAAGGAGCAGGCGCTGACAGACTAGAAGTGCGGAACACCGGGAATTCGGCAGGCACCGCTTGTATATATTGCCGTGACATGACAGTTTCGGGACAGTTGAACTATCAGGTTTCCCTTGCAGTTTTCAAATCCGACCCACCCGTTGAGTTCTTCCGAACCGTCCGACGCAGCGGAACTCCGGCTGGACACGATATAATTTACATCCGGCTTGCCCAATTTGGAAATGTCCAGTTTTTCAAGCTCCGCCTCGACGACGCCGGCGCATCCGGATTCACGCCAGGATTCGGCTGATGCACTCAATGGCAGGAAAACGGCAGCAATCGCCAGCACTGATGTCAGGATATATGTGCAAAGCAATCTCAAAGTTCCGTCGAGCATGTCAGATACCTTCCGGTCATCGTTTCAAATTTATTGCGTGATTAATCATGGCCTTTGCCCCAAGCTATGCTGTAGAATTCAGCCGATTGCAACAACCATAATAAAAAAGGGGAATACCATGTCTGTCGTTAACGTCGTTGCCATTATCACCGCAAAAGCCGGAAAACGCGCCGAAGTACTGACCGCCTTCAAAGCAAACACGCCAGCAGTTCATGCCGAAAAAGGCTGCATTGAGTATAACGCCGTTGTCGACATGGAAGGCGTCGGCGGATTTCAGGCCAAGCTCGGCGAAGACAGCTTCGCCGTCATCGAGAAGTGGGAAAGCATGGATGCCTTGATAGCTCACGCTACTTCGGACCATATGAAAGCCTATGGCGCAAAAACCAAAGACTTGCTCGAAAGCCGGGTGATTCACGTCCTGGAATCCGCCTGACCCACCCTGTGGCAACGATCATCGATCACGGTGTTTGAACCCGATGAGAGCCACAACGCATTAAAAAGCCGGGGGAGGCTAGGCCTCAACCCCGGTTTTTATATTGGTGGCTCCTCCCAGACTCGAACTGGGGACACATGGATTATGATTCCACCGCTCTAACCAACTGAGCTAAGGAGCCAAATGCGACCGCCGATGACACTTTATCTCACTGCCAGCAGGCGCGTCGAAGCCCGGTTTTTAGGTTTTTTACAAAGACCTGTCAAGCGAGGAAATGACAGTTATACGCTCATCTGCTGACGGACGCCGGCGATTTTAACAGGCGCTTCCGTTCCGGCAATCCAGCCCCCGCCGAGCAGCCTGTCTCCGTCATACATCACGCAGGCCTGACCGGCAGAAACGCCGGCTTCAGGATCGGCAAGATGTACTTCCGCCCAGTCACCCGGCGCGCCATAGACAGTCGCAAGCATAGGCTCCTGCGTTGATCTGACTTTTACGGTGACCGTGACTCCGGAGGCATCAAGCGGCTCGTCCCCTATCCAGTTCATTTCCCGCAGCGTGAGCTTGGATACGAGCAGGGCATCCGACGGTCCGACAACAACCCGGTTGCGTTCCGGATCGATGCGCGTGACATAGAGCGGGCTTCCCGTCGCAATTCCGAGGCCCCGGCGCTGTCCGATAGTATAGTTGATAATACCTGTATGCTGGCCAAGGACATTATTTTCCATGTCCACAATATCGCCGGCCACCGCAGATCCAGGGCGCATGCGTTCAATCACCTTCGCGTAATTGCCGTTAGGCACAAAGCAGATATCCTGACTTTCAGGTTTTGCCGCCACAGCAAGGTCATACTTATCCGCAAGAGCGCGCGTCTGTTCCTTCGTTAAATCACCAAGAGGAAAGCGCAAATAGTCAGCCTGTTCTTGCGTCGTTGCGAACAGGAAATAGCTCTGATCCTTGATCGTGTTTCGCCCACGGAAGAGCCGGGCCTTCCCGTCGACATCCTCACGGCGCAAATAATGGCCTGTTGCCAGGGCGACGGCCCCGAGATCCCGCGATGTTTCCAGCAAATCCCGGAATTTCACAGTCTGATTACATCGTACACAAGGGACTGGCGTTTCACCGCGCAAATAGCTGTCGGCAAACTCATCCATTACGCTATCCTGAAAGCGGCTCTCATAATCAAGGACGTAATGAGGAATCCCGATGGCCTCGGCGACACGGCGGGCGTCGTGGATATCCTGCCCCGCGCAGCAGGCGCCCTTCTTCTGAACGGCGGCGCCATGATCATATAGCTGCAGCGTAATACCCACAACGTCATAGCCCTGATCCTTCAACAGTGCAGCCGTGACCGAGCTGTCGACGCCGCCGGACATGGCGACGACGATACGGGTATCCTCCGGTGCTGTTTCAAAACCAAGTGAATTCATGGCGGGCAATATAGAGGCCTCGCCTCAATATGCAAGCCTGAGAGTCAGGCAAAGCTCAAGCTACAGAAAATTCAAAAGACTTAACCGGTTAAGTTGACTTAATACGCTATACGAGGTTTCGAGGGCGATTTCACGCTGAGTCAGATTGGCAATCGCTTCAGCAGCATCGACATCTTCGATGTTGCTGATAAACACCTTGGCCTGATCAACCTGCAGCCCAAGTGCCTCAGTTGTGTCCTCGACTGTCTTTTGATTGAAACCATTGGCGCCGCGGAAGCCCGCCATGTTATCCATCAGAGTCTCCAGATTGGCAATCTCGCCGGACAGGAAGCTCTGGTCCTCCTGACTGAGAGGAACAGCAAAACTGCCGGACGGACCAGCAGGCACCGGCACTGTCGTCGGCACCGTTCCATTTGCCCAAAGCGCGAGGCGCTGCAACGCCGTCATAATTTCAAGCCCGATTTCATCGGCAACAACGCCCACTTCCAGCGTCCGGTTCTCATCAATCCGAACCGATGCCTTCAGATCATTATTGTCAAAAATATCGGTCGGTGGTTGCGCCGCGGCCATTAATTCATTGATGGATGTGATATTCACGGGCGGCGTATCACCATTGGAACCGCTGAACAGATAGCCTTCCGTATTCCGGCTGTTAAGAAAGTTAAGAGCGGTTTCAAATGCCCCTTCAATCGAACCATACAGTCCTTGCGGCGATGCCGTGTTGATCGTTGACATAACGGCGGAAAGGACATCTCCTGCCGCACTTTCCATGCCGGCGAGAGCCTGATCATAATGTGCAAGCCGGCTCATGATTTTACCGTTGTTCGCTTCATATTGCTCAAGTCGGGACAATAGCGATTTCGCACCGGCAAGGCTGGTGGTATCCATATGGATATCCTTGTAGTACTCCGCCACATGACCGGTCGAAACCTGCCGCTGAGAATCTGCAAGCCTGTTCTGACTCTTCATCATTTCGTTGATAAGCGTCTGGCTTTGCTGAAATGTAGAGATGCGTGTCATGGTTTTCTCCTAGACGAGATTAATAAGAACGTCATACATCTCACGCGCGGTAGTAATAATCCGCGCCGAGGCATTATAGGCGTTCTGGTAAACAATCAGGTTCGCAAGTTCTTCGTCCATATTGACGCCGGATACTTCCTGAAGCCGGTTTTGAAACTCACCGCTCAGGGCCGCCCGATCACTTTGCAAGCTCTCCGCTCTCGCAGCATCCAAGCCGGATTTCGCCAATATCTGGGCGGCATAATCCCCGAGAGAAACTGTTGAACCGGTCAACCCGCCAATGGAGCCAAAGGCAAATCGCGCCGTCGCCAGGTCCTGGAAGGCAAGCGCGCCACGATTATCCGCATTTGTAACGGCCGGTGCCCCGGTCGGATTGATTTTGGCCATTGCGAGGAGCTGGGGATTTGCCGCAATCGCGGGATCTACGGAAAAGTCAAAACCGGCATCCCCTGGATACTTAAGTCCAATCCCGAACATATCCGAGAAATTCATTCCAGTGGCCCCGCGATCTGTTGCATCGGCCAATACATTCACGCTGTAGTCAGAAAATCCCGGACCGTTGCTGAATATCAAGGCACCATTCGCATCCAGCGACGCGGTCGTATAGCCCCCGAGATTACTGTTAATCTCGTTCACAACATCCGCCATCGTACCGCCGATCGCACCAAAGTCGAGGGTCATGGAGACCGGTTCTTCGCCGTTGGGTCCCCGGAATTCCAGCGTAGTTGTTCCCGTGAAGCCATGCGCATCGGTGGTCATCAATCCGGTATCATATGTCGTATTAATCCTGCTAGTGATCAGGTCATTCATGCCAAAGAAATGTGAGAACCCACGCCCACCGCGATCGGACGGGCTACCCGCTTCCTGGGCAATACCAACGCCAGTCGCCCCTCCTTGGGCCGACATTGTTAATACCCCGTTGGTAAGGCTCAAGGTCCCGGCGCCAAGCGCCCCGTTTACCTCTGCCATCACATCGGCCATCGTGACCGTTCCCGGATTGTCAAAATCAACGGTGTAGGACGCGACCACATTGTTGTTTGCATCGAAACTGTAGAAGCTGGCCTGCCCGCTAAATCCGTGCGCATCCGCCGCAACCACGCCCGTGTTCCGGCCTGTCATCGCAGCAGGAGGCGGGACAGTGATATTGTCATTGTGAACGGCATTGAACTGGGCAGCAACCTCGGCGGAAAGAGAGCCGATCTGAGCCGCAAGGTTGGGGAGTTCCATATTGCGCATATCCAGCCAGCCGCGGAGCGACCCGCTTTGTAATTCCGGATCAAGGGCCAGGCCGGTAGGCGCGACAGTCTTGTTCACGGTGTCATAGACATTCAATGTGATCTGACTGAAAATCGTTTCGCTGGTTACGGACGCGGCCGGCGAATAGACGAGCTGGCGCGGCTGAAAATCGAGAAGCTGCTGCCCGGCGTCTGTAATGACCGCAATCGCGCCATCACTCATCGGATATGTTTTTATGTCCACGACTTTCGAGATTTCGGTCAAAGCCTGATCGCGCTGGTCCAGCAGATCACCGATTGGTTTATTGCTTTGAGAGGCGGATTTGATCTCAAGGTTCAAATCGTGAAGTCGAAGGATGGCGGCATTTACAACCGCGATTTCCTCTGCAACATGCGTATCCGCCTCTTTGCGTAAATCCTGTATCTGCGAAAGCAACCGGTTCGTCTCAATACCGAAATTCGTAATTTCATTAAGCGCCGCTGTGCGGGAGACGGACATGGTCGGATCAACCGTCAAGGCGGCAAAAGCAGAATTCAGGCTGTCCAGCTTTCCGGTAAGGGAATTATTTGCCGCCGGATCGCCCAGAAGTGACTGCAACTGCCCATAGATTTCGGACATCGCCTTATATTGTTCGGAACCGGCCGTCGCCAGACGCAGTTCCTTGGAGATGAACTCATCCGTAATACGGCGAACTTCACTGACTTCAACTCCAGTACCAATATCATTGACGAATATGGAGCTATACTGCACCGTTTTACGCGCATAGCCTTCGGTTTGGACGTTCGCGATATTTGTCGATGTCACATTCAGGGCTGTCTGGTGAGCCAGCATGCCACTTACACCAGAGTTTAAAATTGCATTCAGGCTCATGATACTAACTCCAACACGGATGGCATTTTTGCTTCGCCTACGGAAGAATTGACCCTGGCACGGTAAAACATGCCTGTTTCAGCACCCACGCGGAGCAAAGGGGTCGAAGTCAAAACCATCGCAACTATTTGTTTTTCAACATATTTATTCATACTGTCACGTTATCCGTTAAACGGGGTTGACCCAAAAGGCGGTCTTTCGTGTCAACAAGAAGCAATTTTGATGCCAGTATTCAATTTGCCTTAAAGTGAGGACAGCTCTGCTCGCGCGCGAGTCTTAAACCCTCAGATCTTCCAATCCTTTAAAACTATGGACACGCCATCCTCTTCGGGCCCCAACAGCCAAGTATCCAGGTCGGCAAAATCGTCTCCATCGGACCAAAAGGCACCTGATATGCAGGACAAATTTGCCTTTCCCGTGAAATCAAATTCCTATCAAGATACTGTTTTTATTGATAATTTTTATTTTTAAAAAACTGGCCCGAAGCTTGCTTCATATGGGAACGAACAGACCGCGCTTTGCGGTAACAGCGAATTGAATGTGAGATACGCCATGGATATTGGGCAGATTATCGGGACGACAAAAGAGCAGCCGCGCCGGGAAAGTGAACCGCGCAAAGAAGAGAGTGATGATTTCGCAACCTTCTTGAACGAACCTGCTCCAAAACAGGAAGTTCCTGCAAAAAAGGAAGTCGGCGACATCGAGCCGCCTGTTAAAGAACAGGTAGCGCAAGACGCGTCTGCGAAGGCGCCTGTTGACAAGCCTTCTAACGATCAAGCTGGTGAACCCGCGACAACGGGCACCGAGCAGAAGGCGCAGGCGTCTGATGCTAATTCGCAAACCTCAGAAGCGAAAGAAACCAAACCTTTGGTCGTTGCAACTGCCACGCCTGCGGTACCTGCAATACCTGCGTCCAATACTGCGGCACCAAAGGTTGCTCCTGAAGTTGTCAAAGCCCAGCCTGCCCAACCGCCGGTCCCAGGCAAGAACGATATCTCAGCAGATACAGCAACTGCAATGACGCCAAAGATAGATGCCAAGCCAGAGACACCCAAAGCTGAAGCCAACGCTGCGACAGTAAACAACAATCCGGTAAATCTGGGAAAGGGTCAGGCCGCAGCGTCAGCGCATGCGCCGCTCCCTGCACCGGCAATTACAGAGAAGCCTGCAAAGAACAATACCGCCCCGCCTCCTAGCGCGGAAAAGGTTATCACAACCGGCGCGCCGGAGCTAAAACCGGCTCCCGCCGCCTCCGATGTAATAGCTGCCGTGCGGGCGCAGTCTGAGGCAAAGATGAGCGAGAAAGATATCCTTTCTGCCAAAATTGCAGAGATGCTGCAGGATGGAAAAGGTAAAATCACCCTGAACGGCCCGCCGCAAGCACAAAGCTTTCAATCGACCCTTGCCAGCAGCACGAACCTGGTCACCGCTTCTATGACCGGCAATGCTAACGCACCAGCCATGAACTTGATGCCTGGAACTGTCAGTGACGTGGAGGGTCTCATCCCGCAGGTAACGCCAACCGTCACGGCGAATGCCGGTGGTCTTCCGGCGGACACGACAAACCCAACTATACCAACAGCACCGACCGGCTCTGTTCAGGGGGTTGAGGCGACATCAACAAATACTGCCAGCCAGGCGGCGAATGCGGCCCGGGCGTCTGCTCATCTGCCTGTGGCAGAACAAGTCTCAACCCAGATCAGCACTGCAATAAAAGAAGGCCATGACCGTATCAAGATCAGCCTCCACCCCTCTGAACTTGGGCGGGTGGAAGTAAAACTCGACATTGGTCATGACGGACGTGTCCTCGCTGTTGTCTCTGTCGACAAGCAGGAAACTCTCGATATGTTGCAACGCGATGCCCGCACTCTCGAAAAGGCCCTTCAGGACGCCGGTTTTGATACCGGATCGAACAGCCTTAACTTCGGGCTCCGTCAGGATACTCAAGGCGAAGGAAGAAACTTTGTCGATCTTGATCTGCTGCTTGGCGAGACAATCGATGAAAGTGATTTTTCTATGCTGCCACAACAACCGCTGTCCAGCGGAGTTAATGGCGACGGTAGCCTGGATATACAAGTCTGATTTTAGTGAATTGATTTTCAATAAAGAGAGAATTCAATATGCCGGAAATAACCTCAACCTATCAGGCCCAGAACAGTGCCGCCAGTAAGGCGCAAACTAATCTGGCCAGTAATTTTGACGACTTCCTGACGTTGCTGACGACGCAGCTGACTAATCAGGATCCGCTCAATCCGACGGACTCGACAGAGTTTACCAACCAGCTTGTAAACTTCACTTCTGTGGAGCAGGCAATTGCAACAAACCAGAACCTGGAGTCGCTAGTCGAGCTGACGCAAATGTCTCAGCAGAATGCGCTCTCAGCTTCCATGATCAATTATCTCGGCAAGTCCGTCAGGACAAACCTCAACGTCTCAGCGTTAAACGCTGGTGAGGCGACGTGGAATATCGATCTTGGCAGCAGCGCGGCAAATGTAAAGTATGACATTTACAACCAAAATGGCTCCATTGTTTATTCCGAAACCAAGGAAACCGTCACGGCTGGCGCCCAGCAATATAGCTGGGATGGCACAACCAACAGCGGAGCCGATGCGGCAGACGGCGCATACTATCTCGTTGTGACCGCAGAAACCGAAGGCGGCAACGATATCAACGTCGGTTACAGTTTCGAAGGTATCACCACCAGTATTGATACGATGAATGGTGAAACCGTCCTGAAAGTGGGCGATGTCCCGATAGGACTTGGCTACATCACATCCGTAACACAACCACAAACAACTGATCCGTCCGCTTGAACGCGGCTAACCCAGAACGCTCTCGCCAGACAACCGGCGGGCGGTAAAATAGGAGAGATAAAATGAGTTTAACAGCAGCAATGTTTTCCGGTGTTTCGGGATTGGCCGCACAGTCGACCGCTATGGCGACGATCTCGGACAATATTTCTAATACGAACACGATTGGCTATAAGGGCACCAATGCGATTTTCTCAACTTTGGTGACTGAAAGCGCAACCGACACCACATACTCAGCTGGCGGCGTTCAAGTCCATCCGCGTTCACAGGTAGACCGCCAGGGACTGGTGACAGGATCATCCATCGATACCCACATGGCGATTGCCGGCGATGGGTTCTTCGTTGTGACAGGTACGCCAAACCCGACATTGACAGGTGGCAACTATGTTTTCACCCGCGCTGGTACATTTGAGCCGGATGCAACGGGCCTGCTTCGAAATGCACAGGGGTATTACCTGCAAGGCTGGGAGATTGACTCAAATGGCAATATCCCCGCCAACCGCTCGGACCTTGCCGCATTGACACCGGCAAACGTTACGGGCCTCACCGGTAATGCCGAAGCAACGTCAACTGTCGGCCTGCAGGCAAACCTTTCATCCAATCAAGCAACCTACGGTCCCGGATATGTTGCAGGGGACATGGCGGCAGGCACAGTCGATCCGCATTTCGTCCGGTCCTTCCAGATATATGACAGCCTCGGGTCGGCCCATACCATGACGTTCAATTTTCTGCGGACAGGTTCGGGCCTCACACCCAACGAATGGACCGTCGAAGTAACCGCTGACACCAATAACGACGGCGCGGAAGACATGCTAACATCCGCCATCGTTGGTTTTAATTCTGACGGTACTCTGGATATGGGTGCGACAACGCTGAGCAATACCATCAATATTCCCTGGGACGCGAGCATGGGTATCTCCAGCCCGCAGGCAATCGATCTTAACTTCGGCAACGATGGCCTCTCCGATGGTTTCACGCAGTCCGGGGCTATCTCACAACTGGTTTCCTCTGACGTGAACGGAGCCCTTTTTGGCGCCTTTGAATCCGTTTTTATTGATGAGGAAGGCACGGTGATCGCCAAGTTTGATAACGGAACGTCGAAGGAAATCTACAAGATTCCGATTGCAACCTTCGCAAATCCGAACGGATTGCAAAATCGAGATGGGAATGCGTTTGATGAAACGCCTGAGTCTGGCACATTCACTCTTCGCGAGGCGACATTGGGCGGGGCGGGAAAAATTATCTCCTCTGCTACCGAAGCTTCCACAGTGGATATTGCCGAGGAATTTACCCGCATGATCGTTACCCAGCGCTCCTACTCGGCGGCAGGTAAGATCATTACCACAGCAGACGAAATGCTGGAGGAGTTGATCCGTCTGAAACGGTAACTGACAGACGCCTTAAATCGATATCTTCATGGCGGAAAAAAGCCATTTCCGCCATGAAGATAAAATTAACCAACCTCATTAGCTGTTTGTTAAATCGATAGGCATATGATCTCAATTCAAGACACAATGTAAGTATGAGGTAGTGTGCAGATGCAGTCGCAAATGGACCGCAAAATAAATCGGATTATTGGCTTGGATGGTCAGCCAATGACGATTCACGATTTGCCGCCTAAGGACACCAAAAGATGGGTGATCCGACGGAAGGCAGAAGTCGTTGCCGCCGTTCGCGGCGGATTGATCAGCCTAGACGATGCGTGTCGGCGCTACACGCTTTCCGTCGAGGAATTTTTATCCTGGCAGAAGGCGATCGATAAGCATGGCCTGCCGGGTCTTCGGACAACCCGGATACAGGAATACCGTCCGAATGATCAAATTTATAAAAATGACTAGTTAAGTCACTTGTTAGTATATTTTCCTGAAAAGCCCGGTCGAAACACCGGGCTTTTATTTTGCTTATTATCCTCGCTCGCCAAATGCCGTTTTTATAAACTGCAAACGGGCGACTAAACAACTAGGCAAATTTTTCCGCTTACCCGGCAAATTTTGCCCGCCGTTAACCAGTTGTTTATTTACTCATCGTATCGTTCACGAAGTCGAATAACTTTTACGTTTATTTTAATTGAGTGAGGCACCGACGTGAACGGAATAAGCCAGCTTCTGCAAAGTTTGGGAACGGTCAGGGTCGTCATACTGGGCGGCGTCGCCGTTGGATTGATTGGATTGATCATGCTGATGGCAACCCGGATCAGCAGCCCGGATTACGCCTTGTTATATGGTAGCCTTGAAGCGGCAGACTCCGCGGCGATTGTCTCACGGCTCGAAACGGAAAACATCCCTTTCAAGATCTCGGGCAACGGGCGTGACCTCCTTATTCCCGAAGATCAGGTGGCTTTGGTTCGCTTGAAGATGGCGGAAGTCGGGCTGCCCAACGGTGGTTCCGTCGGCTATGAAATATTCGACAACTCCGACACTTTTGGAACCACGAGCTTTGTTCAGAATGTCAACTTCGTTCGTGCACTGGAAGGCGAGCTTGCCCGCACCATCCGTGCCCTTAACAATGTCTCGGCGGCGCGGGTCCACCTCGTTCTTCCCAAACGGGAGGTTTTCAGTCGCGACAAGCGCGAGGCAAGCGCCTCAATTGTCCTGAAACTGAACGGTCGCGGCCGTCTTACCGATGATCAGATTTCCGCAGTACAGCATATAACGGCATCTGCCGTCCCCTCCCTGTCTCCCTCGCACATCTCGATCGTTGACGAGAACGGCAATTTGCTTGCGCGGGGTGATGGCAAGGAAACGCCCGGTACTGGTATAAGCCAAACAGACTTCAAGCGAGTTGCCTATGAAAGCCGCCTTAAAGAACAAATCGAACAGCTCCTGGAAAAATCCCTTGGGACGGGCAATGTTCGTGCTGAAGTCAGCGCCGTCATGGATTTCGATCAGCGCACAATCCAGTCGGAAACATATGACCCGGACAGCCAGGTTGTACGCTCCTCCCAGCTGGTAGAAGAAAACAGCACTGCGAATGAAGGCATTGCCGGAGATCAGGCGGTTTCCGTCGCAAACAATCTGCCGGAAGCCGGAGCCGATACCGGCGCTGGATCAAGTTCCAAGAATGCTTCATCCCGGTCGGAGGAAACAGTCAACTACGAAATATCCAAAACCGTTACCACAGAGGTACGGGAATCCGGTCCGGTGCGCCGTCTGACGGTCGCTGTGCTGGTCAATGGCCGCTCTGAAATTGCTGAAGACGGGACCCGGACATACGAGTCCCTCAATGAAGAAGCCCTGAACCAAGTCAGCCGTCTTGTCAAATCTGCAATCGGGTTTAATGAAGAACGCGGCGATGTGGTCGAAGTTGTGAACATGCCTTTTGCAGAGGTAATCGTGCCTTTCTCTGATGAAGAAATTGTGACGGACGAGATTTTCTTGGGACTGACGAAGGCTGACCTATTCAAAATGGGGGAAATGGGCGTACTTGTCATCGTCGCCATGCTTGCACTCCTGCTTGTTGTTCGACCGTTGCTGAACCGCGCACTGGCAGTCGGCGGAGCGACACCAGCTCTTGCCAGGCCCGTTGGAGCCGCGGCGGCCGGAGCCTTGGCGGGCGGTGGTTCCGTGCCTGCCATCACCCATGGACAAAGCAGCGCTGGTGGCGCGGCGCAGGCAGAAACCCTCAATGAAGTCGACAGCATGATCGATATCGACAAGGTTGACGGCCAGGTCAAAACCTCAGCGCTCAATAAGGTCAGCGAAATCGTTGACAAACATCCAGACGAAGCAATTTCTATTCTTCGTAGCTGGCTCTATCACGACGCGTAAGGGAACGTCATTTCATGATAATTAGTGATGCAAAACATTTGAACGGTCCAGACAAGGCAGCCGTAATGATGCTGGCTCTTGGGGATGATCATACAAAAGAACTGTGGACACGTCTTGATGAAGAGGAAATCAAGGAAATTTCCCAGGCAATGTCCAATCTCGGCTCTGTGTCCTCGGATGTGATGGAGGCCCTGTTCGTTGAATTCGCGAGCAAGATTTCCTCAACTGGAAATATTGTCGGCAGCTATGAGGCAACAGAGCGCCTTCTCATGAAGGCGCTGACAGGCGACAAGGTTGAAGGCATCATGGAAGAAATCCGTGGGCCCGCCGGCCGAACCATGTGGGACAAGCTTGCCAATGTGAATGAGCAGGTGCTGGCGAACTATCTGAAGAACGAGTATCCGCAAACCGTCGCCGTGGTCATGAGCAAGATTAATCCCGGTCACGCAGCCAAGGTCCTTTCCACCCTGCCCGAGGATTTTTCTCTGGAGGTAGTCAATCGGATGTTGCAAATGGAATCCGTGCAAAAGGAAGTCCTCGATAAAATCGAAGATACTCTCCGCAGCGAGTTCATGAGCAACCTGGCAAAAACCAACAAGCGTGACAGCCATGAAATGATGGCCGAAATTTTCAACAACTTCGACCGCAACACGGAAGGCCGTTTTATTTCAGCCCTGGAAGAGCGCAATCGCGACTCAGCGGAGAAGATCAAGGCCTTGATGTTTACTTTTGAAGATCTGCTCAAGCTTGATCCGGCCGGAGTTCAGACCCTGCTTCGCAACGTCGACAAGGAACGTCTCGGCATATGCCTGAAGGGGGCTTCTGAAAGCCTGCGCGATCTGTTCTTTACGAATATGTCTGAAAGGGCGGCAAAAATTCTTCGTGAGGATATGGAGGCGATGGGCCCGGTGCGCCTTAAAGATGTTGACGAAGCGCAAATGGAAATTGTCAATATCGCCAAGGAACTCGCGGATAGCGGGGAAATCATGCTCGCTGACAGCGGCGGCGACGACGAGTTGATTTACTAGGATGCAAGCGACTATGAGCTCTACTACCAGATTTCTGTTCGATACCGAATTTGGCGCAAGTACGACGCCGAAAAAGGCGGAATCTCAGCCTGTTGAGAGTGAAAAGCCGGTCTACACGGAAAGCGATGTTGCCGCACTGAAGGTGGAAGCTTTCGAGAATGGTGTTCAGCAAGGCCGAGGACAGTCCCTGCAAGGCGTCGAATCTGCAATTAGTGATACGATGGCCGCAATCAATAATCAGCTCGGTCAGCTTCTTGGCAATTATGAGTCCAAAGTAGCCGGCGTGAAGCAGGATGCCGCAAATTTAGCATTGGCGATTGCATCCAAGCTTGCCCCGGCCCTCATAGATCTCGCCCCTGAGGCGGAGGTCCGCAAACTGATTGAGGAAAGCCTGGTGGATCTTCAGGACGAGCCCAGGATTGTCATTCGTGCAAGTGAAGCGACTTGCCAGAGTATTTCCTGCAAGATTGAGGAAATTACTCTCGCAACAGGATTTCAGGGGAAACTAATCCTGCTTCCCGATGACACCAAGCACGGAGGCGACTGTCGGATCGAATGGGCCGATGGTGGAACGGAACGGCGGCTTGAAGATATTCAGCACCGGCTGGAGAGCGCAATCAATCGCTTTATCCGGTCAACCGGAACAACAAACGACGAAGAAAATAACTATTCAGATCAGCCTGCAGCTGATCAGTATTAAGGAGTAAGAACGTGGCAAATGATGAAGAGCTCGATCTTGAGGACTTGAGTAAAACTCCGGCACCGGATCAGAAAATGACCATTCCGGATGATACCGAAGCGAATGCCATGGCGGATAGCTTTGAGGCCGAGGACGATACGGAAATTGCCCGAACAGCATCCGATCTTGAGGCTGTCTTCGACATTCCCGTGCATGTCACCGCGGTTCTTGGCAAATCGCGCATGCGCGTCAGTCAGCTTCTGAAACTGGGACGCGGCGCTGTCATTGAACTCGACCGCAAAGTCGGCGAGGCCATCGATATCTATGTCAATAACCGGCTGGTCGCCCGCGGAGAAGTTGTCGTCGTGGAAGATCGCCTCGGCGTCACCATGACGGAAATCATTAAGGCGGATCGCCGCTAGTAAACGGATAGTGCTGTGAATAAAATTGATTTTGCAACAGTTATCGGGTTATTCGGCAGCTTTACGCTAGTGACAGGCGCCGTCCTGCTGGGCGGTTCGATTGGCTCGTTCTTCAATTTGCCGTCGGTCCTGCTCGTGCTCGGCGGAACCTTCCTTGTCACGACGATCAGCTTTTCTCTGCCGGATATCATCCGCGCCCAGAAACTGGTTTTCAATGCCCTATTCACGCGTACGGTAACGCCGAACTATGCGGCCTACTCCATGCTGGACCTTGCCGATAAATGCCGGGGGAAAGGCGTACTGCATCTGCAGAACCACCTGCAATCCCTCCATGATGACAGCTTTCAACGTAAGGCGCTACAGCTCGTCGTGGACGGACTGCCGGTGAAAGAGGTCAATCGCATCCTACAGAACGATCTCAACGGCATGATCCAGCGTCATAATTCGGGTTCAAGCGTTCTGCGAAAAGCGGCAGAGGTCGCGCCTGCCATGGGCCTGATCGGCACATTGGTCGGGCTGGTCCAGATGCTCGGCAATCTCGATGATCCTTCCAGTATCGGACCGGCAATGGCCGTTGCGCTGCTGACCACTTTTTATGGCGCCGTGCTCGCCAACATGTTTTTCAATCCGCTTGCATCAAAACTGGAAAGAAGCTCCGCCGAGGAAGTACTGCTGAACCGCGTGTTCATGCTCGGCGCCGCGTCAATCGGGCGACAGGAAAACCCCCGCCGCCTTGAAATGTTGTTAAACACCCTACTGCCGCCCGCAAACCGCGTGCAGTACTACAGTTAAGTTCTTAGGAGAGTAGTTCGATGAGGTTGCTAATTATTGGTTCACTGAACGGTCAAATTGGTGCTGCCAGCCAGATCGCGATATCGCGTGGCGCCAAGGTGAGCCAGGTGGATGACATCGAAATGGCGATGGCCTCCCTTCGCGCGGGCAAGGGTGCCGATATGGCCATGATCGATGTCAATCTTCCGATAAAGAACCTGATCTCGATGCTGTCCGGCGAGCGGATCAATCTTCCGGTCATTGCCTGTGGTGTCAATGCAGATGCTACGGCTGCCGCCAATGCGATCCGCTCCGGTGCAAAAGAGTTTCTTCCCCTTCCGCCGGATCCTGAGCTCATTGCCGCCGTTCTTGAGGCCGTCTCTCAGGAAAACAACAAGCTCGTCTTTGCGGATCCCATGATGAAGGACGTGGTCGCCCTTGCCGAGCAGATTGCCCCGTCCTCCGCATCCGTCCTGATCAATGGTGAAACGGGAACCGGCAAGGAAGTGATGGCGAGTTATCTGCATTCGCACAGCAACCGTTCGGACAAGCCCTTCGTTTGTGTCAATTGTGCGGCTATTCCGGAAAACCTCCTGGAGTCAGAGCTCTTTGGCCATGAAAAAGGAGCCTTTACAGGCGCAATTGCCCGCCGTATCGGCAAGTTCGAAGAAGCGAATGGCGGCACCCTTCTACTCGATGAAATAAGCGAGATGGATATCCAGCTCCAGGCCAAGCTGCTACGCGCCATTCAGGAAAAAACGATTGACCGTGTTGGCGGAACAAAGCCTGTTCCTGTTGATATCCGGATTATTGCCACGTCTAACCGTGACCTGGCCGAGGCAGTTGCCGAGAAAACGTTTCGTGAAGACTTGTTGTTCCGGCTGAATGTTGTGACATTGAAAATTCCGCCGCTACGTCAGCGTCCGGTTGATATCGAAGTCCTGTCACGTCATTTCGCTAAAAAATACTCCGAATCCAACGGCCTTACCGAACGCCATATTGATGAGAGCGCACTGGCAAGGCTCAAAGTTAATCCCTGGAAGGGCAATGTGCGTGAACTGGAAAATACAATCCATCGAGCCGTACTCCTCTGTCAGGCAGATACGATTACAGGAGATGCGATTCTGATGCCCGATGGCAGCGCCACTCCGGCAAACTCTGCGGGGGTCGCAGCAGCGAACGCAAGCAACACAATGACGAATGACAGCAGCCTTGTCGGACGGAAGGTTGCGGATGTCGAGAAAGACCTGATCCTGAACACTCTGGATCATTGCTTTGGTAACCGTACACATGCTGCAAATATCCTTGGAATTTCAATTCGCACCTTGCGCAACAAACTAAAGCTCTACTCCGATGACGGCATACAAGTGCCTTCTGCCGGAAGCGAGCAGCGTTACCCGGTTCGGGCCTGATCGCCGTCACCTGTAAAATCAAAGCTCTGGAAAGTGCGTAGTAAATGAGTGAACCCCAAACAACGGTAGCGTCCCAAACGGGTAGCGGCGATTTTATGCAGCGTATCATGCAGGTTGTCGGTCGCAGTGATATCGGGCTTGCGCTCGGTGTCGTCTGCATCCTGATCGTTCTGATCCTGCCCATGCCGAGCTGGCTCCTGGATTTCAGTCTGGCGATCTCGATCACCTTTTCCGTGGTAATCCTGATGACTTGCCTGTTTATCTCCAAGCCTCTTGATTTCAGCTCTTTCCCGACGGTGCTGCTGATCGCAACGATGCTGCGGCTTGCACTTAACCTCGCATCCACCCGGCTTATCCTGTCGGAAGGTCATACCGGGCCGGAAGCGGCCGGGCATGTCATTGCAGCCTTTGGCAGTTTTGTCATGGGCGGCAATTTTGTTATCGGTATCATCGTATTTTCGATTCTCGTTTTAGTGAACTTTGTCGTGATCACGAAGGGCTCAGGGCGTATTGCCGAGGTCGCGGCTCGCTTCTCCCTTGATGCTATGCCAGGCAAGCAGATGGCGATTGACGCTGACTTGTCTGCAGGCATGATCAATGAAGATACGGCACGCCAGCGCCGAAAGGATCTGGAGGACGAAAGCGGCTTCTTCGGTGCCATGGACGGTGCGTCGAAATTCGTGCGCGGGGATGCAATCGCTGGTCTTCTGATCACGTTCATCAACATCATCGGCGGCATCATTATCGGCGTCGCTCAGGAAGGCATGTCCTTTGCAGCGGCGGCAGACAGCTACACCTTGCTCACCGTCGGCGATGGTCTGGTCAGCCAGGTTCCGGCTCTGATCGTATCCATCGCGGCTGGTCTGCTCGTCTCGCGTGGCGGTGTTGTTGGCACAACTGACAAGGCTCTGCTCGGTCAGCTTGGCGGCTATCCCCGCGCTCTCGGGGTCAGCGCCTTCCTTCTTGTCGGCCTGTCTTTACTGCCCGGCGTCCCCATGGTTCCGTTTCTGATTCTCGCAGGCGGCATTGGATACTCAGCCTTTGTCCTCAACCGCCGACAAGTCATCAAGGCCGTCGAGGAAGAGCAGTTAATGCTTGAAAACAAAAAGGCGGCCGTTCCGGCAGAAGAACCCATTGCCGCTACTCTAGCAATCGATGACCTTCGCCTTGAACTCGGCTACGGTTTGTTATCCCTGATCAATGATAAGGAAGGCTATCGCCTGACGGATCAGATCAAGGCGCTGCGCCGTCAGATAGCCAGCGAGATGGGTTTCGTGATGCCGAGCGTGCGCATTCTCGATAATATGCAACTGCCCGCCAATAACTACCTCGTACGTGTCAAGGAAGTTGAAGCAGGCACGGGTGATGTCCGTCCGAACAACCTTCTGGTTATGGATCCGCAAGGTCAGGCAATTGATCTGCCAGGCGAGGAAACGGTAGAGCCAACATTTGGCCTGCCCGCAGTCTGGGTAGATAGTGGCCAGCGCGAGGAAGCTTCCTTCCGCGGTTACACGATTGTCGATCCGGCAACGGTGATTACCACTCACCTAACAGAAATCCTGAAAGATCATATGCCGGACCTGCTGTCCTATGCCGAAACACAGAAACTGCTCGATGATTTGCCTACAGCCAATCAAAAACTGATCGCGGATCTGATCCCGAGCCATATTTCTGTGAGCGGTGTCCAGCGCATATTGCAAAATCTTCTTGCGGAACGTATTTCCATTCGCGACTTACCGACCATTCTGGAGGGGATTTCGGAAGCAACAGGATATTCCCAGAATATCAATATCATCACCGAACATGTCCGCGCACGTCTCGCCCGGCAGATTTCAGCGGCCAATTCGGCGGACGACGGATATATTCCACTAATCACCCTGACGCCGCAATGGGAGCAGAACTTTGCTAACGCCATTATCGGCCAGGGGGATGACCGTCAGCTTTCGATGGCCCCAAGTCAACTGCAGGAGTTCATTGCACGGGTTCGTGAAGTATATGACACACTGGCAAGTCAAGGGCACAACCCAGTCATGCTGACAAGTCCGGCGATCCGCCCTTACGTGCGGTCTATTGTAGAGCGCTTCCGCCCGACAACCGTGGTCATGTCGCAAAACGAGATCCACCCCAAAGCACGCCTGAAAACACTTTCACAGGTATAAGGGCCGGATAAATGCGTATTAAGACCTACACAGCCCCCACCATGGAAAAGGCGATCAATCAGCTTCGTCTGGAAATGGGACCAGAGGCAATCATCTTGTCCAGCCAGAACCTGAAAACCGGAGAGGTTCAGTTGACGGCAGCCGTCGAGCAGCTGGAAGCCCCCGTCCCGTCAAACGCCAATAGCTGGGCATCGGAGTGGGACAAGGACTGGAAAGTCGAGGCAAATAAACCCGTCGCCGAGGAACAGAAGGTCACAGCTAAAGAAGGGACATCTTCCGCGCCTCAATCTGCGGGAAGTTCACGGGCTACGGAAAGCACCTCCAAGATTACGCCCAAGATGGAACTGCTCGTTCAATCCATGGCGTTTCACGGCATTCCAACCCAGCTGGCAGAGAGGCTTTGCCGGATGGCATTGTCTCTCAAGACCGAGAACACCGCAATGGCCCTTGCCGCCGCCTTGGATACACATTTCAATTATTCCTCTCGGATCACAGGACGAAAAGCACCGCTGATGCTCGTCGGCCCACCAGGCGTCGGGAAAACCGCAACGATCGCCAAGTTCGCGGCCGCTGCAAAAATGGAGGGTCGGACGGTTCAGCTTATCACCACTGACACCAACCGCGCTGGCGCCATAGAGCAGCTTCAAGCCTATACAGACATACTCGAATTCGATCTCAGCGTTGCGGAAACCGCGGATGGACTCAAAACCATCGTGGAACAAAAAGCGCGGGATACAGGCTCGGATATCCTGATCGATACAGGCGGGATCAATGCCTATGACGAAGATGAAGTTGCGGGCCTTACGAAACATATCATCGCGGCAAAGGCGGAACCTGTTGTTGTCCTAGCCGCTGGCACCGATACCGCGGAGATGAGCGACACAGCAGAAACCTTCTCCGCTCTTGGGGCACGACGGATGATTGTTACCCGACTTGATACCACACGGCGATATGGCGGCATATTCACAGCCGCCCATACCGCAAACCTAAGCTTTTCATATGCAAGCGTATCCTCCTCCGTTGCAAACGGCCTGCATATAATAAATCCGGTAAATCTGGCCCGGCTTCTGCTCAGAGACCCTACTCATGCAGAAGTTGGCAAAGAATTTGACAAGGTAAAACCATGATCCAGACTGAAAGCCCACGCCGTAACCGGCCATCCATACATCCGGCCACGCAGGTCATCGGCAGTAACCTCATCACCGTTGCCTCCGGCAAGGGTGGTGTCGGTAAGACTGTGCTGGCGATCAGCCTCACACAGGCGCTTGCCAAGTCCGGAAAGAATGTTCTTCTGTTTGACGGAGATGTTGGCCTGGCCAATGTGGATATCCAACTCGGAATCATGCCGGAGAAGGACCTAGCATCGGTAGTTACGGGCGAAATGGATCTGAAAGATGCGGTTTTTAACTGCGCGGAGGGCGGCTTCGACCTCATTGCCGGAAGATCCGGCTCCGGTTCTCTAGGCACTCTTTCTGTCGGCCAATTACAAAAAATCCGGCAGGATCTTGCCAACCTGAGCAGCAGCTATGACTTTATCATCCTTGATCTTGGTGCGGGTATTGATGATGCCGTTCGGACGCTATCCGGAGGCGCTGGTCCCAAACTGGTCGTCACGACCGGCGACCCGACCTCTCTCACGGATGCCTATGCCTATATCAAGGTGACATCCCAGATAACACCGGACGCAGATCTGCGCATCCTCGTCAATATGGTCAAGTCCGAAGCCGAAGGGAAGAAGGTGTATGAGAAACTCCTGACGGCCTGCCGGAATTTCCTGAATATCGCACCGCCTCTTGCGGGTATTATCGAACAGGACGAAAAGGTGTCGAGTGCGATCCGCGCACAGGCTGGCCTCATGACGCGCTATCCGACAAGCCGCGCCGCCAACGCTATCGACAACCTGGCGCGTTATGTTCTCAAGGGAGCTGCATAATTAGGCAGTTTTAGATTATGAGTGGTATTCGCTCACCTTCCGGCGTTTCGTCGAGTGTAACGGGAAGTTCCAAGTCCCCGGCGTCCGGTCAGGGACCTGTCAACGCGACGACCTCGATTACCCCGGCGGGAGGTGAACGCGGGTTGCCCGCGAACAATCCGCAACAAACGCCGTCCACACCTGCACCCACAGAGATCAAATTGATCAATGCCGTCGTTACGGCAAAATCATCAAATGAGAATATTGTCCTGCATACAGAGCTGGGTAATTTTCGCATTACGACCCCGACCTCTCTCTCCGTCGGCAGTCATATCACTTTTGAAGTTATGAACGCCGAAGAAGTGATATTGGCGCGATTGCTGAACGTCAACGGCAAGGCACTTTCACCTCCACTTGATGTGCGATTGCTGCCGACAATTGCAAAATCGCTTTCTGGCGCGGAAGGGTATATTAAGGCTGGTCAGCTTCATCCGCTTGAATTGAAGGCGGGTTTGCAAACTCTGGCAACGCCAATAGCTGTCACGAAGGGAGAGATCGCTTTGCCCCCGCCAGCACCAGCACAATCGCCAGCGCCTCCCGCAACTCAGCAGACAACGCCAGTGCCGTTAGCGAGCAGGAATATTGTGTCGGCACCGACGAATAATGCCGCCACGATCCAGAACGATATTGCCCCCCGCACCAATCCACAGGGTATCGCGGTCTATCAGCGGTATCACAGCCCGTCCTTAGCTGCTCCGCCCACAGCGGCAGTGGAAACAAAAGCCACGCAAAACATACCGAATGCCAATCGATCACCGATCATTGAAGCTGATCTTATCCGACAACCTGCTCCGGTTAAAATTGAAACGTCAAAGGGGACGCAAGTCTTTGAGGTGGGCGACAAGATCAACCTGATTATCCGGCCGCAAAAAGGAGCAGCTCCGTTGGTGCCCCGCGCCGGGATTCTACAAGGAACCGTTGTTGCGCTGACCAATGCTCCAAACGCGGGAGGCCTCTCCAGAGTTACCATGCAGACTCCCCTCGGGACACTCTCCTACAGCACGACAACTCCCCCTGCGGCAGGAACCAATGTTCAGTTTGCGGTCGCTGATGAGATTAGTATTTTCCCATTACCCGAAGCAAATATCCGGCAATCCGGCGAGCGGGCACCGAAGCTAACTATCATGGGTGACTGGAGCAATCTCCGCGAGGCAATAAATCAGGTTGCACGTCACGACCCGATTGTTGCCCAAACGGTTATCAGCCAGACTATCCCACAGGCAAACCCGCAGCTTTCAAACAGCCTGCTGTTTTTCATGGCGGCGTTAAATCTTGGTTCCATTGAGAAATGGCTTGGTCAGGATTTTGCCCAGGCCATGAAGGCGTCCGGGCGAATTCCTCTGCTTCAGGCGCTGGAAGAAGATTTCGCCACTTTTTCCCGTTTGCAAGCCGATAGCGGCGGCCAGGATTGGAAAAGTCTGAATTTTCCGTTTTTCGACGGCGCCAATCTGCGTCAGATACGCATGTTCCATCGGCGTCATAAAAATCCGGAAGCCGACGAGGGAGAAGCGGAAACAACTCGCTTTTTGATAGAGCTTAACCTCACGAAATCCGGGCCTTTGCAATTGGATGGCCTGTTCAAGAAGCAGATATTTGACCTTGCCGTCCGCAGTCACAGGGATGTAACGACGGAAATGCGGCAACATATTACTAAACTGTTCAGCGAGCATATGGAAATTTCAGGGTTGAATGGACAGCTAACCTTCAAAACCATTACGCCATTCCCTATAGATCCGCTCAAGGAATGGGAGACAAGTAATGACAGGGAGACAGGGGCTAAATTCCCAGCTTAGTGCGTATTGCCTTGGTGAGCTTGGCCTTGATGATCGAATAGGCCTCTTCAATATAGGCCTTGATATCATCGTCCCCCATGGCATTCTGTGAAACCAGTTGAACCCATTTTGCCCGGGCCAGATAGGGAGCGGGGACAATCCCCTCCTGCTCGATAAGAATTGCGTATGTAAGATCACTGCACTTGAAGCTGATTTTCTCTGTCTCTCCCGGCCCCCAATGCGAGCAAATGGCAAAAATCTTCCCGCCAATTTTCCAAACCGAGGCGTTGCCCCATTGCACAACATTTTCGACCGCCGGCAAAGAGGCACAAAATCCATCAAAATCTGATCTGTTCACGGGTCTTTTCTCCCCAATGGCAACTCGCAGCAACTTCAGAATAAAGAACTTTATAGCATGAAATTTCAACCTTGATAGAACAGCCGCACTACGTCATATTCCCGCCCAAGACCAGACCGGATGGGAATATGAAATTATGTATGTTGTTGCAGCGCTTTATAAGTTTGTGGCACTGCCCGACTATGAGGAATTGCAGCAAGAGCTGCTAAAGCTTTGCCGTGAAAACAAAATTCAGGGCACTCTCCTGTTGGCAGAGGAAGGTATTAACGGAACGGTATCCGGCACGCGCGAAGCCATAGACATCCTTCTTGCCTTCCTGAAAGCCGACCCGCGATTCAATGACCTGCAGCATAAGGAATCGATCAACGAAAACCAGCCTTTCTATCGAATGAAGGTTCGCCTCAAGAAAGAGATTGTAACCCTGGGCGCGCCCGGCCTTGATCCGCGAGAGGCTGTTGGAACCTATGTGAAACCGAAAGACTGGAACAATCTGATCAGTGACCCCGATGTTCTGCTGATCGATACACGCAATGACTATGAAGTCGAGGTTGGAACATTCAAGGGCGCACTTAACCCGGAAACAAAAACATTCCGGGAATTCAAGAAATTCGTTGAGGAAAGGCTTGATCCCGTCCGCGACAAAAAGGTCGCAATGTTCTGCACGGGAGGAATTCGCTGTGAAAAATCCACATCGTATCTCTTGTCAAAAGGGTTTGAGAATGTGTTTCATCTTGAGGGCGGTATTCTCCAGTATCTGGAAGATGTTCCGAAAACGGAAAGCACCTGGGAGGGGGAATGTTTCGTTTTTGACCAGCGGGTAACCGTTAATCACGATCTTGAAAAAGGATCCTATGATCAATGTTATGCCTGCCGCTATCCGATCACAGAGGAAGACAAGACATCCCCACTCTATCTTGAGGGTGTTTCCTGTGCCCGTTGTCACGACAGCCTGAGCGAGGATCAGAAAAAGCGTTTTGCTGATCGTCAGAAGCAGATCGCACTCGCAAAAGCACGAAACGAAAGCCATCTCGGCAGTAAATAACCGTCACTCCAGTTCGCTATACCGATTTGATCAGCCTTCCAAGCGAGGCAAACGAAGCGGCTGATTTGAAGGGGGCAAAAGATCCTGTCTTTTGAATTTCCGTCGCTGCATCAACCATGGCCCCGTAGGCAATACGGGCAAAAGCAGACCCGGCGTTGATCCGGCGCACCCCTGCCTTTTCCAGCTCCGCCAGCGTCACCCCCGGCAAGCCAATTCCGGCAACGACATTCACAGGCCGCGACACAGAACGGCAAACTTCCGAAATGGTTTCAAGGTCAGGCAATCCCGGTGCATATAAAACATCCGCCCCGACAGCCTCATACCCTTCGAGCCGTGCTAGGGTATCGTCAAAATCGGATCGTCCAAAAAGATAATTTTCGGCGCGGGCTGTCAGCATAAAAGGCCGGTCAAGCTTCGCAACCGCTTCCGCTGCTGCTGCAATCCGCTCAATGGCATGTGCGCGATCGTAAATCGGATTATCCCGATCACCCGTCGTATCCTCAATCGTGCAGCCCGCCAGTCCGATTTCCGCAGCCAGGCGAACCGTTTCAGCAACCGTTTCAGGCGCATCGCCATACCCGTTTTCAAGATCCGCACTTACCGGCAGCGGGGTCGCCGCAATAATTTCAGCTGCATGATCCAGCGCTTGCTGCCGGCTGATCTCTCCAATAGCGTCCCCTTTGCCCGACGAAAACGCAAAACCTGCACTTGTGGTTGCCAACGCCTCAAATCCCAGAGCGGCCAGCATTTTTGCAGACCCGACATCCCATGGATTTGGAAGAACAAAGGCTTTATCACGTTGATGCAGAGCCTTGAATTTTTCAGCTTTTTCCGACAATTTAACAGCCTCCGACTATATGTTCATGATATGTTCCTTATCACTAATTCACTGATCTAATCAAGGAAAAAGCAAGTCGGAAGTCTAAGTGGGCAAGCGCCCGTTCGATTACAGAGGAGCGGATTTGCGCCGATGCAATTCGATTGCCATGTCATCAATCGCCATCTGCTCGGCGCGATCACGTGAGTATTTTTCCCTGGTCATTCGGGCCTCAAGCGCAATCTCGTATTTTTTGAGTTCCTGGAAGCAGTCCGCCACCTCTTCATTGAGCGCAGCGATTTTCTCGTCCAAATCTTTTATGCTGACGTGGATATTCTCCCTCTGTATTTTTGCTGCCGCGGCGTAACTCGCGAAGGCGAACCCAAGTTCCGGGTCCTTGTCGGCAATATCGATCTCCTGCTGCAGTTCTTCATCCAGCTTATGAAGCCGCGCCAAAAACCCCTCTCGCAATTCTTCAAAATCTGCAAGTTCACGGCGTTTTTCATCCAGCTTCCATTTGTGAACCCGGATCAGGTTTTGCAAACTCTTCATGTTATCATTGCCATCAGGATCTCAAACCGGAAGTTAAGCGGATTCAAATTCTATCTGCTGTTCAAGAATTTCGGAAAGGGTCGCATAGCATTCCGGCAAACTTGTTCGTTCTTTTTTGTTCTGGCTCATAAACTCTTCAAGTAGCGGGAAGAAGTGAATTGCCTCATCCACCTGCGGATCGGTGCCCGGTCGATACGCGCCGAGCCGGATCATTTCCGCCATATCATCATAGGTAGAGAGATACTGCCTGGCTTTCGAGATAAGAATATTCTCATCTTCGCTATTACATCCGGGCATAGTGCGCGAAATGGACTTGAGAACATTAATAGCCGGATACCGGCCGCGTTCAGCAATCTGCCGCTCCATGACAATATGACCATCCAGAATACCGCGAACGGCATCGGCCACGGGCTCATTATGGTCATCTCCCTCGACGAGGACAGTGAAGAGCCCCGTAATGCTCCCTTTTCCTGAACCCGGTCCCGCCCGTTCCAACAGTTTCGGAAGTTCGCTGAAAACTGTTGGTGTATAACCCTTGCTGGTCGGGGGTTCTCCGCCAGAGAGCCCAATGTCCCGCTGTGCCATGGCAAAGCGTGTAACACTGTCCATGAGACAGAGCACCTCGCGCTCCTTATCCCGAAAATATTCCGCAAGGGATAAGGTCAGATAGGCCGCCTGCCGACGCATAAGCGCGGATTCATCAGAGGTAGCCACGACAACGACGCTTCTTTTCAGACCTTCTTCACCAAGGTCGTCTTTAATAAATTCCTGAACTTCGCGCCCCCGCTCCCCGATAAGTCCGATCACATTGACGTCCGCCGCCGTATTGCGGGCCAGCATGGAGAACAGGACGGATTTACCGACACCGGAACCGGAGAAAATACCCATCCGCTGTCCGCGGCAACAGGTAACAAATGTGTTCAGAGCCCTTACGCCCAGATCAATTTTCTCGCCAACGCGCTGACGTGCATGGGCAGGCGGCGGCGTATTCCTGAAAGGAATGGCGGCGCTTCCCGCACTTAAAGGAGGGCCACCATCAATGGGTTCTCCCATCGCATTCACGACACGGCCAAGCCAGCTTTCATTCGGAAAAATAACGGGATCACGTTCCGCGATTTCCGCTTTGCAGCCAATGCCAACGCCTTCCAGCGCCGCAAAGGGCATAAGCAATGCGCGATCATTTCGAAAGCCAACAACCTCGCATTTTACGTTCCCGCCATCCCGGGACCGCAGATTAACCCGGCTGCCAATACTCAGGCGTCTTTGAATGCCCCCGATTTCAACCAACAGCCCTTGGATTGCAGCAACGCGACCATAGAATTGCGATGTGGGAACTCTGCTGATTTCGGAAATTATATCTTGCACGAATGACGCTCCGGGTTTTCAGTTTTTGCAACTTGCCTCGACCTGTAAAACCCATTTTGACTTATACCTTTTAAAGTTTCGTAAATGCTGTTTACCCGGGTTAACAAAGATAGTTAATTTTTATCTTTTATTTTAACTATTTGTTAAGTTAAGTTATTAATAATAGTTGCGTACAGGAGGTGATTTATGCGGGTATTATTGATTGAAGACGACAGCTCAATGGCACGTGGCATCGAATTGATGCTCAGCGCAGAGGGCCTTAATGTTTACACAACCGACCTTGGAGAAGAAGGGGTCGATCTCGGTAAACTCTACGATTATGACATTATTATCCTGGATTTGGGCCTGCCTGATATGTCTGGCTATGAAGTTCTTAAAAAGCTTCGGACAGCCAAGGTCTCAACCCCCATTCTGATATTGTCCGGCATGTCCGAACCCGATGATAAAGTTAAGGGTTTGGGGTTCGGTGCGGATGATTATCTGACCAAACCTTTTAATAAAGATGAACTTGTCGCACGTATCCATGCGATTGTCCGCCGCTCCAAGGGGCATGCACAATCGACAATCCAGACAGGCAAGCTGACCGTCAATCTGGATTCCAAGTCTGTGGAAGTCAGCGGCCAGCGGCTGCATCTCACCGGCAAGGAATATGGCATGCTGGAATTGTTGAGCCTGCGGAAGGGCACAACGCTGACAAAAGAAATGTTCCTCAACCATCTTTATGGTGGCATGGACGAGCCGGAACTCAAAATCATCGACGTCTTCGTTTGCAAGCTGCGCAAAAAACTGGCGGCAGCCACCAACGGAGATAATTACATTGAAACTGTCTGGGGCCGCGGCTATGTCCTACGGGACCCTGACGAGAACGTACAAGCCAAGGCAAGCTAACCCAGCTATCAAGACAAGAAGCCAAAATAAACCCCGCGGTACTTAAAATACTGCGGGGTTTATTTTGTTGAGAAGTTATAGAGAAATTTAAAGACGACGCGCTTATCAGCTCGCCGCCGCCATTATCCCGCCTTTAGCTGACGTATAGACGCCGCGCTGGCCTTCAATCGGCTTAAAGCTATCACAGATGCCAAGGACAGTCTCTGCACCGCCCAGAAAGAGAGCACCGTCATCTGCCAGAATGTTGTGAACCTGGTTCAGAACTTTCCCTTTCGTCGCCTGATCGAAGTAGATCAGCACATTGCGGCAGAACACAACATCGAACTGCCCCATACCGCCCAAATCCTCGAGGAGGTTTTTAGGCTGGAATTTCACCATGGCGCGAATGGAGCTGTCGATCTGCCACATCTCGCCGACCTGCTGGAAATGCTTCATCAAAAGCTGGATTGGCAAACCGCGCTGGACCTCAAATTGCGAATACAGACCCGCTTTCGCTTTCTCAAGCACCTCGTTTGAAATATCCGTCGCCAAAATCTCGACACGCCATCCCGCCATTTTTGCTGCTTCTTCTTTGAGCAGCATCGCAATGGAATAGGGCTCCTGCCCTGTCGAGCATGCCGCCGTCCAGATCCGCAAACTCTTTTTTGCGGCCCGCGACTGAATGAGTTGCGGCAGAATAACCGACCGAAAGATATCGAACGGCTTGGTATCACGGAAAAAGAACGTTTCGTTGGTGGTCATCGCCTCCGTGATCTCATTTAACAAACGCTCATCATTCGTCCGGCGCACTTCTTCGGCCAAAGCTTCAAGGCTTTCAAGGCCGCGTCTGCGCGCAAGCGGAACAAGCCTGCTTTCAAGCAGGTAGACTTTTTCTTCCGTCAGCACCAAGCCGGAACGTTTCCGGACTATATCACCGAAAAGCTGGAAATCCTGGCTATTCATGCGGGCCTCCCATTGACGAAATTCTCGATTGCGCCAGAGATTCTCTGTAAAGGCAGAATATTTGTGCATAGACCAGCGGACGCAACCGCCCCCGGCATTCCCCATACAACACTTGTTTCTTCATCCTGACCGATCACCACTGCTCCTGACTCCGCAAGTTTTCTGCAGCCTTCCAAACCATCATGCCCCATCCCCGTTAGAATGGTTGTCAATACATGCGTGCCATACACGGACTGCAGGCTCCGCAGCATTGGATCAACAGACGGGCGACAATAATTTTCCGGCGCTTCCTGATTTAATTTAATAATAGTATTTCCAACCTGACCACTGACAGTCAAATGCCAGTTTCCAGGCGCAACATAAACCCGATTATCCTGAACCTTCTCGCCATCTATCGCCTCAAGGCAATCTTTGCCATAAATCTTAGTCAGATGTTCGGCCAGGATAGTCGTAAAGGTCGCCGGCATATGCTGAGTAATAAAAATGGGAAGGTTTATTTTGTCCTTTAGCCCGGCCAACAACTTGAAAAGCGCTTGCGGCCCGCCTGTCGACGCCCCGATTGCAATTGCCTTTATCTGGGGAATTCTTGAAATCTGCCGCACAGTTGCCGGCGTTTTTGCGGCAACAAGCGATGCCTTGTGTTCCCGCTGTTGCGGCACGATGGCCGGACGGGAAACAACCTTACCGGCAGCTTTATCCCGGGATCGCCTCGTTGATCCCAGCGCCCTGACTTTTTCTAAAAGGCCACGCTGAAAATTTTCCTTATCATCGGCTACACGGGTCGATTCAGGCTTTGCTATATAATCGGCGGCGCCCATAGACAGTGCCTTCAGGCTGACATCAGCATTACGGCGAGTCAGGGTCGACGCCATGATGACCTGCACATCCGGATCGAGAGATACTAGCTTGGGCAGGGCCGTCAACCCGTCCATCTCTGGCATTTCAATGTCCAAAATAACAAGTTCCGGCTTTGCCCGCTCAAATTCTCGTAGTGCCATGGCGCCATTGCTGGCAAGAGCGACGACATGTATATCCGCTTCCGCGTCCAGCCACCGTGACAAGAACCCTCGAATAACGGCTGAGTCATCGACGATCATCACCCGGTAGGGGTCACCGGATGCGCTCTTCGGACTTTGCGCAATAGTTTCGGCCTGGATCACCTAGATAACTCCCACCTGCGAGAATTTTGCTTCGATAATCGCCCGGTCAAAGGGCTTCATAATATATTCGTTTGCACCGGCAGAGATGGCCTCGCGAATATGGGCCATGTCATTCTCGGTGGTGCAAAAGATCACGATGGGCTGTTCACCATTTTCCGTACCCCGCAAAGTCCGTAGAAAATCGATACCGTTCATAACTGGCATGTTCCAGTCGAGCAAAATAACATCAGGCATTTTCTCCTGACAGGTCGTGAGTGCGCCTTTGCCATCCTCCGCTTCCAGGATTCCAAAGCTCATGTCTTCCAATATCCTTCTGGCAACCATGCGAACGACTTTGGAATCATCTACAATCAAACAGGATGGCATCAACTTTCTCCGTTTCTTATGCTGCGATTGTCGAATTGCCGCCAAAATCGAGCAGCCGCTCGATCTGCAGAACAACAAGCAATTTATCTTCAAGGCGATAGACACCGCCGGAAATCTCCTTCCAGCGGGCATTCAAGGTTACCGGTGTCGGCTGTAAATCATTTACGTCCAGGGTGAGCACCTCTCCCACACTGTCAATCATCAGGCTGTAGGGTTCACCATGATGCTCAACGACAATACTCATGCCGCCGTCTTCCTGCTCTAGCTGGGATAGACCGAGCCTTTTGCGCACATCAATCGCGGTCACGATCCGTCCGCGAAGGTTAAGGGCACCGGCAACTTCCGCCGGGGCAAGAGGAATTTTGGTCAGCTTAAGATCCCGAAGGACGTCGTGCACTTCAAGAACCGGGATACCGAAGAGCTGGTCCGCGATTAAAATCGTCACATATTCCTGCATGTTACTGATCGTCATTTTGCACTTCCACTTGCTTTGAGAGTCTGCGTGAGCGCCGACATCAATGAATCCCTGTCGAATTTTGCAATGTAATCGGAGAAACCGACCGCACGGCCACGATCAAAATCGCCAGGTGTCGTATGGGATGACAGCGCCACAATCGGCGTTTCATGCCACCTCTCGTCACCCTTCACCTTTTCAGCAAAGGTGAAACCATCCATTTCCGGCATTTCAATATCGCTAATAATGATATCGAAATGCTCGCCGTGATCGCGTTTTTCGAGAGCGTCGATACCATTTTCGGCGGTCGTGACAGCGTAACCGGCCGTTTTGAGCAGGGGCACAAGCATGTTGCGGAAGAATGGGCTATCATCGACCAGCAAAACTTTCTGCTTTTCGTTTCCTTGACCGAATGGACGTGTTTCCTGCGCGCCAAACCAGCTTCCGAAGCATTTTTGCAGGCAATACCCGACATCGACGATATCCGTTGCTTTATCGCGGATAACCGCGCTTCCCACGAAACCTTCACGGTCAGACATCATTTCGACATCAAGGGTGTCTTCAACAATATCAACGATTTCATCGACAACGAGACCCATGGTGCGATCCTGATCGCTGAAAACCAGGACCGGTTGGCGGCCTTCTTCGACAATGCTTACGCTGTCGTCAATTGTTGTCAGCGGCATCAACTGGCCGCGGTATTGAACAACCTTCTTGCCATTGGTGTCTTCAATCGTATCAACATCAATTTCTTCGAGTCGGGCAACCAGCGACAGAGGCACAGCCTTCGGATCCTTCCCACCTGCCCGAAAAACAAGTAGAGCCGTTTTCTCGTCTTGCAGCTGGCTTAGCTTGGCTTCATCCTTCTCGGAATTGTCAGCGCTTACGGCGGCATCACCAGCCATTGCAGCAACGCCATTTGGATCCAGGATCATGATAACGCTGCCATCCCCAAGGATCGTATTCCCCGAGAAAATAGATAGGTTCTTGAGAATTGGCGCTATCGGTTTGACGACGATCTCTTCAGTATCGAAAACCCGGTCAACAACGATGCCAAAAACAAAACTTGCGACCTGAATGACGACGATAAATTCTTCTGCCCCTTTGACCGTGCTTTGATCTGCAACTTCATCTGCGGCGGTTTCCAGTCGCATGATGTCATTGAGATGCAACAATGGAAGTAGTTGATCACGCAACCGCAGGACAGGTGACTCATTGATCATTTCGATGGTGTGGTCACTGCTGCTGTTGGTCGATGCCCGGACAAGCTCCAAAACGCTTGTTTGCGGGATCGCAAAGCGCTCGCCACAACACTCAACAATCAATGCGGAAACGATGGCGAGTGTCAACGGAATCTTGATGGTAAAGGTCGATCCTTCCCCTTCTTCCGATGTCAGCGCAATCGTTCCTCCGATTTTCTCGATGTTCGAACGGACGACATCCATCCCGACACCTCGGCCGGAGACGTTTGTCACCTTCTCGGCCGTCGAGAACCCCGCCCGCATGATGAAATTCTGGATCTGCTGCTTGCTCATGCCCTCAAGTTCGGCTTCGCTTGCCAGTCCGTTTTCAATGACTTTTTTCTTGATCTTTTCTCCGTTCAGACCGCGACCGTCATCGGTAATCTTGATGATGATATGACCGCCTTCATGGAAAGCCTCAAGAACAATCTTGCCGGTCTCATTCTTGCCGTTTGCAACACGATCCGCAGGCATTTCCAATCCATGATCAGCGGAGTTACGCACCATGTGTGTCAACGGGTCCTTGATCAACTCCAACACCTGGCGATCGAGTTCCGTTTCGGCTCCACGCATAACCAGATCAATTTTCTTGTCAAGATCTTGGCTCAAATCGCGAACAATGCGCGGCAGTTTAGACCAGGCGTTCCCGATTGGCTGCATACGGGTTTTCATCAGCCCTTCCTGCAACTCTGTTGTCACATGGCTTAGACGCTGAAGCGGTACCGTGAATTCGTTGTCATCCATACCACGGACCATCTGCAGAAGCTGATTTCTTGTGAGTACGAGTTCACTTACCATCGTCATCAGGTTTTCGAGCATCTGGACATTCACCCGAATGCTCTGATTTGCAATGCTCGACTCCTTCGATGCTTTTTCTTTAGATGATTTCTCTGCTACCGGTTTCGTCTCTCCGTCCTTAACCAGCGGTTTTGCTTCAGCAACAGGCTCAGGCATATCGTCCGGGCCTTCTGCGGCCTGGAAAGCAGCCTCAAGCTCTTCGAGGGATACCTCGCCTGAGCTTGGTTCATCATCCGGACCTTCTGCGGCCTGAAACGCCGCTTCCAGCTCCTCTTCGGAGACACTGCCCTCTGGAATACTTTCTTCTTCCTTGACCGGCGCCTCTTCAACGGGAGCAGATGCCGTGCCGAAGGCGACTGCGTTCAACCGGGCAATTAGGTCAGCATCATCTCCTGCGGGCTCTTCCTCGGTTTCTTCAATCGTGGCAAGAATGTCCTTAATGACATCCATGGCTTCCAGAATAATCGTAACAACGTCAGCAGTGACGGTCAGTTCCTTGTCACGGATTTTACCAAGAACATTTTCCCCGGCATGGGCCACTGCCTCAAGTCTTGGAAGCCCTAGAAAGCCACATGTCCCTTTGATTGTATGGACGAGGCGAAAAATATTTCCGATATGACTTTCATCGCTCGGGTCCTGTTCCAAAACAATGAGTGACGTGTCAACAATGCCTATGCTTTCGTTGGTTTCCGTGAGAAACTCGCTCAGAAGATCATCCATTTAACCGCATACTTTCCGTAACGTTGCATGATATCCGGGAACGTAATTACCCTGATATTTTCAGATACAGAATGCCGGATATAGGTTAACAAGCGGTTACAGAGAGAGCAGTTTTACGCCATTTTTATCCTGATGAGGATTTCAGTATATTCATTTTTCTTTTGCCGAGCATCTAGCAATTTTTATGGCCGACAATATGGACCACCGATCCATTTAACCGGAACGGACGGAGAGGCTCACGTGATCGTCATCCATTTCCTGAATAACGAGGTTCGCCTTATTATTCTCGCAAAGAGCCATAAGATACTGTACCCCGACATTCTGGGCCGTCAGTTCTGCCTCGTTATAACCGTTTTGCAGAATATGGGTTACGTCTTCTCGAAGGAGCGCTCGCATTCCTTCTGCGCGAAAGTTAAAGGACCAGCCCCCCTTAGAGACATCGCCTGTGACCTTCAGTTCGCCTCCCCGCGGTAAAGCTCCGGCAGCAACAACCAGCAAATTACAGAGAATCTTCACTACATCTTTTGGTAGCATTTCTATGCTGCCAGCCTCATCCGGCCAGTCAAGCTTGACTTTTCCGAAAGACATGAGGTCACGGCTGAGATTGCGGGCGTCTCGCAATGAAATATCCTGCCCCATACTGCCGGCGAGACCAAATGCAAGCCTGTAGAATTGAAGCCGGGCCGAGGCCTCACCCGCGCTTTCACTTATCAGCTTGAGGGCTTCTGCCCGCATATCCTCATTGCCATCATCTGCAACGAGCTCGGTGCCATTGCAAATGGCGCCAATTGGGCCGATGACATCATGGCAGAGTTTGGAACTCATTAAAGACGCGAGTTTCAGATCAATCATATTATCACCGGAATCCAATACATTCAGAACATTACAAAAAGGAACAACCTTTGTCGCCTGCACGACAATTTGCTAAAGTGAATATGCAACAATCCAGTCTGACATGTTAAGAGAAAAATCATGCTAGCCCAGTTTTCACCAGGTCAATATGTTCGTCATCCACAGCAACCGTGCTGGGGTATCGGTCAGGTTCAGTCTTCTGTTGCGGATCGTGTCACGGTAAATTTTGAACATGCTGGCAAGCAATTAATCATTGCAAGTGTCGTTGAATTAATCGTCGTAAATGATGACGACATATACGGCAATTAAGCAGAAATATTTAACTCCGGAGGAACCCAGAATTGACAACAGGAAAGTCGACATTTGCCGTTCCAAAGGCGCCCGGTAAAGGTGGGCGGAAAGCGCGCTATCAAAAAAAGGGCCGTCAGGTTGACCCGGTTGCCGCCCGCGAAGTTGCGGCGCTTCTCGGGCGTCGTTCTCGGCAGCCCGACTTATTGATTGAACATCTGCATTTAATCCAGGATACCTATGGATATCTGTCTGAGGCTCATCTGACGGCACTAGCGGATGAAATGCGTCTTGCCTTGACTGAAGTATATGAGGTCGCAACCTTTTATCACAACTTCACTGTTGTCAAGGAAAGTGACACAACGCCTGCGGCTCTGACAATCAAGGTCTGCGACAGCCTAACTTGCGAAATGGTGGGATCGATGGCCCTGAAAAGTACGCTTGCGGTTAAATACGGCGCCAATGTCCGCGTTACCCATGGCGCCTGCATGGGTCGCTGTGAAAAAGCCCCCGTAGTGCGCATAAAAGACCGCTATGTCGGCAATGCAACGCAGGAGACTGTCGATACCGCATTGGAAGACGAGAAGCGGAATGCACCGCTTGATATTCCTTCATTCAATACATTTGAAAATTATAAAGGTGCGGAAGGCTTCACAACCATCGAAAGTCTTCGCAGCGGAAAACTGACGGCCTCTAACATAATCGAGATATTAGGTGATAGCGGCCATCGAGGTCTTGGGGGCGCTGGTTTCCCGCATGCCATGAAGCTCAATTCCGTTCTGTCCGTTCCGGGGCCGCGTTATATGGCCGTAAATGCGGACGAGAGTGAACCCGGTACGTTCAAGGACCGGTATTTTATGAACAGCAATCCCTTTCAGTTTCTGGAAGGAATGCTTATCGCCGCAGAAATAGTCGAGGCCGAGGCGATTTATATTTTCCTGCGGGACGAATATCCTGAAACCGCAAAGATTCTGACAGATTGTATCGGAGTCCTGTCTGAAGAAAACCTCAATGGTGGGAAAGCGATATATTTGCGGCGCGGCGCTGGCGCCTATATCTGCGGCGAGGAAAGCGCAATGCTGGAAAGCATCGAAGGCAAACGCGCGCTGCCCCGACACAAGCCCCCTTTCCCGGCTCATGTCGGCTTGTTCGGACGCCCGACTCTCATAAATAACGTGGAAACCCTTTACTGGTTACCGTATATTATTCGCAAAGGCGCTAACTGGTTCAAGGAAGGCGGGCGCAATGGCAGTAAAGGGTTTCGAAGTTTTTCCCTCTCCGGTCATGTCAACAAACCGGGAGTTTATATTACACCCGCCGGAATTACGGCCGCGGAACTGATTGAAGAATATGGCGGCGGCATGAAGCCGGGGCATAAATTCCGGGCGTATCTTCCCGGCGGCGCATCAGGTGGTTTACTGCCTGCATCCATGGCGGATATTCCGCTTGATTTTGGTACTTTGGAGAAGCACGGCTGTTTTATCGGCTCCGCGGCTGTCATTGTGATTTCAGATCAGGACGACCTCAAAATGGTCGCCCGGAATTTGATGCGCTTTTTCGAGGATGAAAGCTGCGGACAATGCACGCCCTGCCGTGCCGGCACGGAAAAGGCGCTGAAAATAATGCAGAATGATGAATGGGATTCAGGCCTGCTGGAAGAGTTGAGCGCCGTCATGCGCGATGCCTCTATCTGCGGACTTGGACAGGCCGCTCCAAACGGACTGATGTCAATCCTCAAACATTTTCCGGAGGAGGTGCAATGAGCGATCACGTCGCTTTCGAGCTGGACGGCAAGATGGTCACGGCAGAGGCCGGACAATCCATCTGGGATATCGCCAAACGCGAAGGTACGTTGATCCCTCATCTTTGTCACGCGGACCGTATCGGTTTTGCGGCAGACGGGAACTGCCGGGCCTGCATGGTCGAAATCGAGGGCGAGCGCGTTCTGGCCGCCAGTTGCATTCGTAAGCCGACCGAAGGCATGAAGGTGCACACCGCGACGAAGCGCGCCGAGAAGTCACGCAAGATGGTCATGGAGCTCCTGATCGCGGATCAGCCTGACCGCGAAACATCCTATGATTCGGAGAGTCATTTCTGGAAAATGGCGGATCAGCAAGATATATCGGATAGCCGGTTTATTCCGCGTGAGATGCCGACGAATGATCTCTCCCATCCGGCCATGGCCGTCAATCTCGATGCCTGCATCAACTGCAATCTTTGTGTCCGTGCCTGTCGCGATGTCCAGGTAAACGATGTGATCGGTATGGCCGGTCGTGGCGTCCATTCCAAGATCGTCTTCGATTTCGATGATCCTATGGGGGACAGCACATGCGTTGGCTGCGGTGAATGCGTGCAGGCCTGCCCCACAGGTGCCTTGCTCGAAAAATCTGTTGTCGGGGATCACCGTATCGATCGTGAAGTTGACAGCATATGCCCGTTCTGCGGTGTCGGCTGTCAACTGACATTCAAGGTGCGTGACAACAAAATCCTCTTTGCCGATGGGCGTGATGGCCCCGCCAATGAGGAACGGCTTTGCATCAAGGGCCGCTTTGGCTTTGATTATATTCATAACCCGGAGCGCCTGACAGTACCGCTTATCCGCAAGGAGGGTATCGCCAAGGCGGATGTCGCCGATCTTGACCCGGCAAATCCCTTCACTCATTTTCGTGAAGCAAGCTGGGATGAGGCGTTAGAGGTTGCGGCAAGCGGATTGATAAAAGTCAGAGATACCAAAGGCGGTAACGCTTTGGCCGGCTTCGGTTCCGCCAAGGGGTCAAACGAGGAAGCTTACCTCTTCCAGAAACTAGTCCGCACTGGCTTCGGAACGAACAATGTCGATCATTGCACCCGGCTCTGTCATGCGTCCTCAGTCGCCGCCTTGCTGGAAACTGTCGGCTCCGGCGCTGTCTCGGCCCCGTTTAACGAGGCGGAGAATGCGGACGTCATCATGGTCATCGGATCCAACCCCACGGTCAACCATCCTGTCGCCGCAACGTTCTTCAAGAATGCGATTAAAAAAGGCAGTAAGCTGATTGTCATCGACCCACGCGGACAGTCCCTGTCACGACATGCCACTTATATGCTGCAGGAAAAGCCGGGAACGGATGTCGCCCTTCTCAACTCCATCATGCATGTTATAATCGAAGACGGGCTGACCGATGAAAGCTATATTCGCGACCACACCGAAAATTTTGAAGAACTGAAAGCACATCTGGTCGGCTTCAGCCCCGAAGCCATGGCCGAGACAACGGGCATTGATCCCGCGATGATCCGCGAGGTGGCTCATGTTTTCGCCAAGGCGAAAGCAGCAATTATATTCTGGGGAATGGGAATAAGCCAACATGTACATGGCACAGATAATTCGCGCTGTCTGATCAGCCTCTCCCTAATGACCGGCCAGGTCGGACGTCCCGGTACGGGCCTGCATCCCTTGCGTGGACAGAATAATGTTCAGGGCGCCTCGGATGTGGCATTGATTCCCATGTTTCTGCCCGATTATCAGTCTGTTGAAGATCCTGTCATCCGGACGAAGTTTGAGAAATTCTGGGGTGCCGAGATACAGCCCGAGAAAGGCCTGACCGTCGTCGAGATCACCGAGGCGATACACCGGGGGAGCATCAATGCAATGTATATCATGGGTGAGAATCCGGCAATGTCGGACCCCAACGTCACACATGCACGCGAAGCCCTCTCGATGCTTGACCATCTCGTCGTGCAGGACCTGTTCCTGACGGAGACAGCAGCTTATGCGGATGTAGTCCTGCCGGCCTCCGCATGGCCGGAGAAGGATGGCACCGTGACAAACACCAATCGCCAGGTGCAGATGGGCAGAGTTGCTGTTCCCATGCCGGGAGATGCGCGGCAGGACCTCTGGATCATACAGGAAATTGCACGGCGCCTAGGGCTTGACTGGCATTATAGCCACCCAAAAGATGTCTTTACGGAAATGACTCAGGTCATGGACAGTATCCGGGGTTTAAGTTGGGACAGGCTGGAAGCACAAAACTCAGTAATCTATCCATGTGAAAGTCCTGAAGACCCCGGTCAACCGCTGATCTTCACCGAGAGATTCCCGACCGCGAATGGCCTAGGTAAATTCGTACCGGCAAGCCTGATCTCCCCGGACGAGGTTCCGGACAGAGACTATCCGATCGTTCTGACCACGGGCCGCCTGCTGGAACATTGGCATACAGGTTCAATGACGCGTCGTTCAGAAGTACTCGATGCGGTGGAACCCGAACCGATCGTTCACATGGCCCCAAGCATGATGGAGCAGTTGGATGCGAAACCTGGTGATATTGTGACTGTACGCTCGCGCCGCGGCGAAATAGATATTCGTGTCCGCGCGGATGGCGGCGTGCAGAATGGCATGATTTTTATCCCTTTCTGCTATGCGGAAGCGGCCGTTAACCTCCTAACGAATGATGCGCTTGACCCTTTCGGCAAAATCGCGGAAGTTAAATTCTGCGCTGTCAGTGTCGAAAGGAAATCCGCCTGAAATGTCCGCTGATCTGGAGAGGAAAACCACTGTCGGGATAATCCAGACAGGGCGTCTTGGTGGGTCGCTCGGCGTAAAATATGGTGAGTATCCGGAAATGTTCATGGACCTCTTTAAGCAAGAGCCGTTTGACTATGTTGTTTATCCCGCTATTAAAGGAAAGCTACCAAAGCACCCGCTGGAATGTGACGCATGGGTTATCACCGGCTCCAAACATGGTGTCTATGAAGATTTCGACTGGATAAAGCCGCTGGAAGTTTTTATCCGTAAATTAGTCGCAAGTGGCCAGCCAACTGTAGGGGTATGTTTCGGCCATCAGATCATGGCGCAAGCCATGGGCGGAAAGGTTGAAAAATTCTCCGGCGGCTGGTGCGTCGGACGCGTTACATATGCGGATATTGCAAATAATTCGGAGGCAAATCTGCTGGCTTTTCATCAGGATCAGGTCATCACCCCGCCAAAAAATACGGACGTGTGGCTGACATCTGATTTTTGTCTGCATGCGGGTCTGAAATATTCTCCGACCTGCTTTTCGCTCCAGCCACACCCGGAACATACCCTGCCCTTTCTCGTCGATCTGATCAATCAACGCCGCGGGGTTCAGCTCTCCGTGGAGGCGGCGGATGACGGACTTGCCTCTCTTGCAGCGTCAAATGACCAGCAGCAATACGGGCTCTGGATTGCGGAAATTCTTAAAGGAGACCGTCGACTCTAAAACGCGCACCGAAGACTGTTCGTCCGATGTTACCCTTTTTTGAAAGCTGAAAGACGTTCGTCATCGCCTTTTGCACGGCCAGGACTGTTCTCGCATTCAAACTGCAATCCATCTTTCAGACCGTAGTCCTGCCCCTTGTTCACCAGCATCTTGTCTGCCCGCAATGTATACCAGGAGTTTGCTGTAATATCGCGGGCCATCTTTAAGGCCTCTTCCGACAGCAGGCTATCCGGTACGCATTTATTCACAAGCCCGATTTCAAACGCTTCAGCCCCGGACACGACCCGTCCAGTAAACATCATTTCCTTGGCGTTCAGCACCCCTATCCGGCGCGGAAGCCGCTGGCTCATCCCCCAGAGCGGCGTTAACGCCCATTTTCCATGCGTGTCTGCAAACTTTGCACTTTCGCCGCAAATCATTAAATCGCACGCGAGAACCAACTCTAGCGCACCGGTGTAACAATGGCCGGCAACCTCCGCAATGACCGGCTGCGGCAGATTCTCGATCATTTCGATGGTTTCAGCCTGAAATCGGGGATGCGGCGCCTCTTCTCCAGCCTGCATTGCCTTCAGGTCATTTCCTGCGGAAAAGGAACGCCCCTCTCCCTTCAGGATAACGCACCCTATTTCATCGGTTTGACTGGCAAGAGCTTTAACATGTTCATGTAATTCTACAAAAAGAGATGGGCTGAGGGCATTCAGCGCTTTTGGACGATTAAAGCTCAAGATCGAAATGCCGTCAACATCCCGGCGCTTGACAAGTTCTTCCATCGCTACCCCTCTTCCATGGCATCAATGTCCGGCTTCCTGTTTGCCTGACGAAACAGGTTCCTCTCCCGGTAGAATGTATAAACTCCACTTCCGACAATAATAATACTGCCAAAGATTGTCCATTGATCCGGAATATCGCCAAAGACGATAAAACCCAGCAGGATGGCCCAGATCAGGATTGTATACCTAAACGGAGAGGTGAAGCTGATATCTCCGACGCGCATGGCCATGATACTGAACAGATAACCGAAAATAACAAAGAAGGCCGCCATGGCGAGCAGTCCACCAGCTTCGACCGTAACCGGTCGCCATTCCATTGTCATTGACAGCACCGCCCCGACAACCATGACTGAAATCGATGTCAGTAAGGAGACGAAGAGCGACGGCACGCCCACTGACAACCGCCGGGTCGACAAATCCCGCAGTACTACGAAAAACACTGCGATGATGGCGTAGATTGAGAACTCATTGAACCCGTCCGACCCGGGACGCACAATCATCAAAACGCCAATAAACCCCGCCGTAATGGCCAGATAACGTCGCCACCCAACAGCTTCGGAGAGGAAAATTGCCGCCGCCAATGTTACCGCAAGCGGGAGCGCCTGTAAGATAGCCGTCGCGTTGGCAATGGGCATATGGAACAGAGCGGAGAGATAAAAGACCGCGCCGCCGACTTCTCCGATCAATCGAAGACAGACGAGACCCCGATCTCCCTTGGGAATACGATAGAGAAGATTCCCCTTGTAAAGGCAAAATACAGCCAGCAGCAGGCTCGTGAAGATACCGCGTAGAAAGATAGCCTGGAAAATGCTGAGGTGATCAGCAAGCAGTTTCATTGTTGTATCGTTAACGACAAAAGCGGCCACACTTATCGTCATGAATGCCGCTCCGCGCATATTGTCGGAGATTTGAATACCCATAGAATATTAGTCGATCAATTAGCCCAGGATCGCAAGCAATATTCCGCTGACACTATATATTTCAGATCATTTTGACTGTAGATGACGAGCAATGAATGTTTCTATTCGAAGCAGCACATCCTGCGGTTTTTCCTGCCACGGATTATGACCGCAATCGCTGAGAAAAAACTTCTCGAATGGTCCCGCGACCGCATTCTCGATGGATTCGATCTGTGCAACTGTTCCGAAGTTATCGCTCAGACCTTGTATCGCGAGTGCCGGAGCAGCTATCCCGGGAAGAAACTTTTCAATGTTCCAATCCCTGAACCGTGGATTGAGCCAGGCATCATGCCAACCATAAAAAGCGCATTCTGTATTACTTCCATGGAATTTTTCCAGCTTTACCCGTAAATCGCCTGCCTCATAAAGACGCTGGGCCGTCTCTATTCCTCTAATTGAAATGTCTTCACAAAACACATGCGGCGCCATTACGATCATAGCTTCCGGCGCAGGCAAACTGGTCAGCCCTGAATATATCAAAGCAATAGACGCACCGTCAGAATGGCCGACAAGGCAAAATCGCGAGATGCCGAAATGTTCAATCAGATGCGGGAGAGTGCGCTTAGCTTCGCACTCCATATAGTCCAACGGTCGGGGCAGTTCACAAGGGTCCGATCCCCCGTACCCGGCCCGGCTATAAACCAGCCCTGAGAGGCCAAGTCTCTCACATAGCCGCTCAGGAAAATCTCGCCAGAGCGCTACACAGCCGAGACCTTCATGCAAAAATATGAGAACGGGCTTTTGCGGATCGAAATCTCCTATAATACGAGTTTCAATCCGCACGCCCGAAATCGTAACAATCTCGTCGACGGCTGTCAGAGTCACTTTTTCCGGATCATATTCACGATGCCAGAGAAATCCGCCTTTTCTCCCTCGCCACCGACATAGGATTCATACATTTCCATCGCCGCCTTTCCAAGCTCAGTAGAAGCGCCGAAGCCGTTCGCTGCATCCTGGCTGAGATGCAAATCCTTCAGCATGTTCTGCGCAGAGAATCCGGGCTTGTATCCGTTGTTCGCCGGGCTCGCCGGAACCGGCCCGGGGACAGGGCAATAGCTCGTCAAAGACCAGCATTGGCCGGAAGCAGTAGACACAATATCGAACATCGTCTGATGTTCCAATCCGAGCTTTTCAGCCAGCACGAAAGCCTCGCACACGCCAATCATGGAAATACCAAGGATCATGTTGTTACAGATCTTGGCCGCTTGTCCATTACCAGGGCCACCTGTATGAACAATATTTGCACCCATTGCCTCCAGGATTGGTTTGGCCGCTTCAAAAGCGCCTTTGCCGCCACCGACCATAAACGTCAATGTTCCTGCGGCAGCACCACCGACACCGCCGCTCACAGGTGCATCGACCATACTCATACCAGCTGCCGCAGCAGCCTTTTCGACATCCCGGGCCGTCGCCACATCAATTGTTGAGCAATCGATGAAAAGCGTTCCCGGATCAGCAGCAGACAACAATCCATCGTCACCCAGATAAACCGATCGGACGTGATCTCCCTTCGGCAGCATACTGACAACAATGCCTACATTCTTAGCGGCATCAGTAGCGGATTCTGCCGCTTCCGCGCCTTTTGCCACACAGGTTGCCACGGCATCCGCCGACAGATCAAAAACCTTCACTGAATGCCCGGCATTCAAGAGGTTAAGGGCCATCGGCCCGCCCATGTTTCCGACACCCACAAAACCAATTCTGGCCATAGTAAACTCCCCGAAATTTAATACTCCGACACCGATGTGTCGGAGCTAATATTGAATTTTATTTATGTGTTGGCATAATGAACTCAGCGCCCGCCTTGATGCTGTCGGGCCAGCGGGAAGTAACCGTCTTTACCTTGGTATAAAAGCGCACACCTTCAGGCCCATGCTGATTGTGATCTCCAAAGGCGGAATTTTTCCACCCGCCGAAACTATGGAAGGCCAGCGGAACCGGTATCGGGACATTTACACCAACCATACCAATCTCGACATTATTGGAGAAAGCCCGGGCAACATCACCATTACGAGTGAAAATTGATGTACCATTACCGAATTCATGTTTGTCAACCATTTCAATGGCATCATTGAATGTCGGTGCGCGGACAACAGAAAGAACCGGACCAAAGATTTCCTCTTTATATATCCGCATGTCTGTTTCAACATTGTCAAACAAACAGCCGCCCATATAGAAGCCGTTTTCATATCCCTGCAGTGTCAGGTCGCGGCCGTCAACAACCAGATCAGCCCCTTCCTTGATGCCGAGGTCCACATAGCCTTTTACTTTTTCCAGATGCTCTTTGGTCACCAGCGGTCCCATATCACCATCGGCAGCACTTGGACCGACTTTCAGGCCGCGCACCTGAGGTGCCAACCGCTCAACAAGTTCATCACCGGCATCGCCGACGGCAACCGCAACAGAGATGGCCATGCAGCGTTCACCCGCTGAGCCATATCCCGCACCAATCAGCGCATCTACGGCCTTATCCATATCTGCATCCGGCATGACAAGCATATGATTTTTGGCGCCGCCCATAGCCTGAACCCGTTTTCCCGCCGCAGCCGCGCGGGAGTATACATATTTCGCGATTGGCGTGGAGCCAACGAAGCTTACCGCCTTGATACGCGGATCGTCGAGAATGGTATCCACAGCAAGTTTGTCACCATTTACGACATTAAGAACACCTTTTGGTGCACCTGCTTCGAGCATCAATTCTGCAAGCCGCATAGGAAGAGAGGGGTCCTTCTCCGACGGTTTCAGAATAAATGTGTTGCCGCAGGCAATTGCGACGGCGAACATCCACATGGGGACCATGGCCGGAAAATTAAAAGGTGTAATACCGGCGACAACACCGAGCGGTTTGCGCATGGAATACATGTCAATACCGGAAGAGACGTTGTCCGAAAACTCACCTTTCAATAAATGCGGAATGCCACAGGCAAACTCGACAACCTCAAGGCCGCGAATAATCGAGCCCTTCGCATCGGAATGAACCTTGCCATGCTCACTCGAAAGCAGTGCGGCCAGATCTTCGATATTATCTTCAACCAGCTGCTTGAACTTGAACATCACCCGTGCACGCGTAATCGGGGATGTGTCTGCCCATTCCGGGAATGCTGCGAGGCTGTTGGCAATTGCCTCGCCTACTTCAGCTTCGGTCGCCAGCGGAACATCCGCTTTTCTCTCCCCCGTGCTCGGATTATACACAGGGCTGAAACGCCCGGATTTACCGGAAACATACTGTCCGCCGATATAATGTTTTAATTGCTCTGTCATTTGGCCTACTCCCAAAAAAGATTCTTGCTGGCTGAACTGTACATAGGTAAAAATGCAAAGTAATTATATAAGAATGCACATTCCCTGTGTATATTTGCACATACGGTAATTGTTATTTTTGATTGGAACGATATCCGTTTCTTTCTGGAGCTTAGCCGGAAAGGACGTCTGACGGAAGTGGCTAAAGCGTTAAAGGTTGATCATACCACAGTCAGCCGCCGCGTTCTTGCGCTCGAGGAGAAACTCGATGCGAAGTTGTTTGAAGCCACCCCTCGGGGATTTGTTCTCACTCAGGCAGGGGAACGGTTGCTCCCGCAGGCAGAGGCAATGGAAAGCGCGTCGGCCGCAATACAGGATTCTGTCGGCGGCGAGAACCAGACCCTGACCGGGACGGTCCGTCTTGGGGTCCCGGAGGGGTTCGGTAGTCAGTTTCTTGCCATGGAGCTCGCCGCATTTCGACAGCTCCATCCGGAGATCGAGCTGGAATTTGTCGCCAATGATCGATTTGTCAGCCTGTCAAAACGGGAAGCGGATCTCTCAATTACTCTGGCGCGCCCAAAATCTGGCCGTCTCATTTCCCGTAAGCTGACAGATTATCATTTGCGCCTTTATGCCAGCCGGGAGTATCTCGCAGCACATACCCCGATTTTGTCAATAAATGATCTGAAAGATCACAATTTCATCTCCTATATCGACGAGTTAGTGCCCGACCCACAGCTATTGTATCTTTCCGATATTATTGCCAATCCGAATGTCACGCTGAAAAGCTCCAGTATCGTTCTTCAGTTTCAGGCGGCCCTGGCTGGCGCCGGTCTCAGCATCCTGCATTGCTTCGTCGCGGACGACTATCCCGATCTCGTCTGTCTTCTGCCGGAAGAGGTAGAGATTAAAAGAACATACTGGCTCAATACACCCGAAGATATCCATGACTTGGCCCGCATCAAGGCGGTCAGTCAGTTTTTAATCGATGTTGTTCAGCGACAGCGTAAAAAGCTTCTTGGCGAGCCCTGAAGAAAGTATTCACTTTCCTGCAACAGCCTGTTGCTGCATCCTGTGACAGTTCGACCACCAACGAAGCAATAAAAAAGACCCTGCGGTTATGCTGCATCATTTCTAGGGTTTCCCGAGCAAAGGCAACAACCATTTCCGTACAGCACATCAATCGGCCCAAAGAATATCTCTTGCTCCTTTTGCTGGCGAGCCTCTGGGGATCGTCCTACCTGTTTATTCGTATTGGGCTTGAGACCCTTCCACCGACGACGTTGGTTGCAATCCGGGTTGCAGTTGCGGCATGCGTATTACTGATCGTTATCTGGCGGCAAGGTTACAGGTTGCCAATGGACAAGGAAAACTGGAAGAACTTTGTGATCCAGTCCTTCTTCAACAGCTTTGGTGCGTGGATGCTGGTTGCCTGGGGGCAGCAATATGTCGAAAGTGGCCTTGCGGCGGTGCTGAACTCCACATCGCCCATTTTTGTCTTCCTGCTGACCTGGCTGGTGACCAAACATGAAGCCGTCAGTCGCCGGAAAATCATTGGGGCGTTCACGGGCCTCGCCGGGGTCATTTTGATCATCGGCATCGACGCCTTGCAGAGTCTCGGCCAGCAAGTTATTGCGCAGCTAGCCTTGCTTCTGAGTGCCATGTTTTATGGCTACGCCGCCATTATCGGGAAAAGGTTCGCCGCCCTACCCTCTACCGTGACAGCCGCCGGTGTAATGATTGCCGCCACCTGCGTGCTGGTGCCCGCAAGTCTTATCGTCGATCAGCCTTGGACATTATCGCCATCGCTGACGTCCCTTGCGGCCGTTATCATATTGGGCATTTTCGGAACTGCGGTCGCCTTGCTGCTCTATTTTCGCCTGATCAACACTTTGGGGTCGATGAACGCCGCCAGCCAGAGCTATTTGAGGATGGGTATCGGTGTTATCCTCGGCATGATCATTTTTGGTGAGCAGTTGTCTTTCGTCGTCGCGCTTGGGGTCGTCGTTGCCATTCTGGGGGTCGCCTTGATCAATATGCCAACAAGAGCACGCGGGACTGACTAAACCATCAGAGCAACCTTTGACGGGCGGCCTCCAGATCTTCGGGGCGGTTGACATTGAAGAAGGGATCGCCTTCATCTTCCGTCCATTCAACTTCAACGCGATTGTATCGATCCGCGAACACCAGAATTTTTCGCAGGTTTTCCTCCGTCAATGCCTTGCGTAAATCCGCTGCGAGGGAAATTGGCCATAATGCGATAACAGGATGCACCCGTCCGACAGAGTGAGCCATGACGATGGTTATTTTATCGCCCTCTAGTCCTTCCGACAGGCGTTCAACCAAATTGCCCGGAATGAAAGGCGCATCAGTCGGCACGCTGAGCATATGACTGGCAGTCCCGCCTTTTGCGCCGAAATACTCCAGTCCCGTCAATATGCCCGCGAGCGGGCCGGCAAAGCCGCTGACACTGTCCTTCAACACAGGAAGGTCAGGCAGTGCATCCCTCGGGGTATCCGCGTTCATGTTCAGTACCATTTCACCGACTTGCGGGCGAAGCGTCTTGACGATGCGTTCAAGAAGAGTTTGCCCGCTGAGTTCCTGCAGAAATTTGGTACCCCCGCCCATGCGGCGCGATTGCCCTCCCGCAAGCAGAAGGCAGGGAAATTTTGTTACCGCTTCATTCATTGTGCAGCCTTGCGCTGATGCTTTGAGGACTCTTCGGGCACCGATGCCGGATCAATATCGAAGACCAGCCTTTCAGCACCGGAAAGGCAAACAAATCGCTTGCCCTTGGCCCGTCCGACCAGGGTCATGTTTACCTGACGCGCCAGCTCGACGCCCCATGCCGTAAAACCCGAACGGGAGATGACAATGGGTATCTGCATCTGTGCTGTCTTGATCACCATCTCCGACGTCAACCTCCCCGTCGTATAAAAAATCTTGCCGACGGACGACAGGCCATGACGCCACATATAGCCGGCGATTTTATCGATAGCATTATGCCGCCCCACATCTTCCATATAAATAAGGGGGCGGTCTTCCTCGCATAAAACACAGCCATGTATCGCACCCGCCTCCAGATACAGCGACGGCTGCTGGTTAATCTTGCGGGACAGCCCATAAATCCAGGAGGTTTTTAAAGTCGCGTCCGGGTCAAGGCGGATACCCTCGAATTTTTCCATGACATCACCAAACACGGTCCCTTGCGCACAGCCTGATGTCTGGGTTTTCTTCTTCAGCTTGTCTTCGAAATCCGTTTCCCGATCCGTCCGCACGACGACAACGCCAAGATCATCGTCAAAATCGATCCCCGTCACCTGAACATCCGGCCGCAGCATATTCTGATTCAGCAAATATCCGAGCGCGAGATAATCCGGATAATCCCCGATTGTCATCATGGTCACGATTTCCTGACCATTCAGGAAAAGGGTCAGGGGCTTCTCGACCACGACTGGCAAACTAATCGGCTGACCGTTCTGATCTAAACCGTCGAGCACTTCACTTAAGGCAGCCGCCTTTGGGTCGGGTGTAATAGAAAATTCTTTCATCAGAGACCGCAAACCCCTCGCATTCCCTTGTAGTCCAAATCATGCTAAATTTGCAGTTTAACAGCCATGGATCAATCTGTCATTTGTGGCAATAAAGTCTTTTCTACGGTAGTTGGAGAAGAATGCATGAGATCAGGCACTCTTGCCGACATAGAACAGGGGCGTGACAACAACCTGAACCTCATCCGGATACTGGCGGCATTCGGTGTTCTCGTCTCTCATGCCTGGCCGGTCTCCACCGGCGATATCAAGCAGCAGCCGTTCGTCAACGTCCTGAATGGAATAGATCTCGGAATTGTCTGTGTTTCGATTTTCTTCGCGATCTCCGGCTATCTGATCGCCCGGAGTTTTGACCGAAACCCCAATATCAAGAGATTTTGGCTAGCGAGAGTTTTGCGTATCTTTCCTGGTCTGCTCATTGCTCTGTTACTAACGGTCTTCATACTTGCCCCGCTTGTTACCACCGCACCATACGAAGCCCTTTGGCGCGCGGCACCGGAATATATTTTGCGTAATTTTACACTGTTTTCGCTCGATCAGTCTCTGCCAGGTGTGTTTAAAAGCAATCCCGCCGGAGGCGTCGTCAACATCCCGCTCTGGACTCTCAGCCATGAACTTGTTTGCTACATGTCGGTTGTCGTGTTCGGTATTGTCGGGGCGCTGAAGAACCCGCGGCTGATGTTTCTTGTCTGTCTCGTTTTCGTTGCCGTCTATGGTCTGGTTATTTATTACGAACCACAACAGCGGCTTGTCGCCCTCGCAAAGCTCGCTTTTCCATTTATGATCGGCATCATTTTCTATGTTTGGCGCCAGACCCTTCGGCTTAACTGGATGATCGGAGGGGCACTTATTTTGCTAGCCATCGCGTTTCACGGAACCCCTTTTTTCCGCGAGTTCTTTATGGTAGCGCTTGCATATGCCGTTTTTCTCGTTGCCTATTTACCGCGGGGATTAATCAGGGAATATAACAAGGTGGGGGATTATTCCTACGGTGTCTACATCTATGCTTTTCCCCTGCAGCAGCTCATCGCCTCGTTTGGTATCACCAATCCGTTTCTCAATATACTGTACACTCTTCCGCTCGTCCTTATTTGCGCATACCTCTCATGGACATTTATCGAAAAACCTGCGATTGACCTTACACGCCGAACCCGCCGCCTCAGAAATAAAGAATTCTAACGCCTGTAAAAAATTGCCGTCTGTACTCTTTCAAGGGTGACAATCCGGCGGTTATCGATATGTTACGTCGGAGTAACAGACGACAGTCCAGGAATGCCAGATGCCTCTCGATCGCCCAACTCTCACACAAGCAATCACAAAAATAGCACGAGAGGCAGGCGATAAAATCCTGACGATTTATCATCAGGATTTTGACGTAAAGACCAAATCGGATGCCTCTCCTGTGACCGAAGCGGATGTGGAGGCGGAAAAAATCATTATCGACGGGCTCAAGGCGTTAACGCCAGACATTCCCATCTTGGCCGAAGAAAGTGAAGCCGCCGGCAAGGTTCCTGATTTGTCGGGCGGTATTTTCTGGCTCGTCGATCCACTGGACGGGACCAAGGAGTTTGTTCACAAGCGCGGGGAATTCACTGTGAATATCGCCCTCGTGGAACAGGGTCGCCCGACCATGGGGGTCATTCATATCCCGGCAAAGAATGAGACTTATTTTGCAGAAGGTCCCGGAAAAGTCTGGCGGCAAATTGCGGATCAGCCTGCAATCGCCATACACACACGCGAAGCGCCGGTTGACGGCATTACGGTGGTCGCCAGTCGCTCTCACCGGACACCGGAAACAGATGAGTATATTTCAAAGTTCGACGTGAAAGAGCTTATTTCCGCCGGCTCTTCCCTTAAGCTCTGTCTTGTCGCGGAGGGAAAGGCCGATCTTTATCCACGCTTCGGGCGTACAATGGAATGGGACATCGGCGCAGGTCAGGCAATTCTGGAAGCCGCAGGCGGCAGTGTCGAAACAATCGACGGTACGCCATTGACCTATGGCAAAGACGGCCATGACAATCCCTACTTTATTGCCAAGGGCCGTCTCTCAATAACTTAGATCACGCGTTGACGTCGATAACCACGCGTCCCTTTACCTGACCTTTGAGAATGTCCCCGGCAAGAGTGGGCAGGTTGCTCATCGGCTCAACACGGATCATATCCTCAAACAATGATTTATCGAGATCCTTGGCGAGTCTGGCCCAGGCTTCCTCCCGCTTTTCCCGTGGCGCCATGACGCTGTCGACACCAAGAAGGGATACACCGCGGAGAATAAATGGCAGGACCGACGTCGGCAGATCGTTACCGCCTGCAAGCCCGCAGGCCGCAACCGCGCCGCCATATTTGATCTGTGCAATCACCGCGGCAAGGATACTGCTGCCAACACAGTCAACGGCGCCAGCCCAGCGCTCCTTGTCAAACGGGCGACCTTTCCCGATCGTTTCTTCCCGGCTGATAACTTCAGCCGCGCCAAGCTTTTTCAGATAATCATGGGTTTCCTCGCGCCCACTTGATGCGATGACCCGATAGCCGAGCTTGGAAAGAAGCGCGATTGCAACGGAGCCAACTCCACCGGCCGCGCCCGTCACCAGAATATCACCCTTATCGGGCGTCACTCCCGCCTTTTCAAGGGCGAGTACGCAAAGCATCGACGTATACCCTGCTGTGCCGATTGCCATTGCTTCCTGCATGGTAAAGGCATCCGGCAGTTTAATCAGCCATTCGGATTTGAGCTTTTGCTTCTGGCTATAGCCACCCCAATACAACTCCGACAGCCCGTAACCATTGACGATGACCTTATCGCCCGGCTTGAATTCACTCGAGGCACTCTCCAGCACGGTTCCCGCAAGATCAACTCCGCCAACCATCGGTAACCGGCGCGCAATGCCTTTGCCGGAAACGGCAAGCCCGTCCTTATAATTGAGAGTCGAGTATGATATTTCCACGAGCACGTCTTCGTCCGGCAGGTCGGCGACGGTGAGATCTTTGAATACCGCCTTTTGCTTCCCGTCCTGATCTTCAATCACCAATGCCCTGAAGGTATCGCCCATCACCTTTTCCTTTTTTTATTGATCGCTGTTCCTCGTGTTATAGCCTGTTCAACGGCACAAATGAACCACAAACTTATATAAGCAATTGTTTTTTAATGTATATATTTTACAATTAATTACGTAAGCATTCGAGGCTTCCCATGTCGCGTTACTGGAACTGGAGTTGCATATGTTTGAAATGGAGAAAAAGCTGAACGGTTATGTCCTGACAACTGCCGAAATACTTTACCACCTTCCCGACTACCCGGAATTTCTGCAGACATATATCTGGCAGGACTATGATCTGGATCCCAAATACCCGGCCCTTCAGAAATTCCTTGATTTTTGGGAGAAGGAATTGGATGGCCGATTACACTCGGTTCGCTATGCATCCAATAAGCTTATCTATCCTAACGAAGTTCACTTTACCGATAGTCAGTTTAAACTGCACTAACATTTATCTGACGCTTTCCGACTCTGAGCATCGTCTTTCGTCGGCCTTGAACATTTGAGATCGAGCTTATCCCCATAAACTGCCGACAATATATGTCGCACGGACATATTTACCTTCATTTCCACATTTCATAATAATGGCCGGCCATTATATATACTAAACCAATAAAACAATAAATTCTACTAATGTTTATAATTACTCATTTAATACTACACTATAGTTATATTAAAAATCATAATTCACCCTATGAAATTTCATTGAAATAGAAAAAAAGACAAAATTTAAAGTACAAATTAAGTCAAAGTACATAAAATTAACCATTTTTTAGAGAATATTAAGCTTAATACCTCCACCAAGAAGTAATTTTTGGGTTTAGGGAACAGATAGAAGCCTATCTGTTCTTTCGTATGTAATATGGAGGCCCAGCCATGTTTGATTTTATGAACGGTCGTAGTTCCAAAGATACGATCGGCAGCAACAAAAGCGGCTACAACGTTCGTGAGATGGACGCGATGTTTGCCGCTCTGAACAAATCGCAAGCTATTATTCAATTCAAGACTGACGGAACCATCCTTGATGCCAACCAGTCATTCTTGGATGCCATGGGATATCAGATCGACGAAATACGCGGAGCACATCACCGTATGTTCGTGGATTCCGTTTTCGCCAGCAGTAACGAGTATCAGGAGTTCTGGAATGCGCTCGGACGCGGGGAATTCCAGTCAGCCGAATACAAGCGTCTCGGCAAAGGCGGTAAAGAGGTCTGGATACAGGCATCCTACAATCCCATTTTTGGTAAAACGGGAGAAGTGACAAAGATCGTCAAATTTGCAACTGATATCACGGCGCGCACCATACAGACTGTGAGCTATCAAGGGCAGATTGATGCGATGAATAAATCGCAAGCCGTTATTTCCTTCAATCTCGACGGCACCATCATTGACGCCAACCAGAACTTTCTGGATGTCATGGGATACCAGATTGAGGAAATTCAGGGGGAACATCACCGCAAATTCGTGGACCCCGCATTTGCCAGCAGCAAGGAGTATCAGGACTTCTGGAATGCACTTGGACGCGGCGAGTTTCAAGCGGCCGAATACAAGCGCATCGCAAAAGGCGGCAAAGAAGTCTGGATACAGGCCTCCTATAATCCCATCTTCGATCCGAACGGCAAACCAATTAAAGTCGTAAAAATAGCAACGGACATTACCGCGCGCATTTTACAGAATGCCAGCTATCAAGGACAGATTGATGCTATCAGTAAATCGCAGGCCGTCATTTCCTTCAATCTTGACGGTACCATCATTGACGCCAACCAGAACTTTCTGGACGCCTTGGGATACCGGATTGAGGAAATCCGCGGGGAACATCATCGCAAGTTTGTAGATCCCGCATTTGCCAGCAGCAAGGAATACCAGGACTTCTGGAATGCACTTGGACGTGGCGAATTTCAGGCGGCCGAATACAAGCGCATCGCAAAAGGCGGCAGGGAAATCTGGATACAGGCGTCCTATAACCCCATATTCGATCCAAGCGGCAAACCAATTAAAGTCGTAAAAATAGCAACTGACATCACTGAACAGGTCTTGGCCCGTAATGAAGCCGCCCGGGTTGGGAAGGTTGTGGATGAAAACCTTGAGAAAATCCTGGTTTCCGTTCGCGATGCAAACCAAAAGGCCACGTCTGCCGCATCCGCATCCGGACAGGCCCTGCAAACAGTGCAGTCTGTGGCAGCCGCAGCAGAGGAGTTTCAATCCTCCGCCTATGAAATTGCCCGCAGCATGAACTCATCTAAGGATGAGGTGGACAAGGCAAACGGCGAAGTCGGCAATGCCGATCTTTCCACCAAAGAATTGAGCAAGGCCGCACAGGCAATGACCAACATCATTGAGGTCATTCAGGACATCGCAGGTCAGATTAACCTGCTGGCCCTGAATGCCACCATTGAATCGGCCCGCGCGGGAGAGGCAGGTAAGGGTTTTGCCGTCGTCGCTGCCGAGGTCAAGTCGCTCGCCAATCAGGTGGGAAGTGCCACTGATCAGATTTCTTCCGAAATCAATGGCATGCAGTCAATCAGTGAAAACGTCGTAAACAACCTGAACAGCATCAAAACGGCGATCGTCGCTGTGGAAGCAAGCGTCGCCGCGGTTGCCGGCGCGGTTGAAGAACAGACGGCCACGACAAAAGAAATTACCGTGAGCATGCAATCTGCGGCGATGGCAGTTGAGGATATCAATGAGAACCTCAGCTCCATTTCTCATGCCGTTGAAGACGCAAATACCTACGCACAGGAAGGCGTGGACCTCTATCGGTCTATCGCACAAGCCTGAGTTTTCGGGCAGCAGTGCTAAGCCGCATTGCTGCCCGCTTTAAACCGCCATTTCAGCGTTTCTCCGGCATGGAAGGAAACAAGTTTTCCAGACGGAATAGCAATATGGTCCGGAACCACGGTCTCAACCGGCTCCAGTGTTATCCGTTCTTCATTCAACGGTAACCCATAGAAATTTGGGCCGGCCACTGAGGCAAACATCTCTAATTGATCAAGGGCGCCTTCCTCCTCGAAGACCGTCGCATAGCTTTCCATGGCATAAGGTGCATTAAACAACCCCGCGCAGCCACATGCTGTTTCCTTGTCACGCGCTTCATGCGGTGCCGTATCCGTACCAAGAAAAAACTTCGCCGATCCGGAGGTTGCCGCCTTCCGCAACGCCAGCCGATGCTTTTCCCGCTTGGCAACGGGCAGACAATAAAAATGCGGCCGAATACCGCCTTTGAAAATGGCGTTGCGATTAAACGTCAGATGATGTGGCGTTATTGTCCCTGCGACATTGGGTCCGCTCTCGACAACGAAGGCGGCTGCCTCGGCGGTTGTAATATGCTCAAACACCAGCTTCAACCCCGGAAAATCCTTCAGCAGACCAACAAGTATCCGCTCGATGAAGACTGCCTCCCGATCGAAAATGTCGACGTCGTGGTCTGTCACCTCTCCATGGATCAGAAGCGGCATGCCCGCGCGCTGCATTCTCTCCAGAACGGGATAAATATGGCGAATATCGGTGACGCCATGGCTGGAATTTGTTGTTGCATTCTGAGGGTATAATTTAGCTGCCGTGAAAACACCTTCCTGATGGCCTTTTTCTACTTCTTCTGCCACGATACTGTCAGTCAGGTAACATGTCATTAAAGGTGTAAAATCGGCATCCGGTGGCAAGGCTTTAAGAATCTGTAACCTGTATTCCTCTGCTGCGGCAATTGTTGTAACAGGCGGCACCAGATTAGGCATGACAATCGCGCGGGCGAACTGCCGCGCTGTGTAAGGCGCTACAGCTTTGAGCATATCGCCGCTGCGTAAATGCGTGTGCCAGTCATCAGGACGCCGCAAGGTCAGCGGAGATCGCCCTGCCCTGTTTGATGATACTGCCTCGTCACCGTTTTGCTGACCCATCGGGTTTTCCATTTAATCTGAAAGTTGTTTCACGCAATTCTTCTTAATACGCCGTCTGGCTCTTGCCAAGGGCACAGTCGTAGCTTAACTCTGGCATAGGTAATAATCGCACCCCATGGACGGGACTTGATTTCATGTCGAATTTGAATATCACAGCCTTGAAAAACCGGACAATCCTTGCCCTGACCGGCAAAGATGTGTGGGATTTCCTGCAAAATCTGATAACCAACGACATGAAATTAGTGAATGAGTCGCAATGCCTTTATGCGGCATTACTGACGGCACAGGGAAAGTTCCTGCATGATTTCATCATTATAAAACAGGGGGAAACTTTTCTGATCGATTGCACGACAGAGCGCAAGGGTGACCTGATCCGTCGTCTGACTCTTTACAAGCTCCGCTCCGACGTCACCTTGACTGAAACGGCGAATCAGGTATTCGCCCTTTACGGAGACGGCGCGCATAAAACGGCAAATTTGCCGGCGAAAGCAGGGGCCGTTATCCAAAGCGGGGATGATCTATATCTCGTTGACCCTCGAAATGCGAACCTTGGTGTTCGTATAATCACAGCATCGGATTTTAATGCCTCGGAGGCCATCCCCGCAGCGACTGAAAAAGACGAGGCTAGCTATGAAGCCCATCGACTCCATCTGGGAATACCAGAAGGTGGACAGGATATTATTCCGGAGAAGAACTTCTTGCTTGAAGCAAATTTCGAGGAACTCAACGGCGTCAGCTTCAATAAAGGCTGCTATGTGGGCCAGGAACTGACCGCCCGGACAAAGCATCGCGCAAAAATAAAAAAGCGGTTGCTCCGCGTTCTCTTTGACGGGTCTCTTGAGCCAGGGGAAGCGATCACGCTGGATGGCCGCGAGATTGCGGTAGTCCGGTCTTTTGCCAACGGCCAAGGCATCGCGTTGGTTCGTCTCGAGAATTTACCGGAAGATCCTGCGATGCTGAAACCGGAAGGTGTCAAGCTGATCCAGCCTGAGTATATCAATCTGCCGATAGTGGAAAAACACTAGAGAGTGCCCCTTGCATTACCAGACATTCCGGACTATAAAAATAGAACAAAACATGAACATTTGCGACAGGGGGAGAGAAATGCTTGATCATGTATCTATCGGAATTACGGACCGGGAGAAATCCAAGAATTTTTATGATGCGGTCTTGTCAGCCATCGGGTTCAAGATGGTTGCTGATTATGGTGAGACCATTGCCTATGGTCCGTCGCGGGAAGATCCTTTTTTCTGGTTGATCGAGCATAAGGATATCGGTCATGCGAAGGGATTTCATTGCGCCTTTCGCGCGCCTGATCGGAATTCCATTCATGCGTTTCACGCAGCGGCAATTACCAGCGGCGGTACAGATAACGGTGGGCCAGGCAAGCGCGAGTATGAAGAGAATTATTACGCTGCATTTGTGCTTGATCCGGACGGCAATAGGATTGAAGCTGTCTGTTTTAATCCGGAGTAGGCTTATAGGGGGGTAATGATTCGCATCGCTGCACATAACTGGTATCGGGTTCAAAAAGTCGGGGATGACATAACCCTGATTGACGAACCCCATATCAAACCTTTTTATCGCTGCAATATATGGCATATCCGCGGGCGCGACCAGGATGCGCTCATTGATAGCGGCATGGGGGTTGTCAGCTTGCGTGAGCATGTCTCTTTGGTGACCGAGAGACCCTTGACCGCAATCGCCAGCCACAGCCATTTCGATCATATCGGCTGCCATCACGAGTTTGACGATCGGGCAGCTCACCGCCTGGAAGCAGATATCATTGCGCATCCAACGCGAGCAAATACCCTTGCCGAGGATTATGCGACGGATGATATATTCGACAGCCTCCCACCCGAGCCGTATCGATCAGATCTTTACGCCGTTCGCGCCGCGCCAGTGATGCATTTTCTTGCGGATGGAGATATTGTCGATCTCGGCGACCGGTGGTTCGAGGTCTTTCATCTGCCTGGCCACTCACCAGGCGGGATTGCGCTTTATGAAGAAGCAACCGGGATCCTTTTCTCAGGTGACACGATATATGACGGACCGCTCGTCGAGGATGTGTATCATTCCAATCTTGATGACTATTACGCCTCCATGCTCCGGCTCCATGGTTTATCTCCGCACATAGTTCATGGCGGACATTTTGGCAGTTTCGATGGCACCCGCTTTACCGTACTGATAGAAGAATGGCTGAAGGCACATGATAGGAAAGGATAAGGAATGAGTGGCTGTACTTGGTATGGAGACGACTCCTTCTATAAAGCTTATCATGATGAAGAATGGGGCGTGCCGGAATATGACGGCCGCGCCCTTTATGAAAAGCTGATTCTAGACGGCTTTCAGGCCGGCCTGTCATGGATCACTATCTTGCGCAAACGTGACAATTTCCATGCCGCATTCGACAATTTCAACCCGGAACTCATTGCGCGATATGACGACAAAAAAGTGGAATCCCTAATGCAAGACAGTGGAATAATCCGCAACCGGGCCAAGATCCTCGGCACCATTAAAGGCGCACAGCTTTTTCTGGAGATTGAGGAAAAGGAAAACGGGTTTTCGCGCCTCCTCTGGGACTATCTTGATGGAAAGCCCTTGCAAAATGACCGGGCGTCCATGGCTCATGTTCCAGCAGAGACAGAACTCAGCCAGGCAATCTCGAAGGATTTGAAGAAGCGTGGTTTCAAATTTGTCGGACCGACCATCGTATACGCCTTTATGCAGGCGGTCGGTATGGTCAATGATCACATTGTCGGCTGTCCCCGCCATCGGGAAGTCAAATTATTGGCGAAATGAGAGAAATTCGCGAAATACATGATCTGACTGGTCGCGTTGCGGCGCATTACATGGAAAAGTACGGCGCGAAAGCATGTGACATCCTTGAAGAGGCCGCCCGCCAATGCGAGGAGAAATGGGATTTGACGGGCAGAAACCGCCTGCTGCGCCTTCGCGATGAAATACTAATTTCCGAAATGCAGAACGCTGACTAAGAAAGGACAAGCCGCTGGAACCTCGTCTGAAAGCAGAACTCTGGGTCAAAGCTCATATTCGAAAATGCGCCGCCTGGAATGTCCCGGTGATGGTTGCCCGGCGCGGTGATGCTACAGCGGGTTCTGTCCTCATTAAGATCAACCGGTTGGGATCAGGCTGCATGGTGTTATCGCCCGCCATGAATTTTGAAGATGGCGCGCGTATGTGGCTAAAGGGAACCGGCCCGGACTGGGTGGATGAAGAAAGCGCCGATTCCTATATCACTCGCCAGATCAAGAATGATCCGGATCTCTGGGTCCTGGAAATTGAGGATCGGGAGGGGCGTACATTCCTTGACGAAAAGATAGAATGAAAATTACCTGGATTGACTACTGACAATCAGGGCCAGTTTGCTTTATCTTATCTATGTCTTTTTTATCGTTTCCAGGGTTTCACCGGATGCAGCAATATCTCGATCTTCTTCGTACCGTGCGTCAGACGGGCACTTTCAAGGCGGACCGAACCGGGGTCGGAACCTACAGCATTTTCGGCCATCAGATGCGGTTCGGTCTGGCGAAGGGCTTTCCGATGTTGACCACAAAGAAACTGCATCTGAAATCCATCATTCATGAGCTTTTGTGGTTTCTGGCCGGGGACACGAATGTCCGTTATCTGCAGGAAAACGGCGTTCGGATCTGGGACGAATGGGCGGATGAAAATGGCGAGCTTGGGCCAGTATATGGCTCCCAGTGGCGATCATGGCCAGCCGGAAATGGCCAGACCATTGATCAGATTTCCAATCTTATCACACAGATCAAGACAAACCCAAATTCCAGACGGCTTATTGTCAGCGCATGGAACCCTGCGGAGGTTGATAATATGGCTCTCCCTCCTTGCCACTGCCTGTTCCAGTTTTATGTTGCTGAAGGCAAACTCTCCTGCCAGCTATACCAGAGGAGCGCAGATGTCTTCCTGGGCGTTCCTTTCAATATTGCTTCCTACGCCCTGCTGACAATGATGATTGCGCAAGTATGCGATCTGGAGCCCGGCGAATTTATCCACAGTTTCGGGGACACGCATCTGTACGCCAATCATCTGGAGCAGGCCGATACTCAACTGGCCCGCATACCCGGCAAGCTTCCATCTATGAGAATAAACCCGGACATTAAGGATATTTTTGACTTCACCTTCGACGATTTTGAGCTTAGCGATTATGAAGCCGCGGCACATATTCCGGCAAAAGTCGCGGTCTAGGCCAGAATGACGAAGGCTATCCTCTCGGCCATTGTCGCGGTATCCGAGAATCAGGTTATCGGCATTGACAACGATCTTCCTTGGCGCCTTTCGAATGACCTGAAATGGTTCAAGAAAACAACCATGGGGAAACCGATTATCATGGGTAGAAAGACATTTGAGTCGCTTCCGGGACCATTGCCCGGCCGGACCAGCATTGTCATAACCCGTGATCCGGATTTCAAGGCGGAAGGTGTAATTGTCACCCATACCCTTGAATCAGCCTTTGAGATCGGTAATGAAGCGGCCAAACAAATGAATGCCCGTGAAGTCGTCGTCATCGGTGGCGCGGAGATCTTCCGCCTCTGCCTTGATCAACTTGATAGAATTTACCTGACAAGGGTCCATGCAACCATTGACGGGGATACTTTTTTTCCTGAATTCGATCCCGAAAAATGGCGGGAAATTTCGAATGAATTCCATTCAAAATCGGAAAAAGACATGTTTGATCACAGCTTTATTGTACTCGAACGGGAGCAGAGATTTTAAATTTAGGCGCACTGCCCCCTTTCAAATTCAAACCAAAAGAATTATATTACGGATGTTGGGAAACCAACTATGGCGATAAACGTTGCATGGAATAACCGTTGCGGACCCGGGGGCGGTACCCGGCGCCTCCACCATAAAGATAGCAATAGACATCTGACTGGCTGTCTTTCTGATGGGGGCGAAATAGGTTCGACGCGCGCAGTAAAGATGTAATTTTTGCCCGGCATGATACCACCGTATAACGGGGTCAAATCTATAAATGCTAACGATAATGACGAAGCATTTGCCGTAGCTGCTTAATAGCACTACACGGGGTTCGGAGGGGCACCTGGCAACAGAAGCCCCTTCACTTATTTTTGCTTAGCGAGTTGGAGGCGGGGACTATTCAGCATATGGATGACGAAATCAATTATAAAAAAATGGTTGAAACGGCACTTATGGATGTTGTCCGTAACGCGCTACGTCATGCTTCCGAATATGGCCTGCCCGGTGACCAGCACTTCTATATCACCTTCAAAACGCGCTTCCCCGGCGTCTCTGTACCCAGTCACCTCGCGGAACGCTATAAGGACGAAATGACGATTGTCCTCCAGCATCAGTTCTGGGACATCGTGGTGGAGCCGGACTATTTCACTGTTGATCTCAGCTTCAATCATAAACGGGAAACGCTCAGAATTCCATTTGATGCCCTGACCGCATTTGCCGACCCGTCAGTCCAGTTTGGCCTGCAATTTTCAACAACTCTGGCAGAGGCGGAGGCCGCACCAGCGACCGATGACAGCGACGAAAAAGCCATGGAAGAGGCTTCGGAGGAAACGGGGCAGCCGCAGGAAAAGCAGGGTGAAATAATTACCCTTGATGCCTTTCGCAAAAAATAGCTAAGTTACCTGTCAAATTTCCCTGTTTCGTTCAAAGAATGAAAGCCTGTCCATGCCCGAATTTCATTATCAGGAAGTCTTCTCCCTTGGAAAAGACAACACGCCCTACCGTAAACTGACGTCTGATCATGTATCGACAATAAATGTTGATGGTAAAGAGGTTCTGAAAGTCGAGCCAGAGGCCCTGAGCTTGCTGGCGGCAACCGCAATGCATGATGTGGCGCATCTTCTGCGCCCAAAGCATCTGGAGCAGCTCGCGAATATTCTGAAAGATGAAGAGGCGTCCGAAAACGACAAGTTCGTGGCCACCGAGCTCCTGAAAAACGCCAATATAGCGGCCGGGATGGTTCTGCCCGGATGCCAGGATACCGGAACCGCGATCATCATGGGCAAGAAAGGGCAATATGTCTGGACGGACGGAACAGACAAGGAGCAACTCTCCCGCGGAGTTTTCGAGACATACACCGAAACAAACTTGCGCTACTCACAGCTGGCGCCCATCAGTATGTTTGAGGAGAAAAATACCGGCACGAACCTCCCGGCCCAGATTGATCTTTATGCGACAAATGGCAACGAATACGAATTTCTTTTTGTCGCCAAGGGAGGCGGTTCTGCCAACAAGACCTTCTTGCATCAGGCTGTGCCGAGTGTCCTGACACCAGACCGCCTCGTCCCCTCTATCGAGGAGATGATGATGTCGTTGGGCACAGCAGCCTGCCCGCCTTACCATCTCGCGGTTGTGATCGGCGGCACCTCTGCTGAGGATACGATGAAAACGGTCAAGCTTGCCTCAACGAAATATTATGACGAACTGCCGACAAGCGGTAACGAACATGGCCGCGCATTCCGCGACCTTGAGATGGAACAGAAAATTCTCAAAATATCGCAAAAAATTGGCATAGGCGCTCAATTCGGCGGAAAGTATTTCTGCCACGATGTAAGGGTGATCCGGATGCCGCGCCATGGCGCCAGCGTTCCTATCGGAATTGGTGTATCCTGTTCTGCCGACCGGCAGGTGAAGGGAAAGATCACCAAAGACGGCGTCTTTATCGAGCAGTTAGAGACGAATCCGGCAAAATACCTTCCCGAGGTGACGGATGCGGACCTGAACAGCAATGTTGTCAGAATCGACCTCAACGCACCGATGAAAGACATATTGGCCAAACTTTCTCAATATCCGATCAAAACACGGCTGAGCCTGAGCGGAACGATCATTGTCGCGCGCGATCTAGCCCACAGAAAATTACGGGAACTACTGGAGAACGGCGAAGGGCTTCCTCAGTATTTCAAGGATCATATCATCTACTATGCCGGCCCCGCCAAAACACCGGAAGGATATGCATCCGGTTCATTCGGCCCCACCACAGCAGGTCGAATGGACGGTTATGTCGACCAGTTTATGGCGGAAGGAGGTAGTATGGTCATGCTCGCAAAAGGCAACCGCAGCAAGGTCGTTGTCGATGCCTGTAATAAGCACGGCGGGTTTTACCTTGGCTCCATCGGCGGCCCAGCTGCTATTCTTGCACAAAACAATATAAAGAAGGTTGAAGTTCAGGCTTTTGAAGAATTTGGCATGGAGGCAATCTGGCGGATCGAGGTGGAGGACTTCCCTGCCTTTATCGTTATGGATGATAAAGGAAATGATTTCTTTGCCCGGAAAAAAGATGGTGCCACCGCCTGATCTTTCAGCGGAACCGCCCGCACGGCTTGTTAAGCATTCGGTCAGCATCGCAGGCCACCGCACCAGCGTTTCACTAGAGCAGAAGTTCTGGGATCTGATCCGGGCGAGTGCCAGGCGTCAGTGTTTGAGCATCAATGAGTTACTGACGGAAATAGACGCGATGCGAAGCGGTAACCTGTCCAGCGCAATCCGTCTTTATGTGCTGGAAGAACTTCTTGAAAAAGAGACTGAACCGGCACCGAATCCCAAAATATCCCTTTGAGAACTGCTCATTGCGACCCTATATAGAAGACAAGCAACCAATCAACTTAGGGCAACGGCGATATGGGTGATGTTGTCAACCTGAATCAGTTTCGAAAAAAGCAGGGCCGCAAAAAAGCTGAAGAGCTGGCGCGCAACAATCGCGTGCGCTTTGGCAGAACCTCTCTGCAGAAAAAGCAGGATAAAAGCCAGTTACAGCGCGGAAAATCTGAACTTGATCAGAAAAAGCTGTCGCCTGCCCGAGATGACGAAGAAACCCCTTCGCCCAAAAATTAGCACTTTCTTCACACATTCAGTTTAAGAAAAACAAATTAATGTCATAGAAATGACTCAACCTTCTTCTACTTAAAGGTCGCGCTCGGCAAAGGCAGGGCAAAAGGAGGTAAAAATGGAAACCGTTGTGCAGAAATATCCCGAGCCTGCGTTGAAGGACCTCTTGTCCGATCCGATTATGCTCGCGGTCCTTAAACGTGATGGACTGACGGTAGAAGACATTAAAAAGGTTGTAACATCCTATCAGGAAAAAATCCGCCTCCCCCTCTCCTGATTCTTTGTAACGCTTCGCTCAACCCACCCCATTCAAAACGCGACTTCTTTTGTTGCGCAGATTTGCTCTCTCGCGTTATTATCCGGCCATGCTTTATTGCTCCATCTCATTCAGGAAGCAATCAGGGAGACCGGCATAACATGACGATAGCAGCCAGATATAAGAAGAAATCGGCGACAATCCGGGGTCTTAAAATGTCTTATATCGAAGAGGGCGAGGGAGACCCAATCGTGTTCCTGCACGGGAATCCGACCTCATCCTATTTGTGGCGTAATATTATGCCACATCTGGAAGGGCGCGGACGCCTGATTGCCCCGGACCTGATTGGTATGGGAGATTCCGAAAAACTACCGGAAAGCGGCCCGGACAGCTATACGTTTAAAGAACACCGTTCATTCCTCCATGATCTGCTTGCCTATCTGATGGTCGACAGGAACGTGACACTGATCGTTCATGACTGGGGATCGGCTCTGGGCTTTGACTGGGCGTACCAGAACCAATCGGCAATAAAAAGCATCGCTTATATGGAGGCGATCGTTCAGCCAATCCCGAGCTGGGACAATTGGCCAGAGGCCGCGCGGAACATTTTTCAGGCCTTTCGTAGCCCGGCCGGCGAAGAGCTCGTCCTTGAGAAAAATATCTTCGTTGAAAGAGTGCTGCCAACTTCCATCATTCGGACATTGGAAGAAGAAGAGCAGCGCGAATATACCCGCCCATTTCGAAATGCCGGGGAAGACAGGAGACCGACCCTGACCTGGCCGAGGCAGATTCCCATCGCCGGGGAGCCCGATGACGTTGTCAAGATAGTGGATGATTATTCCAACTGGCTCAGCAAATCGGATTTGCCCAAACTATTTGTGAACGCCGACCCCGGATCAATTCTGGTCGGCCCTCAGCGCGAATTCTGTCGAACATGGCCCAATCAGACCGAAGTAACCGTCAATGGGCTGCATTTCATACAGGAAGACAGTCCAGATGAGATTGGTCAGGCAATCGCGGAATTTCTCGCAAAAATATAATTTAGTCAGTACAGGGCAGACAATATCGTGGTCGGAAAACGGATTAAACTGAACGCTTTGCAAAGCAAAACATTGACCCTTTTGCAGATATTGGCGCGCGATCCGGACAGCTCAACTCCGGAGGGCAATGCTGGTGACGTTCGTATTACCCGCCTCCCCCACGCACATGGGAATCACACGCATGTCGGAGAGTATGTCGTCGCAAGCCGCGATGCCAGCGGACTGAACAACAAATCCGTATGGGTGGCGCTCTGTCGTAAAGGCCTTGTAAAAGAGAACTGGGAAGACAAGATTGTTCTAACCCCGGAAGGTCTCTCATTTTCGACAGGCCTTGAGAATAAATTTGCCTCTGCGTCTGACCACTAAGTACCCCGCCTGAATTGAGCTGGAGATAACCCTATGAACTCCGGAACCGACAGGAAACTCACAACGATACTTTGCGCGGACGTCGCAGGCTACAGCCGTCTCATGAACAAGGATGAGGGGGAAACGCTCAGCAGGTTGAAAGCCGCGCGGGAGATTTTTAGCGACTTTATCACCCGGTACAATGGGCGAATTGTTAATATGACCGGCGATGGACTTGTTTGTGAATTTTCGAGCGTAGTAAATGCCGTGCAATGCGCTGTTGAGGTTCAGAACAGGATAAACGAGGATAACCTATCCTTATCTCCCGCAGACCAGATGCTCTACCGCATCGGCATCAATCTGGGAGATGTCCTGATTGAGGGCGACGATATTTTCGGTGAAGGAGTTAATGTCGCCGCAAGGCTGGAAGCCCTGGCGCCTGTTGGTGGTATCTGCATATCCGGCTCTGTTTTTGATCAGGTAAAGAACAAACTGCCAAAGCATTTTGAATTCCTTGGAAATAAAACTGTCAAGAATATCGCTGATCCAGTTCCTGTTTATTCGCTCATGCTGACCGAAATGCCGGATGTCTATAAAAACGCAACCGATTCCGACCTAAGTTCCGAAGACGCTTCACAGGAAGAGACCGAAGACGACAGGAAAATTCGTGGCTATGTCAAACGACAAGCGGCCTTCAACAGGCGGGCCACTGCTTTCGGGGCGATTACACTCTTACTTTTCATCATAAATATGGCGACTTCGCCTGATTATTGGTGGTTTCTCTGGCCCGCGGCAGGTTTTGCTGTTTCCTTGATAATACAAGGAATCATGATTTTTAGAGGACCGCATCACGGAAAAGAATGGGAAGAACGGAAGATAAACGAGCTTAAAGCACGCGGGTACAAACCCCGTCCCTAGGATTCATCGACGACGATCCGTGCCGCGATATCCTCCATCGCTTGCACATCCGGATTTACATAATTATCGATCGTAATGGTGGGCCCATTGGCAACAAGCAATGTCAGAGTTGGTCGACCACCAGCTTCCATCAACTGCCACGCATCCCCGTCCCCGCGATCTTCCGCGAGAATACCTAAATCATCAAATATCTGGTCGAGATTGATCACATCTTCCGACGGGACAAAGTCAGTAATGGTGACGTCCCCGCTATCCGCACCCGTAAAAACATATATATCGGCGCCCTGCCCGCCGGTCAGCGTATCATCCCCGCCGTTACCTTGCAGAATATCGTCACCGCCTTGGCCGACAATAGTCTCGCCAGCGCTCGTTCCAAAGAGTACGAGATTTTCGTCATTGCCCGCAAAGGAACTCCCCGCCGGAGCAAAGGCCGAAAATGCAGTGAACGCGCCATTGCCGACTTCGACAAAAGTAAAGGACAGAATTGCGCTGCTTGTATCATTATCCCCATCGGTCAGAACATACTCGAAACTCTCCATCTCGCCGGGGTCCGCCTGAGAGGGGGCCGTATACGTATAATTGCCTTCTGCATCAATGGAGAGCATCCCGCCGAGTATCGTTTCGACGATAAGCGGATCTCCATTCTGTGGAATATCATACTCAAAGCCATTATAGATCAGTGAGGTTAGTGTCCCGCCATCCGCGCCAAGACTATCAACTGATCCCGAACTGACCACGTTGTCCGTCTCGACAACCGGAACCGTATCAACGAGGACTGTCTCCAGATCACCAGGATCGACAACCACCGTCGGCGCATCACCGGCATTTTCAACCTTGGCAAGCTCAATTGTGCTGATACCGTTACCCAGACCGACAGCGACAACTTCGATATCATTACTGTCGACAAACTGTTGCCACTCATTGCCCCCCGCCGTCGGCACTTCAAGAGTTACACTCGGCTCACCATCCGAGATAAAGTAAACGTTTGATGTGTGCCCTGAAAGCAACGGATTGGAAAGATGTGACTCGAGAGCACTTCGCGATTCTTCGATGGCTGCGGCGTAGTTTGTTGATCCGTTCGGAATCAGGTTGACCGGATTATTGATAAAATCCTGAGCGGCCGCCACGGAGTCTCCCTGAAACACTAACGACGACGCGGCGGCAAAGGCGATAATAGAAATATTCAGATTGCTAGAGACCTGATTATATTCCGAAAGCACATTACTGACTGCTTCCCGCAAAACCTGAATGCGAGTTTGCAGACTTCCCGGAACGGCAAGATTCATCGACCCCGACGTATCAAGGACAAAAACAAGATTATAGCTTGGCAATGTCGGTGCGGGTAAGTCTACCGCATCCGGGCTCGCGATCGGAACATCATCCACTATCGAGGCGACGAAGGACCCGCTGACGCTCGAGCCGTCCTGATCCACGACATCATAGCCAAAGGTAAGATCGATCGCATCTTGCCCATCACCTGTGTGATCAACAATATCGTTCAGAGTGAGTGTATATCCATAATCATCGCCCGATCCTGTCGGTCCGAATTGGAGGACGAAAACCGAACGCGGCGCCCCACCCTCAGGAAAGGCTGTTGCTGCAACCTGCTGGGTGACGCCGTTTGCAAGCGTGGTAACCTCATAGAAAACAGGATCGCCACCAGAGGTAATTTCCGGCAATTCACTAATATCAAGCGCGACTGTACCCGCTCCATCAAGTCCGAAATCTATGTCCGCCACGCCGCCGGCGCTGGTTGCTTCGGGCGTCAGATCACTCCCGTCCGGCAAATCATCTTCGTCTACACTTATCGCCTGAGCAGCCCCCAATGTCGGTGTGCTATCTTCAATTTCAATTGTCAGCGCGCCGGAGGCCGATGAACTGTTCACATCGAGCACAGATATCGCGAGAGTAAAGGCAAGGGTTGAGAGATTGCCGCCTGCGCCGTCCAAATGATCAATCGGACCATCCAGTATGACATCATATGTGCCGTCCGTATTCAGCGAGACAGTAAATACTGCCTCTCCGCCAGCCATCCCGACAACAACATTAGTGCCAAGCCCGCTTAAGGCAATTGGATTGCCCTGGGACGCCAGGTTCGCAGCATCAAAGTCCGGTTGCGTAGCGTCAAAAGTAACAGACGCGATCTCCCCGCTGCCCCCGCCGATACCGATGGCAGCGCCCTCGATGCTGTCCCCATCGGCAGCTTCAATCAGGTTCGCCGGAGTGCCCTCATCAACGATCACCGGATCGTCATTGTCTTCGATCGTCAGTGTGACAGAATTATCTGCTCCATCGATAACCGCATTGCTTGACGCCCCGACCAGTGTAAGCGTCAGGGTTTCCGTCCCTTCAAACTGATTGTCATCAACAATCGGGATATTAACAGTTACAGTTGAACCCGGCGCAAGCCCGGTTTCTCCGCCATCGAACGTTACTCTTTGCAGGCCATCCACGACATAGTCGCTGCCTGCTGTCGTGCTGCCGGTGATTGCGTAATCGACGCTAACCCTGACACCCGGCGCCACCGCTTTATCAAGTGTCAGAACGAAGGAAAGAACGCCAGCATCCTCCCCGACAGTAATTTCTCCTCCCCCGACAGGCGTGCCGCCAACGGTTACGTCAGAGAGCGTGATAATGCCGATATCGTCATCCGCAATCACGACAAGCGCCTGTCCGGATGAGACATCAATGTCCGCATTTTCCGCCCCTGTCAGCGCAACAATGAAAAACTCCAGGTTTTCAATGACATCATCATCAATCACTTCAACGGTGAAGACGGCTTGGGTCGAACCGGGCGGTATCACAATGGTCCCGTCCCCGTTACTGACGAAATCCACGTCGCCCGGAAGACCCGAATCCGCTTGAGTAGCGGACCCACCCCTGATCTCATATGTAATCGTTACAGGAAGGTCGGTTGGTTCGTTCAACGTTATGACAATTTCAAAACTGCTGAGATTTCCGGATTCCGGATCCACGACAGAAACAACGCTTAAACTTGTCTGCGGCCCAAGCCCGACAATCTCGTCATCTTCGCTTAAATCACGCAACCTGAGATCGGTTCCATCCAGTAACCCACCAGCTTTCAGCAGGTCACCAATCGATAACCCGCCGTCGATGGTACCTTCACTGAACTGCTGGAAGCCTGCCCCGCCACCTGATTGCGACCGGCGACCACCTGCCTCCGGATTGATCTCATCAGGATTGAAATCATCCTCTTCATTAAACCAGTCGGGATTAACCAGTCGCAGCGCTTCGCCATAAATATTGAAAAGCTGTTCCCCTGTCAGGATAAAAGGCACACTTGGCAAGGTGGAAAAGCTCGTTACGACAACGGATTGATTGGCAACATCCAGAACCTGAGAGCCCGCCTCGTTCGTAATCACAATCGCACCGGTAAAAAGCGTGAAAATTGATTCTTCGCCAATACTCTTTACATTACCCGACCAGCTTGTACCGCGGATGCCAATCGTCCCGACAGGAGTCCGCACGTCGACATTCTCCGGGTCATCCTTGGCAATCTGTCCGCTAACGAGGGAGAACACACCCTGGAGAAGGGAAATGCCAAATGTCCCGCTTCCCGCTGACGGATTATATATCATTTCATCGAGAACCGCCCGCCCGTTTTCTCCCATCGTAAACTGTGTCTCATCCACAAATACGATGGTAAAGGATGAGCCGGTTGCAGTCTCAATAACATCTCCCCGGAAAACCGTCGCCCCTTCGACCAGTTCTTCACTAGTTCCGTCTGCATGACGCGTGGTAACGGTGCCAGCCAATGCCGTTACTTCCCCGATAGGCCCTACCGCGTCGCTTTGCGTTCCAGAAGACTGTGCCATCGGGCCAGGGCCTGCCAGCTTGCTCACCAGATCCGCCGGTATCCGCGCACCGCCCACAGTTAGAAGATCGGCACCCGGCCCGGATGCAAAATAATCGTGAATTATGATATGGCCGCCAGTATCGTCCGTCAGGGTCAGATCGACGCCATCCCGACCAAAGTCCGCAACAAGCGGTTTGATCTCGTCACCAATTTGCACTGCCCCGTGATCAGGCGCCTGATATTCGGCAAGCGGCTTGGCGTCGAGGTTTACTGAAAAACCCTGTTTCATCTCTCATACCCCAACAGCAAAAAAGACCCCCGCATAGTCAGAATTTATTCTTCCGCTACACTCGGCGATCAAATAATCTTCATAAAAAAAGTTGCCCAAACTATTGCTTAAAAGTACTTATCGGGCGAGCAAGAAAGTAATGTATTTTTTGTAATTAAAGTATGCCACATTTTGGACAAATTTCATAAAATTTTTCATAAACATAGTTAATCCAACTATTTGAATGAATGTGCGATATACTTGTTTAACGATCTGAGAAAAAGGTCAATCCCTGCATGGCAGAAACCACAGCAGCACAAAAAACGGAAAAAAAGAACGGTATCATAAGATGGCTCTCCTTTGCCCGTGGGGGACGGATTCCCGCCTTCATGTTGCTTATGGCGGCCCTGTTTCTGCAGATTTCTGACCCGCCTTTCCTGTCAAATTTCCGAGACCGGATATTTGACGTATACCAGCAGTCCCAACCACGGGAGGTACAATACCCGCGGCCCGTCGCCGTTATCGACATAGACGAAAACAGCCTTTTGAACCTTGGCCAATGGCCCTGGCCCCGCACATATCTCGCAAAACTTGTGAAAAATGCGACTAAAAGCGGCGCCGCCGTCATCGGGTTTGATATGCTTTTTGCCGAATCGGATCGATTGTCGCCCACGGAAATCGCCCAAAATATATCCAGGCTTCCGCCAGAGGTAAAAGAGCAACTTGCGAGCCTGCCGTCCTTCGATGATGAATTTGCGAGCGAAATTGGCGACAGCAGAGTGGTCCTCGGGATATCCGTAAGCCCAGAGAGTGATGGCGCAAACAATCTGGGGCTCGACCGAATACCGTCCTTTGCCATGCTTGGGCAGGACCCTAAAAAATTTTTGAAAAACTATCCCGCCCTGATCGGCAATATCGACAAGCTGGATGAAGCTGCCGCCGGGCGCGGCATGATCAGTCTGGATCAGGATTTCGATGGTATTGTCCGGCGCATTCCTCTGGCCAATCAGATCAATGGAAAGATCATACCCTCGCTGGCGTTGGATATGCTGCGAGTAGCAACAGGCCGTAACGTTATTATCCAGACCAACGAAAACGGTATTGTCGGATTTAAGGTTGCCGGAACACTCATTCCGACAGATACGCGCGGGCGCGTCTGGGTTAAATATGCGGAGTATGAACCGTCACTCTATGTTTCGGCACTTGATGTCATCAATGGCGCGATCGACGACAAGGCCTTTGAAGGCAAACTGGTCCTAGTCGGTACGTCCGCCGCCGGCCTCAAGGATTTACGGGCATCCCCGCTTACGTCCAATCTTCCGGGAGTCGAAATGCATCTGCAGTTGCTGGAGAATGTATGGACGCAGTCCTATCTTTTCCGGCCTGAGTTCATTGCTATTTTTGAATGGATAGGCACATTGTTTACGGGACTGGCGCTAATTATACTGGTGCCGCTCGCAGGCGCGCGAACCACTCTTGGATTGCTGGTTTTTATCTCAGTAACAGCTATCGGTTCCTCCATATATTTCTTTGTCTATAATTCCGTCCTTATTGATGTCAGCTATACACTGGCGGTATCGATACTCGTCTACATTACAATGGTGTATTCAAATTATCGGGGCACCGAGCAGGAACGTACACGCATTCGAACGGCTTTTGCCCACTATCTCTCACCGGAACTCGTCAAGCGATTATCGGCCTCGCCCGATAGCCTGGTTTTAGGCGGTGAAGAGCGGGAAATGACGTTCATGTTCTGCGACGTGCGGGAATTCACGGTTATTTCGGAAGGGTACAAGCATAACCCGCAAGGACTGACCCATCTTATCAACCGTTTCCTGACGCCGATGACGGGAGAGATTCTTGCGCATCAGGGCACCATCGACAAATATATGGGTGATTCCATTATGGCCTTCTGGAACGCCCCGCTTGATAATCCGCTGCACCCAAAGGATAGCGCCGACGCGGCCTTAAAAATGATCACCCGCCTTGCGGCATTGAACAAGGAGCTGGAAGCGGAAGCCGCCACGGAAGGTCGTCCTTTTAAGGCGCTACGGGTAGGCATTGGCCTGAATACCGGCGTTTGTATCGTTGGAAATCTAGGGTCAGAACAGCGCTTCGACTATTCCGTTCTCGGTGATCCGGTTAATCTCGCCTCTCGACTTGAAGGGCAAACCAAGGAATATGGCTTCAGTATCATCATGGGCGAGAGTACCGCACAGTCAATTCCGGACTATGCGATGATCGAACTCGACCTGATCGCCGTGAAGGGAAAAGAAGAAGCCGTCAAAATTTTCGGGCTTCTGGGGGATGAGAAGCATGCACAAAAGGCTGAGTTTATTGATGCCAAAGACGCTATAGAGGCATTTCTCAAGCTGTACCTTGAGCGCGAATGGGATAGCGCAGAGAAAAAACTTGTCCATATCGCCGGGTTGAATCCCCGACTCGAAAAATTTGTCAAACTATATCAGGATCGTATTCGCCGCTTCAGAACGTCCCCGCCCCCTGAGAACTGGGACGGTGTCTTCCGGGCCGAGAAGAAATAGTGACTTCTGGCTCGTTCAGGAAAAAGAAATGTTCGCCGCCGCCGAGAGGTCGCGCAGGGCCTGTTCCTCACTAACAACCTTGATCGTTCTCATGCCCATTGCGGCTGCCGGCTTGAGATTGATACCAAGATCATCTAGATACACGACCTCCTCCGGGTTAACGCCCATCTGCTCACAGGCATATTCATAAATACGCGGATCCGGCTTGCGAAGGCCAATCTTGCTAGACTCGATAACCTGCTTAAACAGTCTCATCACTGCCTCAACTTCTGCCTGAGCGGCGGCATCCCTGGTCATACCGGGACCATTTCCGGCCGCAACATTATTTGTCAGGCAGGTACAAATATATTTCTCACCGCACAGCTTCAATGCATTGACCATGTTGGGACGAATGTCTCCGGCCAGAAGTTTGATTATCTCAGTGCCGGGAATTGGATGGCCGAGGTTCCCGCTCTCGCCTTCAAAAAGTTTATCAAACTCATCAAGGGTAACCGCACTTCGCTCGAACTGCGCCCAGGCATTGGTATCGGGATCGGTAGAATTGATCTTCCGGATAAAATTCGCAGGCAGGCCGTGTTCCATTTCAAACCGGGTAAAGGCCTCGAACGGACTCGTCGTGAGAACACCGCCGAAATCCCATAGAACGGCTTTTATCATTTGATATTACCTTTATTTGCAAGATGACTGGATATGCGTCGCCACACAGTATATTTTTCTTACTTTTACTAAATAGTGACAGGCGGACTATATCCTGTCAAACATCAACAGCGATTGAATTCGTTGCTATGAGAGTTAGTTTATAGACAAAGATAAATATTTTTTGCAGTTTTTCGGAGCCTCCGTATGAGATTGTCAATTGCCACCGCCTTGTTCATGTTTACGGCCATCACCGCCGCAAACGCCTATGAATCCAATGATTTGAATAAACTGAATAAAAGCGGGAACTGCCCTGATTGCGATTTACGCGGTGTTGAATTGCAATATAAAGACATGAAGGGCGCAGCGATGAAAAAAGCAAATCTGCGCGATTCCATGCTGAAACAGATTGACCTCAGCAGTGCGGACCTCTCAGGCGCCGACATGCGTCGCTCCGATCTTGAAAAATCGACACTTGTATCGGCTGATCTTGAAAATGCCATTTTGCAGGATGCGGATATGGAAAAGGCCGTGATGTCAGGGGCAAATTTCCGTCGTGCCAATTTGCGGGGGGCCGATTTTGACAGCGCCAATGTCGAAGGCGGCAACTTCCGGAATGCGGATATCCGTAAAGCCTATTTCAAACGCGCCAACTTGAAAAATGCTGATTTCAGTGGTGCGAAGGTATCAGAAACGAACTTTAAGCGGGCGAATATGTCCGGCGCTATCATGACCAATACTGAGCTGGATGAAACCAACTTCACGCGCGCCGATCTGACGGATGCCCATCTGCAGAAGGCCAATTTGAGCCATGCAAATTTCTATCGGGCTATCCTTGTGAAGGCGGACATGACAGGGGCGCGGCTCTCCAACGCAACGTTCTGGGGAGCAAACTTATCCGGTGCAAATCTTGAAAGCGCTAAGGGATTGGAGCAAGAACAACTGGAAGGGGCCTGTGGAAGCGCGGAGACAGTTCTTCCCGACAATCTAAAGCTCAAGCCATGCCGCGAGTAGTTGACGAAAGTTATCTAAGCCTCGCGATCAAATCCGGCAATTCGCCAAGATGCTCAATACTGTGATAGCGCGGCGCATGAATCGGGACATCCGCATGCTCATGAACCCATGTCAGATCATGCGGGACATGAACACCGAAACTACCCGCCTCTATCGCCGGAATGACATCACTTTTTAGCGAATTGCCCACCATCATACTGGTTGAAGCATCCCTGCCTGCGGTATTGAAAATCCGCTGATAGGTCTCTGTCGTTTTCTCGCTGACAATCTGAACGTCATCGAACAACTCACCCAATCCCGATTGCGCAAGCTTGCGCTCCTGATCGAACAGGTCGCCCTTCGTGATGAGGATGAGCCGATACCGCCCGCAGAGCTCCATCAGCGTCTTACGCACATGTGGCAATGTTTCGACGGGATGGCGTAGCATCTCGCGGCCAGCCCGCAGGATATCATGCAGGATAGTGGCGGGAACATTATCATCCGTGACCTCGATGGCGGTCTCAATCATGGAAAGGGTAAAGCCTTTAATTCCATAACCATAAAACTGAAGATTTCGTCGTTCCGCTTCCAGCAATCTCTCCGTAATATGACCACTCTCGGCATAATCACTCAGCAACGCTGCAAATTTTTCCTCTGTCATTCGGAAAAAATACTCGTTCTGCCAAAGTGTATCATCGGCATCAAAACCGATCGCAGACAATACAGCACCATGCCCTGCTAACGACACATCCAAACACCTTCAACTAACCAATACTTGCCATCCACTTCATTCCGCCGCCTTTGCGGGAATAATCTTGCCGGGGTTCATAATATTATCCGGATCGAGCGCCTGTTTGAGAGCCGCCATCACGTCAATCGCATCGCCGTGCTCACGGTACATATATTTGATCTTCCCAATCCCAACACCATGCTCGCCGGTACAGGTACCATCCATGGAAAGCGCCCGCTCAATTAATCGTCCATTTAGACGCTCTGCCTCCTCAAGCTCTTCCGGGTTCTCCTTCTTGATCACGAAGGACAAATGAAAATTGCCATCGCCGACATGCCCGACCAAAGGCGCAATCAGGAAACTATCTGCAAGGTCCTTCTTGGTTTCCAGAATGCAATCCGCAAGGCGTGAAATGGGAACACAGACATCGGTTGCCCATATTTGCGCCCCGTTTCGGAGCGCCATGGCGGCATAGGCCGCATCGTGGCGGGCCTGCCAGAGCTTTGTGCGCTCTTCCACCTGCGTGGTCCATTTAAAGCCTTCAGCCCCGAACTCCGAACATATCTCGCTCACCTTCTCCGCCTGTTCCTTGACGTAAGCATCACTGCCATGAAACTCGAGGAAAAGTGTCGGCTGTACCGGCAGGTCAAGATTGGAGTAGCGATTCACGGCATCAACCTGCACGTCGTCCAGCAATTCTATTCGGGCAACCGGAATACCGCTCTGTATGGTCAGGATGACACTTTGTATCGCCCCTTCAATATCCGGGAAAGATACAGTGGCAGCCGATATCGCCTCGGGAATGCCGTAAAGACGAAGCGTAATCTCGGTGATGATGCCAAGCGTTCCTTCCGATCCGATATACAACTTGGTCAAGTCATATCCAGCGGCGCTTTTCTTCGCCCGATGGCCCGTCGAGATAATCCGTCCGTCCGGTAAAACAACCTTGAGACTAAGGATATTCTCCCGAATGGTCCCATATCGCACGGCATTCGTGCCGGATGCACGTGTTGACGCCATACCGCCGATAGAAGCATCCGCTCCGGGATCGATGGGGAAAAACAGGCCTGTATCACGTAAATACTCATTGAGTTGTTTACGCCGCACGCCTGGTTGAACCGAGCAATCCAAATCCTCCGTGCTCACCCGCAGGATTTCGTTCATTTCATTAAGGTCGATGGAGATTCCGCCCGAGACTGCGTTCACATGTCCTTCAAGCGACGTCCCCGCGGCAAATGGAATAATCGGCACCTTATGGGCTGCACAGATTTTGACAATCTCGGAGACTTCTTCCGTACTCCCCGCGAAACAGACGGCATCAGGCGCTTTGGGAAAGTGCCAACTCTCATCCTTGCCATGCTGCTCCCGTACAGCCGCGGCGGTCGAGCAACGCGTTCCCAAAAGCTCTTTCAACTCGTGAATAGCCTGATCCATTCCAGGATGTTGTTCCGTCATCTCATCTCCCTCACCCGCATAGCTGACCGGGGTAGTCAGCCCCTCCCTTTACCAGTAGTATATAGTCTATCATCTGGCGAAAAGAAGAAAAACACAGGAATAGTGATGAACGAACGCACTCTTACGTTATTGCATCAACAACCGGTATTGTCGGAATGGATTGATTACAACAAGCATATGAATGTCGCCTACTATGTGCTGATATTCGATCAGTCTCTGGATGTTTTTCTCGATGATATCGGACTGACCCGCGAATATCGTGATTCCTCCAATTGCACCGTATATGTGCTGGAAACCCATGTTACCTATGTTCAGGAAGTGCATGAGGGAGACTTGCTAGATATATATGTGCGGGTTCTGGATTGTGATGAAAAGCGAATGCATCTCTTCCTCGAGATGCGACATCAAGAGAGACGCTTCCTCGCGGCAACATCGGAACAGATGATCATGCATCTGAATAAAGCGGGGCCAAGTGCCACACCCATGCCTGACTTCCTGCAATCGAGACTCCAGCAACACAAAGAGGAGTTTGCAGATGCGCCAATTCCCAAACAGGCCGGCGCTGTTATCGGCATCCGCAGAAAGAAGTGAAAAAATGCCGCCCGGTTGAGGCGGCGTTTTCATTAAATGAATGGTTGTGAATTTGTCGGTTCAGGCAGCCTTGCTGTCCGCTGACGCGCTATGGCCAAGCTTGCCGATGAGATAATCGACATTCTCGCCGTCGAAACTGTCCTGAAAATGAGTAAGCACTCGTTCAATAACCTGATTGCGGTAACGTTCTCGATCGCCCGGCGTACCATCGAAATCAAGCTCATTCGCCACTTCAAGCCCGACTTTCATTATTTCCTGAAGTCCGCCCGGAATATTCGACTTTTCACAGAGCTGCTTCAGGCCGTTCCCTCCGGCATCATTCACCAGAATATGAACGTTCGCCACGGCGATATTGGAATATTTCGCCATCGCCGTTTCAAAGAAATCAACGTCACCCATGCAGAGCGCACGCAAAATAATTGTCGGCGTCAAGCGGCCATTGGCATGAAGCTGATCAATAAGTCGTACAAGATCGGCGTGACTGGCGCCATCCTTTATAAAACCGATCATCGTTTTTTCGCGGCTCTCCAGAATCAGATCAGTGGCCAAGCCCGGTGACATATCATGATGCCGAACCAAATGATCCCGAAGTTTGTCCGAAACCATCGTGACCAGCCGTTCCGTAACCGTAATCGGTAATGTCGCCCTGTGCGCCATGGGTTCCTTGATTTTCTCGCTGTCGCCATACTGATCCAGGACTTTTTCATAGGTCGTTTCGGAAATTTCCGCGCCCTGATTCTGCATCAGGGTTGCGACCACGTCCTCAGATCCACTCTCGGCAAGCTTGTCCGAAACCGCTTCGGAAACCACACTCCGGCTGGCCACCGCCATTTGATGAATATCCGATTTCGAGCTGATGATTTCAAACAAGTCATCGTCAGTCAGAGCCGCCGAAAAGCTTAGCATCGGTGTTGCCACATCCGCGATATCGCTGGCAAGGGACTTGGCGATATCGTGGGGAAGATCGGGAACTGACTTCAGGGTTTCTGCAAGTGTCTGCCGGACAAGAACCTCGGCATCGTTCACCAGGATGCGGAAAATTTCTTCAGCTTCACGACGTTCGGTTTCGCTAAAACCCGCACCCGTTATGCCCCCGGCAATTTTCTCGACTGTTTCTGCACGCGCCGAAGCCGACCTGTCCGTCAGCAATCGCTCTACGTCCGCTGGGCTTAAAGAACCGTTATTAGACACGATGGCTCCAGTATTTAAGTTGTTTGGAAGCTCCAATGTCGCCAAATTATATTAATATTTCTTTAATCTGGGCGCCCTTGCATCACTTCTTTTATTGCCCTGATCTGATCCTCAACCTGGATATCAAGCGTGCTTGTAACCTCCAGTTCCTGCTCTTCAAAAACATCCTTATCCGGATTGGCAGCCTGCCATTCCGCCACTTTTGCATCCCGTGCGATGATTAATTGTTCAATCTGTGGGCGAAACAGTACCAGCATTGCGCTCAACCAGCGATTAACAGGCCAAGATGGCGTGCTATGGTCAATCACGAAGCCGTCCAGCATTTCAATAACATCCGCCTTGTCATACCAATTCTCTCCGGTAACCCAGCGATTGGTTGTAAACAGGCCTATTGGAAAGCCTGAGCCATCCATCGAAATGGCAATCAGGTGGCAGATAACCTCATCCTCCGCTGTCGGCCAATCTGCATCCCCATCATATGGAACAGGCGTGACGTCCGCTTTCATTCCCTTCTTGCGGAGAAAGGTGTGGAAATGGCCATGCTCCCCCTCCCGATGCGCATGATAATAGTATTGAGCATGGGTTTCATTGTCATAGATATCGCCTTCGGGATAATGATCCCACTCATAAAAGGTGCCCTCACCGCGAAGAATTTCACCAACAATATTCGCGCCCCCTTTTTTGAGGACGCGATAACATTCCAGTATTTCATCCGCGGCCGCACTCATCCGTTCCAACTGATCGGGAGGGAGACTTCTCAACACCTGCCGTAACTGCGCCAGTGTTTCTATCATCGGTATGCTGTCATCCTGCATAAACTTAGCCGTTGTTTTCATTCAATTCTCTCGATTCCCGCTACCTTGAATTATATAAATAACATACCAGGCAGAGATATAGTCTCTCACGGGAAGGTGATGGAATGTGTTTGCAAGCCATATAAGGCGCGACACTATGTCCCTGTTTTTGCAGGGTCGGCTGTGGTATCCCGGCTGACAATGAACGAGAACTTGCACACGAGCGAAATAGAAAGTTAAGAAAATGAAGAATCTGACAACTCTTGGATTATCGCTAGCATTGTCATTCATAGCCACGTCTGCACTTGCGGACGGAGATGCGGCAAAAGGTGAAAAAGTTTTTAAGAAATGCAAGGCCTGCCACACCATCGAGCAAGGTGCGAAAAATAAAGTTGGCCCAAATCTGTTCGGCATTGTCGGCGCCAAGGCAGGGCACGTTGAAGATTATAAATATTCAAAAGCCATGATGGATTCCGGCATTACCTGGGATGAAGCGACTCTCGACGATTATCTGAAGAAGCCGAAAGCATATGTCAAAGGCACAAAAATGTCTTTCGTCGGTCTTAAAAAAGAAAGCGATCGAGAGAATTTGATCGCCTATCTGAAAACTTTCAAATAGACTGGATTAGAACATCCGCCTGAGATCGTTGGCGGTTGCCAATGGGCGGCCTATGGCCTCTGCAACCTCCCGGGCCTGCCGTACCAATTCAGCATTATTCGCGGCGCCCTTGCCGGACTTCAGCATCATATTATTCTCAAATCCAACTCTTACGTGACCGCCCATAGCAAGTGCGCAACTTGCAGAGGCGTGTTCGAGCGGGCCAAAAGCGCAAACCGACCAATGCCTCATCGGATCGAGCGCTTCCACAAACGGAATAAGGTCGCGCGGATGAGACTGCTGGCCGGCGGTGTATCGACCAAGAACAAGCTGTAGAAAAGGATTCGGAAAAGGAATAATCTCATCTCGTATTAAAGCGTCACAACGGTGCAAATCTCCTAGCGAGTATAGGATGAATTGCGGCACAATATGACGCGCCTGCATTTCGGAGAAAAACGCAGCCGCCTTCTCTTCCCCGCCTTCCGGAACAATTTCCCGAATAGCAAGAGACACTGCTTCCGGCTGTAATTCAACAACCATCTCTATCTGCTGATCTGCGTTATAAATCCCAACTGCCTCACTGGTAACCTGGATAACGATATCGTCTCCCACCTCATCCCTGATTGCAGAAATAGCGTCCCGATAACGCCCAACATCCAAAGTATGCGCGCCCTCTTTATCGCGAACATGCAAATGGATCATGGAGGCCCTTTCCGCCACGCGAGTCTTAGCCTCCGCCGCCAGCTCTGATGGAGAAATCGGCAAGGCGGGATGATCGTGCCAGGTTTTTTACGCGCCGTTGGGTACGACCGCAATGATAACGGGAGTCAATTCAGACTGTTGTTCCATCTTTTATATGCCTTTTCTTTTAATTCTGGTTATTGAGCACCGGGCCTCCTGCGTTGTACAAATGCAAAGGACGATAACATTTTATAAAAATTAAGACCTTCTTTACATCCTGTCTTTATACATTATTTACGTGGCAATAGTTTACACGGCAGGCACCGTTGTAAAAAACACAATTCGGCAGAGAATAGTCCAGTGAATACAAGAGGTTTGGCTTCCCATCAACCTTCAAGCCCGAATCAGGTCGGTGTCGATCGTTCTGCGTTAACGCAACCGCATGTCCTGCGCCTGAACTACAGCAAACTGCGCCTCTTGGTCATAGAGACAGGGGATCGCATTCATAACTTCTGCCGCGACATCAGTATACCTGTTCTCGCGCGCGAAGCGGATTACAGTGACTCCGTCTCAAAAGATATCGCAGCGGGCGTATATAATTGCATTATTCTTGACGGAACACGTGGCAATGCTGCGTATCAGGAAATTCTGCAAAATGTCTCAAGCAAGCCGCCCTTTCTGCCCGTCATCGTCATTGATGGTTCCCTGAATTTTCTTCGTCAGGGCGCATCGGAAAACATTGCGAGCAGTGAACTCACGGCGGAACGGATGGAAACCGCTCTTTTTAATGCCGACCGGCTCTGCAAGTTGAACAATCGCTCGACAATACTGGAGATGGAACTCTCGTCACTGGTCGAGGAAGATCCGCTGACGGCCTTGCCAGGCCGCAGCAAGTTCCGGGTTCGGATGGCCAAGATTATTGCGAAGGCACATGAGGCCAAAAAGCCTATATCGTTGATCATTCTCGACCTGAACAGCTTCAAGGAGTTGAACGAGAGTCGGGGCCATGACTTTGGTGACAAGGTTCTGAAAACCATTGCAGGACGCCTTTTCAAATTCGCCCCACATAACTCGATTGTTGGCCGGCTGGGGGATGATGAATTTGCACTTCTAGCAGTTGACCGGGATCTTACGACGATAACGCATGAGAAGTTCGCAACAGAGCTGATGCGAGAAATTCGCGAACCCATATTAATCGACGGGCAAAAAACGGATGTGAATGCGACGATGGGGCTTGCACAACTCGACGATCACGACACCGCAGACGGCTTATTACACAAATCCATATCCGCACTTTACGCGGCGAAGCGGGACAAGGTTCCCTTTGTCGTCTATACGCATGAGGATGATATCGAGAGGCGGCAGCAGCTTCGTCTCGCACAGGATCTTCCCGAAGCGATCGCGGATAATCAACTGCTCCTGCATTTTCAGCCTATGCTCCGGATGAAGGATCAGGAACTGATTGGTGTGGAAGCCCTGGTTCGCTGGCAGCATCCGAAGCAAGGCCTACTTTTTCCGGACAGCTTTATTCCTCTTGCCGAGGGGTCTGGCTCAATTCAGGCGCTTACTGAATGGGTGATGAAAGCCGCTGTCAAACAGGGTAGCCTGTGGTTGGCGGAAGGCCGTAAAATATGTGTTTCCGTCAATATTTCCGCTCTCATTCTGCATGATCCAACCTTTCCGGACATGGTCGCGCAATTGCTCGAAGAAACTGATTTCCCGGCAGCCTTGCTTAAGCTGGAGATTACGGAAAGCGCCATTATCTCAGACGTCTATCGTGCAAAGGAAATTGTCACCCGTCTACATGAGTTGGGGACCCGCCTCTCGATTGACGATTTTGGAACCGGCTATACGTCCCTTGGCTATTTGCGCAAACTTCCCGTCGATGAAATTAAGATCGACAAGAGCTTCGTATTCAATATGACGAGGGTCGCGGACGATGAAGTGATCGTCCGGACATTGTTGGATCTGGCTGGCAACCTTGGTCTTTCGGTAGTCGCCGAAGGCGTGGAAGACGCGGAAACATGGGAAATGCTCAACAGTCTCGGTTGTGATGTAGCGCAAGGCTATTTCATGAGCCGTCCGATCGACATCACGACCTTCGGAGACTGGGTCGAGTCGCAACCTTGGAAGCAAGACCTGATTTAACAGTTTCACGACAACATCCGTTTGACGCGACGGCTTATATCCTTGAAAATGCCTGAAAATCAAGGGAGCTACGAATGTCAGAATTTGGTCCGGATGTCACCATCAGTAATGCCGCCTATCTTCATCCCACAGCCCTCATCTATGGCAAGGTGAATATCCATAAAGGTGCGTCCCTCTGGCCATACACCGTCATTCGGTCGGAACTGGAAGAGGTGGTTATCGGCGAATATACCAATATTCAGGATTTCGTCATGATCCATATCGGCTCCTCAACGGGGACGTATATCGGATCCCACTGTTCCATCACGCACCACTGTACAATACATGGCTGTACAATCGGTGATAACTGCCTGATCGGCATCAATACGACAATTATGGATGACTGCATCATTGGCAATAACTGCATCGTTGCAGGTCACAGTTTCCTGAAGGAAGGAACGGTTATTCCGGATAATTCCATCGTCATGGGAACACCCGGCAGAGTCGTCAGGACACAGAATAATTATGCCCGTTGCCGGTTAAACGCTTTCCTGTATTATCGGAATGCGCTCGCCTATTCAAAGGATCAACATCGGGAATGGGCGTCCGAACAGAGCCTGAAGGAAGTGCAGGCGGAAATCGACAAACTCCAAAAAGAACAGGCAGCCCTTGAGAATCAAACTTGAAGGGCGAGTTGGTATTTATTGAATTGAGAGATGCTATGACGGAAATGCAAAACCCCTATCTCATGTTCCTTGGTGACGTGAGTGATCAACTGGCCGCAAAGACCGCAAAGGGAATTGTTGACTGGCGTCCGGACTGGTGTATCGGGCAAATAAAACTGCCTGGCTGTGTGGCCGATCTCGGCATCAAGGATATGACGATCGCAGAAGGCGTTGCGAACGGCGCAAAAACGCTGATCGTAGGCATCGTGAATTCCGGTGGCTTCCTCCCCGATCACTGGATCTCCGTCATCGTCGAAGCGCTGGACGCTGGTATGGATGTCGCGAGTGGTCTGCATATCCGGTTGGGGAGCATTCCGGAAATTAAGGCGGCTGCTGAACGGAATAATCGCAGCCTGTTCGATGTGCGCCATCCGACCCATAGTACCCCGACCGGCAAGGGAACACCGCGTAGCGGCAAGCGCCTGCTTGCCGTTGGAACAGACTGCTCGGTTGGCAAGATGTATACGGCGCTTGCCATTGAGAAAGAAATGCTCAAGCGGGGTATGAAGGCGGATTTCCGCGCAACGGGCCAGACCGGTATTTTCATTGCCGGGACCGGCACATCGATTGACGCCGTGGTGGCCGATTTCATCTCCGGCGCGGTCGAGGAACTTTCCCCGGAAAATGACCCTGATCACTGGGATATTATCGAGGGACAGGGATCCCTGTTTCATGCTTCTTATGCCGGTGTCAGCCTTGGTTTGCTTCATGGTGCACAGGCCGATGCGCTTGTCCTGTGTCATGAACCGACCCGCACCCATATGCGCGGCCTGCCCCATCACCCCCTGCCCGATCTGAAGGCCTGTATGGAGCTCAACCTTGTCCATGCAAAGCTGACAAACCAGGATGCAAAATTTGTCGGCATTGCGATTAACACATCCGGCCTGAAAGAAGCAGAAAGACTGGAATATCTAGCCAGCATTGAAAAGGAATACGGCTTGCCGACTGTCGATCCTTTCAAGGACGGTACAGCGGCGATCATTGATAACCTGTCATGAGCAGACGGAAAATTTCGGCCCGCTTTGAAAGCTGGCCGATCCGGGGTAGCTTCAGGATCAGCCGCGGAGCAAAAACAGCAGCGGAAGTGGTTGTTGTCGAAATCACCGAGAACGGCATTACGGGACGCGGCGAATGTGTCCCTTATGCACATTATGATGAGAGTATCCGCTCCGTTCTTGGACAGGTAACCTCAATCCGCGACTATATTAACGACGGGCTTACCCGGGAAGGGTTGCTCACCGTTATGCCTTCCGGCGCCGCCCGCAATGCAATCGATTGCGCCCTTTGGGACCTGGAAGCAAAAAAAAGCGGCAAAACAATTGCGAAACTCGCGGGGATACCCGCACCTGGGCCGACAATTACCGCCTATACCCTCTCACTGGATACGCCTGAGAAAATGGGCGAAGCCGCGAAAGCGCAAAGCCATCGCCCCCTGATGAAGCTCAAACTCGCCGGAGCCGGTGATGTTGAGCGTGTAGCTGCCGTCAGAAAGGCCGCGCCAAAAACACGCCTGATTGTCGATGCCAATGAGGCCTGGACCGCGGACATGATGCGTGAATATTGCCCTAAAATGGCGGATCTGGGTATCGAACTCATTGAACAGCCCCTCCCTGCCGGAGAGGATTCCGTTCTTGGTGATATGGACAGACCTGTTCCAATCTGTGCCGATGAAAGTGCGCATGATACCGCAACGCTCGACGATGTGGCGGAGCTATATGACTATATCAACATCAAGCTCGACAAAACGGGTGGTTTGACGGAAGCACTCTTGCTGGCCGAAGCTGCGCGTGAATTCGGTCTTGGCGTCATGGTTGGCTGCATGCTGGGCACTAGCCTTGCCATGGCCCCGGCCATGCTGCTTGGATCATTCGCGCGCTTTGTTGATCTGGATGGACCTCTTCTGCTTGAAAAAGACAGAGAACATGGCATCCGTTTTGACGGCAGCGTAATGCATCCACCAAGCCAGGAACTATGGGGATAGCAGCATCGCTATCCCCGCACCGGTTTACCGGCCTTTGAATTCCGGCGCTCGCTTTTCAACGAAGGCCACGGCGGCACCCTTATGGTCTTCGGTTTCGAATGACCGGATCATCTGGTTCGCTTCCCAGTCCAGAACATCGCTCAACGTGCCTTCCGATGCCGTATTGATATTCTTTTTCATATAGCCGACGGCAATAGTAGGCAGGCTCGCCAACCGTTTAGCCATTTCCGCAGCGGCGGCAGGAAGCTCGTCAGCCGGAACCGATTTGTTGACCATGCCGATCTTTTCAGCCTCCTTACCCAAAACGACATCGGCTGTGAAATACAACTCCTTCGCTTTTGCCTCGCCGAGCAGCTTCGTCAGGAAGTAGGAGCCACCGAAATCGCCGGATAGTCCGACTTTCGAAAATGCTGTTGTTATCTTTGCATCATCAGCCGCAATCCGCATATCGCAAGCCATTGCTAGAGAAAATCCGGCCCCGGCCGCCGGTCCCGGAATAACAGCAAGTGTCGGCTTTGGCATTTCATGAAGCAGGCGACTTACCTCTGACCTTTCCCGCAAATCCTGGATTTTTTCATTGAGATTGACTTTCGCACCCGCATTCGCCGCGAAGCTCTTGACGTCTCCGCCTGAGCAAAATGCCCCGCCGGCACCGGTCAGCACAACAACACGCACGGCGTTATCTTTCGCAAGACGGGTCAACTTCTCACTCATCCCGGAGATCATCTCCCGCGTAAAGGCATTCCGCGCCTCCGGCCGGTTCATGGTAAGGGTGGCAACACCGTCTTCAATTGTTTCAAGAAGGACATCAGACATCATTATTTTCCTTTTTTAAGTTTATCTGAGAGATAGTTATACGTTAGCTGCGCGGCAGCTGTTGTTCAACCAGCCGCGCCCAAATACTGGCGCCGATTGACAAGACCTCATCGTTAAAATCAAACTCGGGATGATGAACCGCCTGAAAATGCGTCTCATCTTTTGTACCAAGGAAGAAATAACATCCGGGACAGGCCTCCAGCATGAAGGCAAAATCTTCGCTCCCCATGCGAATAGGTGTTTCCATATCCATATTTTCCGGTCCGACAATATCAGAGGCGGCGCGGGCGACAATCGCAGTTTCCTTCTCGTGATTCACGACGCTCGGATACCGGCGCTGATAGTCGAGATCAATTTCAACCCCGTGAGTTGCTGCAACACCGGCGCATATCTCCCGAATACGGTTTTCTATGTAATCCCGGGTTTCTGCTGTCATTGCCCGGATGGACGCGCTCAACTGCGCCTCTTGCGGAATTATGTTAATGCCGCTGCCTGCTTCAAAAATGGTGACGCTGACAACGGCATTGTCGACCGGGCCGATATTGCGCGCGACAATGGTTTGAAGCGCCGTATAGAGCTGCACGCCGGCCGCGATCGGATCGTTCGTCAAATGTGGATAGGCAGCATGTCCGCCTTTCCCCCGTATCTTCATCACCGCTGTATCGGCGGAGGCCATAATCGGGCCGGTCCGGACATTGAATGTGCCGCGCGGCATTCCGGGCTGATTATGAAGACCGTATACGCCATCACAGGGAAAGCGATCAAACAGGCCGTCTTTCACCATTGCGTCTCCACCGCCGCCGCCTTCTTCTGCAGGCTGGAAAATAAAATGTACGGTGCCATCAAAATTCCGGGTTTCCGACAAATACTGTGCCGCCCCCAACAGAATTGCCGTATGGCCGTCATGTCCACAGGCATGCATTTTGCCGTCAATGGTCGATTTATGGGCGAAATTATTCATTTCCTGCAACGGCAAGGCATCCATATCCGCCCGAATCCCGATTGACTTCGTGCTTGCCCCCCGGCCTCTCAAAACGCCCACCACTCCAGTGACACCAATACCTTCATGCACCTCGATCCCCCAGCTTCGCAATTTCTCTGCGACGATCGCGGCGGTACGCCGTTCTTCGTAGCAAAGTTCAGGATGGCGGTGGAGGTCATGTCGCCAAGCCTGCATATCATTATGGGTTTCTGCGATCCGGTTATAAACAGGCATTCCCGACTCTTCATTCTTGGATTTTAGTTGGCCATATCGTGCCATTCTTTATCGAGAATGGCAATATCAAGCACGATGATCAGAATATCCAAAACTCCCCGCATCTTAATCAAATTTGTTCTTTTATTTTAATATTTACCCATTATATGAGAGGGCTTGTGTGCAAGTGCGAAAGCATAACTTGCCATTCGTGGGATCGGCGCTATACTGCGCCCGCTTTTTAAAAAGACAAAGTATATATACCATGGAAATTCGGAACGTTGCGATCATCGCCCATGTTGATCATGGGAAGACTACACTTGTGGATGGCCTCTTGAAGCAGAGCGGCACGTTCCGGGACAATCAGAAAGTGGCTGAACGGGCCATGGACAGTAACGACCTAGAACGCGAGCGCGGCATCACGATTTTGGCGAAATGCACTTCCGTCGAATGGGAAGGGTATCGCCTTAACATCGTTGATACACCGGGCCATGCCGACTTCGGCGGTGAGGTGGAACGTATCCTCAGTATGGTTGATGGCGTGGTTGTTCTGGTTGATGCTGCTGAAGGTCCGATGCCACAGACCAAATTCGTGACACAGAAGGCGCTTGGCCTTGGCCTCAAACCGATCATTGTGATCAACAAGGCGGACCGGCCCGATGGCCGCCCGGATCAGGTTCTTGATGAATGTTTCGATCTTCTGGTCGCGCTCGATGCCAACGAGGAGCAGCTGGACTTTCCTGTGCTCTATGCATCAGCAAAGGAAGGCTGGGCCGTTACGGATCTGTCCGAGCCAAAAGAAAACCTTCATCCGCTGTTCGATCTCATCGTCAGCCATGTCAGCGCACCGAAGGTGGATGATGAAGCCCCGTTCCGAATGCTGGTCACGACGATTGAAAGCAACCCCTACCTCGGCCGCCTGCTCACCGGGCGCGTGGAAAGCGGTGTCCTCAAAACGAATGATCCGATCAAGGGGCTGAGCCGCAAGGGTGGCAAGATCGAAGATGCGCGCGCCAGCAAGATCATGGCGTTCCGCGGGCTTGAAAGAGAAACCATCTCAGAAGCCCGTGCTGGTGACATCGTCTCTGTGGCTGGCCTCGTTAAGACGACCGTTGCCGATACACTCGGCACACCGGAAGAGACAGAACCGCTCGATGCGCAACCGATTGATCCACCGACAATCTCGATGACCTTTGCCATTAATTCGTCGCCCTTGGCGGGTCGCGATGGGGACAAGGTACAAAGCCGGGTCATCCGCGCACGCCTGATGAAAGAAATCGAGGGGAATGTCTCCATTCGGGTTGAGGACAGTGCCGATGCAGACGCCTATATCGTCTCCGGTCGTGGTGAGTTGCAACTTGGTGTTCTGATTGAAACCATGCGCCGCGAAGGTTTTGAACTTTCGATAAGTCGCCCCAAGGTATTGTTCCGCGAGGGCGAAAATGGCGAAACGCTTGAACCTCTTGAAGAGGTCGTCGTGGATGTGGATGATGAGTTCTCCGGCGTCGTTGTTGAAAAAATTGCCCTTCGCAAAGGCTCAATGACCGATATGCGCCCCTCCGGTGGCGGGAAAACAAGAATTACCTTCCTCTGCCCGACCCGTGGGCTGATCGGATATCATGGCGAGTTCCTTACAGATACCCGCGGAACCGGTATCATGAACCGGATTTTTCATTCATATGTCCCACATAAAGGCGATATCCCGGGTCGCCGCAATGGCGTTCTGATTTCCAACTCCACGGGCAAGTCGGTTGCATTTGCGCTTTGGAATCTGGAGGCACGCGGCTTCTTCTTCATTGGCAGCGGCATCGATGTCTATGAAGGCATGATTCTCGGTGAGCATAACCGGCCAAACGACCTTGAAGTAAACGCACTAAAAGCCAAGCAGCTAACCAACATACGGGCATCGGGCACCGACGAGGCAGTTCGTCTCACAACCCCGCGAAAGTTGAGCCTTGAACAGGCCATCGCCTACATTGACGATGACGAGTTGGTCGAAGTAACGCCAAACCATATCCGCCTTCGCAAGCGGCACCTTGACCCGCATGAGCGGAAAAAAGCGTCTCGCGAGAAAATCGCGAGCTGACAGTCCGTCAACATTCGACTGTTGTGATCACCCTTTAAAAATAAGGGTGGTGATCGTGGACGTCTTGTGGAAACATAGCCTCACCCTGAGAACAATAATAAGCAAGAGAGGATAAAATGGCGCTGATCGATGTAATAGCCGAGGTAACGGGGACAGTCTGGAAAATTCCGGCCACAGTCGGGCAGGAACTGGAAGAGGATGACGATGTCGTCATTCTCGAAAGCATGAAAATGGAAATCCCCGTTGGCGCACCGGAAGACGGTAAGGTGACGGAAATTCTTGTGGGCGAAGGTGACTCAGTGTCGGAGGGTCAGGTCATCGCGAAGATTGAAACCTGAAACCTCTTTTACTTCATAAAAATTTTACCAGAGCCATGTCGCGGGGTCAGGGATGCCTTCCTCGCGCGCATGGAGCTTCAAACCCTTCGCACAGCGAACGATGAACCAGATATAGGCCGCCAGGATAATCAGAAAGCCGATACCGACGAAAGTCAGCAGTGACCCAACCACGAAATAAAGCAGCAACATCCAAAAACTGCGGATCTGATATCTAAAATGGGTCTCTACCCAGGGGGCACCATCTCCCTTGTTGATATAGGCCATCACGACCCCGACCAAATGCGCAACTGGAATGATAAGTCCCGCCAGATAAATGAAATAGATGATCTGCGCCATTTTTCCGGCGCCGTTCATCCGGGCATTTTCTTCTGCATTGTTTGTGGTTACATCATTCATTTTTCTCTCCTGAGGAGCCTTACTCTATGCCGTCCAGCGCTTCTTGCAGCAATAGATAAACCTTGCCGACATCCGCAGTGATAAAGGCATCTGACAATAATTCGGAATGGTCAACAGAAGCTGCCTCGGTCATGATCTCACGGAATTCAGATACATACTGGTCCGCAAAACGACGGAAATCACCATCATCGCGATACCGCGAGCGGATTTTTTCCGCATCCCGTGATTTAAGCAGCTTCCGCGTAAAAATCCCCTTTTCCCCTTTGCGATATCGCCGCCACAGCTCTTCGGAAAGGCTGCTGTCCATAATCCTGCTTAAATCGATTGTCAGAGAATTGAGGTTTTCCATGATGAACGTCGTCGACTTCATGAATTGCTCATTCCGAATCTTGTCTTTTCTCTGCGATAGCGTCTCGGCTTCCTGCTTCGCCCGTGTTGCTGCCGCTGAGAGATTTGCTGTCTGCTTCTCGATCTTGTTGCCGGACATAAGAGCATCTTCCGCAGCTTTCTCGGCAGCGCGCATGAACGCTTCACTCTCATCCTTAAGGATACCGGCCGAATGACTCAGCGTTTCCTCAACCTGCTTTACAGACAGCGTCAGCCGCTGATGCTGGCTTTCAAACTGCTCACCAAGCAAGCGGGCACTATCATGGGCTTTAGCGGTAAACCGGATCAGATCCTCCGCCTGACCCTGGAATAATTCTGCGGCGTCCGATCCCGTCTCCTTGACCTGTTTGCTGGCTTCGGAAATTTTCACCGTCACGCGATCAAGATCCTCATGGATGTGGCGACGCGCGTCGTCTATTTCCAGTTTATGCTTTGCCAGAGCCCGGTCGGCATACTGAATGCCCTTTATCATCAACTCGCTGGCCCGTGCCAACTCAACGGACCGCTTGTGGAACCGGTCGGTCGCCTCTGATGCATGGTCGACGGACTCGTCCAACATGTAAGACCTTTCGGAGAGAGTTTTCTCAACCGTCTCCACCTGCTCCGTTAACTGGCGGGCAATCTCGGCCAGTGCCTGGGTTTCCTGTTGGAGGATTTCCTCCATTGCTTCCGCATGATCTTTAGCCCGAACCGAAATATCAGCTAGTTCCTTCATATGCACCTTGGCGGAACCGCTTGCCTCGCTAATGTTGGAGAGCGTTGATCTTGTCACGTCCGCAAGTCTGGTTCCCTGACTTTCCGCCTTCGAGGCAGCCATATTCAGTTGCTGGATATGATCAGTGGCCTGATCGCCCATAGCGCGAAGTTCGGCAGAGGCCCGTTCTGCGGTTTTGGCGAGTTCCGCCGTTTGAGAATGCGCCGCTTCACCGGATTGCCGTGCCTGCAGCGTGGCTCGCTCCGCTGTCGCCATAAAATCCTGATGATATCGGATGGTTTCCTCGATCGCCGCCGCTAGCTTGCTTTTTGAATGATCGGCTGAAGTCCCGATTTCCTTTTGCTGTTTCGCCAAAGCTTCGCTTGCGGAAGCAAGTGTTCGGGAAGCTTTGTCGGCACTGACTTCGATATCCGACCCTTCACGCCGCAATTCTTCACCAGCTTCCCGCATCCGGTTTGTGACCGCATCGGAAGTAAGCTTGAGATCCTCCGCCTGACGCTGAAGGTTTGTTCCGACTTCCGTAATCCGGCTGTTCGTATCCGTGCTGGCATCGGTCAACAGGAGGACATCTTTTTCGAGGCGAGAACCGATCTCCCGCGACATCTCCAGTATTTGCTCGGATGCCTGCTCCAGCACGGAAATCTGGTTCCGAAGCTGCTCCTGTATCAAAGTCGTCCGTGCACCCGTTGTTTCAGAAGCCTTATTGAGAGATGCCGCATGGCTCGCCAGTTTTTCACCCAACTGGTCTGCATTGCGCAGTGATTTCTCGCCGGCGGCATCCAGCAGTTCGCGCCCCTGACGCAGGCTCTGGTCTATTGCCAGCAAGCTGTTGCCGGTTGTTTTGAGGACTTCATCTAGCGCGACAGTCTCGTCTTTCAGCTTCAGACTGCCCAGAAGCATCTTCTCCGTCATCTCACTGGTCTTGACGGCAAGATCTTCTGTGTTTTGGCGCAACTGCTCCGCTGAACTGCGCGCACCGGTTTCAGCATCTTTCGCCACCTGCAGCAGGCCATCTTCACGGCTTTCAAGCTGTTCAAGCGCCGTGTCAACTTCAGAGATACTGGTCATCAATGTGTTGCGCAGGGCATTCAGCCGGGTCACCCCCTCATCACTTGCAATACTCAGATCTGTGGTGCTTTGCAGCAGAACATCGGCTGTTTTGGAGAGCTCGCTTGAAGAGTTGCGGGATATGTCGGCAATCTCCTGACCGCGTTCGCCGAGCTTCGCCGCACCATCATCAAGTTTCTGACGCAACTGGTCTGCGGCATCTTCAAGGCTTATAATCTGAGCACTAAGAGCATCCCGCGCCTCATTTGTTTTATTAAGTGTCTCTGAGGCGTTGGAGAATATCTTCTCACTCGTTTCCGCGAGGATTTTCGCGATAACCTGGGATTTCTCATCCGCCGTGCGAACAGCATTCTCCAAGGCGGAAATCTGAGCTGAGAGGGCGTTTTGAACCGCTTCACTGCGCGTCTCTGTCTCGCTCGCTGCATTGTTCAAGCTGTTCGTTTGCAGGGCGACAGCATCGTTAAGCCGCGTTCCCTGCTCATTAATTTTCTCAATTAACGCGCCAATCTGCTGCTCACGCGCTTCGAGATCGCTTTTCAGCCTGTCTGACGTCTGCAACAAGCCATCTGTCGCTGTCTTGGCATCATCACCTTGCTTTTCCAGACGGCCAGACGCATCCTCAATACGGCTTGCAGCCTTGTCTGTTGCGTCCTGCAGTTCTCGCGACTGACGCTCAAGCGCGGCGGTCAGGCTGGCAACCCGGGCCTCGGCCTGCGGCCCGGGATAACCGAGATTCATCATGAGCTGGTCGAGCGCATTCCCTTTCAATCGTGCTTCATGTCCACGATGAAAATAACCCAGCAGCAGCCACAGGAATGTGAGGGGTGCAAAAGCACCAATAAGCAGAACACCAAGCCCGAACGGCGCGACCTGCAAAATATCAGGCCAGCCGATTCTTGTATAAACATAGCCGCCAACGGCAATCAGCCAGCCAATGGTTAACAGAACCCCGATCGCAAAAAGCCATGCAGAGCCCGAAAACCCTTTATTTTTCACCGTTTTCTGCGGTTCAGACACAGAATTTGGCGCCGACAGATTTTCATCGCTGCGTGTTTGCACATTCTGATGTTTTTGCAACATCACCCCTCTCCTACTAAATTCTGACAGAAGGGTTCCGCAAATCCTCTGCTACGTCAAGGTTTCTGATCATACAGACGGCCTCTGAACGACAGAAATCCTTGTAAGAACGGTTACTTGATCACCCCAGCGGAGCGCAATTCCTCTATGGATGCCTCATCAATACCCCAGTCACGCATGGCCTTCGTCGTATGCTCACCGGGCAGGCAGGGCGGGCTTTGGATTGATGCTTCCGTGCGGCTGAACCGGGGCGCCGGTGCAGGCTGGATGATACCATCATATTCGACAAAGGTTTGCCGGTGTGTGTTATGCGGATGCTGCGTCGCTTCCATGATGGACAGGACCGGGGCATAACAGACATCCGTGCCCAGCATGACTTCGTCCCATTCATCACGGGTTTTGGACTTGAAAACCTCCGTCAGGCGCGCCTTGATAACAGGCCAGCTTTTCGGCTCCAGTTGCGGGGGCAGGTCTTCCTTGTCCAGACCAGTCCGCTCCAGAAGCTCCTGATAAAACTTTTTCTCGATCGAACCGAGGGATATATATTTGCCGTCCGCCGTTTCATAGACATCGTAATAATGCGTGCCGGTATCCAGAATATTGACTCCGCGTTCATCTTTCCAGTTCCCGGCGGCCATCAGCCCGTAGAACATGGTCATAAGGGAGGCGGCGCCATCAACCATTGCCGTATCGACGACCTGTCCCTTGCCCGATTTCTGGGCCTCAAGGATGCCACAGACAATACCAAGTGCCAGATAAAGCGCGCCACCGCCAAAATCGCCAACAAGATTGAGCGGCGGAACCGGCGCTTCGCCCTTCCGGCCAATGGCGTGAAGGACGCCGGACAGCGCTATATAGTTGATATCATGACCTGCCGCCTGTGCCATCGGACCTTCCTGGCCCCAGCCCGTCATCCGCCCATACACCAGCTTCGGATTGCGCGCGAGGGCTTCGTCCGGCCCGAGGCCCATTCGTTCCATCACACCCGGGCGAAAGCCCTCAATCAGACCATCCGCCTGTTCAATCAGCTTGAGAACGACTTCGCGCCCCGCTTCGGACTTTGTATCCACAGAGATGGACCGGCGGCTGCGCATCAGCAAGCTGTTGCGGGAGCTTGGCATACTGCCGAGCCCCGGATCGGCCAGGCGATCAATACGCACGATATCGGCACCCAGGTCGGCGAGCAGCATCGCACACATCGGTCCCGGTCCGATGCCACCCATTTCAACGATTTTATATCCGGCTAACGGTCCCATTTTCTTTTCCTTTTCTTTATTTCAGGCCCAGAATGTTTTGCACAATCTAAACTGTTCGGACTTGAGCTGTCATCCCCTAATACAACAACTTTTCCGCCGACAACCGCAAATGGAGACTTATCAGTAACGCCACCACGCAAAAGCCCGCCATAAAGAAATACGCTCCACTGGCGAGAGCTTCATAAAGATAGCCGGATGCAAATAATCCTCCGCCCATGATGAGCCCGAGGGAGACAGCTGAATAGAGCCCCTGTGCCCGGGCGGAAATTTCTACAGGTAGTTTCTCCGTAATAAACCGCATGGCGCCGAGGTGTGTTGCCGCAAAGGTCACACCATGCAGGGTTTGTATGACTATGAGAACCGACAAGTCCGGAGCGAACCCCATCACGATCCATCTTAACAAACCCGCGAAACCGCCAATAACGAGAAGCCGCAATGGCGTAAAAGACGAGAACACATGCCGCGCAACGGCAAACAGGATGATCTCGACAATGACACCTTCAGCCCAGAGGAGCCCGATCACTGTGTCATCAAGACCCTGTTTTTGCCACTGCAGGGTTCCCGATGAATAAAGAATAGCATGGCTGCCTTGAATGAGCCCGGCCATGATCAGAAAGGCCATGAAATCAAAGCTCTTCAAAAGCCGGCGGAGGCCTTTCCGCCCTCTTTCAGTTCGCGTTATGCGGACTTCAGGCAACATAAGACAGCACAGGAAGAGGAGGAGAAACGCCGTTGACAACATCAGCGGGATAAAGTCAGCACTGCGCCCAGACAGCAATTGCCCGCCCCAGAAAGCCGCGACAATAAAGGATATCGAGCCCCACAGGCGAATTCGCGGATAATCGATTTTTTGTGTCCGCGAGAGCGTTAGTACGAGATTGTCGCCCAGCGCCGTGAAGGATGAGAAAAATATCCCGATCGAGACAGAAAGGATCAGTATCTGCCAGAAACCATCTGCGAGAAAGTAAAACTGAAATAGTCCAAGGCAGATTGCCGACATGATAACCAACGGTGCCCGCCGACGACCGGAATAATCCGCAAGCGCCGCAATCATCGGCGTAAAAACAATCTTTGCCCAGATCGGTGATGAGAGGACAATGCCAATTTCTTCCGACGTAAGTCCCTTGAACGAGAGCCAGACGGGCCAGAAAGGCAATTGAAATCCGACAATCAGAAACAAGGCGACATAGAACGGAGCAAGTCGCAGGGACGTCAAAGTATCCGGAGTGAGAACAAGAGGCACGAAAAACGCCTTTCAGGCAAACCGATTGAGTCTATCTCTAGGCGAGCCGCCGCATCCTGTAAAGTCACGCGGTTTCTCCGGTATAAATATTTGCCTATCACACTTTTCTCTGGCTTAATTAACGGGCTGAGATTTAACTGATTTCAACGAGGAGAATAGGGAAATGGGCAAAATAATTGGCGGAATTGTTGTTGGCCTGATCGTTATCATCGGCATTGCGGTCGGTGTGCTCTATTTCAACCTGGACAAAGTCATCATTACCGCAGTTGAGCAGTATGGCTCCGAGGTGACGAAAACCGATGTCGTGTTGAAAGAGGTGGACCTGGACCTGACCAGCGGCAAGGGTGCCCTGAAAGGCTTTAGTGTCGGTAATCCTGAAGGTTTTGATGAGGACCATTCAATCCGGTTTGATAGCGTTGCCGTCGAGGTGAATATAGCGGAAACTACTGACAAGCTGATCCATATTCGCGAGATCCGCGTCGACAATCCATCAATTGTTTATGAAGTTAATCAGACCACGAATAATCTGGATACAATTCGCAATAACGTCGATGCCTTTTTAAAAGAGAAGGGACTTTCTGGTGGCGAAACAACCGAGACAGACAGCACCGAAGAAGGGCCAAAAGTCATTATTGACAATATTTTTATCGATGGCGGACTAGTCACTGTCAAAGCGGCAATGCTCGGCAATCAGAAGGTCGAAGGCAGACTGCCCAACATTCAACTGTCAAACATCGGAAAAGATGAAGGGGGCGCCACTCCGGGTGAAGTCGCCGCAAAGATAATCGACGAGATTATGGGCAAGGCGATGAACGTTATTACTGATCTTGGGATTGGCAAGAATATCGGCACCTTGCTAACCAATGCGGGTGATCTTGTAAACAAGACCGGCGTGGGAGAGGCAACCAAGGGGGTGACACAGGGCGCGACAGACGCAGTGGACGGTGCCAGCAAATCAATCAAAAAGCTGTTGGGCGATTAAAGCTGATTCAGAGTAGCACGAAATCATGGAAAAAGTGAATGAGAACATCGACACCGTCTCGATCTGGATCAATTTCGCCGTCGATTTTGCGGTGGAATACGGATTTCAGATTCTGGGCGCGCTCGTCTTCCTCGTTTTCGGGCTGCTGGTCATCAACTGGATTGGCAACCGCCTGATCAACCTGGCCCTTGCCCGAAATATTGATGTAACCCTGTCGCAGTTCATGGGAAGCGCCGCCAAGTTCGTCCTGATTGTCCTTTTGATCATCATTACCCTTGGCAATTTCGGCATCAGCATTGCTCCGCTTATTGCACTGGCCGGCGCGGTGACCTTTGGTGCGACGCTTGCGCTACAGGGACCAATTTCCAATTTCGGGGCAGGCGTTGCCATTATATTGACCCGCCCCTTCGTTGTCGGGAACGTAATTACTGTGCATGGAGTTAGCGGTGTCGTTGACCGGATTACCCTTGGGATTACCTTCCTGACCGGTGAGGATGGCGAGCAGATTGCGGTTCCCAACAAGGAAATCGTCGGGCAGGTGATTGTCAATTCAATGGAAATGCGCATTGTCGAGAGCAATTTCTGCATTGCCGCCACCGGGGATACGGACCGTGTCATCAAGATCGTCCATGAGGCGATTATGAAAGTAGTCGATGCCGACACCCCGCAACAGCCTCAGGTTGGCATTCAGGATTTCACATACGGCGGCCTGGTAATCGGCTCCCGCGTCTGGGTTCCGGGCCTCAAATATTTTGAAGACAGATATATCATCAATGGCGCAATATATGCTGCCCTTCAGGAAAACGATGTTGAACTGATGCAGTTTCAGGGCACATGTCTTGCCTTGCCGCCACTTAACGATGGAACAGGGCCCACGGCGCCTCCGCCGGTATTATAAAGCACCATTTTTAAAAAACGAATGCTTGGTAAATTTGTAAGTTAAACTAATATCTCTATCATCATGAGAATAAAATAACGTTCGGGAACAGATTGAATGAGATATTTATTGATGCTTGGGCTCGTTTTCCTCGCCGCGGGATGTGCGAATTTTTCGATCGATAATCCCAACCCCTACAGCGTTTATAACTACGACTATCCTGATTGTTGTCAGCAGGACAGCCGCCAACGACCATAGCATTAGGAAATTGGGTGATCGCAAAAAGGGTTATCCTGTATCAAAGGCATCTCATCTTCGATGCGGACGAGCAACATTCCACAAGGCTGAGAAAGAATATCTGCCTGACTGAATTGGCTTTATGCTTATTCACATGACCCATCCCAAGGGACCGTCACAAAAACAGTTTTGCCATTGGCCCCCGGAAAATCCTGGAACAAGGCATCCAGAACTTCATCGAATACCCCAGCAAGTGTCGGACACTGTCCAGCGGATTGGGCGCGTCCTTCATATACCCGTGTCGGGCTTTCCGACTGCGCAGTACTATCCTCAACAATATCTATAGCAATATATCGATTATATTCGGACCAGGTCTGCGTATTATATGTTCGCCCGACTGATCCGTAGAATGGATAGCTGCCAACGCCAACACCCAGGCCAAATCCTCCGAATGTCGGGGAGGACGTTGTGGATGAGCGTTGTTCGGTTCCATCTACGCCGTAGGAGACAAGGGCAACGTAATCCGGATTGGCCAGATCCTCCTGTACATCAAAGCCAACAAAATCCAGTTTGCTAGCGATTTTCGGACGATAGTTCAAGAATTCGAGGCTTGTTTCCTTCTCCTGCTCTTTAGCGCGCACCACAATTGTTTTTCCGGTAATGCTGCTTAGCTCCGGCGTAAAGAACGTCGTGACATTCGCATTTATTTCCGGTTTTGCACAGGCTGCCAGAAACATACCAGCAAGAAGAACTATGAGAACTCTCATCAATTTGCTCCAAAGGATATCCAAACGGACTAGCCTATTAATATTGTCCACTTGATCCATGCATTCAACATTAGCAAGCTAAAAAGCCGACTTTCCACGATATCCCCAAAAGCGGACATTAACCATAGCTGCCAATTATTTTTACTTCTGCATATAATTTGGTTATTATTTTTCGGATTACTCGTCAGTCCGTAACGGTTTTGACAATAAAAAAATTAATAAAAAATGACATCAATATATTCGGCCTATGCGAGGATCAAAAATCGGCAACCATGTAAACCGGTTAATAAATTATGGTTTTTCTCATGGGGAGGAGAGACAGAGTAGATATGAATATTGATCTTATTGGCAAACCTGCATTCCTGTCGGACCTAAAATACGGCGATTTGTTTTATACACAGATCCGGGGAAGAATATATCCCTGCATAAAGGCATTCCTTGTTAAAAACGATACGGAAATTATGGATCATGTCGTCTCTTTCATGCCGTCAGAGAGAGACAGAGCTAAGCTTCCCAGATTACTGGATGAAAAAACATTGACAGTGAAATCTGCCTATCGCGTATCCACGCCTGTGTTCCGATCCCTGATCACAGAGGGATCAATCCTGATGGACAACGAATACTGGCCCTCCCCGGGAATTGTCATTGAAAGCTCTGACGCGACATATCTGACGGTCAAGGCCGGGCGAATGTCACACAATCTCTCATATTTAAATCTCGGCACCGGTGAAATAATCTCCAATCCGCCCAAAGCGCCTTTTGTCTTTGTTCTCGAATGGAAAATCATCTTGCAGCAGGAGGGACCGGAACAAACCCTGATCCGCTTCCCGCAAACAAGCCCGACATTGTTGAAAAATGCAGCGGCGCAATAGATCCAGCCATCAAATATAACAGAGCGTCCGAAATGAAAGTTTCGGACGGCTTTTTTGCGACAAATATTCCCGAAATTATTTCGCGCGAAAAATTGTCACCTCCCCTATAACCTCACCAAATGAAAGGCGAAGATGGCGGAACAGGATTTGCCATCATTATAATTCTGATTTTTTATTAATGTCTTATGGATGGTGGGCGTAACAAGATTCGAACTTGTGACCTCTGCGATGTCAACACAGCGCTCTAACCAACTGAGCTATACGCCCTCACAGTCGCCTTAATTGCGACTAAAGTTGGCGACTTATAATCCGCAGCGACAGCCATTGCAAGCCTAATCTAGGGCAATATCGGATAAAGAAAAATGAGGGGCATCAGGAGATCGCACGGTCCTCAAGGGCATTTTGCACAGCATCAACGAGAGAATTAAGGTGGAAAGGTTTGGACAGCACCTTGCTCACCCCGTCTACCGCGTCCAACGCCTCCATAGCGACTGCAGAAAAGCCGGTAATAAAGATGACCGGCAACTCGGGCTTTTTTTCGCGCGCATAGCGGGCCAGCTCAATACCGTTCATTCCCGGCATGACCAGATCGGAAATCAGAATATCAACTTCACCGACATTGAGGGCCGGCAAAGCATCTTCGCCGTCACTGAAGGCAAGGACTTCATGGCCAGCATTTTCAAGGCTACGAGCAAGAAAGGGGCGCAGATTATCGTCGTCTTCTGCAAGTAATATACGGGCCATGGCAAAATCTATATAATTGTCATTCAAATACAGGTACGAATTAGACTATACTATTCAAATTCTGCTGGCAAAACGCCAATAGACGAATTTTTCGACCGGCAAAAAAGAGAGTAATCTGATCATGGCGGCCTTTACATCCCCTGTAAAGATTAACTGGCCCGAAGAATGGCGCGTTCCGTTTGTTTTCTCTTCCCCCCATAGCGGACGCAACTATCCTGACGGATTCGTTAAAAGCTCAATGCTGGAGTTCGATCACTTGCGCCAATCAGAAGACTTCCTTGTCGATGAACTGTTTGCATGCGCGCCGACGTATGGCGCACCGATATTAATGGCTGAATTCCCGCGCGCCTATTGTGATGCCAATCGCGAAGCATTCGAGCTCGACCCGCATATGTATAATACGCCACTGCCGGATTATGTGATGACAGCAAGCCCTCGCCTTGCAAGCGGGATTGGCACCATCCCCCGGATTGTCGGGGCCGGTCAGGAAATCTATTCTGGCAAACTCGATTTCAAGGAAGCGCATCGGCGTATCAACGAATGCTATTTTCCCTATCACCATGCCCTGCGTCAGCTATTGGAAGAGGGGGTTAAAAAGTTTGGCTATGTCTATCTGATAGATTGCCATTCAATGCCTGCATCGATACCGACAGCTGACGGCAGCCGAGCCTCACTCACTACGCAGCGTCCTGATATTATTCTTGGAAATCGCTACGGCACTTCCTGTGGCCCGCAGCTCTTTAATGCAACGCTTTCCAGTCTGGAAAGCTATGGGTATCATGTCGGACAAAACACGCCATACGCCGGAGGCTTCATCACAGCATGCTACGGCAAACCGGACAAAAACGTCCATGCCTTGCAGATCGAGATTAACCGGGGTCTCTATATGGATCAGATGAGCCTGACAACGAATGACGGGTTTGAAAGGCTCCGACAAGATATGGAAGCCTTTATCCGAGATATGAGTCAGGGTCGCAGTTCATTGTTGACGGCCTGAGTATGCAGATGTCATCTGGTGATATATATGTGCGCCCTTCAATGTCTGAAGACATGGGCACTATAACAGACATTTATTCCGTCTCTGTCAGAACCGGTTTTGGAACCTTCGAGATTGAGCCCCCTGACGTCGTTGAAATGACGGCAAGACGAAATAATGTCCTGCAACAGCAACTTCCCTATCTGGTCGCAACCCGCAACGAGGCGGTGGTTGGATATGCATATGCGGCCCTCTACCGGACACGCCCGGCTTACGAGAATACCGTCGAAAATTCTGTATATGTCCAAGAGGATGCACAAAATAGCGGTGTCGGCAAACTGCTTCTAACCCACTTAATTGAGGACTGCCAGCGGGCTAAGAAAAAGCAGATGGTTGCCGTGATTGGAGACTCTGAAAACCGCGGTTCCATCGGGCTCCATCGTTCTCTCGGTTTCCGGCTCGTCGGCATTTTGGAGGCTGTTGGCTTCAAGCACGGGCGCTGGGTAGACACTGTGATAATGCAGAAAAACCTGTCTGACGACTAGCTGCACGGAAATTGGCGCGATTATTGCTTCCTTCTGAGCAGGAGGACATAAATGCGTATTTTGATCTGGACTGTAACCTTTATCCTGACGGCAGTTGGCACCTTTCCCGCCCATGCGACCAGTGTCATCGCCAAAGCACCGGAATATGCGGCTGTCTGTACCAAAGCGGTAACAGCCGCGGAGCTTGAATACAAGCTTCCCAAGCGCCTTTTAACTGCGATTTCCCTGACCGAGAGTGGTCATTGGCACAAGGAGAAGCAGGAAATGATTGCCTGGCCCTGGACAGTATATGCCGAGGGGCGCGGTCGGTATTTGCCGAATAAAGCCGCCGCGATCAAAGAAGTGAAAATGCTGAAGGAGAAAGGTGTGACCAATATCGATGTTGGCTGCATGCAGGTTAACCTTCACTATCATCCGGAAGCCTTCGACGACCTGGAAAGTGCTCTGGATCCGACCCAGAACACACTTTATGCCGCGCAACTTCTTAAGAGCCTACGGGAGGAAAGCCGCTCCTGGAACCTGGCTGTTGCTCACTATCACTCTCGCAACAGCAAGTTTAACGTCCCCTACCGGCAGAAAGTCTTGAAAATCTGGCAGAAAGAACGCCGCAAGGACACTGAAGTGCGAATGAGTGCTGCGCGCGAGGCTTACAAACTGAAACGGGAACAGATGGCGGAACGGATTAAGGAAGCAAGCCAGCGCCGCTTTACAGAGGAAAACATCCGCAAACTATCGTCGGCGCCGGCGTCCTGACCAAGATCAAAGCGTTGCTTCCCACTCCCGCAACGCTTCCTTCCGTTCGAGGCCCCATCGGTACCCATGGAGCTTACCGTCCGTGCCAATCACACGGTGGCAAGGCACGATCAACGATACCGGGTTGGTCGCGCAGGCCCGCCCCACCGCCCGCGCCGATTTAGGGGCCCCCAATTCCTCCGCCAGTTCGCGATAGGTCTTTGTTTTACCGGGGCCTATATCCAGCAGTGCCTGCCAAACGCGGCGCTGAAACGCTGTTCCGTACATATCCAGCGGAATCCCCGGAAGTGCCTCAGAACTTTTCTGAAGAAAATCCACAATTGACTTTGACCAAGCCGCCAGTCGTCCAACATCAGCAGCAATTTCCGCATGAGGAAACTCCCGCACCAACTCATCCAATAACGCCTGCCGATTATCTCCAAAATAGACAGCACAGACACCATTTCGCGTGCCCGCCACCAGCATCAGACCAAGAAAGCAATCCGCAAAGGCATAGGCAATTTCCGCACCCGCGCCGCCTTTCGCATAAGACGCCGGCGTCATGCCAAAACGCGCATGGGATTTTTCATAGAGACGGGAGGCCGAACCAAACCCCGCCCCATATGCCGCGGTGGCGATACTATCGCCCGCTTTGACATTCTTCTTGAAAATAGCTGTCCGTCGGTTGTCATAATAATCGATTGGTGAAATCCCGAGAATCTTCTTGAAGCTGCGGGAAAGATGATCCTCACTATACCCGGTTTCTTCCGCAAGCCAGCCCAAAGTAACCCTAGAACCTTCTTCTGCGGCAACATGCCGCTCGATCAACTGGCAGACCTGACGCACAAGAGATAGCCCCGGGTCCGCTATTCTCAAAAGGTCCGGCCGGCAACGGCGGCAAGCCCGAAACCCTTCTGCCTCTGCAAGTTCCGGCAATTTAAAAATCCGGATATTTTCCGGCTTTGGATTTCGTGCCGGACAAGACGGGCGGCAATAAATCCCAGTCGTTTTCACACCATAGACAAACTTACCATCCTGATCTTTGTCCCGGGATAGGATCGCCTGCAGCTTTGCTTCTTCTATCATTTTACAACTCCATCTCATTCGTCATTAAGATGAAAATAGGAGAATCAGACACTGCCAACTATCCGCTTTCCGCGATGGATACCTGCTTTATTATTGCTGATCTGATCAAGTCGAGGTTTCTTCAAGCTTCGGAGCCTTCTTGTCTTCCTCCGTATCCGGATTCTTGCGGCGAATAATAATATCACCATTCTCATTCATCACCGGCGCCTCATACTGTGGTATGGAGGCAATAAAAGCACCGAGTGCATCCATTAGCCTGGTAATTCCCTCCATAGCCAGGAATCCAGGATCCTCCTCCTTGTCCTCCGCCAAGGCAGTTTGTGCGAGGGAGACAAAAACTGTTACTGCGGATACCAGCAAGATATGTTTCATCGCATGTTCCTTTTGCAGTTGAGCATACTCTGCGTCCTTTTAATGTAGTCAATCGGGCGACAAAATCACTTGTTTATCATAACATAAATTTCCTCATCATTATGGCGGCCTGTTTGCTGGAGATAAACAATGTTTGACCTTGTGATCATGGTGGACTGGTCGGCAGCGGCATCTCCCGGCCCTGTTAAACCATCACCGGATCGATGCTGGCTTGCCTGGTCGGCCCGCGGCTTTCATTCCGAAGCGGAGTATTTTAGAACCCGCAGCGACTGTATGAAACGCATTTATGATCTGCTGATTAGTTATGACGGCCCCGCCTGCATCGGATTTGACTTCCCCTTCGGCTATCCGGCAGGAAGCGGTCTGGGTGGCGGAAGGGCCGCTGCAAAACGAATTTCACAAACCCTGCAGTCGGATGCGCAAGACAGAAACAATCGCTTTGACGTTGCAGCAGAGCTCAATAGGGAAATATCTGCGTCGCCGGGCCCTTTCTGGGGATGCCCCGCGGCGTCGGCATCGCCTCATCTCACCATCAAAAAGCCTGACTTCGCCCATGACAACTTCCATGAATGGCGCATCGTTGAGAAGTTTCTCCGTAAAGAAAAGAGACAAACGACGATATCATCCGTCTGGAAACTCTATACAACTGGCTCCGTTGGTAGTCAGGCCCTTACGGGCCTTAAAGAACTCGGCGACCTTACCCGTATGCCTGGCATTGCTCATCGCGTTAAATTCTGGCCGTTTGAGACGAACTGGGAGGCAGAACTTGACGGAATTATCCTGACGGAAATATGGCCAACCCTCAATAACCAGGCGGATTACGACCACCCAATCAAAGATGCACGGCAAGTGCTGGCCTCTCGCGATTGGTTCCTTGAGAGAATGCGGGACGGAACAGCGCAAACCGCTTTTTCCGTCCCCGACTGGCTGACGGGCAATGACGAAAAGAAATGCCGGAATGAAGAAGGGTGGATTTTAGGTGTCCGATAAGAATTCACGAATGAGTTCTGATTTGGACAGCGTGAAACCGGAATCAATCCAGCGCGCTTCCATTTGATTCAAAAGACGTCCGAGTGCCTCGCCTTCTCCCATACCATGGGCCAGCAAATCACCGCCGTTGACCGGAAGAACCGGGGCGGTCCACTTTGCCGCGTCCTCAAGATAATCTGTAAGATCATGCTGGGAGCCCAAATTTACCCACAGCATTACGGTCTGGTCGATAAATCCCAGCGATCCAAGCTCGTATAGTGCGACTTCACGCGCCTCTGGCGACATATCTGCCGCAACTCGCCCCTCGCACATCACAGATATCCGATCTTTCTGCTTGTTTGAAAAACGAAGCTTATCGGCTAGCGCCTGAAGCGATTTATGATTCCCTTTGAGCAGAACAGTGAATCGCTGCAAAGCATCGCTTTCAACGTTGAGAGACAGCAACAGCTTTAGTTTCAAGAGGTCTGCCGGGCCAACAAGTGCCTCAAGAACGCCGGCTTTACTCATCAGAAATAAGGCCGGATAAGGATCCTCCGTTGCGAGCAGAAGCAGCAGCTCTTTCTGCACCCGTTCCGCTGAGAGATTACCGAGTTCATTGGCGGAGTTCGCACAAGCCTTCAGCGCATCTTCATCCGGATTGTCTGCGCCAAAGCGCGCATAAAACCGAAAATATCGCAATACGCGCAAGCGGTCTTCGTTAATCCGTTCTTCGGCGCTACCGATAAAGCGAACGTAACCTGCCGTTAAATCCGCAAGACCGCCGACGGGATCCACCAACTCTCCCGTCGGATCGAGATATAGGGCATTAAATGTAAAATCACGCCGCTTCGCATCCTGCTCCCAATCACCGGTGAAAGCCACATCCGCATGACGCCCATGGCTCTTTGTATCGACGCGAAGTGTTGTTATTTCAAAGTGCTTTTTGCCAATGACGGCCGTCACCGTACCATGATCAATTCCGGTGGGAATTGCCGTGATCCCGGCTCTTTCAAGGTGTGTTACTACCGATTCCGGCAAAAGGTTCGTCGCGATGTCAATGTCCTCCGTCTTCACACCAAGCAGGGAATCGCGAACGCACCCGCCAACGAACCTCGCACTCCCGCCACCAACTGTCAAAGCCTCAAGGACGGCTTCAGTCTCGGGCCATCGGCGCCAAGGGGGTGGATGTTTATGAATATCGACGAGTTGCCTTGATACCGGCATCAAGCCGTTAGTCCTTCTTCTCTGCGGGCAGAATCTGAGAGTCTATAATACGACCATCCTCAAATCGGGGGGGTACATAGATCGTGCCTTCTTGAGATTCTCCGCTTACCAGCCCAAGCGTGATCAGACTGATCGCCATCAACAGCAGACCGGAAATCGTCGCAATCGCCAGTGAGGTCTTTCCCCAGCTTTTGTCGCCACCCGCCCGGGCATTGAAATACAGATAAACACCATAAACGACGAAAGGAAGAATAAGGGGAATTATATGAAAAAGTATCGCCCTGATCATTTCAATATTATCCGTTCTGACAAATCCTTGATCATCCCTGCCGTTGCGCCCCAGATATAATAGTCTCCAAACGGGATCGCATACCAGAACCTTTCAATCCCATTATGAAAGCCGCTATGTTTCTCGCGATTTTGCTGGTCCAGCAGGAAATCGAGCGGCACCTCGAATATTTCTGACACTTCTCCCGCTTCGGGGCGTAACTTAAAAGAAGGCTGCACCAATCCAACCACAGGTGTCACGGAGTATCGTGTGACTGTAATATAGGTCGTCAGGGAGCCAACCACCTCCACCAGACTTGGATCCAGTGAGATTTCCTCCTGCGACTCCCGCAAGGCCGTCGTGACGGCATTTTCATCCTCCGCATCCGCCCGCCCGCCCGGAAAACTGATCTGGCCGGCATGTTTGGTGAGATGAGTGGCACGTCGTGTGAGAATAACCGTTGGCCCCGTGTCATGTAGAACGATCGGCACCAGGACAGCCGCCGGAATAAAGGGCAGTTCCCGCGACGGCGTGCTCGCCGGGTTGAGGTCATGATCGCCCCGCAACTTTCCGTTCGCATTTAGCGCCGGCGATAATTCCGTCGGCACCGGCCCCAGGACAGTGCGCAGCTTTTTAATCAGTCCCGGTTCTTCACTTACCAAAAATGTCATCCACCAACCCGAGTTCGAAAAACTGTCCGCTACTCCAAAATCCAAAACGGGCTTCTCCGTCTATCGTCTCTTCGCCTGCCAGGTTGACAAGATCGTAAAAAACCGGGCGGTTAATCAACGCATCAAGATTTGCCCGCACGCGGACATATGGTGACGGTTCCTTCGTTTCGGGATCAATTTCGAGCCGAAAAGGGTGATTTTCGTCCATGATCACGAAATCGTCAACATTAGTCCGAAAGCTGATTACACGGTCGCGGCCTTCCCCCTCAACGAACATTTCAACGGCAACAAATGGGGCATCTTCGACAGTGATTCCGATCTTCTCTACCGGTGTCACCAGATAGTATTTGTCATCGTCATCCAGCCGGATAACCCCGGAAAACAGCTTTACAAGCGGCTTCCGTCCAATCGGCGAGCCCAGATAGAACCAAGTGCCATCGCGTGCAATCCGCATATCCAGATCGCCGCAGAACTCGGGGTTCCATAAATGAACGGGCGGATGCTTCTGTCCATCAATCTGCTTGATGATCGCGCTTAGTCCGTCTGTTGTGTCTGCTGTTGTCATAATTTTTGGCCTTAAACCCTCATAATTTGATACTATATCTAGGTTAGTCGTCGCTGGCTGCCAAGTTGCCAGTCTAGCTTAACCATTTTTTGCTGAGGATGACAGGTAAGCATGAATACCACTGGCAACACGGAACAGCAAATCCTTGCAAAAGTCGATGACCTGTCCGGAAAACTTTCCATCCTGAAATCTGGAATTGGCGAATTTATTTTTGGCCAGGATCAGGTTGTTGAATTGACCTTAATCACGCTTCTGGCTCGTGGTCATGCGCTATTGATCGGAGTACCGGGACTTGCGAAAACACGTCTGGTGGAGACACTCGGCGGTGTTCTGGGACTTGACGACAAACGTGTCCAGTTCACGCCAGACCTGATGCCTGCTGATATACTGGGATCTGAAATACTGGAGACGGCGGAAGACGGGAGCCGTCACTTCAGATTCCTGAAAGGCCCGGTTTTCGGTCAGATTCTCATGGCTGATGAAATCAACCGCGCGAGCCCGCGAACGCAATCTGCCCTTCTTCAAGCCATGCAGGAAGAGATGGTCACCGTCGCGGGACAAACCTATTCGCTACCGACCCCATTTCACGTGCTGGCAACCCAAAACCCGATTGAGCAGGAGGGTACCTACCCGTTGCCCGAAGCGCAACTTGACCGGTTTCTGATGCAGATAAATGTTGGATACCCGGATCGCGAAACGGAGCGGCGTATCCTGCTCGAAACAACGGTAAATGAGGAAGCGCGGCCAACCCAGGTCCTGTCCCCGCAAGAATTAGTCGAAGCACAACATCTGGTTCGCGAAATGCCGGTCAGCGATGCCGTCATTGACGCCATCCTCAAACTGGTGCGCGAAGGCCGCCCGGGGGAGAGTGAAAACGAACTGGTGAATAAATACGTCTCCTGGGGGCCGGGGCCCCGTGCAAGTCAGGCACTCATCCTTGCAGTTCGTGCCCGAGCATTGCTTGAGAAAAGGCTGAGCCCATCTATCGACGATGTCGTTGCCTTGGCTAAGCCGGTCCTGCGTCATCGCATGGCGCTGTCCTATGCCGCGCGGGCCGAAAACATTACGATGGAGAATATTATCGATTCACTTACCGCCCCGCTGGAGTGATGAATGTTCAAGCCGCGCCCTGTTAAAGCCCGAACACCGGACGAAAGGGACAGCGCCGAAAGCCTTGCGCAAACGCTTCCGCCATTGATATTGGCCGCGGAACATCTTGTAAATGCATTTGACATGGGTGTCCATGGCCGCCGCCGCGTCGGAACTGGTGAAGATTTCTGGCAGTTCAAGCAGTATGGACCGGACGATTCGACGACCAGCATTGACTGGCGCCAAAGCGCCAAACGAGAACATGTGTACATTCGCCAGAAGGAGCAGGAGACGGCTGAAACAGTCTGGATCTGGCGTGATGATGCCCTAACCATGGCTTATGGATCAGCAAGGGAAGGACCATCGAAGCTCTCACGCGCGACCGTTCTAAGCCTCGCCCTAGCCATGTCACTTTCAAAAAGCGGTGAGAAATTTGGCCTGCTCGGCCAGGATGAAAAAGCATCCACCGGCCCTGCATCCTTCAATCGGCTGGTCGACCGCGTCGGTACGATGCAAAACCCGTCCCTTCACAGCCTGACCTCTGCGAACCGCCTTTCCAACAAATCCACAGTCGTGCTTATTAGTGACTTTTTGCACGAGTTACCCGATATATCGGACGTTATCCGTCATTTCGTGAATTTGGGCTGCAATGGTTATTTGCTGCATATTGCTGATCCAGCGGAAGTTGACCTGCCGTTTCAGGGTCGCACCCGGTTTCTCTCGATGGCCGAGGAAGACAGCCTCACCCTCGGGCGCGTAGAGGCTGTGCGTGAAGAATATCAAACGTTGTTCAACACACATCGCACGGCGATCATGTCTCTGGCGGAAAATGTTTCCTGGGACTATGCCTTTCACCGAACAGATGAAGCGGCAAGCGTCGCCTTTGCCAAATTATATGAAACCCTAAACATTCGGGGGGCTGCTAAGTAATGGTGGCTCTCTCGTCTCTCTCCTTTCTTTATCCATGGGTTCTGACGGCCCTGATTGCGTTGCCGCTTATCTGGTGGTTGCTGCGAATCGTCCCGCCACAACCCAAGTCCGTAACCTTCCCGGCAATCCAGTTCCTCTATCACCTAAAAAAGGATGAGCAGTCATCGGCGACAACTCCGTGGTGGCTTCTGCTGTTGCGCCTTCTGATTGCGGCCCTGATTATCATTGCGATTGCCAGTCCCGTTATAAATCTGCCCGAGCAACGAAATAGTTCCGGCGATGTAGTGATGTTTGTGGATGACGGCTGGACTGCCGCCGAGTCTTGGGACGATCTGAAATCCACTTTTGGCAAGCTGGTAACGGAAGCAAACCGGCAGGAACGGCAAGTCTATGTTATAACCACGTCGGCTTTAGCAACCGGCGTACTTCCTGACCTTCGGCCACTCGCGGACAGGGAAGCACTCGGCATCGCGATATCCCTTGAACCAAAATCCTGGCCATCAAGTTATGATGATCTTCCACAACTGATGCCACGTTTGGAGACACTTGATAACCCGGAATTTATCTGGCTTTCCAGCAGCGTATTGCCAGACGATGAGGTTTCAGGGTTGATTGAATTTTTTCAAACCATTCGCGCGCTGGGGCCGCTCACTATTTTCCATTCCGAAGAGCTGATCGTCTCGCCGGTTATCGGAATGCCGGAAATTGCGGGAGAGATATTGAATGTACCGCTTAATCTGCCAACTGGCGCGACGGGTACGAGCGGAGCGCTAACGGCTCGGAACGGATCGGGGCAGATTGTTGCCTCGGCGCCCTTCGCATTCGAGGCGGGAGAAGACAGCACAATCGTCGCCCTTAATGTCCCCAATAAGGTCCGAAATGATATCCGCCGAATTGAAATTGCCAATAGTCGAAATACCGGTGCTGTTTTTCTGCTGGATCAACGTTGGCAGAGAAGGCAGGTTGGGCTGGTCAGCAGTGATTCCACACAGCTCGATCAGCCGCTTTTGAATGAGACACATTATCTTGTTCAGGCTCTGGCGCCCTTTTTTGATATTGCGCAAGGTACAGTTGAAGAACTTCTTGATGCGGAACAGTCTCTTATAGCCTTGGGTGATACAGCAAATTTACCTGAAGGTGTGGAACGGTCGCTTGCCGACTGGGTGGCGAGAGGCGGTGTCCTTGTCCGCTTTGCCGGCCCGAAGCTCGCGAATTCCAATAGCGCCCTCGTCCCGGTTGATCTTCGTTCCGGCAACCGCAGCTTGCAGGGCGCCATGTCATGGAATCAACCGGCACCACTTGGTCCGATACCACAGAATAGCCCATTCACAAGCCTTGATATCCCTGAAGAAATTACGGTGACAACACAAGTGCTCGCGAACCCTTCTCCGGATCTCCTCGATAAGACATGGGCACAACTGGAAGACGGCACACCGCTGGTTACCGCAGCACAGGAGGGAGCAGGCTGGCTGGTCTTGTTCCATACGACGGCTACACCAGAATGGTCAAATCTGGCTCTCTCTGGCCTGTTTGTTGAAATGCTGCGCGAAATAGGAAATCTTGGTCAGTTCACAAGCCAGAATCTGGCGGAACAGCGCAGCTTGCCTCCGTTTCAGTTATTGGATGGATTTGGCCGTCTTGGTGCTGAAGCCGGAGTGGCGGAGCCTCTTGATATGTCAGAAATGACAGGATCATCATTAAACGCAAGTCATCCGCCCGGTTACTATGGCGATGAAAATTTCAGCATTGCCCTGAACATCGGTCAGTTCGGCACGGAATATTCTGTTATGGATACCAGCCAATTTCCGGCAACTGTTCAGTATTTTGACAAGTCCGTGGTGATTGAGCTTGTTATGCCCCTGTTGGTCGCGGCATTACTATTGGTTTTGATCGATCAGATAATTTCACTCTATTTGCAGGGGCGACTTCCCGCCTTTCGAGTTGCCGGCAGAGCCTCCGCCATACTCCTGATCGTCGGCATCGGTTTTGTCAGCTTTCCGATAAATGGCAAGGCTCAGGAGGTCGGATTGGGCGGAGACGCCAAGGCATTGGCAGCCACGCTGGACACGCGCCTTGGCTATATTCGCACGAATGACCAGACTATTGATGGCATGAGCCACGCCGGACTTGTCGGACTAAGCCAGCAGCTTCGAAACCGTACGGCAGTCGAGGCAAAAGATCCGATTGCCATCAATATTGAACAGGATGACCTGATCTTCTACCCGCTGATATACTGGCCGGTTACGCCTGATTTCCCGACACTGTCAGAACAGGCCATCCTCAAGCTCAACGACTATTTCAACGGCGGTGGGACGATCCTGTTCGATACACGCAACCAGAACAGCGTGAGCAGTTACGGCATGGATCTGTATAATAGCCCGGAAAATATCCGGCTTCGTCAGCTGACGACGCGGCTGAACATACCGCGCGTGTATCAGGTGCCACCAGACCATGTTGTCACCCGGGCATTTTACCTGATGCAGACGTTCCCGGGCCGTTATGACGGGGGCGAAGTATGGATTGAAGATACCAATGGCAATCAGGGGAATGATGGTGTCGCCTCTGTTGTGATCGGCAGTAATGACTGGGCCGCCGCCTGGGCAATCGATGAGGACGGCCGATACCAGGCGGCAACGCTTCCGGGAAACGAACGCCAGCGGGAACTGGCTTATCGCTTCGGCATCAATCTTGTGATGTATACACTGACCGGGAACTACAAGGCGGACCAGGTCCATGTTCCAGCCATTTTGGAGAGATTGGGCCAATGAAGGAGGAAAGCTTCGTCTCCGCGCTTGATTTCAACCCCTATCTGCCGCTGGGCTGGCTGATCGCATTGGCGGTAATTTCTGCCGTCGTTATCCTCATTGCCTTTTGGCGGCGCGGCCGGGGAGCAGTCCTCAGGACTGCCTTGCTTTCCCTGTTGATTCTGATGCTTGCCAACCCGGTCTTATTGACCGAAAAGCGGCGATTTCTGGACGATGTCGCACTTATAGTTCTGGATGAAACCAGCAGCCAGAAAATCGGCGTCCGAAGCAAAACTTCTAGTTCTGCCTTTGAAGAGCTCAAATCCATACTAGAGGCCACACCCAACCTGCAGGTCGAGACCGTGACGGTCATGAACGAGGCGAGTTCCCTGCAGGGGGAAGAAGACGGCACCCACGCATTTTCCGCCCGCGAAGAAGCATTGAAGAATATTCCGCCGGAACGGATTGCGGCGACAATTTTCATTACGGACGGGCAGATACATGACGTACCGGCAAATGAAAATATCCGGAAAAATGAAGGCCCGGTTCATTTCCTCCTGTCCGGAAACCCGAATGAAAAGGATCGTGTGCTCCGGATTGTAAAAGCGCCCGCCTTTGGCATTGTTGATCAGCCGCTGCAATTCACCCTCAAGGTAGAAGACTTTGGGCTGGATGAGCCAATCGAGGCCGCGCGCGTCTCCATCAAGCTGGATGGTGATCCGATCGCATCGGAGCTCGCGACGATTGGCACGGAGCTTTCCGTCGATCTCACACTGACACATGCCGGTGCCAATTTTGTCGAGATAACCGTTGACCCCCTTGACGGCGAACTCACGGAAAAGAACAACAGCGCCTACATCACCGTCAATGGGATTCGCGACAGGCTTCAGGTGCTGCTGGTCTCCGGAGAGCCCCATATGGGGGAACGGGGATGGCGAAATATTCTGAAATCAGACCCGTCGGTTGATCTTGTTCATTTCACAATTTTACGTCCGCCGGAAAAGCAGGATGGCACTCCGATAACGGAGTTGTCACTGATTCCATTTCCGATCCGCGACCTGTTCGAAAAAAAGCTGAATGATTTTGACCTGATAATCTTTGACCGGTATCGTCGGCGCGGCGTGCTACCATCAAGCTATCTTCAGAACATCTCCCGATATGTAACGGAAGGCGGCGCCCTTCTGGAAGCTGCCGGTCCTGCTTTCGCAACGCCGCTCAGCCTCTATCAGACCCCGTTGTCGGAGGTGCTGCCTGGCCGGCCAACCGGCTATGTGTTTAATGAGGGCTATGTCCCGACGGTGAGTGATGTTGGCAAACGGCATCCGGTAACCGGCCTCTTAAAAGCGAAGGCGACAACAGATGAAAGCTGGGGTCGCTGGTTTCGCATGATCGAGGCAGATGCACTTGGCGGCAATACCCTGATGACCGGTCCCTCTCAACAACCCTTGCTTATTCTGGAGCGCAGCGGCGAAGGACGCGTTGCCCAGCTTCTGTCAGATCATGCATGGCTTTGGGGGCGCGGCTATGAAGGCGGCGGCCCGCAATCGGAACTGCTACGGCGCATATCGCACTGGCTGATGAAGGAGCCGGAGCTAGAAGAAGAACAGCTTAAAGCTGTTGTGTCCGGTGACATGCTGAGAATTCAGCGGCGCTCTCTCGAAACCGTTACCGCCCGAGTGACCGTGACCGATCCGGACGGAAATGTCACACAAACCGATCTCGTTGAAGGCGAAAACGGCGTGCAAACCGGGTCCGTGCCATTGCAAACAAGCGGCCTGCATGTCCTTGACGATGGCGCCCGGAAATCGCTGGTGGCGGTCGGGGCGCTTAATCCGAAGGAATTGCATGAAATCAGGGCAGGCACGGAGAAGATTGAGAGCGCAGCAAAGGCGACAGATGGCGGAATTCGCTGGCTGGAGACGGATGGACTGCCTGACTTCCGCCGCACAAAACCGGATAACCGGCAGTCCGCAGACTACTGGTTCGGTCTTCGCGCAAACGAAAATTATGAAGTAACCGGATACAATCGGCAGGCAATGCTGCCGCCTCTGGTCGCGCTGCTTCTTGCATTGGCGTTCCTATGTGTCGGCTGGTGGCGAGAAGGTCGCTAACTGTTCGGTGAGACGCGCTGTCTCACCTTGCGTTGCAACCCTGCCCGGCGGCGGCGGCATAAGCTGCACACCGGCGAGCATCCCCGTTACACCCTTTAATGCGCCCGGAACGCATTCTTTGACAAGAAATCGCCGTTCTTCCAGCGGTCCCGGCAGTTTGAAACCCAGTGTGGCCGCATTTTCAAAACCGAATTGCCCGTAATACTCCGGATCCCCGACGAGTACTATGAGCCGATGCCCGAGTTCCTGTGCAACTCGTAGTGTTTCACGGATAAGTCCGACACCTATCCCCCTTCCCTGTAGTTTGGGTGATACAGCTATCGGCCCAAGAAGCAACGCAGGTGTCGTTCCGCCAATGGTGATTGGCCAGTACCGTATTGTTGCAAGGAGGCGACCTTCTTCAACTGCCACATAGCTCAGTTCCGGCTGAGGCACTATATTCTCGCGAATTTTATAGGCAGTCTTTTTAAACCGGTCCGGACCAAAGCATTCATCGAGCAACGGCTCGATCAGGGCAGCATCCCCGGGACGTTCTTGAATAAATTGGGGCATGACGGGGTTCCATTTACAAATCGGGTTGAACGAGAACGCCTCTTAACGAAGCCCCGAACCGTCACGAACTCTCAAATGACCAAAGCACAGGAAAACTTAAGCGGCAGCACTAAATAGGGCAGCAGCCTGTCGTCGTCGTATGATCAATTGCATATCCATAAGCCGCAAATATCACAAGCCGGTGGCCATTGAAAGAAAATAAATCAGGGCTTGCCCCCGCCAAATCCAAGGATTAGGTTTCAAAACATCTGAAGTGATCCGGGCGCACAATCCTTCCCTTCCATTGGAGAATTCTCGAATGTTCTATAAACCTTCCGAACCCCACGGCCTCAAGCACGGCCCCTTCAAGGCAATTGTCGCTCCTCGCCCGATCGGGTGGATCAGCAGCCTCGCAGCGGATGGAACCGCCAATCTCGCCCCTTTCAGCTTCTTTAACGCGATGGCCGAATTTCCGCCAATTGTCGCGATGGCGATCAACGGCAGCCACAGCGAAGGCGGCGCCAAGGATACTCTGGAAAATATCCATGCAACAAAGGAATTTGTCTGCAACATGGTGTCTTATGACCTCCGTGAGGAGATGAACCTAAGTTCCGGGATGCATCCCCGGTCGGTAGATGAATTCGACCAGTCGGGCTTGACGAAAGAGCCTTCAACACTAGTTAAACCACCACGTGTCAAGGAGAGTCCTGCCCACCTGGAGTGTATTCACTACAAGACCATCGTTTTGCCATCAAACACCCCAGATGTCGTCAACACCATGGTCCTAGGAGAAGTCATTGGCATTCATATTAGCGATGATATTATCGTAGACGGCATGATCGACATGCAGAAATATCGTCCGCTCGCCCGGCTTGGATACATGGATTACTGTCATGTTCAGGATGTCTTTGCGATGCAACGGCCGAAGGTCTGACGCATCGCGGGCGACGCTTTTTAAACGCCCTGCCATGTTCCGCGGATTTCCCGCGCAAGCTTTTCGGCAATTGCGCGGGCAAAATCGTCATAGCCTTCCGCTTTTTCGGTAAAGGCACCGATACCTCCGATCACCCGATCTCGATAATAGGTTTCAAGCTCCGGCTCGTCGTTTAGGATTGGCAGGCCGTTTATAATCACACCAGCGGCAACAATACGGTCGCGTGCGACCTCGGGTGCACTGCCGATGGAAACGACGCCGTCTCCGGAAATATCAATGACCTGCCGCGTTGACAGATTCCGGTCTCTGGCAAAAAGAGAAAACGCATGCTCCAGTGCCCCGGCAATGGCAGTTCCGCCATAGGGAAAGCTGCGGGGCACTCTGTCAAGCTGGTCGGCATAGGCCCGGGCATCCTCGCCGGACGCGAGAACCTGCCAATCAAGGATGGTTTGCTGCTCCTTCAGTCCCGCCCAGTGAATAGCCGCAATACTGATACGCCCGCGCGGACCGGCGGTAATCGCCTCTATCACCAACTCGTCACGAAAAGCAGCCGCGAATCCCCGCATTTGCAGGTTATACTCATCATAGTTCACGCTGGAAGACACATCGATCGCCAGCACGAGCTGCATATCCACCTCTTCCGCATGTGCCTGCACCGCCAATCCCGACAGGAAAAATGACACAATAACTGCAGGAAGCCATCTCATCGTTAACTCGATCTCTCTGATCCGAATGTATAAACCCATCAAAAAGTCTAATATATTTCACGGCAAAAGTATGACGAATATTCCAAAGGACCATGACCCGTTATATCTTTTATGGCATGATCAAAAAATAGTCACAAACTGGTGGGAGACTAGGACCATGAAAAAAGCCTTAATTGCAATCGCCGTACTGTTGGTGCTTATCATGGGTGTAGTGGTGGCCCTCCCCTTTTTGGTGCCCACAGACCGTATCAAGCAGGAACTGATCCTGGCTACTCAGGATGCCACAGGACGTACTCTAACGATAGATGGCGACTTCAGCCTTTCCGTCTTTCCAACATTGGGCGTTACCGCCGAGACGGTCACCTTCTCCAATGCGGAAGGCGCGCGTGACGCCAACATGGCGGCTATTGACAGTCTCGCAATCAAGCTTAGTTTGCTTTCCCTTATTACCGGGAATGTCCAGGTTGACGAATTTGTCCTGACCAACCCAACCATCAATCTGGAAATAGACAAGAACGGTAAAGGAAATTGGGTATTCGATACCGCTTCGGCCGAAGCACCCAAGCAGGATGAAACAGCGAATGAAGATGGCGACGCGCCCGATTTAGGAATTTCCGATTTGAATCTCGGCGATGTCCGGATTGTCGATGGTGTCGTGAATTTTGTCGATCAGCAAAACGGGACCGACATCAACCTTGAGAAGATCAATGTCGAACTTGTTCTGCATGGTCTTGATGAACCCTTTGAAGCGAAGGGAAGTGCGGTCTGGAATGAAGAAGAAATAAATCTGGATGCAAAGGTCGCGGCCCTTCGGGCCATCCTTGAAAACCGCGAGACATCGGCCTCGGTCAATGTTGCTTCGGCAAATATCAACCTCGATTTTGATGGCTCTGTTAAAACCACAAAGCCACTTGCCCTCGGCGGTACAACCAGCCTTGATATCCCTTCTGTGCGTGATCTGGCTGCCTGGACGGGAACGCCACTTGAAATAGCGGGCAGCGGTTTTGGCCGCCTCAAGATCACTGGTGAGCTTGGGGTAAACGACACAAAATACAGCTTCTCAAATGCGAGTATCAATTTTGATGATATTGTGGGCGCGGGCGATTTCAGTGTGGATCTCGGTGGAAATGTTCCGGATATTGTCGGAAAGCTTGCCCTTGAGACGCTCGATCTAAACCCCTATCTGCCCGAAAACACTGCAGAAGGGAAGGGAAATGCACCGGCAGCGCCCGCGAAATCAAGTGGCGGCGAAAAGTGGGATACGACTCCCATTGATTTGTCAGCCCTTAAAACGGTCAATGCCAAATTCGATCTCTCCGCCCAGGAGATTCTGTTTCAGAAAATCAAGATCGGCAGCAGCGCCCTTCAAACCGCACTGAAGACCGGCATTCTTGACGTCACGCTCAGTGAAATGAACCTGTATGACGGTACCGGCGAGGCAACAATACGGGTGAATGCTCAGGATCCAGTACTGAAAATCACGAATAACATGACTATTGAGAATATTCAGCTTCTCCCCCTGCTGACGGATGCAGCAGATTTCGATAAGCTGGAAGGCAAGGGGATGTTCCAGACAAGCCTGACCACGAGCGGTAAATCGCAGGCGGACCTGGTGAGAGCTCTGGGTGGTGATGGTCAGATATTGTTCGAAGACGGTTCCATCTCAGGCATAAATCTCGCAGCAATGGCGAGGAACGTGACCAGTGCCTTTACCGATAGCGGTGAAGCCCAGAAAACTGATTTTGCCGAGATATCAGGAACATACAATATCAAGAGCGGCATTCTGACCAATAACGATCTTAAAATGCTTAATCCGTTTGTCCGTCTGTCCGGCGCAGGTACGGTGGAGTTACCACCCCAAACCCTTAACTACAGGATTGAGCCGAAGCTCGTCGCAACAACAGAAGGCCAAGGAGGTTCCGAGGCGAGTGGTGTCGCGGTTCCCGTTATCGTCAGTGGATCATGGGACAACCCGAAATTTGCACCTGATCTCGCCGGCGTTCTTAAAAACGTCAGCAACCCTGAAGGCGCGAAACAACTGCTTGAAGGCGTCAAAGGCTCCGGCGATGGCGTCAAGGACACCCTGAAAGGCGTTAAGGAAAAGGATCCGGAAGCCGTAAAAAACCTGCTTGACGCCGCCGGTGGATTGCTCGGCAAGAAGAAAGAGTAAGCTTTCTTGAGGAACTAACCTGCCAAGAGCCCTGCAATGATCTTATCAGCCGTTGCGGGGCTTTCTTTCTTCAACGGGACCGCCGTTTTCTCTCCAGGCGCCGAACCCTCCATCGATATGGCAGACATTCGGCAAGCCCATATCCTGCACGGACTTGGTTGCCAGTGCAGACCGCCAGCCCGCCGCGCAGAAAAAGACGAAACGGTTTCCATTGGCAAAAAGGTCGCGGTGATAGGGGCTTTCCGGATCGACCCAGAATTCCAGCATGCCGCGCGGTGCATGAACAGCACCTGGCACCTGCCCCTCCCGTTCCAGTTCCCGGATATCACGGATGTCGACAAACGTCACATTCTCCTGCCCATACAGAGCCCGGGCCTCCTCTACGGAGAGGGTCTCGATTTCGCCATTTGCTTCTTTAACGAGCTGTTTTACTGATTTTTTCATTTTTATTACTCCTTCTCGCCGTTCCGGCGAAAAACAGTCTTGTCTTTCGCCCTATATATGATGTTAGAATTTAACATAACATGGCGCCCATAGCGTCCGTCGAGATAAAAATAATACGAGGGAGAAAATGGACCTTTCATTCACCACGCAGGATAATGCCTTTCGCGATGAAGTACGGCAGTTTTTGGCAGATGAGTTCGATGACGACCTCAAACAAAAGATGGCGGAAAACAGAAACAGCTACCTGCCAAAAGCCGACCATGTCAGATGGCAGGACTCTCTCGCCAAGAAAGGGTGGTTGACACCGGACTGGCCAGTGGAATATGGCGGCCCAGGCTGGAACACCACCCAGAAATATATTTTCCAAACGGAAATGGCGAATGCCAACGCGCCCGGAATCATGCCGTTCGGGATCAGCATGTGTGCCCCGGTTGTCATGAAATTTGGCACGGAGGAGCAGAAAAAGCGCTTCCTTCCAGATATTCTGGAAAACAAGGTCTGGTGGTGTCAGGGATATTCCGAACCGGGATCAGGTTCCGATCTTGCCAGCCTGCAGATGAAAGCAGAGGATAAAGGCGATCATTTTCTCTGTAACGGATCAAAAATCTGGACAACGCTTGCGCAGTACGCCGACTGGATTTTCTGTCTTGTCCGGACATCAAATGAAGGCAAACGACAGGAGGGTATCTCTTTCCTTCTGATCGATATGAAATCCGAAGGTGTTTCTGTTGATCCGATTCAGACACTCGATTTGCCCATCAAAGGAGCGCAGGAGGTCAACCAGGTATTTTTCAACGACGTGAAAGTACCGAAAGAAAATCTTGTCGGCGAAATAAACAAAGGCTGGACATGCGCTAAATACCTGCTCGAGTTCGAGCGCGGGAATGCTTATGCCGGCCGCCTGAAGCGCGGTGTTGAAAAGGTCCGGGCCATTGCATCGAAGGAAGTTGACGGCAATGAACCCGTTATCCGCAACGCTGCCTTCAACGCCAAGCTGGCCCGTCTGGAAGTAGCAGTTCAGGCCCTCGAAATGACGGAACTCCGGATTCTGAGTAAACTCAGCTCGGGGCAGAATATGGGTCCGGAATCATCCCTGATGAAATGCCGGGGCACTGACCTGTATCAGGAGGTTGTTGATCTCGCATTGGAGGCTGTCGGAACTTATTCTATCCCATTCACGCCGCTTTATCCGGGTCAGAATGAGGAGGCGATCGGCGCTGAATATGCCAGTGGTGTCGCCCCGCGCTACTTCAACGCCCGCAAAGTGTCAATCTATGGTGGTTCAAACGAGATTCAGCGCAATATTATGGCAAAGCTGATCCTTGGGCTTTAATTTTGCTAGCCGCCTGATCAGAGACCTAAAGGGAACCGGATCATGACGAAGGCGGCGGAGGCTGTCCGTATTTCAATGTGGTCCGGGCCCCGCAACATATCGACAGCGATGATGCGCTCATTCTCCAGCCGCCCGGAATGCAGGGTGGTGGATGAACCTTTCTATGCATATTACCTCTCAAAAACAGGCCTGCTGCATCCCATGCGGGAGGAAGTAATCGCCAGTCAACCGATAGATTGGCGCATTGTTGCAAATGACCTCAACGCACCTTTACCGGAGGGGAAGAGCCTTTATATCAAGCATATGACCCAGCATATGCTCGACGAAGTCGATCTCGGGATCTTCTGTGCGCATCGGAATGTCTTCCTTATTCGCGATCCGAAACGGGTAATCGCATCCTATGCCGCAAAATGGGATCGAATCTCGACGGACGATATCGGCATTAAACGCCAAACGGAAATTTTTGAGGAAATCAGAAAGCTGACGGGTTCCCCGGTCCCTGTTGTGGAAGCTGAGGACATTCTGAAAAACCCTGAAGCGACATTGAAAAAGCTCTGCGTGGCGCTCGATATCGAATGGCGTGCAGAAATGCTGGGCTGGCCAAAGGGACGGCACCCGGAAGATGGTATTTGGTCAGACCATTGGTACGCGTCGGTAGAAGCGTCGACAGGTTTTTCACCATATGAAGAACGGGAAATTACATTAAGCCCCGAACAAACAGAACTCCTCGAAGAACAGATTCCCTATTACGAGGAATTGCGACACTACAAGATATGATCGTCACGCTTTTTGATTGCCAGCTCCAGCTTGCGCATCCAGTCCTTCACACGCGCCTCATTGACCCCGAAATCGCGATAGCCGTAATGGGCCCGGCTAAATACAGCCAGGGTTGAGTTCCCCTCCCCCAGATCAATAAAGCGAACCGTAATTGTATCCGGATATCCGATAAGTTCGGAATATTGCACATAGTCAACCTGTAAATCCGCCCCCAATTCACGACTGGTCAGCTTTTCCGTTCTCGGTTCTGCCAGTGCCACTCCCTCGAACGTTGCGGCCAGGTCTTGCACCGGGACATTAAAAATAGGGCTGATTGTCTTGGGTGGATATTCACAATAGTCCGGGGGTGACATGAGGTAAGTGTTCGGTTTACGCGGCTTTTTCAGAGTCGGAAAATCCAACTCTGGCCTCTGGACATTTTTCAAAAGATTCTTCAACATTGTGACGGTCGACCTCGAAATATGCCTTGTTTTTCCAAATTCAAATTACAGATTAGCGAATTATCGCAAACAAGTTAAAATAAAAGTCATGTTAATACGCGAAGAAATTAATCGAGAACGGATAGACAACCTTATTCGCGAAGCTAAACGCCATGGGCCTTTCCACGCCTTGACCCATGAGGAGCGGGATGAGACAAGGCGAAAGTTTCTTGCAAACGCAAATCTGGACGAAGGCCTTTGGGTTTTTGGCTATGGTTCCCTGCTCTGGAATCCTGCTTTCCACTACACAGGCTGGCAACCGGCACGTCTTTATGGCTTCCGGCGGCGCTTTTGTCTAGAGGCGTCAATTGGACGGGGAAGCCCTGAAAAGCCGGGTCTGATGCTGGCGCTCGATCATGGTGGCTCCTGCAACGGACGCGCATTTCACATCGCGCCCGAGAAAATCGAAAGTGAAACGGATATCCTGTGGATGCGGGAGATGATTTCCGGATCCTACAATGCGCAGCATGTCCGCATCCGCCTGCCTGAGAAAACCGTGAATGGACTGACATTTGTCATTAACCGGAAACACCCCCGCTATATCGCCGATATCGACATGCAGGAGACGGCGCGGCTGCTCGCTTCCGGTGAAGGGCATCTTGGAACCTGCCGCGAGTATCTGAATAATACGATCACGCATCTGGATGAGATGAATGTCCGGGATCGCTATCTCCATGAACTCCAACAAAAATTACGCGAGATTGACAATCAGGAAATGCCACGATAGCCATTACTTACAGAGGGGACGAAAAGCCGGAATACGCAATCAACTTGATCCCACACGTCACATCGCTTAACAATCCGCCTGTAACAATCCAAAATCGGTGATTATTCTTGCAGCCTTCGACTTCAGACACTCTGCCCCCTGTCTTCGTTATTAACAGGCTAAAAGACAACCACCGACGAGCGGATATGATAGAACGCCTCGCCAAAATCGGTCTCAGTCCGACTTTTATAGAAGCGGTCGATGGTTACCAACTCGATATAGAAAATCTTCCCGAATATGATCGCGAGAAGCGGCGACGTTATTTTGGTAAAGACTTGAAAGCCGGAGAAATCGGGTGCCTTCTTTCCCACAGGAAAATCTATGAGAAGATGGTAACTGAAAACATTTCAACGGCCCTGATCCTCGAAGACGATGTCTTTTTTGCCGAGGATTTCAAGGACGTTCTGGAAGACATTCAGAGCACATCCCTTCATTGGGATCTGATCCGCTTTGTCGGACATGGCAAGGTATTTGATACCGGCTTTCGTCGACTCGCAGCTCTGCGCCATGAGTATAGCATCACCCGGGTCCCAACGTCTCCAAGTGGGGCCTATGCTTATTTGCTGACGAAAGACGGAGCCAGTAGACTGCTCCGGTTCATGCAGAAGAATTGGGTCCCGGTGGATATTATTCATAGCCGTGCCTGGCAGACCGGGCTTGAAACGCTCCTCATACTCCCCTCTCCCGCAACGCCCGACCTCGACGGGCCATCCACGATCGGAGATGAACGTTTCGAAAAGGCGAAGCAAATAACAGGGGTGACCAAGTTCCTGCACCCCTTCTATAGGTTCTGGTACAAGCTCAGTAACGGTGCTGGTAAGCGATTACTCTATCTTTTGACCTGGTTTAAAGATCGAAAGTCTGTGATACACTAACTCCCGGCATATTTCCGACCAGCATGACAAAGCAACCGAATGAACCTTAGTTCTGTGTCGCTAAGTTACTTTATAACGGCAAGAGGCCAGTCACCAGCAAGGCGGCGCTTGAAATCACCCCCAGAACCGGAACCCAGATCGGCACGACAAATACATTCCCCAAAGGCTTCTCATTGGTCATTTTCAGTCGGATCAGGGATAGGTTTACCAGAAAAAACACAATCAGAACAATTGTCGATGTGGCCTGCGCAAGTCTATCTATCGGCAAAAGCGTGGCAAAGATCAACACAAGCGCAACAATCACAGCGGTCGCTATAAGCGGCGTCCTTGTTACCGGATGAACTGTCGCCAGAAAGGATGGTAAATTCTGTTGCTTGGCCAGACCATAGATTACGCGTGATGCCATGATAATCTGAATTAGAACGCCGTTGGTTGTTGCAACAATTGCAATCAGATGGAAAATTCCGCTCGTCGCATTTCCGGATTTCTCAAAGATGAGGGCAAGCGGCGCAGCGGAGTCCGAAAGATCCGCCATGGGCACAATCAGAACTACGACTGAAACCACCATAAAATAGGCAATCGTCGCAACAAAAAGTGTAAGAATGATTCCCCATGGCAGCGTTTTATGGGGTTCGACAACTTCTTCCGCCACGTTCGCAATATCCTCAAAACCGACAAATGCGAAAAAGGCCAACAGACTGGCGGAGAGTATACCGCCCCAGACAGAAACCTCAAATGGCGGGACGAGATTACCCAGTTCAGTCAGGATTGCGGGATCGGAACTGATCCCGTAATAAATTACCAAGCTCAGCCCCCCTAGCTCTATGACTGTGAAGATAGCGGCAATAAAAACGGATTCCAATATGCCCCATACCGCCAATGCACCGACAATCAGGATAATGGCCGTTGTCAGAAGAACCGAAGGCAGGGATATGATCTCGCCGACATACGCCGCGGCCCCAATTGAAACAGCAGCAGAAGACACAATCCCTGACGCAGCCACAAGCAACCCGACGATCAGCGTAAGGGTTTTTGAATTCAAGCCAGCGCGGACATAAGCTGCTTCCCCAGCACTTACCGGATATCGTGTCGACAATTCTGCATAGGTAAATCCGGTAAAAGAAACAACTGCGGCAGCGATAAGAAATGAAATCGGCGCGTATATACCTGCCCGTGCCGCCGTTGCACCCACCAGCACATATATGCCAGCACCGACAGTGACCCCCAGCCCATAGAGCGTAAGCAGTGGGAGATTCAGCTTTCTTTTAAGCCCGACCTGATCTCCCGCCATATCAGCGTTTTCAACGTTTCCCATACTAATCTCTTAAAAGACGGCCGAATTGAATAAGAGGGGTCAAACCTGCCACTATTATTGAATACATAACAGCGGATGACGACTCACAAAGAGTGGCTCCCAATTTGCGGGATCCGCTAAAAACGGGCCCCCAACCGTTATCATCACAATACACTCTATAGATGGCAGATTTTCAATAAGCCCCCTGCCATCAGTCACCGCGGATTGAACCTCGCAGATGTCTTTGGGCGCGTCCCCGGCCGCATGTATATTTATATTTTCAGCAATGCTTGATAGCTCCCTCTGCTCTTCAGCGCTGAGGTTAAATGGAACAAATGCGATATATTCCGGTGCCCTGCCAAGAAGGTTGGTTGCGGCCAGAACGCCCCGCTCGGCAGCATCGAGGGTATCACATACCACGGCCACTTCAGGAGCCAGCCTTTTGCTCCCTTTCAGAAACAACGTCGGACGAATAAGCCCTATCATGGAGAGGCGGGTTGTAAGATGTCCCCTGAAATTACGGGAATGCAGACGCCCCGTACTCTCGACAATGACTAGGTCGGCATCTTGAAATTCGTCTTCTTCCGTTTGTGTGCCGCCGCTGATTGTACGGAACCCCACTGTTATTCTGCGACGCCCTGCCTCCTTCTCCAACTGACGTTGAACACTGCGCGCCATGGCCCGTAATTGTGCTTCGACAGTCAAGGTATCCAGACTATGACCTGTCGGCGAAGAAAGCCGGATTTCGCGAACAAAGCCAAGAGTGCCTGCCGCAGCAAGATTGCGATCCTGGATAAATACTCCCTTCACTTCCCCATTCAGTCGCGCCGCAATATCTATCGCCGTGCCTATTGTCTCGCGGCAATGCGTTGCCGCATCGATCTGAAGCAATATCCGACGATATCTGTGAGATATTTGTTCAGCCATCGCCCGCCTCCGCTTTCGTCGCATCGCTGCCTGACCTGTTGTATTTTCGCGCCGCATCAGCAAAGGCTTCAAGCCGAGCCTTGACCCGGCCATTAACAGTTTCCGGCAGATAACTGCCAGACTCATCCTGTTGACCTGCGGCCACACCCGTCAAAATTTCAATACCCTCATCAATGCTTCGAACAGGATAGATATGAAATTTTCCTTTTTTCGCGGCTTCAATAACTTCATCTTTCAGCATCAGGTTTTTAACGTTTGATTCCGGGATCATCACTCCTTGTTCCCCCGTCAGCCCGCGGAAATTACAGAGATCGAAAAAACCCTCAATTTTCTCATTAACACCACCAATGGCCTGCACTTCGCCAAACTGGTTCACCGATCCGGTCACTGCCAGAGACTGCTTTATCGGAATATCGGCAAGTGCGGATAACAGAGCATACAGCTCCGCCGACGAGGCGCTATCGCCATCCACACCGCCATAAGATTGCTCGAACACCAGACTAGCATTTAGTGACAGCGGATTGTCCTCGCTATAACGAGCGGCAATGAAGTTCGACAGGATTAAGACACCTTTGGAATGAAGCGGACCTCCGAGTTCAACTTCCCGTTCAATATCAATGACCCGACCTCGACCGAGATGTATCCGCGCCGTAATCCGGCTGGGACGACCAAAGGCAAAATCGCCGAGTTGCAGAACAGATAGACCATTGATCTGGCCGACTTTTGCGCCGGAAGTATCCAGCATCATTGTGCCGCGTTGGAACTGCTCCTGTGTTCGTTCTCGCATTCGGTCAGAGCGATGTATATGGGCCTTTATTGCCTGTTTAACGTCTTTTGCGTCAATCTTAGAGACACCGCGAGAGGCCGCCCAATGATCCGCTTCCGACAACAGATCAGAAAGAGAGCGTGCATGATTGTAAAGACGCTCCGAATCCCCCGTGAGACGGGTCATTCTTTCCATTACCGATTCCACTGCGTCGCGTGTCAAGGGCAACAACTTGTGCTTTCGTGCTTCCGTGGCAATGTATCTTGCGTAAAGGCCAACGGCATCATCGGTGACCTCTAGACGGTCATCAAAATCAACCGGCACTTTGAAAAGGTTATGGAAATCGGGATCATTCTGGCTCAGCATATAATACAGCAATGGATCGCCGATCAGAATAACCTTCACATCCAGCGGGATGGTCTCCGGTTGCAGGCTGGCGATATTGCCGAGCGACATCATTTGCGTCAGCGATTCAATGCGAATTTCACAACTGCGCAATTCCCGTTTAAGGGTTTCCCACGCATACGGTTGTAATAACAACCGGCGCGCATCCAGGATGAGATAGCCGCCATTCGCCCGGTGCAGTGCGCCCGGTTTTATGAGGCGGAAATCAGTCACAAGCGAGCCAAATTCCGAACGATGCTCGATCCGGCCCAGCAAATTCTCTACTGTTGGATTGTCCTCATACACAACCGGTGCACCGCCATTCTCATCATGGCTCACAAGTACATTGACCTGACAATTGCTTATAACGCGATCCTGCTGCCTGACAAAATCTGCAACCATTTTAGCCGGAATGGCATCTACCGCTTCATCCCGGCTAAGGCGAAAGACGTCGCTATGTTCAATAACATAATTCTGCACTTCGTCTAGGAAGGTGACAACTTCATCGCAATCCTTCCATCGCTCCCGGGTTTCATCAATCAGGTGATCGACCGCGAAACTGGTAACTTCCCGATTTAATTTCTTAATCTCTTGACGCTGCTTTCGTTCCAATTCCGGTAACATCCGCACAGCTGCCTGGAGTTCCCCTTCCAATTCACTGATCTCTTTCTTAATGCGCTCCTGCTCTGTCGCTGGAAGTTTGGAAAAGACTTCCGGGTCAATAACCTTGCCATCCTTTGACGGCGCCAAGGCCAGCCCCATGGGTGTACGTACGATAGCAATATTCTTTGCGGTCGCCTTTTTCTGCAACTCCTCAAACGCCTCTTCCTGCTGCAGCTTGAACTGCTCAGTAATCACATCAAGTCTGGTCTGGTAATCTTCACTTTCGTAAGCCGCGGAAATCACAACCCGGACCTCCTCGGTAAGGTTTTCCATTTGCCGTGCGAGTTCGCGCCCCTTTCCCGCTGGAAGACGCAATACTTTTGGATGATCAGGTGCCGTAAAATTGTTCACATAACACCAATCCTCCGGAACCTGCAGGGATGACGCTTCGGGTTGAAGATATCGATGGATAATTTCAGTTTTTCCTGACCCGGGAGGACCAAACGCGAAGAGATTAAAACCCTGATGGCGTATGCCAATACCAAAGCGGATAGCCTGAATAGCGCGATCCTGCCCTAAGGGCTCATGCAGGTCTTCTAGCTCTGACGTTTCCTTAAAACCAAGCGCTGTCAGATCATATTTACGGCATAGTTTCGAAGCAGGTAATGCTTTGCCTTCCACCATTAACCAAGTCCTTTGTGCTTTTTTATCGGGATTACTCTAGCGTATTATTTATCGCGTAAAATGAGCCAAATCAAATATACGGTGAAATCGCAAGGCGGTCGCCAAGCACCAGATTTTTCCCGAGTATATCAAATACCGGCGTGAATTCTCGCTCGACAGCCAGCTCTTAAAGTGCGAACCTTTTTCTCTACGAGAAGGCCTTAACGAAAATAAGAAACGCAACCAGGGTCGAAGAAACAAACGCTATTTCTTAACGGCAGAGAGGTTTGTTCCATGAAAAAATTACAGAAATTTGCGTTGAGTGCAGTATTGGGCGCGTTGATAGGAACGATGGCCATTCCGGCAACCCCGGTAATTGCTGAAACACCCCAAGATATGCTGGTTATCGCCAATCGCATTGACGATATTACCACGCTTGACCCCGCCGAATCTTTCGAATTCGCTGGCAGTGACGTCATTCGGAACGTCTATGGTCGTCTGGTAAATTTTGATCCGCTAAACCTTGATAAGGGATATGAAGCGGACCTCGCGGAGAGTTGGACAGTATCAGAGGACGGCCGCACCATTACTTTCAATATTCGTGAAGGCGTGAATTTTCATTCCGGCAATCCAGTAACGGCGGAAGATGTAGAGTTTTCCTTGCGCCGGGTCGTCACTCTTGCGAAAACACCGTCTTTTATCCTGACGCAGTTCGGCTTCACCCCCGAGAACATTACGGAAACAATTGTTGCTGATGGCAATACACTTAAAATCACGACCGACAAGAAATACGCCACGTCCTTTGTCCTTAACTGCCTCACCGCGACTGTCGGCGCCATTGTTGATAAAAAGCTGGTTATGGAGAATGAAAAGGACGGTGATCTCGGGAATGAATGGCTGAAAACCAATTCCGCCGGATCCGGCGCTTATAAAATTGTCAGCTGGAAGCCAAGCGAATCCGTTACACTGCAGTCAAATGAAGATTTTTATCTTGGCGCGTCTGCCATGAAGCGGGTTATCGTTCGCCACATTCAGGAAAGCGCTACACAGCGCTTGTTGCTGGAGAAAGGTGATATTGATGTTGCACGCAACCTAAACCCGGAAGATGTGGCCGGCATTACCGGCAAAGAGGGAATTTCCATTGACAGTGAACTGCGTGGACGCCTCATGTATATCTCACTCAATCAGAACCATCCCGAACTTTCCAAGCCCAAAGTTGTCGAGGCAATCAAATATCTTATCGACTACAAAGGTATGCAGGACAGCTTCCTGAAAGGACAGTACAGGATCCATCAGTCCTTCTTGCCGAAAACCTATCTCGGGGCCATTGATGACCAACCCTATACGCTTGACGTCGAAAAAGCCAAAGCTCTGCTGAAGGAAGCCGGCGTCGAAAATCTGGAGGTCGAAGCTGGTGTCCGTGAAGCGCAGGAGCGCGTGGAAATTGCACAGTCACTACAAAATACCTTTGCACAGGCAGGTATAACTCTCAACATTACCATCGGAACCGGCAAGCAAACCTTGACGCGTTATCGAGCGCGCGATCTTGACGTTTATGTTGGCGCCTGGGGACCGGACTATCCCGATCCGCAGACGAATGCAGGAACATTTGCCTATAACCCCGATAATTCAGAAGAAGCAAAGGCAACGGGTCTGCTGGCCTGGAGAAATGCCTGGGATCCCGGTGACTTAACGGCAAAGACGGAAGCCGCGGTTATCGAGGGGGATCGTGATGTGCGAAAGAAGATGTATGAAGACATTCAGCGTGAATTTCAGGCACGAGCGCCCTTCGCCATCATGTTCCAGAAGGATGAGCAAACCGGTCGCAAGAGCAATGTGAAAAACCTCAATCTGGGTGGCGCCATTACGGCTGTTGCCTATTGGCCGGTCACCAAGTAACGCAGTATAAATGACCGTAGCTACAGAACCGGAACGAGGGCGGCGGAAGTCGCCCTTGTCCAAAGCCCTGCTTCCCGTATTGCGGACAGTCGGGACTATAGTCGCGACAATGATTGGCCTGCTGTTCGTAACCTTCATCATCGGCCGGGTAATGCCGATTGATCCTGTTATCTCCGTTGTCGGAGAACGCGCAAGCAAGGAAGCATATGAAGCCGCCTATCGGGCAATGGGGCTGGATCAACCGATCATTGTCCAGTTTTTCTACTACATCGGAGATATCCTGCAAGGCGACTTCGGACAATCGCTTCTGAACGCCCGACCGGTCGCCGAGGATATCCGTCGCGTCTTCCCGGCGACGTTGGAACTTGCAACCCTCGGCACCTTCATCGGGGTATTGATCGGTGTCCCGCTTGGCGTTCTTGCTGCTGTCCGGCGCGGTAGCTGGATAGACCAGATTGCCCGCCTTGTCGCACTGATTGGTTATTCCATGCCCATATTCTGGCTTGGCCTTGTTGGCCTCCTGATCTTTTATGGCATTCTCGGATGGGTCGGAGGTCCGGGTCGTGTCGGCATTTTTTATGTCGATATTGTTCCATCGGTGACAGGCATGATACTGGTCGACAGCCTTCTGGATGGAAACTGGACCGTATTCAAGGATGCTATGAGCCACATCATCCTGCCGGCGTCTTTGCTCGGCTATTACAGTCTTGCCTACATCAGCCGGATGACCCGTTCCTTCATGTTGGAACAGCTGAGTTCGGAGTATGTCACGACAGCCCGGGTCAAAGGCCTGCCTGAATTGACAGTGGTCTGGCGGCATGCCTTTCGCAACATAAAGGTTCAGCTGATTACCGTTATTGCGTTGAGTTACGCGGGATTACTAGAAGGGTCTGTTCTGACTGAGATTATTTTCGCATGGCCAGGCATTGGCTCCTATATCACAACGGCCCTGCTCTCCGCTGACATGAATGCTGTCCTTGGGGGAACAGTGGTCGTCGGCCTCGTTTTTGTCTGTCTAAACGTGTTTTCAGACCTGATGTATAAATTCTTTGACCCGAGGGCAAAATGAGCGTATCTGGCCTACCCTCGGGAAACCACCCAAAATGGCGCAGCTGGCTGCTGACTGATACGCCCACTTCACGACATCACGCCCGCATTGCATCGCTGTATCAGGGCTGGTTATCGTTTCGCTCCAATCCGATGGCAATGTTTGGACTGCTCATACTGCTGATGATGGGCCTGGTCGCCATATTTGCCCCCCTGCTTGCCCCTCACGACCCATTCGTTCAGGACCTGGGTAATCGCCTTGCGCCATTGGGGTCGGACGGTCATCTTTTGGGAACCGATTCCCTCGGCCGGGATATCCTGAGCCGATTAATATACGGCGCCAGAATTACACTCTATATCGTGATCCTCGTTGCTCTTATCGCGCCTGTCGCCGGACTTTTCGTCGGTACCGTCGCCGGATATGCAGGAGGATGGATAGATACAATCCTGATGCGGATAACGGATATATTCCTTGCCTTTCCACGTCTCGTTCTCGCACTTGCCTTTGTTGCCGCCCTCGGCGCCGGCATTGAAAATGCGGTGATCGCGATTTCCTTGACAGCCTGGCCGCCTTATGCACGCATTGCCCGCGCCGAGACTCTCACAATCCGAAAATCGGATTACATCAGCGCGGTAAAATTACAGGGGGCCGGCCCCCTCCGGATTATCACACGGCACATCTGGCCCCTTTGCATCTCGTCTCTGATCGTAAGGGTAACATTGGATATGGCCGGGATTATACTGGCGGCGGCCGGGCTCGGCTTCCTTGGTCTCGGCGCCCAGCCCCCGTCGCCGGAATGGGGGGCCATGATATCGGAAGGACGGAAATTCATTTTGGATCACTGGTGGGTGGCAACGGTTCCTGGCCTTGCCATCTTTCTTGTGAGCCTCGCCTTTAATCTGTTGGGCGACGGCTTGCGGGATGTACTCGATCCCAAGGATGGCGGCTCATGACACGGCTTGAAGTTGACAATCTCTGGGTAAAATTTCCAACACGGAACGGCATTTTTGAAGCAGTTCGGGGGATATCCTTCTCTCTTGGGGAAGAGCGGCTTGGCATCGTTGGCGAAAGCGGGTCGGGAAAATCAATGACAGGCAGGGCAATCCTGCAACTTATTCGGAAGCCGGGCCAAGTAAGCGCAAACCATATCTCTCTTGATGGAGACGATCTTCTCAAAATGAGCAAACGGGAAATACGCAGGATACGCGGCCAGCGCATTTCCATGGTTATGCAGGACCCCAAATTCTCCCTCAATCCCGTGATGACTGTGGGAGAGCAGATGATGGAATCCTATGTGTTGCTGGGAAGAAAATCCCGGTCTGAAATCAGAAACAAGGTTATTGAAGCATTGGAGGCCGTTGCGATCCGGGACCCGTCACGGGTTTTTAACGCCTACCCTCATGAACTGTCCGGTGGTATGGGGCAACGTATCATGATTGCCATGATGCTGATCCCAGATCCAGATATTCTGATTGCAGATGAACCAACCTCTGCTTTGGATGTTTCCGTGCAAATGCAAGTGCTCGATATACTAGATAAGCTCGTGCAGCAACGCGGTATGGGGCTTATCTTCATCAGCCACGATCTTAGTCTTGTCTCGTCCTTTTGCGATCGGGTCTTGATCATGTATGCAGGACGTATTGTCGAAGTTTGCGCGGCGGACAAGTTGCATGAGGCAACGCATCCCTATACCCGCGGCCTTCTGAAATCGCTCCCCCGGCTTGACGCCCCGCAAGAGCGATTGGCGGTACTCACCCGTGACCCGGAATGGGCCAGCGCGGAAAGTGTGAGCGGCGTTAAATGAGCGGCATCGTGATCAAGAAGCTGAGTGTCTGGTTTGATGGCGCGGAAGAGCGCGTCAACGCAGTGAAAGACACCGATCTTCAGATCGCACAGGGCGAGAGTTTTGGCCTTGTCGGGGAGAGCGGATCGGGGAAATCGACTATCCTTCGAGCACTGACCGGATTGATTCCCACATGGTCCGGGGAAATGAAGGTCGCCGGTGAAAGGCTTGGCCGTCATCGTAACCGGCAATTCTACAAGAAGGTCCAGATGGTATTTCAGGATCCATATGCTGCCCTGCATCCGCGTCATTCAGTAGATCAGCTTTTAAGTGAAACGCTCCGTCTACATGGATTTTCCGATGTAGACAGACGCATCGAAAAACTCCTCGACAATGTCGGGCTCGGACCAGCGTTCCGGTTTCGATATCCGCATCAGCTTTCCGGCGGTCAGCGCCAGCGCGTTGCCATTGCCCGCGCCCTTGCACCGGAACCCGAAATATTACTGCTGGATGAGCCAACCTCGGCGCTGGATGTGTCCGTGCAGGCGGAAATTCTGAACCTTCTGGATGACTTACGCCGCGCGCATAAGCTCACCTATCTAATGGTATCACATGACCTGGCCGTGGTCGGACATATGTGTGAGCGGATTGCGGTGATGCAGATGGGAGAAATTGTCGAGATCATGACTATTGAACAAATGCGGCACCTTAATCCGAAGCATCCTTATTCCCGACACTTACTGGAAAGTTCGCTCGGCTATAAGCGCCAGACAGATCAGGTCCCGAAGAAGGCATAGTCTTCATTCTTCTTTGGGTGCCGCCTTATCAAGATTATTAGGGGCAAAGACATCACCAAAAGCGCCTTTACCGGGGCTTTGCGCCGGTTTATCCACCTTCGGCTCGGTAGTGGACCTATCCAGATTATCCGGCTTGAAAACATTCCCGAAAGCCCCCTGACCCGGACTTTGCGTCGCCGAGGGAGCAGAGGTACTTCCCCCGGATGCGCCTGATCCTTGCTGCTTCTGCTGCATTTCAAGCTGACGCTGTTCCCGGATGGCCCGAATACGTTCTTCCTGTATTAGACGCTTTTGTTCCCGGACATCCATTTTGCACACATCCGGGCTATAGGTCTGGGCAAACCAAATGGTGGAAAATCCACCCAAGGCCAGAAGAATGAGAATAATTGCCGCCGGATTGCCACGCAGTATCCTTGGCAGTTGAACCCTCCCGGAAACTGCCGATACCGGCGCGCCGTTAGCTAGCGCCAGCTGCTGATGGCGGCGATAAACCTCATGAATAAGGGCGCCGAAAATAGTCAGGGCAATGATGATGAACGCGAGCGAGGAAATGGACGGGTTAATGCCATAGCGCACTTTCTGCGCAAGTTCGATTGTCAGAGTAGGAAATTTGCCGAAGGTAAAGGTTGTCGTATTGTAATTTTCAAAAGACGCAAGGAATGCAAGCACCGCGGCGGAACCAATCGCCGGTTTCATGAACGGCAGCAGGATTTTCCAGAAAGCCTGTACATGGGTCGCGCCGAGATCCAGCGCCGCCTCGGTCAGGCCTGTATCAAACCGTTGTAGCCGCGCGACGAACACCAGCATGCAATAGGACGCGATAAAAGTGGATTGCCCCAGGATCGTCAGGAATATTCCGTTATGGAGAATGCTGCCCGTACTCATGCCCAGCATCACACTGATGCGGTCCCAGAAAACGAGCGTCGAAATACCGAGAACAACGCCAGGAATAAGGATCGGAGCGATAACAACAGTGTAATAGGTTGCCCGAAGTTTCGGCCATATCTGCGTGAGCAACAAGGCGGCGGCGAGCCCCATAATAACAGAGAGAATAACCGTTCCGACGCCAACGATCAGACTGTTCTCAATGCCGTTCAATATCCGGGTATCATTGGCAAGCACATCAAACCACTCGAACGTCAGGCATTCCCACGGTGTCATTTTAGGGAATGACGGCGAATTGAACGCCGTGATGCTCATGACAATCAGCGGCCCCAGCAGATAGCCGAAAAAAATGACGAGATATGCCCAAAGCATGATTTTCAGGAAGACATTCTCGGCTCTCATTTGCCAATATCTCCTATCCTGACCTTGAATAACTTCATTATCGTCAGAACGATAACGATACAGGACACCAGAAGAACAATGGCAAAGGCAGCGCCTCGCGGCCAATTGCCGCCCTGATTAAACCACTGATAAATAATTTGCGTGAACCAGAGGCTGGACGGGCCGCCCAGAATTTGTGGCGCGGCGAGCGCACCGGCCGTCAGCATGAACACCATGGTGCAGCCCGACGAAATGCCGGGCTTGGCATACGGGATGACCACGCGCCAGTGAATACGCCACCATGGCGCCCCCATATCGCGGGCGGCTTCAATCTGGTTGCGGTCCAAACTCTCGATAACGTTATAAATCGGGAAAATCATCAGCAGGATATAAGCATAGCCAAGGCCCGCATAGAGCGCGACATTTGCCCGAATAAAGTCGATGGGACTGTCAATCAGCCCCATCGTCATCAACATTTCATTGATAAGACCGCTATCACCAAAAATAATCCGGAATGCAAAAGCACGCAGGATCTCATTAATCCAATACGGAATAATCAGCAGCAACACCAAAACACGGATGAAACCGCCACCTTTCGACTGGCCAAGATAATAGGCAAGCGGATAGCAAAGCACGAGATCAAGGATTGTTACAAAAAAAGCGGCAAGCAGGGTTCTGCCGAACACGCCAAGGTCAACAACATTATAGGACGTATCCGCGCCCGGCGCCCCCAGCACCAGATATTTGTAATGCTCCAGCGTATAGGTATCCTTCGGCCCGCCCATCTCCGGCGGCGGAAGGTGGTGGCGGAACGAAAAATCCAGCATGGACAGCTGTGGCAGAATGATCAGGACTACTACCCAGAAGAATATCGCGACCAACAGGAACGTCCCGAGGCCGATCCCGTTCCTGACAAAATAATTTCTGAACAGCTGCGCTATATTCATCCGGCAGTCCTATTCACTGGCCAGCTCACCGACAGGCAAAACAACAGCTTGTTGCGGTTCATATTCCAGCGTCAGCATGCTGCCTTCTGCCGAAGCCCGTTGCTTGCCGATATTAACGAGGGACATCTTAATTTCTTTGCCCTCGGACCCTTCCAGGAAGACGTTATAGATCTGGCCCTCAAACTCCTCATGTTTAACCATGGCGGAAAGCCGGTTGACGGCGGGCGCAACATCTTCGGCTATGTTACAGGCTTCGGGGCGAATGAACATCATCGCAGGATCCCCTACCTTCAGATCTCCTCTTGCAGAGGCTGCAATGCGCGCCAGCAATTCCCCGGTGCGATTTGTGCTGACAAGGGCCATGTCGCCGTCGATTGACTTGATGGTTCCCCGAAACACATTGTTCTCACCCACGAATGACGCAACAAAAGGTGTCGCCGGATCATTATAAATCGCGTGCCCACTTGCGATCTGATCTATGATCCCGGCTCGCATCACGGCAACGTTGTCAGACATCGTCAGGGCCTCACCCTGATCGTGGGTAATATAGATGAATGTAATTCCGACGCGTTGTTGAATCTCGCGAAGTTCCGTTCGCATATGCTGGCGGAGTTTCAGATCAAGCGCAGAAAGCGGCTCATCAAGCAACAGAACATCGGGCTCCGCGCAAAGGGCACGGGCAATGGCGACGCGTTGCTTCTGGCCACCGGAAAGCTCGGATGGAAGTTTATCCGCCTGATCAGACAAGGCAATCATATCAAGCAGCTCATCCGCACGTTTTTGCCGCTCAGCCTTGCCAACCCCTTTAACTTCAAGGGAAAATGTAATATTTTCCCACACTTTCATGAGCGGGAACAAAGCGAGGTTCTGGAAAATAAGAGCAGTTGGCCGTTTATTGGGACCAATGCCCGCCATATCCTTGCCGCCGATCTTTACCTTGCCTTGGCTTGGCTCCAGAAAGCCGGAGACGGACCGCAGGATCGTTGTCTTGCCGCAACCTGACGGGCCCAGAAACGAGAAAAATTCACCGCCCTTGATATTCACATTGGCTTCACGTACGGCAACAAAGTCACCAAACCTGATCCAGACATCTTCCAGATCAACGTCTACCCCTTTGGTCATAAATCATTTCCTGACTGGCACTCTCTTCCCATCAAGCCCCCCTAGAAACAAACTAGGGGTGCCAGCTCACCCGATCGACGACCGGCACCCTGTTATTAAGCCTATGAGCTCTTGAACTTGTTGACATACTCGGTACGAATAGCAGCATACCAAGGAGCCTGAGGCGGCCATGGATTCAGGTTGTTCAGGGAATCGCCCGGATAGGCATCCGCAAAATTCTTCTTATAGGCATCTCCGGCAAACTGATCCGCACCCAGGACAGGTGAGTTGTATCCATGGGAGTCAATGGCTTTACCGGCGTTTTTCGGGTTGTAGGAGAATGTGATAAATTCGTAGATCTGATCGATATTCTTTGCACCAATCGGCATGGACATGCCATCAACCCAGGCCATCGCCCCTTCAACCGGCGCCTGATACATGATCGGATCACCCGCAGTCTTCAGTGCCATTGGCGGACCATCCCATGTCTGGCCAACAATTACACCTTCGTTCAGCAGCCCGTTTTTCTGAGTATCTGCATCATTCCAGAGAAGTTTGATGTTGTTTTTACGGGCAATACACCAATCCGTCACTTTTTCCCAGATCGGGCGCATGGTCTCTTCGGATTCGTATGCTTTCCACATATCGCCGGGGTTCAATTCACCAATCGTCTCCATGTAAAGACCGGCGCAGAGCATCATTGAATGTGGGCGTCCCATGGTCTTTCCAGCATTTTCTTCGGACCAGACATCCCCATAACTCGGGGCTGCACCGGCCGGAGTCCATTTATCCGTCCGCCAGGCGACACCTTCTGTTCCCCAAATATGAGGAAGCCAATGAGATCCTTTTCCTCCGAAATCCCAATCCTTGTTGCCGATAGCCGACATCGCCGGGTTAACCGCATCAAGCGGTACACGGCTCAAATCCCATGGCTGCAGCAATTCAAGCGGTCCCCATTCCAGGCCCTGATTATTCGTCGGCGAGACAATGTCAAATCCCTGACCCTTGTTCGCCTTCATCTTATTGATGATTTCCTCGTTTGAGCCGATGCCCGTGTAGTTGATCTTGATGCCTGTTTCATTTTCAAAATCGGCCAGAAATGGCTCCGGCAAATAATCGGACCACATCAGAATATTGAGTTCGCCAGATGCAGAGAGAGCATTTTTCACAATCGCGGGTCCGGCCGCCGTAAAGGCGCCGACTGCCGTTGCTGTTTTCAGGACATTCCGTCTGCTAAAAGTCTTTGCCGATTTCACGTCAGCAGGGGCAGATTTCTGAGATTTTTCGATCATTTTTCATTTCCTTCTTATGAGCATTGAAATCACTAATAAATGCACGGTTTCAAAGACGCTTTTATTACAAACGGGCTACGGCAGGAACCAACTCAATGGTTAATCTGAATGTCATGATAGCCTATCTGTCAATAAATCAAAGTATATTTGTTGCAGCGCCGAAAAACTGTCCTTGGTGCGACAAAAGGGAATTTACTCCTTATGCTTCAATGCTTTAAATTCGAAAAATATTATATGGCGTCATCCAGAGTATGCTGGACGAGCGTCCAGCGGGGTCATTAGGAATTGACTGGCTTCGACAGCATTTCCATTGCTTCGGCTGCTATTTCGAACGCATGGAGACGAACTTGGTGATCAAAAATCTGGGCCGTCAAAATGATCTCGTCTGCGTCCGTTTCAGACTGAAATTCCCGCAATCTTTCTTTGACGTCCCGGGCATCACCGAGAGCCGTATATGTCATAAACCGGGAGATCGCCGCTTTTTCCTGAAGCCCTAGTTTTTCCGAAAACCCTTCGACTGGTGGCGGTAGTTTGACCGGCATTCCTCTTGCCAGGCCAAGAACACTTTGCATCAGGGAAGTGACAATAAGCTCCGCTTCTTCACGCGTATCCGCCGCCTGGAGATTCATTGCCGCCATGACATATGGTTGCTCCAGCTGCTTCGAAGGTTTGAAGTTTTGCCTGTAAAGATGAAGAGCCTGCCTCAGGTCGGTCGGCGCAAAATGCGAAGCAAAAGCATATGGCAGCCCAAAATGAGCGGCCAGTTCTGCGCCATAGAGGCTGGATCCCAGTATCCAGAGCGGGACTTTCAAGCCAGCACCGGGAACTGCCTGCACCCGCTGACCTGGTTCAGGGTCCGCAAAATATTGTTGTAATTCCAGTACATCCCGCAGAAAATTATCGACACTTCCGTTCAACGACCGCCTCAGCGCCTGCGCCGTAAGGCCATCCGTGCCGGGCGCGCGCCCCAGCCCCAGATCTATCCGTCCGGGATATAGGGAAGCGAGCGTGCCGAACTGCTCCGCTATGACCAGGGGCGCATGATTTGGCAGCATCACGCCACCAGAGCCGATCCGTATTTTCTTCGTTTGGGCTCCGACATGGGCGAGCAGAACGGAGGTCGCCGCACTGGCTATACCGGGAATATTATGATGCTCTGCCAGCCAGTATCGATAGTATCCAAGCTTTTCCGCAAGCTGTGCTATTTCAACTGAGTTTTTGAAGGATTGCCCGGCCGTGCTCCCTTCCATGATAGGTGCAAGGTCCAAAACAGATAATCGGGTCATTATTTTTCACCGTTTTTATTCTTGAATAGCCCCACAACCCTGTTGATACGGTGGGTCGTCAGGTAAAGATTGGTCTCACTCGCGTTAATACCATCTATTAATCGCATCTGCCGCAGCACCTTGTCGAGATCTGCCAGTGTTTCTGCCCCAAATTCTACGATAAGGTCCCAACGACCGTTTGTCGAATGAATAGCCTGAATTTCCGGAAAACCCCGCAAGCGCGTAATGATCCGCTCGTTTCCCTTCCCCTCGATTTCGATCAGGGTAATACCGCGGACCGGCATATCCGCCATGTCTTCTTTCAGCACGACAGTAAAGCCGAGGACTTCCTCATCCTCCAGCAAACGGTCAATTCGCGTGCGAACTGTGGCGCGTGACAGCCCGAGGGACAGGGCAAGCTCCGATACCGAAGCACGCGCATTCTGCCGCAGGGCGCTCACCAGTTGTCGATCAATATTATCCATAATGATTAAATTCCTTAGTCAAATTGGAAATAATAGCGCCGATTTTTGGCATTTTTCCTAATTGATACTGCCATATGAAAATATCAAATTATCAATATGAAAAGTACAGTATTTGGAGAAAATCGCAAATGAGCAGCAAGTCAATGTTGTTGGTTGGTGTTCCTGCCGAACAGGGCAGTCGGAGAAGGGGTTGCCTGATGGGACCCGATGCCCTTAGAACCGCCGGAATTTTGGAGATGCTGGAACGCCTTGGATATGAGGTGACGGATAGCGGAAATCTCGTGTCTGAACCATCCGCAGATATTCCCCATTCAAATCCTCAGGTCCATCATCTCAGCGACTATGCCGCCCTGATTTCAAAACTGGATCAGTTTTGCCAAGGGGAAATCGATGACCGGCACCTGCCGATTTTCATCGGTGGCGATCATTGCATTGCGGCCGGTATTCTTCCGGCACTCGCCCGCAAAAGTGAACAGGAAGGGCGAGAACAATTTGTTCTCTGGCTGGATGCCCATACGGACTTTCAGACTCTGGAAAGCACGGATACGGGAAACCTGCACGGCACGCCCGTGACCTACATGATTGGCGACCCGAGTTTCGACGGCTTTATTCCTGCCCCCACGAAAGCCATCAAGCCGGAGAATATATGCATGATGGGTATCCGTTCTGTCGATCCGGCGGAACGGGAGCGTATCGCACGTACAGGCATCGACGTTCATGATATGCGCGCCATTGATGAGTTTGGAATAGCGCCGCCCCTGCGCCGCTTCATCGATCGGGTTCGGCGCGCCAATGGACGCCTGCATGTAAGCCTGGACATAGATTTTCTGGATCCCGAAATCGCACCGGCTGTCGGCACGACGGTTACGGGTGGCGTCAACCTCCGTGAAGCCCATCTGATAATGGAAATTCTTTACGACAGTGGCCTGGTGACGTCCCTCGACATCGCCGAGTTGAACCCGTTTCTCGACGATCGCGGGCGCACCTGCAAACTTGTTGTTAATCTTGTCGCAAGCCTTTTCGGCCAGCGCGTTCTTGATACTAAGACGAGGAGCATCTGATCATGACCGTCCGTCCCCCGAAAGACATCAATATCGTTCCCTTTGTAAGCGTCGATAACATGATGAAGCTTGTATTGAATGTCGGCATCGAGACGTTTCTGGCTGAACTGGCCGACTTCATCGAAGCAGATTTCCGCCGCTGGGAACTGTTCGACAAGACGCCCCGCGTTGCCTCCCATTCACCGGAGGGGGTGATCGAATTGATGCCAACGAGCGACGGCAATGTCTACGGATTTAAATATGTCAATGGTCATCCGAAGAACACGCGAGCCGGATTGCAGACAGTCACCGGCTTTGGTGTCCTCTCGAATGTGGACAACGGATATCCAGTTCTTCTATCCGAGATGACGATCCTGACAGCGCTTCGAACAGCGGCAACTTCTGCCGTGGCGGCAAAATATCTGGCACCGGATAACGCAGAGTGTATGGCGATTATCGGCAACGGAGCACAGGCAGAATTCCAGGCAATGGCCTTCAAGGCCCTTCTCAATATCAGGAAAATTCGGCTTTATGATATTGATGCCAGCGCGACGGATAAATGTATCCGAAATCTGACCGGGCGAGGGTTTGAGATCACATCATGCAAAACTGCAGAGGAAGCTGTCGAAGGGGCTCAGATCATTACCACAGTCACAGCGGACAAACAGTATGCCACAATCCTGACCGACAACATGGTGGGCGCGGGCCTTCATATCAATGCGGTTGGCGGTGACTGCCCTGGAAAAACGGAGTTACATTCTGACATTCTTCTTCGCTCGGATATTTTCGTTGAATATCCCCCGCAAACAAGGATTGAAGGGGAAATTCAGCAGCTGGCTGAGGATCATCCGGTCACGGAGCTTTGGCAGGTTATTTCCGGCGATCTTCCCGGACGGCGCAATCAGAGCCAAACGACGCTGTTTGACTCTGTTGGTTTCGCCACGGAGGATTTCTCCGCATTGCGCTATGTGAGGAGCAAACTACCAGGGACACCATTTTTTGACAGCCTCGATATGGTGGCCGATCCGGATGATCCACGGGATCTGTTTGGCATGCTGCTGCGTGCGGACAAACCCTCCTGACTCATTGACTTAACGTGATCGGCATCGTTTCATCTTGATATTTTAACAATTGAAGTATATAGTCGTGCATATCTTTTAATATGAGAAGTCTTGACTAATTTCCAGTTTTTCCGGGCAGGGACGGGATGCGCCGTCTACCAACAAATCGCTCTCCGACATTGACGCTAGCAGAAAATTCGATCGTAAGTGGTTCGAAGTTGCGCGGACGTTTGCCCGTCCGGACGCGAAAAGCGGGGTACTCCAATTACTGACAACCGTTGTTGCGCTTGTCTCGCTTTGGACCGCCATGATCATTATTGTGGATGATGCTTACTGGCTCGCACTTTTGCTTGCTATTCCCACTGCAGCCTTTACCGTACGGCTTTTTATTATCCAGCATGATTGCGGGCATCATTCCTTCTTTCGATCTCCCCGCTGGAATGACATGATCGGCCGCCTGATCGGGATTGTTACTTTGACACCACATGAATATTGGCGGCGTTCACACAATACTCATCATGCAACCTGTGGCAATCTAGAGAAACGGGGTATCGGCGATGTCAGCTTGTTGACCGTCGCCGAGTATCAGGCTCTGGGCCGCTGGGGGCGTCTTGCCTACCGGATATATCGAATGCCCGTCGTCATTCTCGGAATTGGCCCTATCTATCTTTTTGTCTTTAAATACAGGTTGCCTCTCGATCTCATTCGCCAGCGTCCGGCATTGCTGATTGGTATTATGGGGACTAATCTCGGAATTGCCGCCATGCTGTTAACGCTTGGCTTCAGTTTCGGTTTTGTTGATATCCTCATGGTGCAGATTCCCGTAGTAATCCTCTCATCGACGGCCGGAGTCTGGTTGTTCTATGTTCAACATCAATTCGAGCGTACTTACTGGCGAAATAAAGAAGACTGGAATATTCACGAAGCCTCAGTGATGGCGAGCAGCCATTATGATTTACCACAGCCGCTCCGCTGGTTTTCCGGCAATATTGGCATTCACCATATTCATCATCTCTCCTGTCGCATCCCCAATTATCGATTAAGTGCCTGCCTGGCCGAGATTCCGGGGCTCAAGTCCCTAAACCGCATCGGCATTCGCGACAGCCTTGCCTGCCTGCGGCTGGCATTATGGGATGAAAATACGCAACGCCTTATTTCCTTTAAGTGCCTTCGAAAGCTGACCTCAACGACATAGTTATTTCGAGTATTTGCGCTGGGTCGACATTCACGCCTTGAAATTAGATGCATATGCAGATAAATAGTCTGAATGATCAACAGCTCAAAGATTGAGACAACACCTGCCTGTATTTGCCTCCGCTTCCGCAAGGCCGCGCGGCGGGTGAGCCAGATTTATGACCAGCATCTTGAACCCTATGGGATTACCATTACCCAATATGGGCTGCTCGGTCATATACGCCGGTTTGAAGGAATAAGTGTTGGCGCGCTCGCGGAGAAGCTGGTGATGGATCCCACAACCCTCACCCGGAACCTGCGGCCGTTGGAACGCAAAGGGTTTGTCCTTATGATACCTGATGAGAAAGACCGCCGGAGTCGTAACTTGAGCTTGACGACATCCGGATATGAAGCGCTTGTTGCCGCCCGCCCGGGATGGGATACCGCTCAGGAAAAAATCGGAAATGTCCTTGGGTTCGATACCAATAAGCTGATGATCGATACCATTGATCAAATGATCGAAGATCTCAGGGAGTAATTTTTTTGCCCAATTATCTGCATATACAGCTAAAAATCAGGAATTCCCAATGACACAGGAGAGTATGGTCAGCACGAAAACAATAGTTCCAAAGGGCAATCCGCTCCTTAACGCACCAATTTTGGGAACGCTGGCCCGCCTCAGTATTCCCAACGTCATCGCCATGCTCGCCACGTCACTTGTCGCAGTGGCGGAGACAGCCTATGCCGGACAGCTTGGCACGCCCGCATTGGCGGGGCTGGCACTGGTTTTCCCTATGGTCATGCTGCAGCAAATGCTGTCTGCAGGTGCCATGGGTGGCGGTGTTTCCTCCTCAATCAGCCGGGCGCTCGGCGCTGGAAGCGAAGCCCGTGCGGCCCGCCTTGCCCTTCATGCTTTACTCATTGGCGCGTTGGCAGGGCTTTTCTTCTGTGCGCTCTTTCTCCTGTTTGGAATGCCTATCTACAGCATGCTGGGTGGGGATGGCGTTGTGCTGATGGAGGCACTGGCATACTCAAACATTGTATTCTTCGGCGCCTTTGGAGTTTGGATGACCAACACGCTCGCCTCCATCATTCGCGGAGGCGGAGACATGAAAACACCCTCGATTACCCTGCTGATCGTCGCGGTGTCGCAATTTCTGCTGGCCGGCGCCTTCAGTCTCGGATGGGGTCCTTTCCCTGCCCTCGGCATGGCCGGAATCGGCATTGGCCTGGTGATTGCATTCAGTGTCTCAACAGTGTTCCTGTTCTGGTATCTGCTGTCCGGCCGGGCCCGTATTACACTCTCATTCAATGATTTGCAGCTGCAGGCCGAGATGTTTCGCGACATCCTGAAGGTCGGCGCGATTTCCTGCATTTCCCCGCTTCAAACCGTTCTGACCATCCTGATCCTCACCCGCCTCATCTCCGAATTCGGGGTGGAGGCATTGGCAGGATACGGAATTGGCGCGCGGCTGGAATTTCTTGTTGTCCCTATCGCCTTTGCCATTGGTGTTGCCTGTGTTCCCATGGTCGGCATGGCCATAGGTGCGGGTAATGCTGCCAGAGCCCGCCAGGTCGCCTGGACGGGCGGCATCTGTGCGGGGCTGTCTATTGGGCTGATCGGAATTGTTGTCGCGCTTTTCCCGAATATCTGGTCCGGCATGTTTACAAACGTTCCTGCAGTATTAGACTCCGCTGGATTATATTTCGCCTGGGTCGGACCTTTTTATGGCCTCCTCGGCCTTGGCCTCTGCCTTTATTTTTCGTCACAAGGGGCGGGCAAAGTTATTGGTCCCGTCGTCGCGGGAACTGCTCGTTTGGTGATCGTTGCAATCGGAGGTATCCTTCTTGCGACAGGCAATGCGCCCAACTGGTCTATTTTCGCTTTGATTGGCGCCGCGATGGCAATTTATGGTGCAGGAACAGCATTCTCTGTATATCGTGCCCGCTGGTGACCGGTAACAACATTCGGTACCACAGTCGACCTATTCCGGTCAGACTGACCAAGCGGAGCCGTATGTATGATTACCTTTGCCTTTGCCATCCTGTTTCTGATTATCACACCCGGACCCGGTGTTTTATCGACAGCCGGAGTTGGTTCCGCATTCGGACGGACGGCAGGCATTCGCTATGTAACCGGGCTTTTTGTCGGAAATAACCTTGTCGCCATTGCTGTAGTATCCGGACTAGCCACAGTGGTCTTGGCCATTCCAATGGTCCGAAATATCCTGTTTGCCCTCTCCGCACTTTATCTATTGTTTCTTGCCTTCAGGATTGCCACTGCGGGCGCAAAGATTGCTTTTATAGAGTCAAGCCGCGAACCGGGTATATGGGCCGGCATTACTCTCCAGCTGATCAATCCGAAAGCCTATGCCGTCAACACGGCAATCTTCAGTGGCTTCCCTTTCATGCCCGATGCCCTATTCTTGGAGACAGTGCTGAAGTTTACTATCCTGAATGCAATCTGGATCCCGACGCATCTGCTTTGGCTCGCAACCGGAATCCTGATCCAGCGCCTTGAGCTGGCACCGCATATCCAGTTTCGCATCAATCTGCTGATGGCGGGCGCGATGCTGCTGGTGGTCGCCCTCGCCGTCTACGCGCAATTCTGAACGGCGACCCTAATCCGAACAGTTGTAATCATTCCTCTTTCTCGATCGCATCCTGAAAATTAATCGTCCCGTCCTCATTCTTCGTAAACGCCTTTTCAAACGCATTTGAAAAAATACTGATGAATGCCGACCATAAATCACTTTCCGGATCATTTAGGTTCCCCTCGATTGGAACACGGAGGGCAAACTGATCTTTAGGCTGGTTTTCGAACAACTCCACAAAACCCGACAGCAGTGCTTCCCATAGCGCATTGAGCGGGTTTTCATCCTTCTCGATACCCACCATTTTCACATCCGTTGCGACCAGCTTTATGTATCCCTTCACCTTCCCATCCGCCGCGGCCAGCTCGCTGAATATACCGATCCTCCCGCCTTCAAAATCGACCGCAGCATAGGCGCGTCCGTAATCGTTAAAGGCAGTGAGATCGGCCTCGTTCAACTCCAATGTCGTATCGAAATCCGGTATTTCCCTAAAAATGTTGAGGCGTCCGTCAAAGCTGAGCGCCCCGCCGCCAATAGAAGTTCCGGATATCTTAACACGGGACGGAAGCGGTGTTTCCCTGTCGGTTACGTTTCGAAGATTGCTGACTGTCGCATCAATATTCTCCACGAAGAGATTGATATTAGGCTCAGCGGTATAGTCGATATAGGCCACCCGGCCGCTATGAACCGCAAGGCGGTTTATGCTGAAAGGCGACAAGGCATCCACGAATTCAAGCCATCCGCCGCCCTCACCCGTCTGCGTCTTGGAGAAATTCATGTTGGCCTCATAAATATCGATTTCCGCGACCACAGCCCCCTCCAGAAGGGCTTTCCACTCAATGGATAAATCAATAGTTCGCGCGGCGGCGAAAGGAACATCCAGCCCGTTTTCCTGCTTTCGAATTTCAAGCGTATGAATTTTATAGGCACCGCGCCATAGGTTGAGATCAATATCCTCTATGCCCCCGCGATACCCATCGAGAAGCGCAATCTGCGTGTTCACGTAATCCTTGACCCAGAGCGGTAGATACAGGCGCCCCGCAACCAGCAATGTCGCAATCACAATCACAGCAATGATAGTTATCTTTCGCTTGGGATGGGATTTGAACATAGCTTGCCCTTTCACCGACTCTTCTTGGCAATACCGCCCATTCTGATCTCGCGGGCTTTGTCTTCTTGCGTATAGGTCCGGGAAAATTCGGCGCCAATCAGCAAAATCAGGCAGGAATAGGAGACCCAAAGCATCACCAGAATTATCGACCCGGCGGCGCCGAAGCTGGATGCAGGCTCTGCCATCTTGAAATAGAAATTCAAGGCATATTCACCGATAGAGAAGAGTATCGCAGATATCACCCCGCCATAGAATGCGACATTCCATTCCACATGCGCGTCCGGCAGTATTTTGAAAATCAGAGCAAAAAGGGTGACAATAATACAAAACGAAAAAGCAGTATTGAAAATGAGAAGTCCCTGCGCCCAATCCGGGGAAAACTGTGTCGCGAACCAATCACTGAAAATCGTGAAAAAAGCTGTAAAGGACAGGGAAATGAGCAATAGGAACCCGACGATCAAAATGAGGCCGAACGAGATGAGGCGACTTTTCAGGAACACCCACCATCCTGCTTTCTGACTTAATTCCACGCCCCAAATGTAATTCAAGGACCGTTGCAACTGAGCAAACAGTCCCGTAGCACCAAATATCAGTGTCGCAACACCCGCAATCATGGCCCAGAGATCTCTATCTCTTTGCTGGGTTTCCTCAACAATTTGCTTGATGCTCAGGGAAACATCCCGACCCAGCATGTTGCCGATATATCCAAGAATTTCCGTCTCCACCCGTTGCTGGTCAAAGAAAACGGCAGCCACCGCCATCACAATGATCAAAAGGCCTGGCAGCGAGAAAATAGCGTAATAGGCTGCAGCGGCACTTTGCGTAAACGGATCATCGCTCAACCAGTTCTGAAAGGATTTGTAAAGGGTGGTGATAAAGAACAATATTCTGCTCCAGTATCGCGGTTAAGTCTGATCCCCGGCTTCGTTCGAAAAATTTCAAATCCCAACGGATGAAATTGAAACATTACGCAGACCGGAGGTCAGAATTATTGCCGCTCCCATCATTACCTGGTGGCAATGATGTACACGGCATGGATGATGCCGGGTATGTAGCCAAAAATTGTTAGCAGCACATTTATCCAGAAATGTTTGCCTAACCCGACCTCAAAAAAGACGCCGAGCGGCGGCAAGATCACAGCAAGTATGATCTTAAGTACGTCGCTCAGCAGACTGTCGCTTGTTCTAACTAAAGGCATGTTTCGTCATCCCAAGCTGAAAGTCTCCAATTCGATTAAGTAGCATCATCAATTTCGTCCGTTACTTCTTCAATTGCCTCGCCCACCGGACTTTCATCCTCACAGGCACTAAGAGCCAGCGGGGCGGCAACAAGAACGAAACCCATCAACATCATCTTCAAGGCTTTCATAACTTTTCTCCTCTCATCAAAAATACGCATAACAAACGCCGGTAATCGCATTTGGTTCCCAGATTTAATTGTTCGGTAGAGCCACGTTGAATTTTTAAGGACATTCAGACGATCTTAGAAAACCGCATAACAACTCATGAAACCTCAAACTCCCGCCAATGGGAACCATCGAAAGGCTCGATTGTTGGTTTAGCCGGTTACTTAATGAAAGGAAGATGACATGAGCGAAGTACGTCCATCTCTGGAGGAAATCTTGAAGGATCCTTCCGCTGCTTTTAATTCACCTCGAGATGTCGTTGATGATCCAAAGCTGAGCGATCAAGATAAGAGCGAAATCCTGAAAATCTGGAAGGAAGATGCGGAAGCCCTCATCCGTGCCGAATCCGAGAATATGAAAAGTGCACACCGCACCTCACCTGCACCCGAATTGCTTGCCGAGATTTCGAACATCCAGATCGAATTTGAGGAAGGGCGAAAGAACAACAATGATAGCTGATCTGACAGGTGAACTTGCATATCTGTCCTGGCAAGAGCTCTTGCTGCGTGTCGGGATGGCTATGCTGTTCGGATTAATATTGGGGCTTGAGCGCGATACAAAGAACAAGCCGATAGACTTTAGGGCATACATGATTGTTTCAGTGACAACATGCGTTCTCGCCATTCTCGGACAAGAGATCTATTCCGACTTTTCCGATGCCAGCAAAATTATGAGGGTCGATATCGCCAATATAATTGCTGGTGTTATGACAGGCATTGGTTTTCTGGGCGCCGGGGCCATTATACGTCGCGATAACAGCCGGGTTATCGGCACGGCAACCGGAGCCAGCATCTGGGCAGCAGGCGGAATAGGACTTACGATCGGATTCGGATTTTACAGTCTGGGTATTGTTTCATTCTTCGCAATAGGACTTATCATGCTCGCTGGCGGCATCGTAAGAGCCAAATTGTCCGGCATAGATGATAAGGAAATCAGAGATGAGGAACGGCGAGAGCAATAACGAATGAGATGCTGGTTCTCGGGAACAGAGAGTTTTGAGCAAAAAAAGCGCCGCAATCAGATGCGGCGCTTTCTTTCTGGGTACCTCTTAGGAGGCAATGTCCCTTTCAAATTTATTCAGCATGTCCTCCGCTTCTTCGCGGGCCACACCGTATTTTTCCTGTAGACGACCGAGAAAAATTTCCCGGTCGCCATCTATCTGATCCAGATCATCATCGGTCAGTTTGCCCCAGGTTTTTTGGGCTTCACCTTTGATCTGTTTCCATTTTCCTTTAAGGATATCTTCGTTTAACATAGTGCATCCTTTCCGTGTTGTTGCGAGGCCTAGTTGGTAGACGAGGACTTGTAGTTAGAAATCAGTGACGCTTTCTTGGCTGTCAGCTGGTATTCATAGTCGTCTTCGACCTGAACAACTTTCGCTGTGTCATAAGGAAGACTCAGCTCTTCACCGCCAAGGCCGAGAATTTTATCGACGCCAACAATGAGCTGGCTCGCCTTACCGTCCTTGAACGTGATGTCTTCAACATCACCCATGGATTCGCCTTCAACATTAACAAGCTTGGCGTCGAGAAGTTTTTCAACGCTATAACCTGATGACGGGATCATGCGCACCTGATCACTTGAAGCGTCGTCCTTCTCATAAGTGAATTCGGTCGCACGCTCGATTGCATCTTCTGATATAGGCATGATGACATCACCATCTGCATTCATGCGAACCATGCTGTCATAATCAAATGCCGCGAGCTTACCCATGCCGAAGAAATCGCCATCACCAATAACGATCAGGACTGCTTTACCGTCCTGATCCAAGATGACATCCTGAATAACGCCGACACGTTCCTCTGCGGAATTATATGCAGGCTCGCCAATGATGTTCGTTGCCATCGTACGAGGGTCGACCTGAACATCCTTAATGTCGAGCATGTCGTCTTTCTCATTGAAGACAAACTCCTTCATGTCCCTGTAAGCCTCTTTCGTGGCCTCAGTGGTTTCTTTAGCTGTTTCCTTTACAGCCTCCTTGGTTTTATCCCAGCCTTCCTTGACTTCCTGCGTCACTTCCTTGGTTGTACTGTCTTCCGTTTTTGCCGTCTCGGCAAAGGCCGGGGCAGCGCTCATAAGCGCAATGATAGAAGCTGTTGCTAAAATCTTGGTTTTCATAATTCGCTCCTTTAGTGGTCTCGAAAAGTAACCTTGCACAGGACGAACGAGCGGTTTGGGAAAAGGTTCCTCATATTTCGGAACCTTTTATTTTTACCTGTGTTGGTAACCACGCAGGCACTTGGGAACTCGGAAAGGAGACGGAGACCATGCAAAAAAGTATGATCAAAATGCTCAACGGTCTCGTAAATCGTTGTGAGGACGCACGGGAGTTCTATACCAGCGCCGCGCGCCAGACGAAAAATGAAGAATTGAAAGATATTTTCCGGAAAATGGCATCGACACGCGAAAGCATCATTATAAATTTGAAGACTCACGCGAACTCTCTAGCCAGCGAACTTGACGACGGCGGCACTCTTTCAGGCCAGGCATCAAATATTTTCAAACTTCTGAAGGCCCGAGTTGGCAACACAGACATATCGCTAGTCACGGAGTTGGAAGCCGCAGAGAATAAAACTCTGAAAGAATTTCAAAATGCACTTGAGAGCAATCCGCCCGAAACAACTCGCAGTCTGATAGAACGACAGATGCGTATCCTGACTCAAACACACAACCACATGAAATATATGAAAGAAAAATTGAATAAAGCCGCCTGAGTTCTAAAAATACATTTGTTTTTTTAATTAAATTGAATGATCCCGAATTAAAGAATAAGCAGTATTTAACTCTCGCCAAAAATGTAAAATTACCAGAAACAATAACGTTGGCATACGCTAAGGTGTAAAATAGACTTCGGTATATTGTTACCTGAGCCGCTCATGCAAACCAGCTTATTTTAAAGGTTGTCCTAATGGCATGTTTTTTGTTGGGTACTCTCGCCACGCTTTGTCTCGTGGCCAGTTTGATGCCCTTTGTGCCGGCAGCACATGGGATTTTCCGAATTTTCGACTTCTGCCGACTGCAAATTGCCGCAATCTCTGCAGTGACCCTAATCCTGACGCCTGTGCTTTTACCTTTAAATATTTACTCTTCTGCATTTGTCGGAATGTCGGTTGTTACGATAGTCATCCAGCTTTGTTATATCATTCGATTTACGCCATTATGGCGCAAGCAATCTGCTAATTACGATCCGGGCCACCAAAACGCAGCAACTTTCAGTTTGCTGGTATGCAACGTCAAACAAGGGAATGACGATCATTTCCGTCTGGCCAGCCTGATAGAAAAGCATGATCCCGATATCGTTGTTCTCATGGAAACCGATCAAGCCTGGCTCGACTCTCTGGCCCTCGTTCTTGATCGATATGAATATGATTTAAGCTGTCCACAGGATAATAGCTATGGAATGCATTTGTCGTCACGGCTGAAAATACTAAAGGGCGATATTAAATTTCTTCTGAACGAGAAAATTCCGAGTTTTCATTGTCTCCTTGAAATTGAAAACGGTCATACTTTTGAAATGATCTCTATACATCCCGATCCGCCGATTCCGCACGACGATACAATTGGTCGGGACGCAGAGATCTTGCTGGCTGGTAAATTGGCAGCGAAAAGACACCACCCGATGATAATTACCGGCGATCTGAATGATGTCGCCTGGTCAGAAACCACTCGGCGCTTCCTTAGGATTTCCAGATTACTGGATCCACGGCAGGGTCGCGGTATGTATAATACCTTTGACGCCCGCGTTCCCATCTTGAGATGGCCGCTGGACCATATTTTTCACTCTGAAGAATTTGAACTTGTATCGATTAGCCGCGAGCCGGCCGTAGGATCAGATCACTTTCCGATGTTTTATGAATTTTCCCTGGTGTATGAAAATGGCAACTCACTCCCGGACGAACCCACCGAAGAAGATATAGAGGATGCAAATTCATTAATTAGCACTGAGAAAAATCGGTCTCGAAAACCGGTCGGGGAAGACTGGGAAGACTGATAAACCCTACCTCCCTTCCGGAATACTCGCTTCGGCAACACGTTTTGCAACTTCTATGTCATTGGATACGCCGCTCGCCACGATTGTTCCATGATAAACAACAGCCCATTTCCATGAGTCAACCGGTTGATCACATTCCCAATCCTGTTTTTGCTTTTCAACCATTAGCTCATAGTCACCAGCATCCGCACATATCTTTTGGGCTTCCCACTGCATTATTCAGTTACCTCAACATAATTTTTTCGCGGTCAGAAATAGTAAGTGCGTCAACAACAAACATGGCGGAACCACTGCTCGAACAGATATATGCCAGAGTGCACCAATGGAATGTGTCTCACCTGTGAATCCAAAGCAGCGTAGCATGTATCTAATTGTTAATCATCCGCTCAGGCAAGGAAAAACCGCCTTAAAAGGCGGTTTTATATTTCAAAATTTGTATCCCCTGAAGAGAAAGTCTCTTCAGATTTTCTGGTTAGTCATCTGCTTCTTCTTGTATGGCTTTACCAGCCTTTTCAATGTCCTTACCAGCTCCTTCCATTGTTTCACAAGCAGTCAGCGAAAGCGCGGACATCGTAAAAAGTGCCAATACAAAATACCGAAGTTGTTTTTGAATCGTAAGCATTTATCTGTCCTTTCAATAGGCCCGATTATCAGAAATACCAACAAAAGATCGACCGAAAAGTTCCCTATTTGTTGAGATATTTAGCCGCGGCGAACCCAGCTATTCCGGCGAGGACCAACGTCGTTTTCGGGTTACCGTTGATTGATTTTTCAAACTCCTCACCCGCCACGGATGCCGCAACCGCCATCATTTGCGAAATCTCGTCCGCTTGTGGCTGTTCTTTTGGCTTTGATCTCACCGCAAAATAGGCAATCACGGCAATTATAAGGCATACCAAAATGACGGTACCTGCGGTTGCCAAAGCTGCAAGATGAAGAGATGTGTAAAGGCTCATCCAGCTATAAAAAGACAATGCCAAGAAGAAAAGCGCGATAAACGACAACGCGGCGGTCAGCGCTATTGCTGTTATCCCGATTGCACCACGCTGCAAAATCTCAGATTTCCGCGGCAGCAAACTGTCAGAGATAACTTGCTGCAAAATTTGGAATAAAGGATTCACGGATTAGCTCCGGTTACGAAGCAACATACTCGCGAGAAAGCCCGCAGCAAAAGCAATCGCAATGCTTTGTCCTGGCTTCTCTCTCACATGATCTTCAATGTGGTGAAGCCCGTCCTGACCGCGGTCCTTCAGTTCGCCCAGTTTTTCTTTGGTTCTAGCACTGAGTTTCTCCGCCCCTTCGACGCCATCTCTCTTCAAGCTGGCGGTCAGCTCGGATACATGGCTTTTCAAGGACGCGAGATCTTCTTTTAGTTCATTGATTTCAGGATAGGAATCAGCTGCTTTGGTCATTATAAAACTCCGTTTTGATCGTGTATATCCTGCGACAAACGAACAGACCAAAAAAGAGTTCCAAGATTAATCGGGAGGGGAAAACATATATCCCACACCACGCATGGTTTTTATAATGCGCGTTCCGTCATCTCCAAGTTTTTTGCGGATACGGCCAATCTGTATGTCGATCGCGCGATCATAGGAATCATACTCACCATCCCGCGTCAGCTCAAAAAGCCGCTCCCGGCTAAGTGTCCGGTTTGGTGCCATGACCAGAGCTTCCAATAGCTGAAATTCTCCAATCGTCATATCTAGTGAATTGCGATTACCGTCGAAAACCTGAAATTGGTCCCGATCCAAGGTAAATTCGCCGAAGTTTAGATTTTTCTTCGAATCGGGCTCCTGCTCTTTTAGTTGTGCAGAAGACGCCGAGATTTTCTCTTCGACACGCCTCAAGGACGCCTTTATGCGTGCCTTTAGTTCTCGTAGTTCGAAAGGTTTGGTTAGATAATCATCTGCCCCCATTTCAAGGCATATGACTTTTTCCGTTGTATCATTTTTTCCGCTGACAACGATAACAGGAGCCTGAGTATGCTGACGGATCACAGGAATCAGACTGGTGCCGTCGGTATCGGACAGGACAAGATCCAGCAAAATGATGTCAGGTTGTTCTTTAGATAATTTTTCCGGCAGTTCCGAACCGTCCTTCATAGAGACAAAAGAATAGCCCTCACCTTGCAGGTAAACTTCCAAAACAACCTGAAGCCCTGCGTCATCGTCAACTGACAGCACAACCCCCTTACTCATCACATTAATTCCTTATTACATTGTCCAAAATACTTATAAGGCCAGTTACGAAATTGATACAAATTTTTTCAAAAATATTACAAAGCCGAAAAACCGACGATACAGACGCTGCATACCTTTATTGCAAGTTCAATGACGCAATAGCAATAAGGAAGACAGCAAATGTTCAACAATCAGGATCTGACAACCGAAATGCCCGGTCTGAGAAATTTTGCGCGCCGCCTGACGAAAAATCACCATGAGGCGGATGATCTTCTTCAGTATACCCTTTTGCGGGCAATGGAAAAGAAACATTTGTTTCAGGAAAATACAGACCTGTTCAAATGGACGTCTAAAATTATGTACAACCACTTTGCGTCGGATTATCGTCGCAAGGTCAAGTATGAAACTAAATATGATCCAGAAAGCTATCTTGAAAATGAATCAATCGATGCACCTCAGGAAAAGCAGCTCGAATTGAATTCAGTAAATGAAGCGATGAAAAAGCTCTCATTTACCCATCAAGAAATCCTCGTCATGATCTGCGTACAGGGAATGAGCTATCAAGAGGTTGCCGATTGCCTGGAGATCGCAGTGGGCACCGTTCGTTCCCGCCTTTCAAGAGCGCGGGAGCATCTACAGGAACTCTTGGACCCACTTGACTAATCAGGTAAATCCGGAAAACCCGGATTACAGATCCGGGTTTCTTATTTCCGCAAAGCTATTACCGCTCATATATTTAACAACAGTTGCTTTCAATTCAATTTCATCAATTGGTTTGGGTAAATATGTATCCATACCTGCAGCCAAGCATTTGGCCTTGTCCCCCACCATGGCATGAGCTGTCATTCCGACAATTGGAGTACGGCTTGTATCCGTTTCTTCTTCTATACTCCTGATGAGCCGGGTGCTGGAAAAACCATCCATTTCCGGCATCTGGATATCCATCAGAATCAACCCATAATGATTTTCCTTCCATTGATTAACTGCCTCTAGCCCGGTTCTCGCGACATCAAACTTTATGTCCATATCTTCCAAGATATGGCCCAGCACAGTAATGTTCCCTTCATAGTCTTCGACAAGTAGCGCCTTTGGTGTGCCTTCGATTTGAGCTTTCAGTTCATCAATCCGCTTTTTCCTGAGAGCTTCATTCTGGGCTTCATCCCTGGATAATTCATCTTTTGGCGCAACAAACGGGACGATCAGGGAGAACACAGAACCTTTTCCAGTCACGCTTTTAACTTCGATACTTCCACCCATCAATCCCGCAAGCTTCTTGGAAATCGGAAGCCCTAACCCCGTTCCTCCGAATTTTCGTGAGATGCCGGAATCCGCCTGCTTAAAGCGTTCAAAGATCAGATCAATCTGACTCTCTTCAATTCCAACGCCTGTATCTTCGATATCTATTCGCAAAACTGAAATGTCGCCAAAATCCTCCTTGGCTGCCTTGACGTGCACATGGCCATTCTCGGTAAATTTGACCGCATTCCCGATCAGGTTGATCAGGATTTGCCTAAGCCGAACCGGATCGCCGTAAAACTGTTGCCCATCCAACCCCTTATATGAAAATACAAAATCAAGGTTCTTTTCTTTCATACGAACGGACATGACGCTGGTTATATGTTCAAATACCTCTTGTAAATTGAACATCAACTCCTCCAGCTCAAGTTCACCGCTTTCGATTTTCGAAAAATCCAGTATGTCGGAAATAATATCTTTCAAGCTTATTGAGCTGAAATTCAGTACTTTTGCAAGCTTCTGCTTTTTGTCATCCAGCTCATGAGCATGCTCGTTCAGAATTCCAGCGGCCCCGGTAATCGCTGTCAAAGGTGTGCGGATTTCGTGACTCATATGGGCAAGAAATTCACTCTTGGCTTCATTTGCCTCTTCAGCGCGCAAAATTGCGTCCTGAAGCGTCATTTCATACTCTTTCGTAGCACTAACATCCGTAAGCGCACTAACAAATCTTAACGGCTGTAATTTGTGGTTCCGTATTAGAATTCCCTGAGCCTTTACCCAGACCAAGCGGCCTGATTTATGGCACATGCGAAATGTGGTTGAGTATTCTGATAACTTACTGCTGATATAAAGACTGATATGGTTCCAGACGGTTTTCCTATCATCCGGATCGAGTTTGTCCGAAAAATCACCTATGGTTCCTTTGAACCCTTCCGACCCATATCCCAGCATTTCCATGAACTGATCGGAAAAGAAAACCTCACCGGATTTAATATCCCAGTCAATAATACCATCCTTTGTGCCTTCAACGGCCAGACGAAACATCTCTTCTTCGGATATTTGATTGGCTGAAAATTTTTGGAGCGCCCGCTTGAGAACGAGGAAGCTTATGAAAAAACCTAACAGAAAAGTTGCAAAGGAAACGGAGGCCAACAACCATATATCATTCAGGTCAGTTATTTTCCCTGAAGTTATTGGAAGTGCAATGGTCAGCAGGAGAGCCAAACAGACTAAAAACCCTGTCGACAAAGTGACCATATAGGTCACGAAGATTTTGTTGCTCAGGAACTTCATCTATGAAACTTACTAGACTGGATCCTGTACGACCAACAAAAAACGGCACTTCCGTTGAAGCGCCGCTTTATGATTTTTGCAAAATTTCTGCTTTCCTGATATTCACAGTGGTGGCCTGCGTCCCCGAACGAAGTGAATAATTGCCGTCACGACAAACAGTACGATGAACACAATAAACAGAATTTGTGCAATCTCAGCAGATACTGCGGCGACCCCACCAAAGCCCAATACTGCGGCAATGAGTGCAACCACCAGAAATGTAATAGCCCAACCAAGCATCAGCTCTCTCCTTAATTTTTTCCGTTGCAGACATACCAACGAGAGAGTGAAGATAAAGTTCCATGGAACTAAATATCAACGAAATCCATTTATTACATTAGGAGCGCTAAAAAATGGCGCGTTATAAAATCCCAACTTCCTATTTATAGCAGCGTTACGGATAGCATGACGTATAGTAATTTTGAAGAAACCGATATTCAGGCTTATGTAGATAATATGTTGGAACCCCGGGATGCCGACCGCATAAAGAAAATCATAAATCACAATCCTGAGGCAAAACGGCAATATCTCAAGCTGTTACAGCAGAACCAGTTGCTGAGGACCTGGTGGCAAAAGTCGATGAATTAACAGCGCGAGTTTTAGTTTTTTGGAAGTGCCAGGAATGTACCATCATTTCTTTTGGTCACCTCCCTCATCAACACGCCAAATCGCCCCGAAACACCCTGTGAAATAAAGCCGACTGCATGGACTCTGGCAAGAGGTTTTCCCGTCAGTTTGTTGGTATTCAGGATTTGCAATCGGTCTATGACATCGTTGTAGGAACCACCCGTATAATCATCTCCAAAAATGTAAATCGAGAGTTTTATGTTCGGGCGGGCGTACTTCTTGAGCGCCACTTCCAGACCTTCTACTGGGCTACTATTGGAATTACTGCGCCAGCCAGCGAACGCCTTAAATACATTGTCGCGTCGGCTGGCTGTGTCCGGAATCCATTTTCCGTTATAGGAGGAGATTAAATGCACACCGTTGTCATTTAATATCTGAAAGCCTTTCACTTGGGGATGGATAGCGAGTACATTTTTCATCTCCGCCATGACCCTGTTCCAAATCCTCTGCATACTTCCGGATGTATCGACAATGAATAGTATATAATCACTGTCCACCGGAATTCCCCCAACTTCATCATCTCGCTTTTGCACATTCATCTGCGGTCGTATGCTGGCCCGATTAAGAGATTCTTCTACGAGTTCGAGGCCTTCCAAGTCATCTTCCGCCTTTTGATCGGCGGCAGCGGCGGCGCTTTTCTTTTCTGCCAGTAGTGCGCGTTCATTCTGAAGTTTATCCAGCAATCTGGATTGGCTTTCAATCCGCCCCTTTCGTTGCTCCGCTTCCTGCTCCAGAACGCCGACATTGCGTTCAACTTCGGTAATCATCGCCAGGACTTCCTTAGCTTCCTCAAGCGTTGCGTTGTTCACGTCCTCTCCTGTCTTGGAGACAAGTATCAACAGGACAACTGCGCCGAACCCGCAGGAGATCAGATCGAGAAAGGAAAGGCTAAAAAGCTCGAATGTGCGATTGCGTCGCTTCATGGCCAGTTTTCCGCAGGGCTTATGAGCAGCCCTCCTGTCGCATATGTCCATGACCAATAAGACGGTGCAGCGCCTGGATCCCCCTCAAGAGGGAGCAGTATAACGTTTACCGGCACCCCGGCCTGCACGCCGTAGTTTCTGACTGTATACTCGAAGAGTTTCCGTCGGCATTCCCCGGTTATAATGGAGGATTTTCCGAACAGAGATGTGCAGCTAGCAAACGGATTTAGGCTTCCGTAGTTTGAATTGCCTTCCGTCGGCAAGCCATCAGTAACGACATAGTAATTCGTGGGCAGGTCGGATTTCTGCTTGGCCACCTGCAGTGCTGCCTCCAGGTTCGTAGCGTTTGTCGGCACGACATTGTCGATTGACGAGAAGACATGTTGTACCGAACTTGCATCCGATCCTCTAAACCAGACAGACGGCCCGATTGGAAAAGCTGTTTCATTAAACCCGATGAATACAGCGTTCGAGGTTTTGGGTATCCTGTTCGCAAGCCATTTTACGATCCTTTGCGTTCGCTTCCATTTCGGCCCATTCATTTTGTCGTGATCCGTCCCGGATTTGCGCTTGATGATATCAATCAGGTTTTCATCCGTCATCGATGCGCTGATATCAATCAGAAAGGCTATTCGCCGGCCTTCGACCTTGAGGCCAAGCAGATATTCTTCTTCTCCCCCTTGATCAGATTGAACGACATCTGCTTTCTGCGCCGGCGGACTTTTAAGAATACGTTCCTTCAGAGTATCCAATTCAGCTATTTTTTCACGGGTCGTTTCCTCGGTTGCCGCGACCTCTTCCTCAAGCGCGCGGGTCTCTCCCGCAAGTGTAGAGATATCAGCTTCGATTTTTGCTTCTTCGTTCTTCTGCTGATCGAGAAGCGCCTTGAGTTTCCCTTCCTGTTCCTGACGAAGCGTCAAATCCGCCCTCAGATCATCAAGGTCAATGGGGGTATCTTCAGGCTGCAGTTTCAGCAAAATCAAAATCAAAACCGCAGCGCCAAGGCCGCAGGCCATGATGTCCAGAAAAGAAAGATTAAATCCTTCAGTTGCGCGACGCTTTCTCAGACTGCACCTATTTGCTGATACGGTTCAGGAGGAATTTCTCGCAATAGGCCTGGGTCTTGATCAGCTGCCCGTCCTGAAGTCCTTGTAGAATATGCAGCATCAACATCAAAAATATCGACAGGACTAAGGCTACCAGCGTCGAATTAAATGCGACGCCAAGACTGTCCGTCATCAATGTAATATCACCGGCAAGCGCCTCATCCGCCTGCGACAATGCGGCGCCAATGCCTCTTACGGTCCCGATGAAGCCAATTGAAGGGATAGCCCAAATGACATAACGGATCATTGTATTCTCTGATTCCTGACGCATGGCCAAAGCATCGATACTGAGCGAAATGGCTTCGGACGTGCTGTGCACATCATCTGTCATCAGATAGCGGCGGATGCTCGACAGAAGCGTTTGTACGACCGGAGACGCCGTGAATTTCTCCGGCAGCTTTTCAATTTCCGTCATCGTTTTTCTTAACGTATCTTTCTCATCGCCGAGGTCATTTTCTTCACTGATGAGCCCGACATAATCAATCTTGTCGAGATGGGACTCGTTCCAGAGGCCCCAGAATTTCCCGGCCATCAAGAACAGGCACCAAAGCGCCAATGTCACGCACGCCTGTTGCTCCCCGTCTTTCAGAATTACCGAAATAACCTGAGGTGCCGCGGTTCCGGCTGCTTGCGCCTCAGCGACCAGTCTTTCCGCACTTGGTGTAATGAAACCAGCGTAGATCAGCTGCACGAAGACGATACAAACAGCCAGCAAGACCGTTGCTATAATAACTTTCCTGATCATCTAGATATCCACTGGAAAAGAAACGGGGGAGTTGAGGTTGATTTCCGCTCCTCCGCTCTGGGCAATGGCATATTGCAATGTCAGAGCACCAAAAATCGCAACTATCCCGACAATGATCCATCTGGTCTTATGTTTAAGCCATGTGTTCATTTTACTTCTCCATATAAAAACCGTCCCACCCGGAAGCCCACCGTGTCCGACCCCTCTGTCCCGGAGCCACGATAAGCGGGCCGAAGTTCCGTCAGGGTTCCGCTGGACCAGTTCGCCCCCTTGAACATATGCTGATCGCCCTGCTGGCGGCCGAGAGGGTCTTGCAAGACCGCGTCATTCGCAGGTGGTACCAGGCTGTAATAATCATGAACCCACTCCGAGACATTGCCAAAGATATCATGAAGCCCTGCGTTATCTTTGGCGAAACTTTTTACCGGTGCAACTCCGGCGTGACCATCCACATAATTGGGAACATAGAAGCGGGTCTTTCCATTGGCCGACTCATCGGCAATATTCCCCGCGTCTTTCGGAATGACAGGGTCATCCCCCCAAGGAAAGCGCGTCTGCTTGATACGTCCGGCTTTTCGTGCCAGCCACTCCCATTCTGCTTCTGTCAGCAATCGGTATCCATCAGCATTCGGAGCGAACCCCCGATAGCGATCGCCATCGAATTTATAAAACGGGCTTAGTTCCTCTTTCTTGCTTAGCCAGTTGCAATATTGCGCGGCTTGATCCCAGGATACATTCGAGATCGGCAACGCGCCCGAACCGCTATATGAGCGGCTTGTATCAAACAAAGCGAACTGTGCCTGCGTGACTTCTGTGCTTGCAGCATAGAAATGACGCGTCAATTCCACGGCCCGGATAAATTCGTTGGCCCGCTGACCACTCTCCGATCTTGGTGCCCCCAATGTGACATTGCCCGGCTGGAACAACACCATTTCCATATCGACGGAGTTAACATATTTCGGTTTTGCTTCGGCAAGCTGAGCCGCCTTTTCCGTCTGCAGCGTCACATCAATCCGCTGAGGGGACGCGGCGGAAGGAACAACGGATTTGATAATCGTTCGATATCCCTGCCGCACGATCGAAATCTTGTGCGTGAAGGAGGGCAGGCGAAGCGACAGTGGCGTGTTCCCGACGGCCTTCCCGTCAATATAGACAGCCGCTTCAGGGCTGGACGTAATTTGAACGTCCCCAATGTTGAGTTTCAGGTTGAAGGAGATTTCCGCTTCCTCCGCCGGTTTCAGCAAAATCTCCCGCTCTTCCGACGTATAGCCTTTCTTTCGGTAGTTAAGATAATAGCGCTTATTCGGTGCGAGTTTCTGCCGTCCGTCCGCCGATATGGATTTGCCATTCAATGATAACTCCCCCCCTGCCGGGGATACGCTCACGTCGACATATGCAGGTTGCGGCTGCAATTGATAGTGGCGGGATAAAGTACGATCCTTATTTGTAATCTCAACTTCATCCGTTATCGGCAGATACCCCTCTTTTTCAATCGTGACGAAGTATTTGCCCGCAGGTCTTTTCACCGCAACTGGGTATTCTGCAACCTTTTCCCCATCGAAATTCAGATCCGCTCCTTCCGGCGTCACATTAAGCTCCACCTGCCCTTCAATCCTTGTCAAGGAAATCTCGCGGGTTTCCGTTTGCCCTCTTCCAAGTTCAAACTGAACGGTCTCTGGTTCGTAATACGGATGCTCCAGCTCGACTTCATATGTCCCTGGCTCCAATTTTTGATCCAGCGATGTCGACAAAGGCAAGGCCTTCCCATTTAGTTTCCAGGCAACATCATCATTTATGTCCATAACAGTCAGCACAAGCCGGGCCTGCAATTCCTGCATTTCAATCAGGGCTGTCTTGCCCTCTTCGTCACTTCCGATAGCCCTGCTGACGGGTTCAAACCCTTCCGAGGTCACGTTTAGGACGGGTTGGCGGGATAATGAAAATAAGGTGCCTTCCACGTAGATAGCGGCACCGCTCTCAACCGATATATCTGCATTGACTGCCGCCGGCTCCGGCGCGATCTCAATGACAGTTGCCTTTAACAAGACGAAACCAACAACCAGAAGAGTGCCGACAAACGAGAAAAACGCCAGCACGCCGATTACAGCAATTTGCTGGCGCTTTGCTGCGAGTTCGATCTGACGTTTAAATTCGCTCATCTGTTATGACTTCAACCTCGACCACAGTATCATCAGGATCAATCGTAATCGGCACCAGCTTCGTTTTGAAGCCCTCTCTTTTCCCTTCAAGGACGTAGGAGCCCGGTTTCAGGCGGATTTTATAGCTGGATACCTGACCGACCCGACCAACCCCTTTAACCGAGACAGACGTGAGCTCATCGGAGAAGATCAATATATCAATCTGACGGTTCCACCGCTCGATTTCATCGCTTAGACTGCTCGCTTCCCTCTGCAAACTTCCGCTGAGCGCCCCGAGAACTTCAGAGTTTTGCAATGCATCAAGCGCATCAGACTTGACAGAGTCGTTCGAAAGTCGCTCAGGACTGGCCATAAATGCCGCAATCTGCTGCTTTTTAGCAAGGATGCTCCGGGATATCTCCAGGCCATCCCGTGCGTCCTTGCTGTTAGGATAGATTGCCGACGCGTTTTCATATTCTCGTTGGGCGGCCTGCCAGTCATCAGCTTCCATTGCCCTGCCACCTCTTTGCATAAAATTATCAAAAGCTATTCTTTGTTTCAGGGCAATGGCCATGCCGGCGAGATTTTTAGTCTCTTCTCTGTCTGGGAAGATGGATTTCGCCTCACTATGCGCTGCCTGCAGGGCGGATAAATCGTTTTCCCTATTTGCATCCAGCCCCCGTACGATACTTTCTTCAAACCGGCGTTCCGTAAGGAGAGTTTCTATTTCCGTTATTCGCGAGCGATAAAAGCTGCGATCCGGGTCAAGCGCTACAATCTGTTCCGAGAAGCGCTTTTCTGCTTCCAGATTATTTTCCGTACGGGCAACGGCAGCTTGCCTGATAAGTTCAAGAACTATTGGAAGAGCCTCTATTTTTTCTTTTAGACCGAGGGCTTCTTGACTTGTATTGTTTAGCGACAACGCATAATCGATGTATGCCCTTGCTCCCTGAACATCGTCGCTGTCAAAACTTGCCGCAGCGTCCGCCATTGCAGTATCGAACGCCATTTCAAAATCCCCGACGGCAACACTCGCCGACTCGATCAGGCGAATGACCTGCTTATAGGCCGCATCGACCGTCCCACTTGCCAATTTACCGACAACATCATCTTTGAGTGCAATCAGATCTGCCTGTAGGGTTTTATTCCAGATCGCAAAGCCCTCCGTTAGAACGATGGACTCCAGCGTCTGTTCATATCGCCCGATTAGGGTGATGACTTCTTCACGCTCGTATGTTTGGGTTGCTGTCGGCTCTTTCTTTTCGGATGATCCCGATTTTTCTGAAGGATCGTTCTCCACCTTCTCGACTGGGGTGGTCATTTGCGTCGATGTCTCGTCCTTGCCTTTAAACGGTGAGCCTGTTGAAATGAAAATAAGCGCGATGACCAGAACCAGTCCAATAACGGTGGAAATCAAAGCGAATATGAAGAGTGTCTGCCTGGACTGCGCGGCCGCTTCTTCAAGTTTTTTTTCGAACATTATCGTTTACTCAAAGCTGCTTTTCCGGTGTTTTTTCCTTTTCGTAAATCTCTTTCAGGAAGGCGCGCCATTCAGCGAACTGCTTTTCCGCATTTCCCGTTATTTTTTTGGTTTCTCCTTCAAACTCGACAACCTGCGGTGCAAGCTCGGAGTCAATGGACTCGCCAAGCTCTTCAATCGTATTTGCATGGAACTCAGATTCCTTGCTGGTTCTGAAGCTCTCTGAAATCATCATGACGCCTCCGACCCCGGCGGCGATCCCGCCTGCTGTCGCGGCTGTGGAACGTCCGGGGCTTCCGCTGTTTGCACCACCAACGGCAAGCCCGATCGCGAGGATGGTCAAAAGTCCGCCGACTATGGCCTGCGTAGTTGCCTTGGTTTCGGCTTCCTGAAGTGCTGTCTCTTCCTTCAGGCTTTGTTCCTGCCAAAGCGCGTAGCTGGTCGACATTTCGGCATTAAACTCGGCGTAATGGTCCTGCATGTTGTCGATGAAAAGCTGATCCCTGATACGGATAGCGCGTATCCGGGCGAGCATGGGATCCAGCTCACTCGGCAGACCAACGAGTTCCACCCGGCCATTTTCTTCCCTGATATATTCAACAAACGCCTCTTCGGAGAAATTCGCCCCAAAGCGCATTTCCGTTACGGATTTTAAAGCAGCGAGATCTGTCGCATCGGCTTCTGAAAGATGCTCTACCAGATCCAGAGCGGCTTCTTCAAAAACAGGCTGATAAGGGTCTTTCCCTTTATTTCGATAGGTTTTGTGAAACCTCTCGAGTACCTCATGCTCATAATCTTCATTGTACCAGTGAGCGCCGGAAATATCGTAGACATCAATTTCGATCTCGACATCCTTGCCATTGGATTCAAGGATTTTCCCAAGCACGTAAAGATCGCCTGTAGCCTCAGAATTCGGGGCAACCCGCACCGCCCCAAAACGTTCCGTTTTCTCCAGTTCTTCCTTGAGTTTAAGCGCAAAGCGAACAGATTCTGCGCGGCGAAGCTCCGGCCAAATCCTCTCCTCCTCCATCTCTTCAGGATCATCAGGCAGACCCGGATCAAACACAGGAATTATGATATCAAGTTTTGTCTTCTGAAATTCCGGCTGGGATTGTACCGCTGTTTTGACCTCACTCGAGGTTCGCGGGCCGACGCCTGTTGACATTCCCGGCGTGACGCAACTGGTCACGAAGAAACAAAAACAGATTGTCCAACCAAGTGTCACCCTCACCATTTTTCTCGCACCATCATGTTCCATAACAGGCACTAGCTATCAGATAGGCCTTTATATTTTCTATACTCTTCCCATAAAAGCTCGCGTTTGACCGGATCCGGCTCATTCATAGCGGCTTCGCGTATTTTCTTTTGCAATATGTTGTCGTTATCCGCAGGCGGAATATCTTCTGGCACTTTGCCATTTGGAAGGGCATCTTGTTGCTGTTTTACAGGAGACTTGGTTTCCTCTCCCTCAACCGTGCTGGCCTGCTGCTCCGTCTTGTTTTGAGAAGGCATCGGCTCTGACCCCTCAATTCCGGAAGACGCAGAGGACATAGCGGATCCGCCGCCACTGCCGCCGGTCGCACCGCCGCCTCCACCACCTCCTGAAGAGGCGTTATTTTTTTTCTGGCTTGCACAACCATCATACTTGTTCAGCGATTCAAATAGTGCCTGATCCATCTCGGCGATTATTTCGTCTTTCGTTTTTCCGCCGGAATTTTTGTAATCGACCCCAGCCTCGGTACAATCCTGTTCCGAGCCGGTTTCACTCGCGCTTGAGGCCGACGCCAGCGCCAGAAAAGCGGAAACTGCCAACAATGATGTCCAGTATAGGGTTATGCGCATTTCAATATTCACTTCAAATAATAATTCAAGATTGCTTATTTATACAAAATGGTCAATTAGTACGGGATATTCTTGCGTAACTGTCTTTTCTCCCCTCTGCAGAGACTTACAACTTCAGGGATATTGCTCCTTCCAATATAGATTATGTCACTGGCTTAACAAATATCATCGCATGGATAAGCCTATAACCTCCCCATTACATATATAGATTAAACGCACAAAGACTTAATATCCGTCGCGGCAAGTGTCCTCTCACATGTTTCAATTGAGGTCGCCGTTAGCATATCATTCCCAACGAATTTTGATTACGATAGTTCGCTGGTTACATGGTGGGAGCGGTATAAGTGCAGCAACTTCATTTCGAGCAAATATTGCTGGCGACGGGCTGGGACAAGGACATTACCCTAAAAATTGACCCATCCGGATACATTCAGTCTATTGAAAGAACAAAGAGCCATGAGATGGGTGAGACCATCACCGGCGCCGCTATCCCGGGAATGCCTAACCTGCATAGTCATGCATTTCAACGAGCAATGGCCGGACTGGCCGAAAAACGCTCTTCCCCGACGGACAGTTTCTGGAGTTGGCGCAAGGTGATGTACGGCTTTCTGGATATGCTGGAACCTGAGGACGTCACAGCGATCACGGCCCAGCTATATATGGAATTGATGCGGGGCGGCTATACGGCTGTGGCTGAATTTCATTATCTCCATCACAGTCGAACGGGGCAGCCCTATGAAGACATGTCGCTTATGTCTCAGGCAGTGATTGAAGGCGCACGTGTGGCAGGGATGCCAATCACACTATTACCTGTCTTCTATGCTCACGCCGGTTTTGGCGGCCTTCCGCCGGAATCCGGACAGCGCCGCTTTATCAATACCCTCGACAATTATCAGGAGTTGTTTTCTGCATTACAGAGACTTGAAATGCAGGATCCGAACCTCACCCTCGGAGTTGCGCCCCATTCCCTGCGCGCGGCGACAAAAGAGGAGATTGTAGAACTTCTGAAGTTTTCCCCCGAAACACCTTTCCATATACACATTGCCGAACAGCAAAAAGAAATAGAAGATTGTATTGCGTCATATGGCAGGCGCCCTGTGGAATGGCTGTATGAAAATTTCGATGTGAATAAGCGCTGGTGCCTGGTACACGCAACGCATTTAACGGATGCCGAGATTATTCAAACTGCAAAGAGTAAGGCAGTCGTTGGGTTATGTCCGCTCACCGAAGCCAACCTCGGCGATGGCATTTTTCCAGCGAAACGCTTCATCTCAGAAGAAGGGAGCTTTGGAATAGGTTCCGACAGCAATATTTGTCTGAATGTCGCGCGTGAGCTTGAGAGTCTGGAGTATGGCCAACGATTGCTTCATCAGGAACGCAACGTGTTGACCTCCACCGCATTCCCTAACACAGGGCATTTTCTATATAAAAAGTCTATGTCCGGCGGTGCCCGCGCCCTAGGCCAGCCCCACGGCGGTCTGCAGGTCGGCGCCCGCGCGAATTTCGTCACCCTGGATTTGGAGCATCCGGATTTTTACGGTCGTGATCAGGAGAATTTTCTCAATATTCTTCTATTCTCGGCCGCCGCAGATTTCAAAACCGATGTATACATAGCCGGTGAGAAAATGGTGGCGCAGGGTCGGCATAAACGTGAAGAGGAAATCACACGCACTTACAAGGCGCATATGAGCAAGCTGCTCGCTAACTTGTAAGAGACCCGATTTCCTGCTTCACAAGAGCAAACCCATTAGCCCCGCTCAAAAACGGCCGCTAACCCCTGTCCACCACCTATACACATGGTCTCCAGGCCGTATTTAGCATCACGGCGTTCCATTTCCCTGAGCAATGTTGCAAGGATACGTCCGCCAGTCGCGCCAACCGGATGGCCCAGGGAAATTCCTGAACCGTTTACATTCATCCGCTCGAAGTCTGACTTAGCAAATCCCCAATCCCGCGTACAGGCCAGCACTTGCGCCGCAAAGGCCTCATTCAGCTCAATCAAATCCAGATCCTTTAGGCTAAGCTCCGCCTTGGCCAGCGCCTTCTCGGTCGCGGGCACCGGTCCGATGCCCATAATCTCCGGGCCGACGCCGGCAACCGCCCAGCTGATCAGGCTGCCATAGACTTTCAGGCCCAACTCTTCGGCAATAGTACGGGTCGTAACCACGCAGGCGGAGGCACCGTCATTCTGTCCGCTTGCATTACCCGCCGTTACAGTCGCCTCAGAATCAGACTTGCCAAGGATCGGCCGAAGTTTCGACAGACTTTCAAGGTTGGCTTCTGGTCGCGGATGTTCATCCTTGGTGACGACGGCCTCACCTTTGCGACTACGCACCGTGACCGGAATAATTTCATCATCAAAACGACCGGCTTCCTGCGCAGCGACAGCACGGCGGTGCGATTCGACCGCGAATTCGTCTTGCTCCTCTCGCGGAACGCTATGGCTCCGGCGCAAATTCTCTGCTGTTTCCAGCATTCCGCCGGGTACCGGGAAGTTAATACCCCCTGCGGTGACACGACCGCGTGCCAGCGCGTCGTGAAATGCGAGGGACGTGCCCTGAATACCCCATCTTCCGGATGTTGAATAAAAGGGAGCATTGGACATGGATTCTGCCCCACCAGCAATGACCACGGAGGACGCTCCCGTAGCTACCTGCATCACGCCATTGATAATGGCCTGCAAACCGGATCCGCATCGGCGATCCAGTTGATACCCACCAATTTCAATCGGCAACCCAGCATCCAATCCGACAACCCGCCCCAACGCCGGCGCATCCATGGAGGGGTAGCACTGTGCGAAGATAACATCGTCCACCCGCTCTGAAAGTCCCTCGCAGCGGGCCAGTAACCCGCTAACAACCGTGCGGCCAAGCTCATGTGCATGCAGGCCCTTGAACTGCCCTCCAAATCGTCCAACGGGGGTACGAACCGGCTCACAAATAACAACGTCTTTTAGCATTAGCTTTTTCCTTATTTCTTCAAATGCTGAAACTGATATGGCTACCTTGTAAGAGAGAAGCCCAAAACATGCAAATCCCCTTTATTGAACAAATGCTTACAATCGTAGCAGTATCTACATAAAAAGGAGCGCCGATTCTGATTGGGCCGCTCCTTCTTAGTTTCAGCATTCCAGCCGCATATCCTCCTCCAAAGACAAGAGGATATGCAATCATGTAAATTCCTTAAATCGGACAATCTTTACGGAAATTGGGCGTCCGCTTTTCACGGTGGGAGGCAACGCCTTCCTTTACATCCTCACCCATAAAGCCAAGCATCTCCAGTGCGGTAGACGCATCAAATATCGGCCCTGCCTGTCGCAACCAGTTATTAAGCGAGTATTTTGTCCAGCGGATCGCACTTTGAGATCCGTTAGCAAGATCGGTCGCGATACCAAGCGCTATTTCTTGCAGCTCTTCGTCCTCCACGCACATAGACACCAGGCCAATACGGTCTGCCTCCTCACCTGAGACAGGCTTGCAGGTCAGCAGATAGTATTTTGCCTTCGCCATGCCGCACAACAGCGGCCATATAATGGCGGCGACATCACCTGCGGCAACGCCAAGCCGGGGATGACCATCAACAATTTTCGCGCGTTTTCCGGCAATAGAAATATCGGCTAGAATACCGACGACAAGCCCTGCGCCGGCAGCCGGGCCATTTATCGCCGAGATAATCGGCTTGTTGCAATTGATGATATTGTAGACAAGGTCCTTTGCTTCTTTCCAGGTATTCATAATCTCGTCGAAATTACCGGTCATTTTCTCGATCAGGCCGAAATCACCGCCGGCTGAGAATGCCTTACCTTCACCAGTGACGATGACGGCGTTGATATCCGGATCGCGGTCGATATCACGCCAGATGTCAGTCATTTGAGTATGCGTTTCTGCATCTATGGAGTTGAAGGTTTCAGGATTACTGAACGTAATTCTCAAAACGCGCTCTGCTGGATAGTCAAATTTCAACTTGTTGTAACTAGAGTATCGATCAGTCATTTTATTCGTTCTTTCTTTTCTGTTGAGCCACCACTGTCGATGACATGTTATAAAACGAGTTGTGTTTTTACGCGGAGCATTCCGAAAAACGCATTATTTTGCTCGGGGCATATTTCCTAACAATTGTTAGAATACTGCTGTGCTTTTTTCCTGTCAATCGAGGAGGTACCGCAAACCCCAAAGATACATTTCATTATTTCAATGAAAATCGGGCCTTTCTGTTCTAACCACCAATCGACATATTTGTTGTTATGCCCCCATCGATCGTGATGATGGTGCCTGACGTGTAGCTGGACCTGAAGGATGCCAAAAAGGCAAACATGTCGGCAATTTCACGAACCGTCGCCGCACGCCCTAACGGATAATTCGCCAGCAGTTCGCCATAGCGGCTCTCATCGCCCCAGCGCTCTTTCGCGCGGGCTTTCATGATCTTTTCGATGCGAGTTGTGGCAACCGGCCCCGGATTGACGCCGACAACACGGATGTTGTCCTGCAAGCTGTGCCCACCCACCGCCTTGGTAAAGGCCATTAGCGCCGCATTTCCCGTGGTTCCCGCAATATAGCGGAAATCAAAATTTTCTCCGCCATTGCCAATATTGTTGAGGATTACGCCATGGCCACGCGCCTTCATGCTGGCATAAAAGAGCCGGGTCATGTCGATATATCCCATTACCTTGACTTCCCATCCCGGACGCCAGTCATCGGCCCCGACCTGCCACATATCGCCGCCCGGTATGGCGCCAGCATTATTGACTAGAATGTCGATGTCACCGGCGGCGGCATGCAGTCTGTCGATATCCCCTTTTTTTGTGAAGTCGGCTGGGAAATACTCTGCCTTGACGCCATGCGCGTCCGTCACACGTTTAGCAATGGATTTGAGACGATCCTCCTGCCGGGCTGCCAAAAACAAATCAGCCCCTTCTTCGGCGAACACCTCGGCGAGGCCTTCCCCGATTCCTTGCGACGCGCCTGTGATTAATACTCTTTTGCCTTTAAGCCCAAGGTCCATTTGCTTAACCTCCTGTTTCTATAGGTCGGGATACTCTCTCAGCGTAAGCGCGACCTTTACAGCGCCCGGCTTCTCAAATGTATCTGGTTCGACAATCCTCACATCCGCTTTAAAAGCCAGAGAATTTCGCAGATGAGTCTCAATTGATTTTTTCAGTTCTTCATCCCGGTCGGGTGAGCGATCAGGTCCTCGCTCAACAATAACTTTCAGGGCCCCTTGAGATGTATGTCCCTCGAAATCTGCGACTACCCGCATCACACCGTTGGTCTCCGGTGTCATATCGCCAATGATGCTTTGAATTGCCGAAGGGAAAACATTTGCACCGCGAATAATGAGCATGTCGTCCGTGCGCCCGATACAGCGGACCTTCGGGCCTGTACGACCACAAGCACATTGAGTGCCCAGCACCTCCACATGATCACCTGAGCGGAACCGGACGAGCGGGTTCGCCTCGCGCCCGATTGCCGTGTAGATCAGTTCCCCTTCTGCACCATCCTCAAATGGAATGACCTCGCCGGTTTCGGGATTGAGGAGTTCGGTGACAATATAGTCCATGCCCACCATATGCATACCGGACTGCTCCTCGCATTCGCCCCAATAGGCCACCCCCATGTCGGTGCCGCCGAGCATTTCGCAGCATTTCGCACCCCAGACTTCCTCGATCCGCTGCCGAATGGCAGGAATGCCGCCGCCGGGCTCGCCACCCACAAGAACGACCTCGATACCGAGTGTTTTCGCCTCGACGCCTAGAATATCCGGCGCCTTCTCCCCCAGAAACACCGCAAAGTTCGGCGCTGCGGCAAGCACGCGGGGCCTTACATCAGCGGCCGCCCGGAGCAGACGATCCGCCCCGCCATCCGCACCAATCGGAATATCGATAACGCCCATATACTGCATGGATTGAGTAATCGGCACACCGCCGACGAAGCCTTTGGCCAGCGCGAATCCATGCAGCGACATATCCCCCGGCCGGATGCCGCTGGCGAAGAAGCAGCGGGCGTTCATCTCATGCCACATCTCTGCATCACCTTGAGTCAAAGCGACGTAGGACGGACTGCCGGTCGTGCCGGAAGAAGCCTGCATCTGAATAATATCTTCCATATCCGCCGCAAGATGCAGTCCGAAAGGAGGCTTTGCTTTCAGACTCTCACGAATTTCAGTTTTCAGGGTGAAGGGCACTTTCTGCAGATCCTCGACCGTCCGGATATCATCGAAGGATACGCCTGCATCAGAGAACTTCTTTTGATAAAATGGCGACCTTTCTTTCAGATAAGCCATTTGGGCAACAAGCTTTTCTTCCTGCATTTTTTTTAAGTCCGCGAGCGGCATAGATTCGACTGCATGCCAGTGAGCAGAATTTTTTCTCTCAAGTGCATCGGCGCGGCGGTACTGTATACTATATTCCATGGAAGCCATTATTTTGTTTCCTTTTTGTAGCATCATTGGAGCTTTACTATTTCTTTGCCTGACGATGGAGCAGAATGGTCAAGGCAACGGAAGAAGACAGAAAATTTAACGTTGCCCCCATTTCAGAATATCAAAAACATTCTTAAATCTCGCCCGCCAATCTTCAATCATTTCAAAGAGGATAAATACTGCAGAGAATGCTATGTGTCCCTGATTTCAAACCCTGTTTTTGTCATCCCGGCAAACCAGGATATTCATTTTTGAAAATCCTAACTTACGTTAGAAAATCTGACAAGGGTAATTAATCCGACCCGCCAAGATGTATAAACGGATATGAAATATGAAACGCGACAATGAGCAAGGCTTTGCACTTATAAAAACAGAGGAACGGGGTGCCTGACACCTGACACCAAAAGGCTCTTGGCTTAGCCATGCATAGTGAGGCCACCGGAAACTGAAATAGTCTGCCCCGTGATAAAACCAGCATCGTCGGAAGCGAGGAAACATACAATGCCTGGAAAGTCGGATGGTTGCGCGAGGCGCTTCATCGGAATGGCTCTTTTCAGGCTTTCTGCAATTTTTTCCGCCCCTGCACCGGACGCGACTTCGGCAAACAACGGCGTATCTGTCGGGCCGGGGCACACAGCATTCAGTTGAATACCCTTTCTGGCAAGCTCCCGGGAAACTGTCTTGGTAAAAGAGATAATACCGCCCTTACAGGCTGAATATACTGCCTCACCTGACGATCCGACCCGGCCTGCGTCCGAGCTAATATTGATAACTCTCCCGCCACCATTTTTTATCATGCCGGGAAGGACTGCATGATGCATGTAGAGCGGGCCGTACAGATTTATATCAATGATTTTTTTCCAGAGATCGACGTCCGTGTCTAAGAAGTTGGCCATTTTATCCCAGCCCGCGTTGTTGACCAAGACATCCACCGGGCCGACTTCTTCAACTTCGCGAACCGCCTTCTCGACAGCTTCTTGATCCGTGATATCAACAGTATAGGCAGTGCCTTTACCACCCTTCTCATCAATCAAGCGCCGTGTTTCAGATGCTCCATCGCGGTTAATATCAAAGAGAGCAACCTTCGCTCCCTCCTCCGCGAAACGAAGTGCTATCTGACGCCCGATACCACTACCGCTTCCGGTTACAATAACATGTTTTCCCGTCAACCCGCGCATGATTGTCTCACTCCCAGATTAAATCGTCCAATTTTCCGGACTTGTTAATTATAAAATCAAACATTTGTTAGAATTATCTCACTTGACATTATCCTGTCAAGAAGGAATTAAAAGCTATGAACGTTAAATTAGAAATTACGCAGCCCATAGAAACTGCGCTTACGAAATCCGAGAGAACCCGCCTTACTATTTTATCTGCAGCGGCGAGGCAATTTCGCATAGCGGGTTACGAACCTTCTACCCTTCGTAAGATTGCCGACGCTGCCGGTATCGAAGCCGGGAGTATCTATTACCATTTCGCCTCAAAAGAAGAGATTTTTGACGTGGTCCTGGATATGGGCCTCCGCTATGTTTATGACGCTGTCAAGAAAGTAAGCGAAGACTGTCAGAAGGACGACATCGGATTTCGCGAAACGCTCGCCAGAATGGTACATGCCCATATAGAGCATTTACTCAAAGAGAATGACTTCACATCATCTAATATACGCAATTTTTCCATGCTGTCTGAAGAGGTGCGAGAACGCCACCGTCCTCTCCGGCTTGCCTATTCGCACCTGTGGGACGACTTTTTGAAAAAAGCATTGGAGAATGGGAAAATCAGATCGGATATCAAAATTGTTCCTCTTCGACAGTTCCTGCTGGGAGCTCTCAACTGGATGGGGGAATGGTTTAATGCATCCCGAATTCCAGTCAGCGTATTATCGGAAAGTGCAGTAAGACTAATTTTGGATGGTATGCTGATTGAGCCCAGAAAAAGTTATTTCACCGTTGAAAACACCAATTTTATAGAAGCGGATTTTATAGAGCAGGGCGATAGCAAAGCGGCGAGAACCCGAATGCATATCCTCTCGTTCGCGGCAAAAGTCATGCGCGCCTCCGGCTACAGAGCGGCTACGTTACGGCAGATAGCCGCCGCTGCCAAAATGGAGGCAGGAAGTATTTACTATCATTTCAATTCCAAAGAAGATCTGCTGGATGAATTACTGGACCGTGGTTTGCGCGAAATGGCTGACGGCGTCTCGAAGATTCTGCGTGATTTTGAAAAATACCCGGACCCAAGCCAGCAACTGGCAGACGCTATCGATGCCCATATGAAGGTACTGTTTGCCCGCAGTGAGTTTACATCTGCCAATATCCGAATGTATGGTCAGCTACCTCAGGAGGTGAGGGCGCGGCACAGGCCTGTTCGGAGAAAGTATGCCTCGGCCTGGGATGCCTGCTTGAAAAACGCGCAGGAGGAGAAGATAGTCCGAAGCGACTTTGAAGTGATTCCTTTGCGGCTTTTCCTGCTGGGCGCATTAAACTGGACTGTCGAATGGTTTGATCCGGGAAAAGGCGGGAGGGAAGGCTTCTATTCACTTCAGGAAATGATTGCCATGCAACAGACCCTTCTGCTGAGCGGCATTGCTCGTAACTAGATTAGTGAGGATTATTTCTTAATATCCTAATCCCCACCCAGATAATCAATGCTTGGTTTCTCCGTCCGGTTGAATCTGTCTCATGGAAATGAAATTTCTTATAAAAAGAAATAACTTAAATACCCATCATCAAAAACTAACAACTGTTCAAAACGATTGACGGGCATTCGCCATTATGCATAGACTGAAAGAAAAAAGGCACAAAAGCTGACTAACAAGCTGACGCCGTATAATTATGGGAGAAATGCAGGTGACCGTTACGTCTTTAGCGCAATGTCTAGATAACACATCGCGCCTTGTTGGAGACCAGATATTCATCAGCTATGAAGGCCAGACTCATACCTTTACAGAGTTTGATCTCAAAACCTCGCAATTGGCAAACGTATTCAAGGCGCATGGCGCGGAGACTGGAGATGTGATCGGGTTATACCTGCCGAGCAGTCCGGAAATGGCCCTTGGTTATTGGGCCTGCCAGAAAATAGGCGCGATCGCAAATCCCATCAGCGGCATGAATCGCGTGCATGAGGTGAGATCCACCGTGAAGCGGACTGGCATGAAAGTGATGCTGACCAGCAAGGAAACACTGCCCTACGCCCTTGAGGTGCAGCAGGAAACCGGCAAGCCGGAGACAATCTTTGTAACCGGCGGCGCAACGGAAGGCGCCCATGATGCTGACTCCCTTATAGATAGCGCCGATAAAACCTGTTCAATACCGGACTTCAAGGCCGATGATATCGTCGCCCTGTTTTTTACATCCGGCACCACAGGGGAACCCAAAGGCGCAACGCAGACACAGCTCAGCCAATACACAACGCTGCGCGACATGGCGGTTCACGGCGGTCTTTTATGGGGCAAGGAAGTCTTCCTCTGTGCGCTGCCGCTGTTCAATAATTTCGGCGCCACCTGCATGATGAACGGAGCCATCTTCTCCGGCGCCAAAATGATCCAGCTGGAGCGCTGGGACACGGAAGCCGTGCTGGAGACGATCACACGTGAAAAGGTGACCTATCTTGCCGGATCGCCGACCATGTTCCTTTATCTGCTACGCGAATTCGATCCCACTAGACATGATCTCAGTTCCCTGAAAACTTGCGTTACAGGTGGATCGCCCGTCTCGCCGAATGTCATGCAGCAGTTTGAAGAGAAAATGGGCGTGCCGCTGCTGCAGATTTATGGCGCGACGGAAAGCACGGGCTATGTAACAGGAGAACCCCCGTTTGGCATCCGCAAACGCGGCTCCGCCGGAGTGCCGATTGGCGGGTCGCGCATCAGTATCGTTGATGACAATGGCGTGGAAGTGCCACACGGCGAAGTTGGTGAAGTGCGGATTTCAGGAGATACCATCGGCGCCGGCTATTGGGGCGATGCCGAAACAACGGCTGCCAGCTTTACGTCAGAAGGCTGGCTCAGCGGCGATCTTGGATATCTCGATGAAGATGGCTATCTATTCATCGTTGACCGGAAAAAGGATGTCATCATTTCCGGCGGTTACAACATTTATCCGCTGGAAGTAGAAGACCTGCTCTACCAGCACCCTGACATCCGTGTTTGCGCCGTTATCGGTCTGCCGGATGAGAGTAAGAGCGAAATACCGGTGGCAGTCGTCATACCGCACGCCGGACACAAACTTGATGGCGCGGCAATAATTGCTTACTGCCGCAAGAATCTGTCCGCCTACAAATCGCCCCGTCGTGTCTACACAGTTGACGATATGCCGCTAGGGCCGTCCAACAAAATCCTCAAACGTACGCTTCGGGACTGGCACACAGAAGGCCAGGGAAAACTGAAAGAGGTCCAGTAATGACAGATCAATCCTCTTCCGCAAATCGCACACTCCCGCTCGCGGGCGCTGTTGCTCTCGTAAGCGGTGCGGGCGGTCCCATGGGCGCAGCCGTTGCCAAGCGGTTGGCGGCGGATGGCGCCTCACTGGGACTTATCGATATCTCGGGTCGACGGTTGGCTGCAACCGTAGAGGACATCCAGCATAGCTATCCCGACATAAAAGTTCATATGGCGCGGGCGAACGCAACTGACGAAGGTGAGACAAATGCCGCCATTGGCGAGATTGTGGACAATCTCGGACCCGTCACAACCCTCGTCAATGTGGTTGGGGGTATTCGCGGCGGTGAACTGGTGACCCCAATTCTGGGGATGAGCGAAGAGCGTTTCGACAGCACTTTTGAGCTGAACCTAAAACCACTTTTCTGGATGGTACAGGCGGTTGCTCCCGGAATGGTCTCCCGCAAAAAGGGAGCCATTGTAAATATTTCGTCAGTGACATACGCTGGTGACGGAGATCAGCCCGAATATGCCGCAGCAAAAGCCGCAGTCTCTTCTCTCACCCGCTCACTGGCGATAGAACTGGCCCCGAACGTACGTGTAAATTGCATTGTTCCGGGATTGATACAAACATCCGTGATTGAAAATGCGGCCCCGGATATGGTGAAGGACTACACCAATCGATCCCTGCTTAAAAGACTGGGTCAGCCAGAGGACATCGCGGGCGCCATCAGCTTTCTCGTCGGCCCCGACTCGAGCTTTATTACCGGTGCCGCCTTGCCCGTGTCAGGAGGGATAGCCGCAAGTCTTTAACGCTTTAAAACGGTAAATTGTATAATCAAAAAACTCAAAACAAGGGAGAATACTATGTCTATGAAGAAAATTATTGGAATCACTGGCGGGGCACTAATTGCCTTGTTCAGTGCACAAACGACATTTGCCGACGAGATCCTCAAGGTAGGCGTTTCCGCTCCAATGTCGGGCGCCGCCGCTGCTTGGGGATTGGGCTTTGAATATGCAGCGGAACAGGCTGTCGAAAAGGTCAACTCCGAAGGTGGCATCAAAGCTGGCGGAGAAACCTACATGCTGGAACTGCATGCCTATGACAACAAATACAACGCTGCCGAAGGTGCCAAGACGGCACAGACCATGCTGAACCGCGAAAACATCAAATTCATTGTCGGCAGCATCGGTACAGCACCTGTGCGTGCAACGCAGGCCCTTTCCGAGCGTCAGGGCGTACTGCTGTTCAATACGGGTTGGGGCAAAAGCATCAAAGGTCCGGAGTATCCGCTCACCTTTACGCAGATGAACACCCCGTTTGAAATTCTCGCGCCCTTCTTCGGCTACATTAAGGAACAGCATCCCGATCTCAAGACAGTCGCGATGATCACCCCCAATGATGCAACAGGTCAGGAAGTAGAGCCTGTTGCCGTCAAGACCTGGAATGATCTTGGTGTTGAGGTTATTTCAACGGACCGGTACGAGCGAGGCACCACCGAATTCCAGTCCATCGCGACAAAAATCGCCAACAGCAAGCCTGATGGCGTTGACTTCGGTGCGGCTCCTCCTGCGGACGTCGGTTCCATCATGAAAGAACTGGACGTGCTGGGCTGGGACGGCGTCAAGATTGTGGCGCCAGGCACTTCGGCCGGCACATTGAGCAAGATGGCAGGCGGCGCGGCGGAAGGCACATATCTCGGTGCTTCCGCTGACTTCCAGGGCGATTCAGCCAGCGAAACCCAGCGTAAGCTGAACGAAGGTGCCATCGCCAAGCTCGGCGAATCCCTGAACGGCATTACCATTTCAAGCTATGATGCGGTGATGGCCCTGAAGAAGGCGATTGAAACAGCCGACAGCATCGACCCGAAGAAGGTTGCGGAAACCCTGCCGACCATCATCTTCGAATCCTCCTATGGCCCGGCGGCTTTCGGTGGCACCGATGTTTATGGCTCTCCGCAGCAGATCCTGATCCCTGTCATGATTACGCAGGTCAAGGACGGAAAAGCCGTGGAAGTCGGGCGTGTTGCCCCGGAAGAGCTTAGGGAACGCCTTAAGTAATACCGACTGGAAAACGGATGCGCCAGCTCCTCTGATTGACAGGCTGGCGTATCCTCCAATCTGGCCTCGCAACCGACCGGACCATATGATGGAACTACAAGTACAGCTTCTTATGAATACGCTGCAGATCGGCTCAGTGTACGTGCTTTTCGCGCTCGGGCTGACCCTGATTTTCGGCGTCATGAAAATCGTCAATTTCGCACATGGTACTTTTTTCACCGCAGCCGCTCTCATCGTCTCGACGATAATGATCTGGGGCGTTGATACAATGGGATTGTCCATCTGGCTGTCCTATCTCATTGCCTTCGTTCTTGCGCTGCTAGTGGTCTGCCTCATCGGTTTTGTCGTTTACGTATTCGGCTTTCAGTATTTTCTGAAGGACCTCAACGGATCCTTCATCCTATCAATCGGGCTGTTGTTGCTGCTGAACGGCACCTATTTGATCTTATACGGGGGCGTCCCGCGCTCCGTTCCCGATGTCATTCCGGGCAACATTACAATTCTTGGCGCCAGCCTCACTCTTCAAAGGCTACTGCTGATGATCGTCGCCGCAATCATCACGCTCGGTCTTTATATCCTTGTTCATCGAACAAAACTCGGACTCAGCCTGCGCGCCGTCGCCGAGGATCAGGAAGCGGCAATGCTGCAGGGCATCCCCTATCGCCGGGTCGCCCTTTATGGCTTCTTGATCGGCGCGACGCTGGCCGCTTGCGCAGGAGCGCTGATGGCGACTGTTACACCCGTGACCACCGTGATCGGTGACGATTTTCTCGTCAAGGCCTTCATCATCATTATCATCGGCGGTCTGGGCAGCGTCGTCGGGGCCATCCTTGGAGGGCTCCTGATTGCTCTGATCGAAAGTTTCGGCGGCTATTATTTCGACCCGTCCACGGCAACGCTCGCAATGTTTGTTCTGGTTATTGTTCTGCTTCTTGTACGTCCACAGGGGATTTTAGGTCATGCTGAAAAGTAATCCGGGGCTTGCCCTTAGCATTCTGATCGCCCTTGCCGCGATCTGCTTTGCTCTTTTTAGCGGCGAACCCTACTATGTGCAGGTCATCATCTGGGTATTCACGAATGCTGTTTTGGCGGTAACACTCAGATTCGTACTTTTAATCGGAGAGCTGAATATTGCAACGGCAGCCTTCTTCGGCATCGGCGCCTATGCGACAGCGGTTGCTTCCACCATCTATGATCTACCCTTTTTCATCTCGCTGCTTGCGGCACCGATCATTGCCGGCCTCATCAGTGCTCTTTTTGGCTGGGTCACCCTTCGGACTAAGGGCCCCTACTTCCTGCTGATCTCCTTTGCCTTCACCGAAGTTGTCCGATTGTTCTATACAAAGTCGGAATTTCTCGGCGGCAATTCCGGCATGATTGGGATGTTTCCGCCGATGGCGTTGAACGATTACTTTCCAGCTATCGCCATTACCATTCTGACGGCGATTCTACTAATTCTGTATTTAACAGAGCGCTCCAACCTCGGGCGGGTCTTTAAGGCCATTCAGAACAATGAAGATATTCCCCGCTCCGTCGGACTCAATGTCATCGCCCTCAAAGTCCTCTGTTTCGTCATCGCTTCAACAGCAGTGGGACTGGCGGGCGGCGTGCATGCCTATACGAACAGCGTCATTGCCCCGGCGGACTTCACCTTCTTCGTTGCGGTTCTCGCCCTCGCCTATGTCAAGATTGGCGGCGAGGCCCATATCGCCGGCCCCATAATTGGGGCGGCGGTCCTGACACTGGCCGGACAATTTCTTCATAGCTTCGGCCCCTATGAGAATATTTTCTATGGCGCCATTATTATCGGCGCCCTGCTACTCGTCCCTGGCGGGATCGTCGGTCTTGGCGCACGCCTCCGAACCGGCACATTCAAGGGGAGGGCGGAACGTTGAGCGATACTCAAACGGAAGCACTTTCTAAGAAAAACAAAGTTGGTGATGGTAAGGTTCTTTTGAGGGCAGAAGGGCTGGAACGTAAATTCGGCGGCCTAACGGCCGTTGCGGATTTCAGCTTTGAATTACGCGAGGGTGAAATACTGGGACTTATTGGCCCGAATGGTGCCGGAAAAAGCACAACCTTCAACCTGATCAGCGGATTTATGCCGCCAACATCGGGAAGTCTCTCCTTCCTCGATCAGAACATTACAAACAAAAATGCGACGCATATCAGTCGTATGGGCCTCATACGAACCTTTCAGCATGAGAGCCTGCTCAGTGAAATGAGCGTTGCGGACAATATCATTATCGCAACGACCCATCGCCTGAAAAGTCAGGCAGAGCGATTGGGTAAGATGCGGGAAACAGCAAAGCTGACCGGTCTTGATGATCACCTGGAAGTGACGGCAGGAAGTCTTCCCCATGGCCTTCAGAGAATGCTCAGCATTGCCATTGCTCTTGCTGCCGAACCAAAGGTGCTTTGCCTTGACGAACCGTTGACGGGATTACAAGGGGTGGAAGTAGGGGCCGCCCTTGATCTGTTTGAGATGATTCGCAGCGAGCTTGGGATAACCATCCTGCTCGTTGAACATAACATGCGGGCTGTTATGCGAATCTGTGACAGGATCCTCGTGCTGAATCACGGTCGGCTTCTCGCGGCCGGGACACCGGAAGAAGTAAGCCAGAATGAACTCGTAATCGAAGCCTATCTTGGACATAAAAAATGAATCAGCCAAATGTCATTTTATCTATCCGCGATCTGTTCGTCAGCTATAGCGGCGTTCCGGCTCTAGAAGGTGTCAGCCTGTCGGTCAAGCAGGGCCAGATCACCACAATTGTCGGCGCGAATGGTGCCGGCAAAACAACCTTGATGAAGGCGGTTGCAGGGTTGCTTACTCCATCAAAAGGCAACATTGAGTTCCAAGGGAAAGCTATTACAGGCCTCACTCCTGCGCAGACGGTTTCCAGCGGACTGACACTTGTCCCTGAAGGGCGCAGATTGTTTCCAACTATGAATATACGCGACAACCTCATGTCAGGGGCATATGTTCGGACGGATAAGATGGCTATCGAAAAGGACCTCGAAACCGTCCTAGACTATTTTCCTGTGCTCAAGGATCGCCTGCATATGCCCGCAAATTCATTGAGCGGTGGCCAACAGCAAATGCTGGCTGTCGGGCGCGCTTTAATGGCTTCGCCAAAACTTCTCATGCTGGATGAACCATCAATTGGGCTGGCTCCGACAATTGTAGATACAATCGCAAATATCATCCAGACTGTTTCTGAAAACGGCGTGGAGATCTTGCTCGTCGAACAAAACGCACATATGGCGCTGGAACTCGCCGATGAAGCATATGTGCTGGAGAATGGCCAAATCACGCTGCACGGAAAAGGTCAAGAGCTAATACAGAACGACAAAGTTCGGGAGGCCTATTTAGGCCTTTAAACGGCGTCCTGTATTACCGGCATATTCTACCCGGCACGATACAAACAGTATCCTGTATTCAGGACCAACCGTAGCTGCGCAAAAGCAATTCCAACTCATATCATACGATAGCTATCTAACGCGGCGGACTTAGCCTGAGCAACTGAATAAAAATTGAAGCAATTAAGGGTATGTCTGATATTTGTTTGCGTTTTCAGACGACTAGTCCATTGACGCGTCAAAATTCTGCCCTATTTCAGTTGCTTACTATGTGACGGCAGCGTGTTACCAATTTTGCCACATTCGATACCCAGTTCATCCTAATCCCCAAAAACGTTTCTAATCGTTCCTGATGAAAAGGCCGATGGGAAACTGGATGTGCTTAACGAACCTCCCAGGTAACGCGCAAAAGTTTTGATGAGTTAGTCAACAGAAACCAAGGCAGATGGAAAAGAATTACTATCCGATAATTTCGGCATGCGGCATCGCCGTCATAATGTTCATGGCACTGTCGCCGTTCATCGCGTCGGCACAGACTTCCACTAAGGAGTCTGACCCGGCCGATGCGAAAACAAGTCCATCACAAGCATCCGAAGCTGCCCCTATCACATTGGAGGCGCTTTTCAACTCTGTCGTGGAGAAGGCCCGCGCGCTGGCGGCCGAGCCTTACGCCGAACCGGCACAGATTCTGGATGGCAAACTAGGCGACCTTACATATGAGGACTTCCAGAAGATTCGATTCCGTAAAGAAGCAGCACTGTGGCGGGATCAAACGCTCTTCGAGGTGCAGTTCTTCCATCCAGGGTTTCTGTATAAATCTCCTGTAGCAATAAATGTATTTGAGAACGGCAGGGTATCTCCACTGCCCTTCAACAAGGCGTCTTTCCGCTACGACGGTGAAGGTTTGGAAGATCAGGTGCCGAATGATCTGGGATATGCCGGTTTCCGAATCCAGTATCCCCTCAATAACCCGGATTACAAGGATGAGTTGGCAGTGTTTCTGGGCGCCTCCTATTTCCGATTACTGGCACAGAATCAGTTCTATGGCCTGTCGGCACGTGGCCTGGCCGTCGACACCGCCCTTCCGCGAGGAGAGGAGTTTCCGGCATTCCGTGAATTCTGGCTCGTAAAGCCGACCGAAGAAGATACAAGCATGACGGTTTTCGCGCTTCTTGACAGCCCGTCGATTGCAGGTGCCTATAAGTTTGTGATTACGCCAGGACCGCGCACGGTCGTGGATGTCAATACGGTGTTGTTTTCGCGTAAGAGCGACCGTCAAATCGGAATTGCCCCCCTTACCAGCATGTTCCTGTACGGAGAGAATGGCACACGGCATTTTGATGATTTCCGCCCGGAAGTACATGATTCTGATGGCCTGCTAATGCATACCGGCAGTGACGAATGGATCTGGCGCCCGTTGACGAACCCGAGGCAGTTAAACGTCAGCGCCTTCATGGATTACAACCCCAGAGGCTTCGGGCTCATGCAACGTGACCGGAACTATAACAACTATATGGATTTCGAAACTCACTATCACCAGCGGCCAAGCCTTTGGGTGGAACCGCTTGGTGAAGGGTGGGGGAAAGGCAGTGTCCGCCTGGTGGAAATTCCAACGAATGAAGAAGTGAATGACAACATTGTTGCATTCTGGGTGTTCGACCGGAAAATAAACGCCGAGGAACCCGTACAGCTTGCCTATCGGCTGACCAGCCTGAACAATCTGGATCTGCCCAACCATATGGCGCGAGTCCTCCGCACACGCACTGGCTGGGGTGGTATTCCCGGTGCAAATCCGCCGCAACCCAGAAGCGTCCGGCGCTTCGTGATCGATTTTCAGGGCGGAGATCTCTCTACCCTACACCCGGAGCAACCCGTCACGCCTGAGATTCAAACATCGAACGGTAAGATCAACGATCTGGTGCTGCACAAGTTGCCCGGCACCGATATCTGGCGCCTATCTTTCCGTCTCCAGGAAACCGGGGAACTAAAAGCCGACATGCGTGTTTATCTTACATTGAGGGGGAAGAGGTTGACTGAAACCTGGAGCTATCTCTATGAGCCTGTTAATGTCAAATAAGCAGAAAAAAACATCTATCGCCTCAACAGCAGATGCTCAAGATGGTCGGTTTTCCATTCCATTCGGAACGGAAAGGCGCATCATTTTTTTCACGCTGGTTTTGCTAACCGCCGGCCTGTCTTGTCGGATGATGTTCGACATTCTGGTAGCGAATGGCATGACGTTGGTGGAATTAATGATTCTGGCTCTCTTCACCATCACTTTTTCCTGGCTCGTCATCTCCTTCTGGTCCGCAGTCGTGGGCTTTATCTGTCAACTTCTGAAGATTGATCCCCTCTCACTCCGTCGTCGCATCAAGACAAAAGACTTGGACGGACTCCCGCTGACATCGCAGACCGCTGTTGTCATGCCCGTTTATAATGAGGACCCGGAGCGGGTTCTGGCGGGCCTGGAAGCGACATACCAATCGCTCATGGAAACCGGTGAGGGCTTGCATTTTCATTTCTTTCTTCTGAGTGATACACGAAACGAAAATATTGCAAAGGCAGAAAAAGTAGGCTGGCATGAGCTGGTGGCACGACTGAACGCAGAAGGTCGCCTCTTCTATCGCCGCCGCGAGGATAACCGTGGGAAAAAAGCAGGCAATATAGAGGATTTCTGTCGCCGCTGGGGCCGCGCCTATGACCATATGCTGGTGCTGGACGCCGATAGCGTGATGAGCGGCGATACGATTGTGACCTTGGCCCGCGCCATGGAAGCCAATCCGGATGCCGGTATCATTCAAACCGTACCAATGCCGGTACGGCAAAAGACGTTCTTTGGTCGCTACGTGCAATTTGCTTCGCGGCTTTACAGCCCCATGCTCGCTACAGGGCTCAGCTTCTGGCAGATGAGAGAGTGTAATTACTGGGGTCATAATGCCATTCTCCGCCTGCAGGCGTTCTCTAGTCATTGTGGCCTGCCAACACTGCCGGGAAAGGCGCCACTCGGTGGCGATATCCTGTCCCATGACTTTGTGGAGGCCGCGTTGATACGCCGGAGCAACTGGCACGTCTACCTCATGGCAGACCTGCGAGGATCCTATGAGGAGCTACCGGGAAACCTTCTCGACTATGCCAAGCGAGACAAACGCTGGGCACAGGGCAATTTGCAACATCTGAAATTACTTGGCGTCCGTGGCCTGCATGGAATAAGCAGACTGCACTTTACCTTGGGCGCTCTGGCCTATGTGTCATCGCTTTTGTGGCTACTGCTGCTGGTACTGACGACCGTTGACGGTGTAATGCGCTCTGTCATCCCGCATAACTTTTTTGGCAATGGACGCCAGTTGTTTCCTGACTGGCAGGTGGTGGAGTATGTCAAGATTATCTCCCTGTTCACCTTGACCGTAATCATGCTGATTGGCCCTAAAATTGCCGGTCTGATGCTAACCTTATTCAACAGCCGGGAGCGCCGCAGTTTCGGCGGCGGCATCCGCCTCGTCATCAGTGCCATACTTGAAACCACATTCTCAATTTTCCTGGCGCCCGTAATGATGTGCCTGCATGCTTATTTCGTGTTGACCACAATCGCCGGCCGTGTCGTCACTTGGGATGCCCAGAACCGTGAGAGTGACTCTCTTTCTTATAAAGATGCAATCCAGAGCCTCTGGGTACCCACTGTCGCAGGAACTATCTGGGCAATGATCGCCTGGTTTTGGGTGCCGAGCCTTTTCTATTGGTTACTGCCGGTAACATTCGGCATGATGATCGCCATTCCGCTAACGGTCTGGTCTTCCAGCGCCGGTTTGGGAACTGGTCTCCGCACATGCGGATTTCTGGTCACACCGGAAGAGGTAAACCCGCCCTCTGTACTGAATAAGCTGGAGCAATGTCTGGACACATCGGAAGGTTTCCCGCACTCGGGTGCGAGATCGGTCATGATGACACCGCAGGAAATACAGAGTGAAATGAATCCTGCACCGGTTTCATATTACAGCCATGAATTTGAAAACTGGATATGGCGTTTGATCCGCCATCGCCAACGCGACGGCTCCACCATAAATTCCAAAGGCGAATGACTCTTAAAACACTATTTCAGAGCCTATCAACGTTGACACCTAAAGTGCGGAATAAAATGGCGATCTGCATAGCGTAATTTGTCCGTTCTCGCGCGAGAGCCTGTTCGGCATTGGCCAAAACGCGCTGCGCATCGACAACATCCAGAAAGCTGATAAGACCCTGCTGATACAAGGCCTCGGCTTGCGAAAAACTCCGGCGACTGGATGTCACGACATTTTCAAGAGACAGCTGGCGTCGCTGGGAAGATTGAATGGCTGCCAGCGACGTCTCAACTTCCTGACTGCTCTCACGAAGTATTTGCTCATAAACAGCGAGCGCCTCTTCAGTCTGCGCTTTTGAGATTTCAAAATTAGCATCCCGCGCCCCGCCATCCGTCAGCACCTGCTCAATCAATGCCGCAAGAGATCCGATCAGCATCTCCGTCACGGGCATGGCACTAACACCGGTCGCCCCGATAGTCAGGGCACCAGTCAGCCGAAAGGTCGGATAGTAATCAGCTTCCGCAACGCCAATGTTGGCAATGGCCTGCTTCAGATTTGCTTCCGCCTGTTGAACGTCTGGTCGCATCGACAGCACTTCAAGCGGGATTAATTGAGGTATTGAATTTCTATAGGCCGGCGTTTGCTTCTGTTCTCTTAAAGTTTCTTCATACGCGCCCGGAAATTGTCCATTCAGGCTGGCAAGCTGGTTACGAGAATTGAGGAGTTGTTCTTCCAGCGGCGGAATGTCAGCCCGCAGGTTTTCAACGGATGTTTCTGCACGGCGAAGATCAAGTTCCGGTGAAAGACCGGACTCAAAACGGCTTCTGACAATAGAGAGTGTCTTTTCCTGCAAGGCAACTGACTCACGCAAGAGTTCCAGTTGCCTCTGATTCCCGCGCAATTGCAGATATTCGCTGGCGATATCCGAGCTGATACGCAATACAATGCTCCTGAGGTCCGCCTGCGCGGCCTCAAGCCCGGCACGGGCAGCTTCTACTTCACGGCGTGTGCGGCCAAAAACATCCACTGGCAGAGACACGCTTAGTCCGGCAGCCACACCTCTTGCATTTGTGGTATCGTTATCTCCGCCTAAATCCTGGCGAACCTCGACATCAGCCCCGAGGTCAGCATCAGCGCTCAAGTCGTCACCAGCCCCTGCGAGTTTCACTCGTGCCCGGGCCTCCTTGACACGGGCGGCAGTTGCAGAAATTTCGAAATTTTTTTCGATGCCAGTTTCCACCAGCGTATTCAAAAGCTCATCATCAAAGCCGGTCCACCAATCCGCCGCAACACCCTGATATTCACGCCCTTCGTTCAGGGTTTCCAAAACATCCTGTGATACGAACTGTGGCGGTGCGCCTATTTCTGGCGCTTCATAATCCGGCCCGACCGTGCACGCGGTAAGAGCAACACCAACCAGAAAAAGACAGCAATGCCTCATGACGCTTCCTTTTGCGCATTCAGCAATTGCTTCTCCAGTTCGCGGCCAGCATGGGCCCGTGGCTTAAGATGCGGAGCAATCAATGAATAACCGAGCGGTGCGAAATAGAGCGTGAACAGTGTCGACAGCCCGAGCCCGCCAAAGATAACCCAGCCAATGGTGCTTCGCGCTTCCGATCCTGGCCCCGCGCCCAGCACAAGTGGCAGAGCGCCCAGAACAGTAGAAAGAACGGTCATGACAACCGGTCGAAGGCGAATGCGAACGCCCTCCATGATGGCATCTGGCACATCCAGGCCTTCATCCCGTTTCTGATCCATGAATTCTACAAGAAGAATTGCGTTCTTGGTCATGAGGCCAATCAGCATTACAAGCCCTATCTGACTATAAAGATTAAGCGATTGTCCGGTCACCAGAAGTACAAAAACCGCCGCCGCCAACCCAAACGGCACCGTGAAGATGACGATCACTGCACTTCCCAGACTTTCGAACTGGGCCGCCAGCACAAGAAACACGACAAGCAAGGCAATCACGAATGTTAGCGCCACTTCATAGCTGGTTTCCTGCAACGTCGCGGCTTCGCCCAGAAATATTATACTGTGGCCGGGAGGGAGGACCTCATTCGCCACGGCGCTGACACGCGCCATTGTGTCCCCCAGCGGCGCGCCGGGTTCAATGCCAAGATCAAGTTCCACCGCACGGCGCTGTCCGTGGCGGTCAAGCTCAGCGGATACGCCACGTTCCTGCACATTGATCAATGCGCTTAAGGGCACAAGTTCATCATTTGTGTTGGTGACAAATACACTCAAAAGATCGCCAGCATCGTCAATCACGCCGCGTGCCGGTCCCATCATCACCGGGACGGCCTGATCGTCTACGCTAAGGTCGATCACGTCATATCGGTCCACCATAACGCGCAAGGTCTGCGATATTCTCTCCATCTGTACATTCAGATCGTTGGCCTTTTCCCGGTCGATATTGAACAGCATTTCCGGCTGCGATGTATCGAACTGGACGCGCACATCATTGACTTCGGGTACACGCTCCAACAGCGCATCTCCAAGCTGGTCAGCGGCCGCGGCAATCTCCTCGTAATTACTGCCAAGCACGGCCAGTTCCAGTCCCGAGCCCCCGCCCCCGCCACCAAAGCCGCCCCCTTGCAAAATACGCACCTGAGCCCCCGGCATATCCGAAACTACTGCATTTATATTCGATGCCAGTTCCTGCTCGCTTATGGCGCGGGTTTCCCAATCCTTCAATGTGCCGACGATAAAGGCGCGGTTCTTGTCCCACCGTCCGACAATAGAATAAATATCTGTGATTATCCCCTGATCTTTATATGGCTGTAGTACGGCCTCGACCTTGCGGGCCTGTTCATCGGTATAGGCAAGCGATGCGCCGTCCGGCCCAGTGAGGAAGATACATATTGCCCCGCGATCCTCACGCGGCATAAGTTCCTGATTGAGCATAAGGAAGCCACCCACTCCCCCGGCAGCAATGAGGATGGCAGCGGTGATAGCCAGAAGCGGAAGGGCAATAAGGGTTTTCAGGCTGGAAAAATACCACTCTCCCAAAGTGCACCCAATGCTATTCAGGACATTCCTGATTTTTAGTATATATGGGTTCGTTGCAGAAAGATGGGGTAGCCGTGACGCCATCATAGGGCATAAGGTAACGGCAACAAATGAACTGATCACCACAGCAATGGCCAGTACAAGACCGAATTCCCTAAACAGACGCCCGGTTTCGCCGGGGAGGAAGGCAATGGGGAGGAAAACAGAAACAAGTGTAATTGTCGTCGCTATGACTGCGAAAAAAACCTGACGCGTGCCTATTACGGCAGCCGCCATCTTTTCCCGTCCTTCGCTGCGCAGGCGCTGAATATTCTCCAGTACCACAATCGCATCATCGACGATTAGCCCGGTTGCCAGCACCAACGCCATAAGCGTAATCAAATTGATTGAAAAGCCGAGAATCCAGATGGCCGCCAATGTTCCGATCAGTGAGATAGGCATCGTCACGGCGGGAATAAGCACGGCGCGCCATTGACCTAAAAATACGGCAATAACCACGAGGACGATTGCCATCGCAAAACACAATGTAAAGACGACTTCCATCAACGCACCTTTGATATAGTCGGCGTCATCGGAAGTCGTTACAATCGTATAATCACGCGCTCGTTCATTGATCTGGTCAATGCGCTTCTTCACTTCGGTTGAAATTTCGATTGTATTGGAGCTGGCCTGACGGATGATCCCCAGGCCGACCACCATCCGCCCATTCAACAGCGAATAGGATTCCGCCTCCATCGGCGCATAAAAGACATTTGCAATATCCGAGATACGGATATTGTCCCGCACATGCAGGCGCTCTATTTCTTCCGGATCCACCACAGAGGCATAAGCACGGATAATGAGATCCTGTCCTTCGGATTTATAGCTCCCGGCCGGAACATCAAAACGGGTATTCCGGAGCGTATCAACGATATCAGTAATGGGGATACGGTTCGCGGCGAGCTTCGCCGGATCGACAAGCACCCTCAGAACACGCGGCTGATCCCCGCTTAACGGCACATCCGCAACACCGTCAATCGAGAGGAGTTCTGGGGCGACATCCTTTTCAATCCGTTCTGCCAACTCGTATTTTGACAATGTGTCGCTATAGGCGGACAGTTGAATGATATCCCGTGCGTCATCATCGGCCTTTATCACCAACACCTGATCGACATCTTCAGGCAATTGGCGCTCTGCGCGGCTGACCGCTTCGCGCACATCGCTCGCCGCAATATTCAGGTCAACACCGGGTCGAAACTCCGCCCGCAGGCGCATGTTGTTTTCCTCACTGGAGGATTCAATACTTCGCAGGCCGGAGACACGGGCTACTGCATTTTCAAGGATGCTGGTAACCTCTGCATCCATGGTTTGTGGCGAGGCCCCTTCGTAGACGGCCCGGACACTAACAATCGGACGATCGACATTGGGTAGCTCGCGCACGTCCACACCTAAGAATGCCGCTAACCCAGCCAACATAATCAAGAAATTGACCACCACGATCAAGATCGGACGGCGCACGCCGAGGGCAGTCAGGCCATTGCCTAAGTCTTTCATTGTGCACTCGCCCCCACCACTTCTACCTGGCGATCCGGACGGAGACGCTGGAGACCTTCAATGACGACGAAGTCACCGTCCTGGATTTCACCGTCCAGAAGCACGCGTCCGGCCTTGCGCGTCACAACCATGACTGGAGTCTTTTTGGCGATATTGTCTTTGATGATCCAGATATATGAACCATTCCGGTCCCATTGCACGGAAATTTCAGGCACCGTCGCATATTCTTCGCCTGGAATTTCCCAAAGTGTTTCAAATGACATTCCGGGACGCAACAGATCCCTGCTGTTATCAATACTCGCCCGCGCCAATAGCGTCCGTCGATCCGGATCAACGCGGCTTTCCTGCGCAGATATATGTCCCTTAAAATCCATGGATGGATAAGCTGGCGTTGTTGCCGTGATTTCCTGCTGCTGATCCTCAGCGGCTTTCAAGGCCCGCGCCAGCGCCTCCGGCACCTCAAAATCAACATACAAAGTATCGCGTGCATCCAACCCTGAAATAAGAGTGTCGGTCCCGACACGATCGCCCGGATCAACATTCGGGATACCTACAATCCCGTCAAAGGGTGCCTTAATTTGCCGCTCATCTAACGAAAGCTTCGCTTGGTCCAGCGCAACCTTGGCGCTTTCGAAATCGGCGCGGGCCGCATCGACCTCGCTTTCGGGCACACCACCCTCCTTCAAGGCAACCTCATAGCGCGCCAACAGACTTTGTGCATCTTTCAGCTGGACTTCAGCCAGTTTGACAGCAAGTGCCTCCTCGCGATTATCGAGCTGTGCTAGCACATCCCCCTTTTTTACCTGTTGCTGGGCTTTGAAAAAAATATCTGTAACCTCTTCTATAACAGACGGATAGATTTCAATGGACCGCCACGCCCGACCGGTACCGACGGCGCGAAATGCCCTATCGTTAGATGTGATCTCCACGGGCTGCACAATCACCTTTACAGGCACAACACCGCGAGCCAGCAATTCACTCCGCTCTTCGCTGCCTTTTCCGACAAGGGACAGAATTGCCTCATGCTTCCAGAAAGCACCGCCAAAAACGATTACAATAATTAGAATAGGAAGAATTTTTCTCAGGACTGTATCCGTTCTTTGCATTTCGAGGTCATAGGACCGAGATTAACACTTCTGCGTATGACTATCATTATAAAGGGGATATAAATTGTACGTACGCATAAGGAAAATCCGTCGCAATTAAATTTGAATGACAATCGCTAATCCAACATAAGTGACGCCAGTTGCAAATTTGTGTGATTGGACAAACCTTCTAGAGCCATTATCAAGTCATTTAGAGGGTGTCACTTCAACAACGCGCGTAACAACACCGGCGTCCAGCAGTTCGTCGATCTCAGGGAACCACATTTCATCGGACCGGCTTTCGAACATCTTCAGCAGGAACCACGGTTTTACATTCGCCGCGGCATAGAGTAACCGGTCACGTTCCTGCTCTGCAGCGACATCGGCATAGAGGACGCTGTAGTTAGCATCAATGCGATACTGATGAAATCCCAACTGGGCGTCCTGCATCATCTCCCGGGAAATTCCGCCAATAAAGACGGTCGTACAGGCTGACGTGCATACTGACCGGACGAGCGTACCGAGTTCATTTTCGCGGATTAATTTTGACAAACCCCGGGCTTCATAAATATTACCTCCGGTACTGCTGAGAACGACCGTTTGCAGATCTGGATTGAGTTCCAGCTCTTTTGCGAGTTGTTTGGTCACTCCCAGTTCGATTGAACCGGTAAACTCAAGCTCAAGCCCGTCAGCCGAGGGAACAAAACTGAATTTGCTCGCCCGTTCAACCTCGATGCGCGCCAGGGAAAATTCTTCTTCAGGAGCAGGCAGTGTCATTTGCCAGGCACCGAAGGCATATGTGGCAGTCAACCAAAAAGCGGCGATGGCTCCCAGTTGCGCCCCCCAGATATTTGCCATCGACCCTCTGGCTTTAATATGCGCTTCTCCCGCACGAAAAATACCCACAATTTGCCAGACGAAAATCACGCCATGAGAAAAGATCGCAAGCAAGATGACCAGTACGCCATATGTGCTGTAATCGATACCCTTGGGCGGACTCAGCCAGTCTTGCGCAAGGAGAATCAAAGCCCGAAGCAGGACAAGATTGACCCAGAATGACCAGGCAAAACTTTGGCGCCCGTACCAATGATCTGCAATGTATTTTAAAGCCTTACCGGCCAACATGAGAGTCACCATTCTCCGGTAGCATATTGTTACCAGCATGGTGTCGTTATTTTTGGCTCGGATCAACCCTCCAGGATGTGGCAATTATTTTTGAGGATGTCTTAGGCTGACACAATTTTATGGTCAGCCCAACTGAATTTTATCCAGCAACATTTCAATTGATTGATGCATTTCCATCTCTGAAATAGCCGCAAATAGCGCTGCTCCGTTTTTGCCGGGCAGACACATATTCCCTTTTGTGATCAATTCAGCCTCCGTTAGCGGTTTATCCGGCCGGCCCGGGATCGTATTGGCATTGACAGTAATTTTATGAGAATCCTGGCAGGTAATCGTTATTTTTACCGGCCCGAATTCACCAGTCCGATTTTCATCGACCACGACAGACATGTGATTGGCCAGTTCAGCCGCACGTGGATCAAGGACCACGCCAGGTTTTATTTCATTTATCCCGAACTGCCCATTCAACAGCACGGCGGCAACTGAATACCGCATATTGAACTGGGCGGCAACCTGAGGGTTGCTGCCGGGAGAGAAAGGGGCACCAACCAACCGGTTAATATAAGGGGTAACAACCAATTCTATTGAAGCCACATCCTCAGCCTTAAGATCCTGATCCTTTACAATTTCCAACATGGCACAGATAACGGCGTGGTTGCAGGCGCAGCTCGGGTAAGCCTTGAAGGTTGTTTCAATATTCTCAAACCGTTGTCCAAGCTGGTTCAGAACAACATCCGGATCCCCCGCTTCATACATACTGTAGAGTCCGAACTCTCCCTCTAAAGGCGCGGAAGGCGCGGCAACGCCTTTTTCCGCAAGCAGTGCCGCGAAAACACCATCCTGCGCGGCAAAAGCAGACTGCAATCGCTTAGTCTGGGCCTTCTCCCGCGCTGGCTGCTGGGTGCCGCCCGTCCGGCTCAGCATGATCCCAATAGCATTACGAATGCCCTCAGCATTAAGCCCAATCAATTTTGCCGAAGCAGCCGCTGCGGCAAAACCGCCATGCAAAGACGTATAAAACCATCCACTATGTTCGCGCGTCGACATGCCAAGCCGGCTGGCCAGATCATCACCAAGCGCCAGCGCAGTGAGCACTTCTTTTCCGCTCGATCCCCGTGCTTCGGCAAGCGCCAGGACGGCAGGTGCGACGACAATATCCGAGTGAACTGTCCCGGCTTCATGCACGCTATCGAAATCAAGTGCCGCCGCCGCGACACCGTTGACGAACGCCGCCGACATTGCAGGGACACGGACTTGACTGCCCCATAGCCGGCTTTCCTCCGTGCCACCATTGGCAAGGATTACGTCGCGCCCTTCGACAACAGCTGCTTCGTCACGGCCCGCGATAGCAACAACCAAAGTATCGAAAAGAAGATGCTTCGTCGCCCTTATGGCTTGCGGCGGGACCGCCTCATAGTTCACTGCTTGAAAATGTTCAGCGATTTTTGTTGTAAGCCCCTCAGCAGAGCCCTGCTTCTTTGCCATTATCGTCATTGCTTTCCCAACGCTTGCAGTATCGCCTGTTCTAGTTACGGCTAATTCCCATGAATTCCTTGCCCAACAGCTCCTTGACGACGATCATCTTCATAATATTGACGGCGCCGCCGGTAAACATCAGCCCCATCGTATCCCGCAATCGGCGCTCGATACCGAACTCCGTCAGGTACCCGTTGGCACCGAACATTTGCAGGCAGTCCTGAATGGCCTGTACCGATAGTGTTACGGCGTGCCATTTAGCCATCGTTGCCTCTTTTGCGGCGTTCTCCCCGCGGACATTCATCCATAGCGCCTTATAAGCAAGCAAGCGACAAGCCTCTACCCGTGTGTAATGTTCCACAATCGGAAACTGGATAGCCTGATTTAGACCAATTTTACGGCCATATACTTCCTTGGTCTTGATGAAGTCGATCGTTCGGTCAAGTACAGCCTGAGCGCTCCCCAAGGCGTTCAAAGCGCTAAGGCATCGCGATACGTTCCATCTTGCATAAAGGACCGCTTTGCCTGCGCCCTTACCTGCGCCCTTGGAGGCATCACCAAGAACAGAGTCCCTTGGAATACGAACGTCTTTCATCCGCACGATACCGAGCTGGTGCGAACGAACACCCATTTCCGGCATCAGTTCGGAACTAACCCCAGGCGCATCGGCCGGAACCCGAAGAAATTCGGTTCCTCTTGATTGTCCGTCCTCAATGACCTGAGCGGTAACACCCATCAATGTGGATCCGGGCATAAGACTTACGTGAATCTTTTCACCAGTAATAACCAGCTCATTTCCATCAACAACTGCCTTGGTTTGGATATTGGATACATCCGAACCGGCGTCATGTTCAGACGTTGCAATGCAGACAAGGGCCTTCCCTGCATAAACCTGACGGATAAAATCATCGCCCCAGCCCGGCGTCAGGCGGGTTAGGGTATTCTGCATCGAGCAAATCATCGCCGAGCTATTATCAACCTTGGCGATCTCCTCAATTGCAATACCGAGCGTAATGTAATCCTTGTCCAGGCCACCCAGCTCGGGCAGACCAATAATTCCGAGTAACCCAGCCTCGCCCATTTTATGGATGGAGTTCCAGGGCATGATCTCTTTCTGATCCCACTCGCCTACGTAAGGAGCGATTTCTCGATTAGCCAGATCAGCAACTTTTTGACGAAATTCATTCTGCTCGTCGGTAAAACTAAAATCGAAGGCCATTTATACTTCCTTTCCAAAAAAACTATTCGTACTTTTCCCGATCCTGCACATCTTCAACATGAGGTAGCGACGGTTCTGATTTGCGCCTCCCCAGCCAGCCATATTGTTGCAAAGCTACCGGCACCATAACCGCCAATCCGATCCCGCTTATCAGGAGGTCTGGAACAGTCAGCATCACACCCCCTGCAAACAAGAGAAGTCTGAAGAAGAAGGATAAAGGTCTGCGCACATATCCCACCAACGTCCCGGCTATTGCGAGCATGCCGACAACAGCCGGTGGGAAATGAGTGAAAAATTCCACCCAGGTGCCCTGCAACAGCAGGGATGGGCTGTAGATAAACATGAATGGAATAATGAATGCACCAGCAGAGAGCTTGAACGCCTGGATTCCTGTTCCCATTGGTCCTCCGCCGGAAATTCCCGCAGCGGCGTATGCCGTAATGGCGACGGGGGGAGTGACTCCGGACACAATCGCGAAATAGAACACGAACATATGCGCCGCTAACTCCTGCACGCCCAGATCGATGAGAGCGGGCGCAGCAATGGTTACGGCCAATACATATGCTGGGGTGGTTGGCATCCCCATACCAAGTAAGATCGCCGTTACAGCAGTCAGGATTAAGCTCAGCAGCAGCACATTATCTGCGAGATTGACCACCATACCCGAAAAGGCGAGACCAAGCCCGGTCGCTGTCAAAGAACTCACAATTACACCGGAGGCCGCACAAGCAATTGCAATCAAAATTGCAGAACGGGCGCCAAGAGCGAGGGTCTCCCCGAGCCGCTTCAGGTTCATGCGGTTTTGACGATTGATAACGCTAATAATGAAAGCCGTCAGAATGCCGGCCAGCGCCGCCTTAACCGGCGTGTAACCCATGAAAAGCACAACCATCAACACTGCAACCGGCGCAAAGAAATACGCGCGTTTGAGCACAAGCATTCTGTCTGGCAACTCTGCTTTGGTGAGAGGCCGGATCTTGCGTCGCAACGCCTCAAAATGCGTCATCGCCCCGATGGCAAGAAAGAACAGGATGGCCGGTGGTGCCGCCGCTGTAATAATATCCAGATAAGTCAGCCCCAATAAGGCCATCATAATGAAGACCGAGGCGCCCATAACCGGCGGCATGACTTGTCCACCGGTGGATGCAGACGCCTCTACAGCGCCAGCAAAATTTGCGGAATAGCCAAGTTTTTTCATGAGTGGGATCGTATAGACCCCTGTGCCGTAAACGTTTGCGGTCGGGCTGCCGTTTATCGAACCGAATAGGGCGCTATTGAGCACCGCAATTTTAGCTGGTCCGCCCGTTTGTCGGCCCATAATGGCGTTTGAGAGATCTGAGAACCACTGCCCGATACCGGTGTTGTCGACAAAAGCCCCAAACAGGACAAAAATAAAAAGATAGGACGCCGATATATCGGTTAATGTGCCAAATATGCCCTGGTTTTGTAGCAGATAGATCCGCTCAATCGCTCGATCATAGCTAATACCGTTATGACCCAAAACACCGGGTAAATACTGGCCAAGCATCAGGTACCCGACGGCAGCAACGAAAACAACAGCCATACCAAGACCCACAACTCGGCGTGTAGCTTCTAGTAATAAGAGAGTTGCGATGGTCCCGAGTATCACCTCCTCAAACCGGACCTTGTTGACCAGTTCAAGCCGGTTATCGAGCCGCTCGTACTCTACGGCAATGTAGAGAGTGACGATCAAGGCGAGGATAGTCAGCAGCAAATCCAGCCAAGACGGCCGATGAAGAGGCGATTTTTCCTTCCATGCTGGAAAGAGAATAAAAACGACCGGCAGCAAGAATGCCAAATGCAACGCCCGCATCAGTCGTGCATCCAGAATACCTATACTGCTCAGCCAAAGGTGAAAAAGCGACGCACCAATAAGAAACGTCGCAACAGCAATACCTGAGAGCCCTGTTAAGCTTCGCATGGGGAATTCACCCTCGTTCAGTGTTTAACCAGTGGTGCCAACACACATGGCGTTACATAAAACTGTCTCCACGCCGAGCGATCAGCGTGGAGACAGATTTTTTAGCTATTGGTAATTGATGCCCGCTTCTTCGAAATATTTTTGGGCGCCGGGATGCAACCCGATGTTACCCCGATTTTCCGCTTTGGCGATTTCACCTGGTACGAACGTCACCATGCTTCTATGGATTTTCCGCACGCGGTCAGCGTTATCCATAAGCGCCTTGGTAACTTTATAAACGACCTCATCGGACAAATTGGCGTTGGCGATCAATCCCGAAGCAATTGTCAATGCGGGTATCGGCTTATCAATCTGGATGGCACCCTTATAGGCATCCACCGGGATTTCACCGCGACCATAACCGTATTTTTCAACCATCTTACCCATCAGCTCATCCGACATCGGCAGGAACTTAAGCTTTCGTACATTTGACACTTCCAGGATATTGGGGGCAGGAAGTGGCAGCAAAGTCATGAGAATATTAGCCTGGCCATCACGCAGCAGGTCTCCGGACCGGGAGTGGCTGCCCTGATAATGTGCACCGCCCCAGTCTTTCACATCGTCAATGCTGACGTCGTATTCGTTGAACAGCTTCTTCACAGTCCATCCACCCATGGTCTGCATACCCGGTGTTGCCAGTTTTGCAGCAAACTTCTCGCTTATAATTTCATCAAAAGTATTGACGGGAACCTCTTCACGGGCAACGACTTGATAAACTGTAGTGTTAAAACCCCAAGCGACGGAGCGAATATCCTCATATGCTTCCTCATATGGGTCGCCGCCTTTCATCGCCATTTCCGTATTTACAGAGAGCGAAAGAGCAAAATCCGCATCACCTGTTCCGACACGGGGAGGATTAACGAGACCACCACCCGGGACTACCCGAACAACCAGTTCCGGATACGTCGATTGGATGATTTCGGCCATACCACTGGCGATCATGTACCAGCCGCCTCCGACCGGGCCACCCAGAATTGTGATGTTATTATCGGCCTGAGCTGTGCTTCCCGCAGATAACATTACAACAGCAGCTGCCGTCGCCAAGCTTTTTCGAAATTTGTGTATTAATTTATACATGGTGCATACCTCCAGTTAGTTTTTTTAATTTGCCTTTTCGGCACTCTTTACAATTTCGGCTTCTGGTCTAAACTTCTTGAGAATGTCCAGACTGGTTTGTTCTTGGTTGTAAGTCCTTTTCCCAACTCAAATAACGCTTCATACCTTCCTTACCGCGGGCATAGGGAGGGAGAACAAGATCAGATGTCTCCCTGTCACTCTCCTTTGGAAGCCCATCTTCAATATCCAACCCTGCATCATGCCACGCGGCTACGCCGCCGCTAAGATAGTGGACCTTTTCATATCCCAACTGATTCAAGGTGGCGGCGGCAAATATCGATTGCAGTTCGCTGCCACTTGTTACCAAAACGGGTTTGGATTTATCTGGCACAAGTACTGAAATCCTGTCTTCAAGCCATCCACGCTGCACCCATACGGAGCCGGGCAGGTGTCTCGCAGCAAAGCTTTTGCTGTTGTCTACATTTACAACTGTTGTCTCACTGTGTTCCGCCAGAAACTCTCTCGCTTGCGCTACAGTCAATCCCGACGCCGCTGCTTTTGCGGCCTCCAATCCTACAGGGAGGGCACGCCCCCGACCGATCTCAAGATCACGGCCGGAAGCGCGCCAGGTCTCGATAGCGTCACGGCAGGCGTAGACGTTGCGATATCCAAGCCGACGTAGCCACAGGGCAGTCATGCCCGCGCATACACCGCCTTCGTCTATCACAATGATCAGAGCATTCCGGATCGCTATGAAATCATCCGCTCTTAATATTGCCTGCCCTCCAGGCAGGGCTTGCGTACCGGGTATATGACCCGCCTCATAGTCCTCTAGCTGCCGGACATCAAAAAAGTAGCCATTCTGAAGCCCTTGTGACCGCTTATCCAATTCAATAAAGAGCTCTTCCGCCTTACGCCATTGGACTCCGTTTTCCCGCGCCAAATTCTCTACTGAAGCCATTGCAGCCGCGACACTGTCCGCCTCAGGCTCCAGCTTATGTCTCACTGGGCCTTTCTCCAGTTCACGCCCGGACAGAACCCATCCCATTGTCCCGTCCTTCAGCGCATAGGCCCTTTCAACCCCCAGATCAACCAGGGTCTGGGCACCTAGGATGCTGCGCGTACGTCCAGCGCAATGACAGACAATCGCCTTGCCTGTGTCGGCTAGCTGCTTGGCGGCGAGCGCAATATCGAAGTTCCCGATGTAATGCGCATTCGGCACTCGGGCTGTTTCATGTTCACTGCGCAAGCGGATATCACATATCACAACGTCATCTTGATCAACCAGATCAGCGAGTTCATCGGCCGTTACCTGAGGCACCTGACGATCGACAAACACCTCTTCTCCAAACTGTTTGCTCGGTACGTTGGAGCCCTTGGCCACTTTACCACCCATATCGAGCCAGGCAGGCAGCCCGCCATAAAGAATGTCAGTACGGCCATAGCCAAGTTCGCGAAGTGTTTTTGCCGCCAAAGCGGCGCGGTCTCCGCCATCGTCATACACAATAATCTGGGTCCGACGATCGGCGACCAGTTCTTCAATACGAAGTTCAATTTGGCGTCGCGGTAGGAAGGTGGCGCCCAGAATGTGCCCAGTTTCCGCCTCACCCGCCTCTCGGACATCAAACAGCGCCCACTCGCCCGGCGAAGCCATTAATACTCGAAGCATATCAGGACTCATCATGCATGCCCCTCTATAACAATAAGTTTGGCCTTTGACTCCGTGCGTTGCAACGCACCGTAGGTCACTATTTCGACCTCAGAGCGTACATTCAACTTGGCATGAATGGCTGCTTCGATTTCCGCTGACAATTGCTTTTGGTTTATGTCTGACGACCCCTGTCCTGATTCCACACGCAACTTCAATGGTGGCTCAACGCTTGGCCCCGGAGCCTTCAGGACAATTTGAAGAATTCCGGAAGCGCGTGGGGTAAATTCACCAACAACTGTCTGGATTGCCGACGGAAAAACATTCATGCCGCGAATGATGAGCATATCATCCGCGCGCCCGACAATATCAAACCGTGGTGTCGGCCGGCTGCATTCACAGGGCTTGGCGTTGATCTGGACAATGTCGCCCGTTCTGTATCGCAACAGCGGACAGGCCTCTCGATCAAGATGTGTAAAAATATATTCTCCGACAACGCCATCCCGAACCTCAATTGGTTCGCCTGATTGCGGATCAACCAGCTGGACAAGAACGAGATCCGGCGTGACATGGTGCTTTCCGCCCCGGAAGCGACAATTCGCAAAGGAATTGGGGTGAGCGTCGGACATGGATGCAAGGTCATAGACATGCTCAGTTCCCCAAGCCGCCATAATTTCCTCTCGAACACCCGGTAGATCGAATCCAGGTTCCCCGCCGCCACAGATTACCCGTACATTCAAATCTGTCGCCGGGAAACCGAGCACCTCCTGACATTTTTCTCCGAGGTACCGGACAAAAGATGGTGTTGCAATCAGCACGTCCATGCCGACATCCCGTGCCAAACGCAAAAAGCCGTCCGCACGACGTTCGGCACCAGCCGGTACATCTATTGCGCCTAAATTTTCCACCGCCGTGCAAAAAGGAACGCCCGCATTAAACATACTGAGCGCGAAGCCATTAAACACCTTGTCACCGGGACGCACACCAAAGTTCCAAAGAACCCGGCTGAGGCTTTCATTACGCCTGCTGACATCATTTCGCGTATATGCCTGTACTACCGGACGCCCAGTAGTGCCGGCTGTCGTCGTGACCCGGATGACTTTGTCAAGAGAGGCGGCCAGATGACGGCCAAAGGGGAGGCTCTCCTCCTGACTTTTTCGCAATTCCCGCTTCGTTGTAAAGGGTAGATTTCCAAGATCCTGAAGCCCCTTGAAGTCCGAGGGAGAAAATCCGGCATTTTCGAATTTTTCCCGATATAGTTCAGACTTATCCCAGAGATACTGCACCTGTTTACGCAGTTTTTCTTCCTGCAAGGCCAGCGTCGCTTCAGGGGACATTAACTCAACTTCCGGATTCCAGAAGTAGCTGGCTAAATCCCCTTCATGATACCGGACCTCCGGCAGTCTTTCCATGTACATCATTACTTTCAATCTGCCTGTTAAAGACGTGCCGTAGTGTCAAATTCTTCACCGAGGCAATGCGCACCAACGGTTTTAGCTGTTTTATCCAGATTTTCGTGCAGGGTATGAATTCGGAGGTCCCGGAAATAACGCGGCATCGGCATTGAATTCAGGAAAGCGCTGGAACCGGCAATCTGCGCGGCTTTGTCCATCGCAATAACCGCGCCTTCGATGGCACGATATTTTGCCTGCATGGAATAAAGTTCCGCCGCAACTTCATCACCTTGTGTCCACAGCCATGCTCCGCGGTAAATCATCCATCGCGTCGATTCGATACCGATCCGTATTTCACCCGCCCGTAATTGCGTATAAGGATCGGATGCCGTGCCACGCTTCGGAAGATAATCGGTTAGGAAGTCGAAAATGCCTTCTGCTGCTCCGAGATATTGAGCGGCGAAGCTCAGATGGAATTTTGCCTGCCAGCGATTATGCGGATAGACGCCGGGCTCACCCAATACAAAATCGTCGGGAACAAAGCAGTCTTTGAGTTCAATATTAGGGCTGGTTGCCGCCCGCATCCCCATCGGATCCCAGGATCCCTCGATGACCTCCAGACCCTCGGTACCCTTCGGGACTGCAACACCGATATGCCCTCCAACAGGGTCCTTATCCGGCTGCCCGGCGAAGATAACATTGTAACTCGCCTCTGCAGCGAGCGTCGCATAGTTCTTCATACCATTGAGAACATAACCACCGTCTGTTCTTACAGCTTCTGTTGTCAGCGTATATAGACCACGGCGCGTTCGGCCAGGCTCACTTCCTGTGGCATTCAATAATGCGCCGTTTTCCACAACGTCACTGCAAATCACATCACGTTGCGCATCTGTGCAGACGTTATCGACATAGTGTGCGCCGTGGCAGTGAATATGGAGGCATTGCGCTGTTCCCAGGCAGTATCGAGCTGTCTGTTCGACTGCAATCAGATAAAGCAAGGGATCCTCGCCAAGGGCGCCGCTCCCCATGCCTCCACGATCCTTGGCAATCGTCAGCTTCAACAAACCCTGGTCCCCCATGTCGCGAAGGTTCTCAATCGGTGTCGTGGCATTACGATCGTATTCATTTGCACGTGCAGAAAACTTTGAGCGCCCAAGCTCGCCAACAATTTCGTAGACCTCTCGCTGGGCGGGGGAAAGTTCAAAGTTCATAAGCTATTCTCCTTAAAACCTACATGTGCTGAGTGCGTGTTAGAAAATGTAGATGGATCCTAGGAGAAAAATAATGATAGCGATAATATATAATAAGCATTTATATTATGCCTTTTTGTTATTATACTCGACAAAAGAGAGTTGATGATATGGACCTGCGCGCATTGTCTTATTTTGTGGTGGTTGCGGAGTTGCAAAGCTTCTCAAAAGCCTCCGCTCATTTGCGAATAGCACAGCCCGCTGTCAGCAGGCAGATTCAAAAGCTAGAAGAAGAACTCGGTGTCGCCCTCTTAACTCGCTCGAAAAGAAAATCAGATCTGACAGAAGCCGGTCTTGTGCTTTTTGATCGATCAACATTCCTACTCAACCAGGTTGAGAAAATAAAAACCGAAGTGACGGAACTGGCGAACGAACCTACGGGCCGCATCACAATCGCAGCGGTGCCATCAGCGGGACAATTACTGATGCCCCCTTTAGTCGAGCGCTATGAGCATCTCTATCCGAAAATGTCTTTGAATATCATCGAAGCCTATACGAGCATTATTGAAGAAGGTTTGACTCAAGGAAGGTTCGACCTTGGACTACTGTATGATCCGCAAGCGCGCGGCTTCCTCGACATGGTCCCACTTTTCGACGAACCGCTTTATCTTATCGGACCGCCAAATATGGGCCCGTCCCTTCCAAAAGAATGCGATTCTGATCAACTCACAAAATTCCCTCTACTGATGGCCAGTCGGCCGAACAGTCTCAGGATCTTGCTTGATCAGGCCGCAATGAAAAATGACATCTCTTTCAACATCATTCGCGAGGTCGATAGCCTGGCAATTACAAAGGCACTGATCCGGCGCGGCTTCGGCTATTCTCTAATGGGGTTTGGTGCGGTGCACGAGGAAGTCAGCCGGGGAGAACTCCTTGCCTCACCTATGACGGGTCAGGAATTTTGCCGATCACTAACAATATCCCGGCCATCCGGATCCTTGATCACAAGCGCGATGACCGCCACAATCGAATTGATCTCCAACATTGCCGAGGAGCTAGTTGATACAGGCAAATGGCGAGGTATTGTGTATCGCCAAAGCAGGCTCTGACTTGGATGAAAAGCTCTTGCCCGCTCGTATGTTGACCCAATTTGACAACCTAAAATACCCCTCATATAGTCAAGTTTGACGAATCTCTAATGATGAAAAATTACGAATTGAAAAGTATCTTTAATAGATATTGTGCTCATACGTACCAACTCAAGCTGCCTTAATCACTAAAACATATTATAAACAGAGTAGGTCAAATATGTGGGAAGCTGATATTTCCAAAATTGCTGGCCCCAGATATCTTGCTCTCGCAAGTGCCATAGCTGAAGCCATCAATAGTGGAGAATTGCCTTCCGGCACTCAATTGCCGCCGCAACGCGAATTGGCAGAGGAACTGGATTTAACGGTTGGTACCGTTGGACGCGCCTACTCCATCGTGAAAAAGCGGAATCTTGTTGTAGGCAGGATTGGCCATGGTACTTTTGTTTGCGATCCACAGAATGACACCACTTCCTCGAATAACCTACCAGAGACAGAACCAGGCACGATCGATCTGGCACGCTATCGCAACCCGATCGAGGGTCTAGCAGAATCGTTGATCTCTGCCATGACCGAGGCAGCGGATAACGCAATACTGTTACCCTTACACGGATATCCACCGGCAAATGGGTATCTAACCCATCGGGTAGCCGGCGCAAAATGGATTAATAAGAGCGGTCTTAAGGCTTTACCGGAAAATGTGATCGTTTGCTGCGGTGCCCAGCAAGCGCTATTGGTCGCATTGGCAGCATTTGCCAAAGGTGGCGATGAAGTCCTAGCGGAAGAACTTACCTATTCCGGATTAAAATCAATTTCCGCTGTCCAGAACCTAATTCTCAAAGGTGTAAAAATCGACGCAGGCGGCATTATCCCGGAATCACTCGACGCTGCCTGTAAAAAAAGCAAAGCAAAAATTTTGTATCTGCAGCCGACCCTTCATAATCCGACCACTGCGACACTTTCAGAAGCCCGGCGGCATGAGGTGGCGAAAATCAGCCGTAAGTACGACTTAATTCTCATAGAAGACGACACGATTGCCGCCCTTATGCCTAACAGGCCGGCTCCCTTGGCAACACTGGCTCCGGAACGCACGATTTTTATCACCAGTTTGTCAAAAAGTATCAGCCCGGCTCTCCGCGTGGGGTATCTCCTTGCTCCCCCTAATTTTGTAGAGCGATTGGTGAGCACATTGCACGCTATTACCCTAGCCAATTCACAATTGGTTTTCGAAGTGGCGTCGACGATGATCATGAACGGAGCTACAGATGATGTCATCAGCAAGAATTTTATTGATCTCAAACGGCGACATGAAACTGCACGCCTGAAACTTCCTGAAGCAAAAATGCATCAAAATCCGGCAGCCTTCTTTTCCTGGCTTGAGTTGCCTGAACATTGGAATGCGCATGATTTTTCACAAGCCTTACGCACTGCAGGGGTCTCGGTAGTCCCCGCCGATAATTTCGCTGTCGGAGATCAATTGCCCCCGCGGGCTGTCCGCGTCGCCTTGACCCCCGCGCCAAATCTGAAAGCTCTGGAGACCGGGCTCGATATAGTCAAGCACGTATTGGAAGGTTTCCCTCGCCCTAAAATGGCAGTCGTTTAAAGTAGTCTGTAACTCGATCTAGGTCAGAAAATTACTCAAGAGAATATCCCAGTGTTTTTTCTTGAGTGATCACTCCTCTCTTTTTTTAAGGCCAGAATTTCCCGCTTTTTGAAATCTCATACTCAAATAGAAATCGCTATATCACAAAGACTCCGCCAAGTCGGGCGCCGCTTCATCAGTGACAATTCGGGAAGACCGGGGTTTCCATTAGCATAAATTTCCAAGTCATTGTTATTTAAGCCCAAAGCGTCCCTTCTACTAGGATTTCTTGATTGTATCATTTTTAATTGATACAAAATATTACAATTGTGTCTATTTAAAATGTTTGCTTTGATGTAAATGGAACAGAACATCTTAACGGAAAGGTTCACATGAGTTCGGCATCATCTGATAGTTTCAAACAAGGAATGCGGCATTTAGCAGCCTCTGTTAACATTGTTTCTACATGGGTAAATCAGGAACCTTGCGGCATGCTGGCAACCGCCGTCTGCTCCGTCAGCGCAGCACCACCAACGCTTCTGGTATGCATCAACAGAAATACCAGTTTCTATCAATCGCTCTGCGAGAGCGGATTTTTTTGCGTAAATGTAATGTCAGAAACACAAGTCGAACTTGCTAAAAAGTTCCTTGGCGTACCGGGTGCAGAGCGATTCGGACTATGTGAATGGTCTACACTCACCACGGGCGCTCCGGCAATCACGAGTTCAGCTGCAAATTTCGACTGCTCTGTTTCCGGGTCAGTCGATAATGGATCACACAGAATTTTCCTGGGCGAGGTAGTCGCGGTACGTAACGCCGAAACGGATCGGCCTTTGGTCTATCATGATGGACGATATGCCAGCATTTCGGCGATTGAGGAGCCTTTTTGCGTATAGAGACGCATTGCATTCAATCGAAATGCCTGCAAAAAATATCGACTGATAAATATTTATAAAGCAACCGTTCCGCCGCCATCCACACGCAGAATTTCGCCGGTCATAAAGCGCCCCATATCACTTGCAAGAAACACAATCGCATCCGCAATGTCGTTGGGCGTAGACATGTATCCTAGAGTATTATCCGTGCCTGTCCCGGCACGAGACTTTAGGTTCATGGCATCCGAAACTACTTGATTGGCCTTGGAAATTCGATCATACCGCTCCGACTTCACAGGGCCCGGTGCCACTGCATTTACCCGAATCCCCTCAGGCCCATACATATTGGCCAAGCCTTTCGTCAATGTATTGACAGCTCCATTCGTAATACTGCCAGCCATGTGTGAAGGCGATGTCGGCTGGTGGCCACCCCGGCCGGAGACATTTATAATTGATCCCCTTCCATTCTCTCTCATGTGCGGCAAGATCGCCCGGGAAGTACGCATGTATCCGAAGGCTTTTGTGTCCATTACAGCCATCCAATCCTCGTCGCTCAAATCCATGAAATCTGCAAAAATCGGATTGGTCGTGGAATTTATAAGGATATCGACTTTTTCTAATTCAGAAATTGCGGCTCGTGCCCCGTTGTCTACGCTTTCGCGACTGGCAATATCAACCGGCACGATTTTCGGTCGCGACAACCCTTGCGATTCAATTTCGTCCGCAAGAAGGTTTAAGCTATCGGCGTTTCTGCCGCTAAGGACGAGAGCAGCTCCTTGCACAGCAAACTGGATCGCCGTCGCACGCCCGATTGCTCCCGCCGCGCCAACGATCCATGCTGTTTCATCTTTTAAAAGATCATTTGCCATGGCTACTCCTTAAAAAATATTCTGTAAGCCATTTCATTAGCTCAATTTACATCATGTTTTTAATACCAAAACACAAAATTGTGTCAAATTAAATTAGGTATTTAGGTTGATTGATATATTTTCTTATGGATTAATTTCGTATATCCATATCTCCTCTTAGATCACCTCAAAAAGCGTAGAGCTTTTGGTTTTTTAGGAACGCCGATCGAGGGTCAAATGACCATCAGGAAGATTCGTAGGGAAGTCCCACATAATTTTCCGCCAGAACCGTTTGTGCGGCTTTAGACGAGAAAAGATATTCCAACTCGATTTTCTGGATTCGATCGCCGAAACCTTCGTTTTCTGGAAAGTGATGTAATAAGGCGGTCATCCACCATGAAAAGCGGGTCGCCTTCCATATACGTTTCAAAGCTGTTTCAGAATACCGATTGAGCAGTTTTTCGTCATCCGCCCGATAATAGCTGATCAGGGCTTCAGACAGATAATGAACGTCAGAAGCAGCAAGATTAAGGCCTTTGGCTCCGGTTGGCGGAACAATGTGGCCAGCATCCCCTGCAAGAAACAGTCGCCCGTATGAAAGTGGTTCGGATACGAAAGAACGTAACGGAGCGATGCTTTTTTCGATGGACGACCCTGTTACAAGACTGGCGGCCGTTTCCTGCGGAAGACGATGCTTCAAGGTTTCCCAAAACCTAGCATCGTCCCAATCGGCAATATTCTCATCCCTGGGTACCTGAATATAATATCGGCTGAGATGGCTACTACGCATGGAGCATAGAGCAAAACCATCCAGATGGTTATTGTAGATAAGCTCTTGTGAGACTGGAGGTGTTTCAGACAGAACCCCCAACCAGCCGAAGGGATAAACCTTTTCATACTCATGCCGGACATCTGCTGGGATGCTCGTGCGGCACACCCCGTGAGAGCCGTCACAGCCAGCGATAAAGTCACAATCGAGATAGTGTCTCTCACCATCCTTTTGATAGGTGACGGAAGGGGTATTCGTATCAATGCCCTCCAATGTCACATTGTCGGCTTCATGGATGATGGTACCCCCAGCTGCATCTCGAGTGTCATATAAATCATGCGTGATTTCCGTCTGACCATATACCATGACAGTTTTACCGCCCGTAAGACCGGCAAAGTCAATACGGTGACGGTTTCCGGCAAAGGCAATATCCGTTCCTTCATGGATATGGCCTTCGCGATCCATCCGCGCACCAACGCCTGCCGCGCGCAGCATATCAGTAAGCCCCTGCTCGAGAACACCTGCGCGGATTCGGCCAAGGACATAGTCACGGCTTTTGCGTTCCAGTATGACGGAATGGATTCCTTTTAAATCAAGAATCTGGGACAACAGGAGTCCAGCGGGGCCGCCACCGATAATTGCAACCTGGGTCCGAATGATCTCCTCCATTCTTGTCGTTTTGAAACACAGCTATTTTTTGATAGGATAAAATTTTAAGCCATTTCAGTGCTTCTGGAATGGATAGATCAATTAAGTAAGTGGACAAATCGAATATATGAAGATGCAGCCTGATATTCCGAACTATGCGTTATACGGCGAAGAGGGAACGGCTCTCTTTCCCGATACAATGCATTGTGAATCCATCGCCTCAAGATCCCGGCAACTGGATTGGCGAATTGCCCCGCATCGACACCATCGGTTACACCAGTTTTTCCTGCTTGAAAGCGGAGGCGGTTCGATAGCGCTGGATGGACAATTCCATGAGCTGATCCCACCAGTCGCAATTACGATACCGCATCTGACCGTGCACGGGTTTCGCTTTCACAAGGAAACGCAAGGATGGGTGATTACAATCCCGCAACAGGTCCTGGATGAGGCGCTGAAATCAACCCCTGACCTTATTGCGGAGTTTTCTACTCCGGCAGTGGTGTCGGCAACGCCGGAAATCGCTGCCTCCATAAAGCAGATAGAAACCGAACATAGGAACTCAAGGAAAAGCAGGCATGGCTACCTGACACATCTTGTAGGAATTCTGGCGATTGATTTTGCGCGGAGGCTTGAGCAACACCGCTTTGATATTCAGAAAAAGTCGCCAGAGAAAACACATTTGCAAACATTTCTGGCGCTTCTGGAAGAGCGATATATGGAATGCCACAGTGCAGGCGGGTATGCGGCCGCCATCGGGTTGACGACACAACATCTTAATCGCCTCTGCCAACAGGTCACCGGCCGGACAACGTCTAAAATTATCCAGGAACGGTTGATGCTGGAGGCGAAGCGTAGTCTGGTGTACACCAGAATGAGTGTCTCGGAAGTGGCCTATTCCCTGGGGTTTACCGACCCAGCTCATTTTTCTCGCCTGTTCCGGCAAAACATCGGACTATCTCCCAAAGCGTTTCGGAATAGCATTGAATTAGTACCTTGAATTCAGGAAAAGACTACGACGGAAGGAGCCATATATTTAGCCTGCATGATACCGTTGGGCCCATTCAGCGGGACGCCACATCCGTTATGCTGTCCAGCAATGCTCTGCTATGAGACAGGCTCGCGCCGGTTGACTGGATCATCTGAGGTAAAATCATCCATTCAAGTGTGAGGCTGCTGCCGGATCGTTCGAACTCATGAACTGCCGATTGAGCAAATACCCCGGCCTGACCGGCGTTCAAACGAGCAAAACTCATGATATATTCCGCTCGCACAGGGTTTTTTTTATGCGCCATCGCCGAAGACCCCCCTGCCAAGGTTAGTGACATTTCATTCACCCCGTTCTGAGTCATCAACACTATATCTGTTCCGATTTTTCCGAGCGCGGCTGTTACCGCCGACATCCAGTTGGCAAATGAACCGAGTGAGCGACGGTCCGTATGCCAGCACGGCGCATCCTCTAGTGACAATTTTTTAGCCAGGCTGGCCCTGACGGTTTTTCCTTTGTCGCCAAATTTGTCCAATGTGCCGACAGCACCGCCAAACTGTACCTTGAGGAGAGATTTTTCCATTATACCCATTTCCTGGCGCAATTCCGACAAGGGTACGTGCCAGTTTTCCAAACGATGCTGGAATGTAATCGGCAAGGCATCTTGAAAGCGGGTCCGGCCCATTACTTCATTTTCCCCGAATTTTTCGTTTAGTTTATTCAGGATATCCAGAAGAGTATCTATGTCAGCGCGAAAGAGCTTCAGGATACCGCGCAATCGCAGGATAAGCGCCGTATCAATAACATCCTGACTGGTGGCGCCATAATGTACGGCCGGGCGAGTTTCCTCACTGACAGCTTCTTTCAAAGAGGCGATCAGCTCCGGTACAACAACACCATCTCGCATCGTTCCAGTTTTCAGTCGGGACCAGTCCGGCTGGTAAGAGGAGGCCGCTGCCTGGATTTCCGAGACAGCTTTTTCCGGTATTATTCCGACTTCCGCCGTCGCCTCAGCGAGCGCTGTCTCGAACGCCAGCATGGCACGGATTTCCGCCTCTGCTCCGAGAATATCTTCGATTTCCGCGCGTCCAGCAATACCTGCAAGGAATGGATGTTCAAAAGCAGAGACGACCATAGATTATTTTGCCTTTCTTTGGACGGCAAAGACCGGGACAAAATGCGAAGTTCCCTCAAAACCATCACATTTCCATCAAAGCGGCTTTCCTTCAAAACACCATAACATGGTTGAAACACTTCTAGCTCTTCATTGCCTCACAGATCAAAAAATACAGTTTCCCTATCTCCCTGCAAATGAATGTCGAACGTGACGTTGTTACCATTTCGCTCGCCAATCAGTGTGGAGACCCGATCCCGATGCTCAATACGGGCAAGCACCGGGTCATTCGCATTCTCCGTTTCCTCATCTGAGAAATACATGCGGGTGTGCAGACCGAGATTAATCCCTCTCGCCACAACCCAGAAAGCGATATGGGGTGCCATCGGGCGACCATCCTTGAAGGGAACGGAGCCAGGTTTGATGGTTTCAAAGGTGAACACACCGCGTTCCATGTCAGACGGACACCGGCCCCAGCCGGTAAAGTTGGGATCCGCCTGCCCCCGGATCTCGGACGGGCTGTTGTAAAGTCCTTTTGCATCCGCCTGCCATATTTCTACCAGCGCATCTTTCAATGGCACACCCATACCATCCAACACCCGGCCTGTTACTGTAAGGCGCTCTCCTTCAGTTAGATCATTGATCAATGTGCGCCCCAGATCTTCATCATAGATGCCTGTGACTTCCGTGAAGTTCGGGGCAAGACCGATATGTACATAGGGTCCGGCTGTCTGGGATGGGGTTTCCTTGAAATAAGTAAGTGGCTGAGTCATCAGTTCCCCTCCAGTCGGTTTTCGAACAAGGTAGAACGCCGTCCTCTCAGGACAATGTCGAATTTATAGGCAATGCTGTCCATGGGAATCGTGTTCGCCATATCTATCGGTGCAATCAATCCCTTCACAGCCTCCTCATCGGGAATTGTTCGAACGATGGGACATCGCCAGATGAGTGGATCTCCCTCAAAATACATCTGGGTAATAAGTCGTTGGGCAAACCCACTGCCAAAGATGGAAAAGTGGATATGGGCGGGACGCCAGTCATTCACACCGTTTGGCCAGGGATAAGGTCCAGGCTTTACGGTTCGAAAGGAATATGCTCCATTCTCATCGGTAATAACTCGTCCGCATCCACCAAAGTTAGGATCGAGGGGCGCAATATAGGTTTCCTTTTTGTGACGATACCGCCCCCCTGCATTCGGCTGCCATACCTCAATCAGGGCGTTCGGCACCGGCATGCCACGCTCGTCAAGCACACGGCCATTGACAATGATCCTCTCTCCCACCGGCAGGCCGCCATCTTGCGAATAGTTGAGCAACAAGTCATTATCCAACTCACCAAGATCGGCATGACCGAACACCGGACCCGTAATTTCCGTAAGAGTGTTATCGAGCGAAAGGAGGGCCTTTTGGGGAGACCGCAACACGCTGGTCTTGTATGTCGGAGCGAATGCCGGCGGATGCCACTTCAAATCGCGCTGAAAAAAAGGACTGGCTTCCGACTTTCTGTTGCTCATTTTCCACTCCCTCAGCTTTTCGCTGTATCCTCTTCCTCGAAGATCTTCTTGATGATTTTAATCGCCGTATTAGCCGCCGGAACTCCTGCGTAGATTGCCACATGAAGCATGGCTTCACAAATATCCTCCCGGCTTGCGCCCGTATTTTTTGCGGCCCGCACATGCATGGCACATTCATCATGCTGGCCAAGCGCCGCCAGCAGCGCGATGGTCACCATGGAACGCTCCCGTTTGCTCCAGTGCGGACGGGACCAGACTTGACCCCAAGCACCTTCCGTAATCAAGTCCTGGAATGGAGCATCAAAGTCCGTTGTTCCTTCTTCGGACCGCGTTACATGTTCTTCGCCAAGAACCGCTCGCCGCGTCGCCGCCCCTGTTTTATATCTTTCCGACCTCTGGTCAGCCTTTGTCATTTAAATGCCTCCCTTGCAGGCGCCGGTGAAAAAATCCCACAAAACAGACTGGATGTCATCTGCTAAATCTTTGATGAAATTTTCTTGATTTATTTAGCAAACCATACCTATTCCATATAAATCGTCACCGTAATGTTGGTTTAACTCAATTTGTGGAAACCGCAACTTCTGTAATAAAGGTGAATCATTTTCGCGACAGACATAGTTGTATAAAGTAGAATTTCATAAATCATTTCGAAAAGAGGTGCCGTTTTACGGCATTCAAGGTAAAAGCTGAATGACCTTAAACTTAACAATACTGAACGGTCCAAATTTAAATCTCCTCGGTGAGCGCGAACCGGAAATTTACGGCTCCACCTCGTTACGTGATGTAGAACAAGCCTGTAATGCCTATGTGAAAAAAGCCGGGATAAATCTGACGTTTCTGCAATCCAATCATGAAGGCGTCCTTGTCGACTGGATACAAGACGCAAGATTGATCGCAGACGCTCTTATCATCAACCCTGCCGGCTACTCTTTTCACTCCGGCGCCATTTTCGATGCCATGAAAATTTTTTCAGGTCCGATCATCGAGCTTCATATTTCCAACATTCATGCACGGGATGACCTCCATCGACATTCCAAGTTATCAGCCGCCGCAACAGGGGTAATCTGTGGTCTCGGGACATATGGCTATATAGCAGCAATCCAGGCCGCGGCTCATCTGGCGACCGCCAAGAATAGCTGATGTCCAGCAGAGCATTTTATTAAATACTTGGCATCCTCTTAAGTGGCAATTTTTTACGTTGCGCGGCAATGCGAAACTGCGCGTTCGCGGCGCCGTACCCTCAATAGCCTTTACGGCGCTCGACAATTTCAAAGATAAAGCCCGTCGCCATAATTCGGTCCGTAAAATTGAAAATACTCACCGGATTCATCCCGGTCATAAAGAATTTTTTCTGCCTCAGACGGTCACTGAATTCCTTATCCAATCCAAAACGTACTTCGAGGTCATCATAGTAATTGGAGGAAATCTGCAGTGGCTCGAAACCGAGCGTTATCATTTTCTCAAGCGTCGCAAAAATATCCGTTGTTGAAAAAGCTATATGCTGCACCGCCGACCCGAGGTTTTCGGCAAGAAACCGCCCTGCAAAAGTGCGGTTATTTTCGGCGCCATTCAAAGTGAGCCGCAGACTCCCATTAGCATTTTCCACCATTTGAGCACGGAGCTGACCTCCCGGATCTATCACGTCGACCATTGGCTTTTTGGCTGCCTCAAAGGTCGAGGTATAAAATAGCAACCAGGTCAGCCTCTCTTCATAGTTCATAGTCTGGGCGAAAAGGGAGGAAAATATCCATCCGCTTTTGCTACGGCATTGACGGCATCATCAGCAGTGATCGGACCAATCATCCCGCCGTCCATACCGATTGTCGTCTATGCTCTCGTTTCCGGCGCTCATGATGCCGATCGTATTGCTCGGAGGAATCTACGGTGGCGCCACGACCCCGACAGAAGCCGCGGCGGTCGCCGCATTTTATGCATTGCTGATTTCTGCACTTCTTTATCGGAATGTGTCCCTGAATTCGCTTTACACTTCGCTTTTGTCCAGCGCCCGAACAACTGCTTCTATCGGCATGCTGATCGCTGGTGCCCTCGTTTACAATTATGTGGTGACCATCGAGAATATTCCGACCAGTCTCAATCTTTGGCTCGAAGGCTTCGAGTTAAGTCCCATTGCATTTTTACTCACAGTAAACGTTATCTTGTTGGTCCTTGGCTGCCTCCTGGAGGGAACCACCATTCTTCTCGTCATAGTACCGGTCTTTATTCCGACGGCCAGCGCACTCGGTATCGACCTTGTACATTTCGGGATTGTATGCGTTGTCAACATCATGCTGGGACTAATCACACCGCCTTATGGCTTGTTGTTATTCGTTATGACGGCGATATCCGGCCAGCCCCTAAAGGCCATTGTGCGTGAAGTGCTGCCCTTTCTCTTTGCGCTTCTAGTCGCTTTGCTACTGATTACGCTATACCCTGATCTATCCTTGTGGCTGCCCCGTCTATTCGGATACAACGGATAAATATCATCAGCGGAACGACTGAATCAGGGAAAGTACTGATTAGATGCTCAAAAACATTCAATGGAATGTTTTATAGTCTCGATAAATAATGGATGGTTAGATGGCACTATATACGGACGCCGCCATGGTTCTTTATTATGATATCGAGGGCGATAACGCAGATCATGACGATTGGCATACACGAGAACATTTTGAGGAGCGCCTCTCGATCCCCGGCTTTGAGCGGGCGAGCAGATGGATTGCGACTACAGGTGTCCCAAGATACATGGTGATCTATGAAGTCAGGGGTACCGATATCGCGGTTTCGCCTGACTATCTTGCACGCCTGAACAATCCGACTCCCTGGACAACGGAAATGATGCCAAGGTTCAGAGGTATGGTGCGCGGTTTTACGTCCATCATTGCAAGTGCGGGATTTGGTTATGGCCGTGCCGCACTTGCAATACGGTTCACACCGACCGAAGGTCAAGAAATACGATTGAGAGATAAACTTGAGAGCGAAGTCTTTCCAGCAATCATGTCTTGCCGAGGTGTGACAAGCGTACAGTTAATGCAGCCTGCACCAGCGCCCCCAATGACGAAGGAGCAGTCGATACGCGGGGAGGATAAGACGCTCGATTGGCTTCTTCTAACAACGGCATATGAGGCTGATACCTTGGAGGCTATCCGGGATGAATACCTATCTAAACAATTTTTCGAAGAGTTCGGGAACTCGTCACCACAGGACATCGGCTTTTACTCGCTGCATTATATTGCGACATCGCAAGAAGTTAACCGTACTGCCATCAATACTTAAATCAAAATCCAACACAAATTTATAGGTATCCCCGCCATAGCCACCGACAAGCAGATTACAACCCACCCCTTCGTTGAACGTATCATTGCCATCCGCCCTATACAGGATATCCAGATCGAAGTTTATGCTCGCATTCGCAGCGCACCTGTCTGCAACTTTTCCCATATTCTCTAAAAACCGACAGCTTTTGAGTAGGAAAAGGAGCGTCCGATTGTCAGATTTGCTCCTATCTCGGCAATGCTCCTCGCGTCGATCCCGTAATGCCTGTAAAGATCGGCGACGGTTCCCGTCTGCCCGAAATTCTCAACACCGAGACTTATCGTCTTATGTCCACCGACCCCGCCGAGCCACGACAATGTGGCCGGATGACCATCAATTACCGTGATAATCTGGCAATGATTTGGTAGCGGGTTCAGCAATCGTTCAATATGGCTGGTTGCTTGCTGTATTCCTTTTGAACGAGCTCTCAGCGCCGATTGCCAGCCTGCATTCAGCCGATCTGCAGAAGTAACTGCCAGCACACCGATATCACGTCGCAATCCACCGAGGATACCGGCGGCCTTTATTGCCTCAGTCGCAACGGTTCCCTGATATGCGATCACTATTTCTGCATTGGGACCAGGTTCCTTTAACCATGTGGCACCATGAATGACATCTTGCGCAAAGCGCGGATTAGCCTTTCTCGCAGGCTGCTCCAACTGACGGGTGGACAGGCGCAAGTAGACAGAACCGCCCGCCTCATCATGAAGACAGGTACGCTCATCTCGAGTTCCCTTTCCTTCACGCTGCATATAATCAAATGCCCATTCCATAATAATAGCAAGTTCATCCGTAAACGCTGGCTCAAAGCTCACAAGTCCATCTTGAGACATTCCGATAAGTGGCGACGCAATAGACTGATGCGCGCCCCCCTCAGGCGCAAGAGAAACCCCTGACGGAGTTCCCACAACCATAAATCGCGCTTCCTGATAGCAGGCATAATTCAGTGCATCCAACCCCCTGGAAACAAACGGATCATAAAGCGTTCCGATAGGCAGCAACCGCTCTCCGAAAAGCGAATGTGACAGTCCGGCTGCGCCCAGCATGAGAAATAGATTCATCTCGGCGATCCCGAGTTCCATATGCTGGCCTTCCGGCTTGAACTGCCATTTCTGGGTACTGGGAATACGCTCCTCACGAAACGTATCGGTAAGCTCATCCCGTGCGAAAAGATGACGCCGGTTAACCCATGGGCCAAGATTGGTTGAGACCGTAACGTCCGGGGATGTCGTCACAATACGGCTGGCGAAATCCGTTTTGGTTTTTGATATATCATCCAGAATCTTGCCAAACGCCGCCTGTGTTGAATTCGTGGCGCCTTGCGCTGTCGGGTTCTCTATTACACCTGTCGGGACATCAATATGGGCAGCGGAATACCGACGGCGTCCTTTTGCGAAAAACGGCACATTGCCCAAAAACATTTTTAGCTTTGCTTCGCTGGTATTAAGGCCCTCAAAAAGTTCCCACTCATGACCGGAACGAACATTCATTTGCGAACGAAGTTCTGTTATCTGAGCGTCATTCATTAACCCGGCATGATTGTCCTTGTGACCAGCAAGCGGTGTCCCCCACCCTTTCACTGTATAGGCAATAAAGGCAACAGGTCGATCATGGTCGATACCATTGAAAGTCGTGCGGAGTGTCTCAAGACAATGACCGCCGAGATTACCCATCAATTCCGAAAGCTCTTCATCCGATCGCCTGTCAAGAAGCGCCGTCACATTGCCTTGATCCCCAATTTCATCCATCAGCCTCTTGCGCCATGCCGCTCCACCTTGATAACAGAGAGCTGAATAGAGCTGGTTAGGGCAACTATCTATCCAGTGTTTCAATATTTCACCGCCCAGCTCCTCAAAGGCGGCGCGTTGCAAAGCACCATATTTTAGTGTGACGACATCCCAGCCGAAAGCCTTAAAGACAGGCTGAATCCGGTCATATAAGCCCTCACGAACTACACCGTCGAGACTTTGACGGTTATAGTCGATGATCCACCAGGTATTTCGAAGATTATGCTTCCATCCTTCCTGGAGACATTCATAGACATTCCCCTCATCAAGTTCCGCATCCCCCACAAGAGCAATCATCCGTCCGTCCGGCATCTCTTTCAGAGACCAACTTTTGGCCTTGATATAGTCCTGTATGAGTGAGGAAAAGGCGGTGATGGCAACGCCAAGCCCAACAGACCCGGTCGAGAAATCCACATCATCTACATCCTTCGTTCGGCTGGGGTAGGATTGCGCGCCACCATAACCTCTAAAATTCTGAAGCTTTTCCCGCGTCTGATTTCCCATAAGATACTGGATTGCATGAAACACTGGCGATGCATGCGGCTTCACGGCAACCCTATCTTCCGGCCGGAGCACATCAAAATATAATGCCGTCATGATCGAAACCATCGACGCAGAAGACGCCTGATGCCCGCCAACTTTCACACCATCTACCTTATCACCGCGGTTTGCCTGATCTATCGTCCAACAGGAGAGCCAGAGGATCTTTCTTTCCAGATCCCTTAGAATATTCAGCATATCTTCATTGTTACTATTGTTCACCGCGATCTTCCTGTTCCGATGTGTAAATTCACATAAACTATATCGCGTAATCGACCTGATTTCATTGCGAATATCTCTTATTTAAATTAAATTACGCTATATTATTTTAATAAAGGTAACATATATGCGAAAATCTGCTAATTTATCAAAGATCGATAAAATTGATTGTGCTATTCTGAATGAATTACAGGAAGATAGTCGTCTGACGATCTATGAACTCGGCTCTCGGGTTGGGCTCAGCTCATCTCCCTGTTCTCGCAGGTTACGTCAACTCGAAGACCGCGGAATAATTAAGCGCTACACAACAATTGTTGACGAGAATTTAGTTGGACTACCGATTTCAGTTTTTGTATCCGTTAAACTGGAGCGGCAAATAGATGAAGCACTCACTGCCTTTGAAGAAGCGATACAAAGTTGTACGGAAGTTGTCGATTGCTGGTTAATGACAGGAAACAGAGATTATCTGTTGCGCGTAGTCGCGCCTAGCTTGGCCGACTATGAGACAATTCTTGCAACGACGCTCACAAAAATTCCTGGTGTCGCATCCATAGAATCATCACTACCCCTCAGACGCATTAAAGCTTCAACAATCAAAATCAACCATGAAACATTTACGATGTCCTGAGTGTAGAGATTCTTTTTGTAAGGTCGCCTGCCAGGCGGAATGCCAGGAATGTCCCGCTCGTGATTTACCTGCTTCACGAATTACGTCGGTATCTATAAATCAAGGACAATTCTCTCTTTTCGCCTCGCGCAGGTGGTGCCACTCAGCCAGTGCGGTGGCTCTTTGAAGCTTGAATGTTTCTCTGTTGTTTACGTGGCGCTCATGGTTGAAGTGATTGTGGACGGATGCGTGAATGGAAACAAATTTTTGCAGACTTCGCAACCGCCTGAATTTCAACATCGCCTGCTCTCTTCGTCGGAATGGGAGATAGGGTTTTCACTGCGATTGTTCTTTCGACGTCCAACCTCTTGAGCCTCGGCATTTCCGATCGTCTTCGTGGCGGCGCGATAGGACCGTAATCTGTCCGTTACTATTTTATGCGGGCGTCCATACCGTTTCATAAGTTTCTTGAGAAATACCAGAGCAGCCTTGCGGTCGCGACGTTTGGAAACAAAAGATTCCAGAATCTCTCCTTCGTGATCAACAGCCCGCCAAAGGTTAATGTGTCTCTCCATTTATCTTCATAAAGACCTCATCGAGATGCCATTTCCAGTTTGAATGATGCCGGGAAGGGTGAAGTCGTTTCTTCCGGATCTCACTAGCGAACATTAAGCCAAACTTGTTCCACCAATAGCGAACTGTTTCATGACAGATATCGATACCCGTTCATGAAGAAGGCCTTCAACATTGCGAAGAGAAAGGGGAAACCGAACATACATCATCACCGTAAGGCGGATGATCTCAGGTGAGGTTTTGAAATAGCGAAAGAGGTTCTTTTTTGTCGTGCTCGGAGGCTAGTCGACGAGCAAATGACCATCAAGAAATTTTCTTCTGACAAAGCCAACATGAGAAAACAGGATTGTTATAAAATTTCTTTAATAACAAAGGAGATACAGAACTTCTGGGAACTTCAGGGAATGTCGAAAACCGGGATAGTGGCGGAGTGAGGGTCCGCCAATATATCATTCTTACCCATCCCATATAGACTAAATAATCCATATTTTTCAACAGTATTTGACCTAAGAAGTCCAAAGGCATATTCTATAATCCAGAATAATTGGGGGACTAATTGGGGGACCAAAATCCCTTCTTGGCATCTTTGGAAGGATATAACATGGCAATACACAGGCTCACCCCGCGCAAAGTCGCAACAGCGGGGTCAGGTAAATATGAGGATGGTGGAGGATTGCGCCTTGTGGTTTCGAACTCTGGATCCAAGAAATGGGTGTTACGCTTCACTCTCAACGGCAAACGCCGAGAGATGGGCCTAGGGAGCTATCCTGACGTTGGTCTTGCAGATGCCCGCGCAAAGGCCTCTGAGTACCGTCAGCAGGCCTCTGAGAATATTGATCCCATAGAAGCCCGTCGCATTGAACTAGAAGCCATACCAACCTTTACGATTTGTGCAGCCCGTTTTATTCGCTCCCATCGACGGGGATGGAAAAATGCCAAACATGCCCGCCAATGGGTTAGCACTCTTAAGACCTATGCAAGGCCTGTGATCGGCTCAAAATTGGTGGATTCTATCGAGACCAAGGATATACTGGAAATTCTCAAACCAATATGGGCTACAAAGACAGAGACCGCCAAACGGGTTCAGGGGCGCATCGAAAATATTCTCGATTTTGCCGCAGCCCATAAATACCGGAACAGAGTTAACCCGGCCCGCTGGAGAGGTCACTTGGATATGTTGCTACCAAAGCCTTCAAAGCTAAGAACCGTTAAACACCATCCGGCGATGTCTTATACAGAAGTTCCGGCCTTTATGGAGGAACTTAAAAAAAATGGGAGCGTTTCAGCTTCGGCGCTTCGCTTCCTTATCCTGACTGCTACGCGCACCAGTGAAGTGTTAAAAGCACAATGGTCAGAGATTGATCTGGAGAATGCCGTATGGAAGATACCGCCTGAGCGGATGAAAACCAGGCGGGAGCACAGAGTGCCTCTTACCGAAGTCATGCTAACAGATTTAAATGCGCTTCCCCGACTTGACGGAAACCCATATCTATTTTCCGGCGCGCGTTATGGCAAACCGCTCTCCAATATGGCGCTGCTTCAGCTTATGCGTGGCATGGGGTACGGGGTGAACGGATCGCGCGGCGATGCCGTGCCGCATGGCTTCCGCTCAAGCTTCCGGGACTGGTCCGGCGAGGTTTCAAGCTTCCCCCGCGACGTCGCGGAAATGGCTCTTGCGCATGTCATCGAAAACAAGGTTGAAGCAGCATATAGGCGAGGAGACCTGTTTGAAAAGCGCAGGAAAATGATGCAGGCTTGGTGTAACTATATAGACAACTCACTGGCTGACGCGGAGATTTTGATTCTAAACTACAAAAAATAAATTAAGTGGTGTCATAATGTTTGAGGGTCGCATGGCCTATATCTTTAGCAGTCTTCTCCGTTCAATTTATCAAATCTAATCCTTTTTACGCACTATCATCTTCTTCCACCTTTAACAAACTTCGATGAGCCCTTAAACCACTCTCTTTTGAAATTTTGCAAAATTGCTGAAATTGATTTGGCGAAGACCAACAGAAATGACAACACATCAAATTCATACATTTACAGGGTCATCATATTTTTTCAAAAATTGTATTTCTTAGCTAAAAAATTCAAATGTTTGAGGTATTGCGTGCAACCATTGACCCTTGTAAGCTGAATTATCAGGATAAATAAAGCTACTATTAGTAAGTTTTAGACTAAATGTTTGATAAACTCAGCAATCTCGATTTTGGAGATCTAATAACCCATGCCAGATAGTTCAACAATTTCAATACTTCACGTCAGCGACTTACATTATTCAAAACGAAAATATCGTGAGCAAGGAATTGTTATCGAAGCTATGACGGCAGACTTGGAAAGGTTGTGCGTTGGCCATAAACGCCCTGATATAGTAGTATTTACTGGAGATTTGGTTAATGCTGCAGGCGAAGATAGTCACGAAGACGCATTTGACCTATTTATAGACAAAGTAGCAAAAGCAACTGGGTGTGCTGAAGAACGCATTTACATTGTACCCGGAAATCATGATGCCGCCCGAAAAGTGGTGAGCGCCGAAACAGATGAACACAAAACTTGGCGTAATCTTGCCAATGATATGGATCAATTAAATGATCTCTATGAAAATAATAAATTTGAGGAAATTGCAAACAGTAAGTTCGCTCAGTTTAACGAGCTAGAACAATATCTAAGTGATAACACGAAGACATATAGAAATACCTTTGTTACAGTTTACAATATTCCGGCAATTAATGTAGATATTGTAGTCTTCAATACGGCCATTCTTTCATCAGCTGGTTTAATGTCACTAGGCGAAGATCAAGGAAAACTAATTGTTCCTGAATATGCAGTCCGCGATGCGCTTTCCTTTTTAACTAAAGATTCATATAAGATTTTTGCTACACATCATCCCTTGAAAATGCTCAGCGAAAATGGTGAGCGATTTCTACGAAAAGCAATACAAGAACATAGTGACATGCATTTATTTGGCCACATGCATGATCCATTATCACAAAATCTAGTTAGCTTTGAAGGAGAACTTTTTTCTAATCAGGCCGGTGCCGTGTTCACGGCTCGAAAAGGATCTTATATTGGTTATTCATTGATCTGTGTTGACTCATCAACGAAATCATCTATGGCGCATTTGCGCACGTTTTTTAATGATCGTTCAGCCTTCGATAATGCCGTTGATATAGTCGAAAATGGCCTATTTTACTCTTCTCAAGCAGCACGTGAGTTTTGGCGCAGCATAGTCTCGCCAGTCGATGAACAGACGTTTCGTAAATTTCTCGTCGACGATTGTTATTGTGCCCTAAAGGAAGAACCAGGATTAACCGATGCTGGCGCGCGAAATATTCATGAAATGTTTGTTACGCCACCCTTTGTAAGCATGTCATTGCAAGCTGACACTAAAGATCAAGATTCTGCACCTGAAGAAAAGGAAGTTGAGTTTGAGAGTTTAGTAAATGGAGACAATAATGTTGTTATCTTTTCTCTTGCGGAACATGGGCGAACTACCATTTTGCTAGAGCTTCGGGAACGTATGCTTTGTGACGCCATGAAGATTAGATTTCCTAGGTTTCCCATTTTTATTGATTTTGAAGAAATCAAAAATAATTATCACAAAATACTACAGATAAGCAAAGGTCGATTCCCAACATCAACGAAAGAATTTGATGTCGAATCTCTTATTAAATTAGGTCATGCATGTTTCATTTTCGATGATGTGAATTTTTCAGACACTAAGCGTATGAGAATACTACGGGAGTTCGTATCAAAATACCCAAAGGTTCGCTATATATTCTCATCTTTGAAAAACTCTTCGACTCCCGTGGGCGCGCATGCAGTGCCTGAAATGCCAGTTCATTTTGATTTTGTTGAGATATGCCCTTTAAAGCGCAATCAAATGCGGCAGCTTGTTACAAAGTATAATGGAGGTGGCGATATTGATTCCGTTCTTGATAGAATTCAATTTGAAATTGAACAGATCAATTTACCATTTACTGCCGCCAACGGCAGCATCCTTATGGTAATATTTGAAGAATTCCGCGGATTTCGGGCAATCAATCGATCTGTGTTGATTGAACAGTTCGTTGATATTTCTCTTAAGAAAGGCTCTATCGAGCAAAGCCAACGCGAAACTTTCGATTATAGAAATAAGACGGATCTTTTAGCACACGTGGCTGCTTGGATGGCAAAGGAAAATCTCTACATTGTCGAAGCAGAAGCCTTACGCGAAGTAATTGGCGCTTATATTAAACGATTAGGTCTCAAAGCCGATCTTACGAAGTTGATAGAAGAGTTTTTCGCAGCAAGGATATTAATTCCCAAGCCTGATAATAGGTTGTGTTTTCGTTATCGAGCTGTGTTGGAATATTTTATTTCGTTACAAATGTTGACAGATCCGGATTTCAGAGAATGGGTGATTGATGATGAACGTTATTTGAGTTTTACCAACGAGATACAATATTACGCTGGAAAATTGAGGAAAGATCTAGCACTAATCAACGATATTGAAGAGCGGTTTGATTTAATCTTGGAAAAATTGGAAATAGATATTGGAAAGGTTGATCTTCACGCTATCACTAAATTGAAGTTGCCAAATAAGGAAAAAGGTAGTTCGTCTGTTCAACGATTGTCGGATCAACTATTGAGCGAACCATTAACTGAATTAGAGCGTGACGAAGAGTTGGAGGCAAACATCCCGCGTGATGTTGAGAACAGGCAGGAGGTGTTTCGGCCAGAAATTGTTAAGCCGGGTCAAAAATTCATTGTTGCCCTCATGTTGTATTCCGGAATTCTTAAAAACATGGAGCTCATTGATGATGGCGAGAAACGACGACATTTGAATAAAATTTGGCGAGGGTGGAGCTACTTTTTACATACATCTCTTCAAGTTGCGTCATCAATAGCGAGGGAACGCCGGGTCCGAATTAATGGTGTTCTGTATGAAGTTACCGCTCCGCACGGGATTTCTGAAGACGAACTGTCTCGAATAATTGCTCTCAATATGCCAAAAGGTGTATCTAGTCTAATATTGGCGAACTTAGGGACAGAGAAACTAGAAAAGCAGTTGACAGAACCCACTTTAAGCGAACAGGAAAATCCCTTGATATACGAATTTTTTCGTGCGGGACTTATTAGTGATCTTCGACTCTCTGCTTCGCAGTCAGCCCTCAAAACAGTATTGACAGAATTAAAAGATAGCCCTTATTTGCTCCAAGCAATGATTTGGAAGATAGCTGACCTAAGGCGATACGAAAAATTGCCGAAGGAGCAATATGATAAATTAGCGCCGGATGTCGCAGAGTCGCTTGCTAACTTAAAGGGAGGAACGAAAAATGAGCGAAGCAATGAAAAAAGAAAACAAATTGAGCGGTTAAAAAAAGATGACATATTGTTGAGATTAAAACACTTAGCTGCAGAAAAATAAGCCGCTGCGATGAATTGGAAAGTGCAATGATCCCCGTCAACATTTATCGTGACGTTATTTTCGATATAAAAACGATATCAATGTGTAATAGTCTTCAGACAATTCACTTTTTCCCCCGTCTAACAATTTCAGCTACCAATTCATCTATGGAGACATCTTGAAGCTCAGGCATTTTTGCGCCTATCTTTTCAATCGCTTCTATCTGCTCATCCGCAGACAACTTGCCATATGGGTTATAGGTCGTCATGACATGCTCATGGCCTATATTCTGACTCAATGCCATGAACTCGAACTGCGACATGTTTTTGAGAGCCCATTTGACAATGGTATTCCGGAACAGATGCGGATTGTAGTAACCCAATCCAACGGCCTTGAACGCGGCCCTGAATATATCGCGCACCTGCCCTGAATTTGCATAATGCTCCCGCGACAAGCCTTGCACCTCGAATGCCATGGTTTCGGGATTGTTTCGCGTCAGTGTCTTTGGAAACAGAGGGTCATTAGGTTTTATATCAAAGACCTCATCCAGATGTTTCAGCCAGTCCATGACAATCTCTTCCGCCAGCGGGAGCGGTTTCCCGAGAAACTTCGTCAGAATGCCCTTGCGGCGTTTTGTCCTGACATGCCTCGGGTCCTGCCAGATAATTCGCCTGTCCGCATCAACATCCTTCCGCTTGAGAGAGACCAACGCATCATCCCGAATGCAGGTGAGGATCACAAAGGCAAACATGGCCCGGTCCCGTTTCTCGATGTCGGTTTTGCTTGGCATAGCTTTAAGCGTTGTTTCAAGTTCCTCCAGCGTAGGTGGTGTTTTCTCTTTTGAGGCCCGCGCTGCCCGGTTGGCATTATTCGATAAGCGGAAATACTGGGTAATCCTCCCGTCAACTTTCTTGATAAATTTGGGATGCGTTGCAAGCCATTCAAAAAGTTCTCTCAGGTTCCCGAGTGTGGACCGGATCGTCGATAGGCTCAACAGTTCCCCAGCGCTATTTTTCTCATGCTCCAGTGACTCCTTAAACGCCTTCACATGTTCCGTCGAAACGTCTTTAAAGTCGATGTGACCAGTAAAGGCTTCAAAGCTGTTGATGCTGTTCCAGACAGCTTTCACCGTCTTCGGATCGCGGTATTTGCCATGCAGCAAAGCCTCTTCATATTGCTTCTTCGCGATCTCGTTATTAGGGTTATATTCAGCCATCATCCGGCCTCCTTCCATGTTTGACATTTACGGGGCGTCCCCTGCTCTCCACTAGGTGGTTCGATGGGTGCGTTCCTGTCAGGGTGGAATGGATGCGATTCTGACCATTTCTTGCCGCTCACATAGGTGTGTAAGTCCGTATTGCAGATGTCACAGCGACCAAAAATTTTGATGGAGCTATTTGGCATCCGACGGGCCTTCAGGGAGTCACTCTTCGGATTCCTCGGCTTCCGGCATTTGCAGCAATATATTTCGCCTTGCGCGCACGGCTGTTTGTTACGAGCGTTCTTCTGCTCGAGGAAGCGCCGTAAATCGCTGCTATGGACAAAGTACTTTTTGGTTCCGGGAATACGCTTCAATCCTTCCCGGCTGATCCACCGAAAAACGGTATCAGGGGAAATGTCATATAGCTTCGCGATTTCATAAACCGCGTAGGTGTAGTTTTTCCTAATCCGGCTCAGGTTATAGATTTGCTTCCGCATGATGCGTTACCCGTCACTAGAGGCGATCAAATCGCGGATATCATCAACGCGCCAGGCGGTGATCTTCGGACCAAGCTTCACCGGCTTCGGGTATCGCCCCTCTTTCACGCCTGCCCACCAATGGGACCGGCTAACGGGGTAAACTTTCAGAACATCGGGAAGGCGCACAAAGCCGACCTCGGGTAAAATGGAATTGTACATATTGAACTACTCTCGCTTAATAAAAACTGAAGCAATCCAATCATGTTTTTTTGAGGTGATGAACGTTGGAAGGGTTTCGTTAACGTCGAAATCAAGGGTGACACCCTTATATTTCGGTGAGCTATTTCAACGTGTTAATGGGTGACACTCTTCAAACCATTTTGGCTAATTCCAGGGAGTATTGCCACCCTTAAGATCCTCTGGACGGCGCAGAAAAGTCGCCATGTACTGGATCATTCTATCGGATTTTCTCCCCAGTTCTATTGGCCAGTTTTCTTCTAGCCAACGTGTAACCTCTCTCTTGTTAATGCGTATTTCGGCAGACAAATTCAATTCTTTTGCTGCAGTGAGCATAAACTCAATGTAAGGTGGAGTATAAGACAGATCAAAGTTTACTGATGTCGGAATTTCGGCTTGCTTAGCAAATGGCTTATCTACAAGAAAATCTTCAAATTGTAACTTATTCAGAAAAAAATACTTACCGGCTGTTCGTCTGTTATAGTCATCAGCTGATTTAAATCCCCTCACAAAATCTGGAACTGCATCGCTGCTTCTCAAATAATCTCGACTAATGGGTTTCTTTTTGCCGAAATAACTATCTATTGAGAATGCCTCCATTTCTGGAGTTACTAGAAGAAAATTTATCAGACAGCGGGCAGCATCTGTTTCATAGAGCTTCCCCCATCCTTCCGGGTTCTCCTTCTGAAGCAACCGAATGCCAGCTTGCGGTACCCACAATCCTTCTGGGCAAATGACTTCCGTTTGTTCCAGCTTAGTCTTTCTTGGATACTCTAATGAGTTTCTGTCCAAATGCTTTCCACCAGTCTATATTAGTGGAACATATTATTATTGATTTTCATAATGGTTGGCAAATTTCTGAAAAACACTAACAGTGGCATGCGATGCTAATCTATTATTTCTCTACTATTTTGGGGGACGGATTGGGGGACTATGCATCAATACTATTTGTCAAAATATTGTTTTCATTGCATTTTTATATTATAAATGGCGGAGGAAGCAGTCTCATGCGAACCCATCTCCGCCATTTTCCCTGTTAAACAGGGAAAATACAGGGATTATTGAGTAATCTAGCCCAATTTTTACCTTACATTTCTGGCAACCATATATTTTAAAAGCATTTTTTCTTACATTTCTAAACATCAATAACAGGGAAAATTGTTTTCAGATCAGGGAAGTAATTGTTGCAGACAGGGTAATTTGTAAGCGTCCATTTGTGACACACTTGTTTGTTGGTGGCTAAATGCGCTTTTCTCCTGACGGTTTTTATCGTGAAGGAGGAGATGACATGGCAAGGGTTAGTTCACAAAAGTCGGCGGAACTCGAGGCGTTCTGGCGCTCTCACCTTGAGGCCTGGCAACGGGGCATGCTGAACCAGCGGGAATATTGCGAGCGTCACGGCCTGCCGTTGAAGCGGTTCGGGAACTGGCGGGCGACGCTTGGCGATGACGGGTCGGTGCCCAAGGGCAAGTTGCTCTGGCGGCGCGGCGGGGGCCTTAATCATATGACTGAGCATATGATTAACAGGGAAACTGGTCCGGTCTCGCCAGGCTACATCCCCTCCGGCCGAACAACGGTTCCGGAACCACGCCGAAATTTCAACGAGGCGGACAAGAAGCGTATCATAGAGGAGACCTGCCGGCCGGGAAACTCGGTATCTGGGATTGCCCGACGGTATGGGATTGCACCCCGCCTGCTGTTCAAATGGAAACAGGACTCGTCTTCATCGCAACAGCCGGAAACGACCTTCCTGCCCGTCACGGTCAGTGATGCGTCGGCCACATTCCCCTTTCTCTCCCCCGAACCAACGCCAGCACCGGTCATCGTCGAACGGTCCGCTCCGGGGATCGAGGTGGAGCTTGTCGGCGGGCGCCGGGTCCGCTTTGCCGCTGACGTGGATCCGGAGACCGTGCGCAGTCTCGTGACCCTTCTGGAAGGAGCCGTGTCATGATGATGCTCCCTTCAGGCGTCCGGGTTCATATTGCTGTAGGTGTTACCGACATGAGAAAAGGCCTCGACGGTCTCGCCATGCTGGTCCAGGGCGTGCTGGCCGAGGATCCGTTCTCGGGACATCTGTTTGCCTTTCGCGGCCGCAAGGCCAATCTGATCAAGATTATCTACTGGGATGGCAATGGCCTGTGCCTGTTCACAAAGCGCCTCGACCAGGGTGGGTTCATATGGCCACAAATCGATGACCCCGGCGGCAAGATAGTGTTGAGTTCTGCCCAACTGTCGATGCTGGTCGAGGGGATCGACTGGCGCGCGCCGGAGCGTGTATGGCGGCCGGAAAAGGCTGGATAATAAGGTCTGACAGATTGTTTTATCGTTCATTTACAGGGTGTTCTGATGTATAATCAGACATGCAAATCGATCTGAACAACCTACCCTCTGAGACGGCCCTTCTGCAACGTCTTGTCCTCGACATGGCGAGTGTGATGACCCACCGGGATGAGGAGATTAACCGCCTCCGCCAGATCATCAAACAGCTGCAACGGGCACAATACGGTCGCCGTTCGGAACGGCTCGATCCAGACCAGCTGGATCTGGCTTTGGAAGACCTGGAACAGGATATCGCCCGCACCGAAGTTGCCCGCCAGATACCGGTTCTGCCAGCCCCCGGGAGGAGTCAGGATCCATCACCGAAGGGATTGCCCGATCATCTGCCGCGCACGGAGGTTGTCCTGGATCCTGAACATACCGCTTGTCCCGGTTGTGGCGGGACGCTTCATCCCGCGGGCGAGACGGTCAGCGAGATGCTCGACTGGGTGCCGGCCCAGTTCCGGGTGATGCGGATCCGCCGCCCGAAGTATGGGTGTCGGAGTTGTGGTCGTATCCACCAGTCCCCCTCTCCGGAACGCCCCATTTTGCAAAGGGTCTGGCCACACCGGCCCTCATGGCCCAGGTCCTGGTCAGCAAATATTGCGATCATACACCTCTCTATCGCCAGTCCCAGATCTTTGCCCGCCATGGCATTGATCTAAATCGCTCCACCCTCGCCAACTGGGCAGGCGGCGCCTGCTGGTGGTTCGAGCCCTTGTACGACCGGCTGCATCATCATCTTCTGGCCTCATCCCATCTGTTTGCGGATGACACACCGATCCCGGTTCTTGACCCGGGGCGCGGGCGCACTAAAACCGGGCGATTATGGGTTTACGTCCGGGACCCGCGACCCTGGGCCGGCACTGATCCACCCGCCGCCATCTATTGTTACGCGCCTGATCGCAAGGCGGAGCGGCCAGCCAGCCATCTGACATCCTTCAAGGGCGTTCTTCATGTCGATGGGTATGCAGGCTTTGAGCAATTAACCGCCAAAGGCACCATTCATCTGGCGGCCTGCTAGGCCCATACAAGGCGCAAGTTCCATGAGGTCCATCAGGCCACTGAATCCCCCATTGCCGCCGAGGTTCTGAAACAGGTCGCAGCCCTCTATGCCATCGAAAAGCACATTCGCAACAAGCCGCCGGATGAACGATGGCGGGAAAGACAAAAGCATGCCGCACCGATGATCACGGCCATGAAGCCCTGGCTGGAGGCAACGCTGCATCGCGTCGCTGCCAGAAGCACCCTGGCCGAGGCCATTCGCTATACCCTCACGCGCTGGGACGCACTGTGCCGGTTCCTTGACGATGGCTGCATTGAACTGGACACCAACCCCGTGGAGCGCGCCATCCGCCCTGTAGCTCTCGGCCGCAAGAACCACATGTTCGCCGGTAGTGACGGCGGCGGACAGCGCTGGGCCATGCTCTGCTCACTCATCGAAACAGCCAAACTCAACAACATCGAGCCCTATGCTTACCTGAAAGATATCCTCACCCGCATGACCAACGGATACCCCTCAAACCAGATCGATGACCTCCTGCCCTGGAACTGGACGCCTCAATACACCGTCAACACATAAAACCGTGTCACTATTGAACGCTTACCTGTTTCCACCCTCCCCGCTAACCAAATATTGCCAAAGCAAAATAACGTGAGATTTTCTGAAACTGGATCGCTTCCTGAAGCGAATAGGTAATCACTTAATATTAAAATTGTTAGTTATTGCTAATAAAGCGAAAGATACACGCCGGGAACTGAGGATGCGATATGGGATGACGGGGAATGGATTAGTTGGGAGGATATCAACAACCAGATCCAACACAAGGAATGGTATGTCAAATATCCAGATTCAGATCTTGCACTGGTTCCAATTTTTCAGTCATTGGTATCTATCACCGAGGAATACCATCATCTCACGGGCAAACATCTCCATGTGTTTGGAGATATAGGTGAATTATATGGCGCAATTAGACTTGGATTAAAACTTCACCGAAACTACGCCCAAAGCTCAGATGCGCGTTTAAGAAATGATTTTGTTGAAGTAAAAACAATCACCCCGTTCAAAAAGCAGGACACTGTTGAGATTAATCTAGCTGGCCATTTCAACAAGCTTTTGATTGTGAAGATCAATAAGGATTATGAGGTAAGCCGCTTGCTCGTGGATCGGAAAAAATTGCCCGTAAATGGCTCAAAGAAGCTACGCCTTCAATGGAAACAGTTGAAATGAATGGCCTGACTTTCCCAAGATAATGAGAGGGGAATTCACGGCCAGCCGAATAGTCTCAAGTGAAATTTTGAAATAGTGAAACGGATTTATCATCGGCCGTGCGTAACTATGGAATTACCTATGTTAAAACCACTTTCCTCTGACAATGCGTTCTGATTTGTCATTCACAGAAGATAGGTTAATGACAAATAGTGCGCCATGCAATTTTCTTCTGACAATTCCCGAAATGCTGCTACGTTTGCTATTTAACGCTGCTGGCTATATGAAAAGACTGCATAACATGACGACAGAAAGAAGGCCTCTTTACTTCAGTTCCGCTTTAAGCGCGGGCGATCCATCGGCTGTCGAAGCGATGATGAACAACGTCTCGCGCCGAGCAGCGTTTGAGGCAATGGCGGAGGCGTATCGCCGCTGGGGTTGGCTAGCTGCGGATCTGGACCCGCTCTCTTTGACTCCGCGCCTACAACCGGTTCACCTTACCCCGGGTGATTATGGCTTTCTACCCGAGGATGCACAGCACCTGCGGCAATCCTATTGCGGAAAAATCGGATGGGAAATCGGGCACATCCAGAACACTGAACGGCGCGACTGGCTGGCGCGACAGGCCGAAGCAGAAGCAGAGCCCATCAAAATTCAACAGTCCATTGACCTGATCGCGCAGGCTGAACTTTTCGAGGCAACATGCGGCAAACGGATGCCGGCCGCCAAGACCTTTGGACTTGCCGGCACAGAAGGATATCTGGTGTTAACGGCTGAAGTGCTGCGTTCCGCTCAGAGTTCTGGAATAGCCGATGTATTCATTGGGGGCATGCATCGCGGGCGTTTGACCCAAATGGCACTCCTGTTTGGAAAGCCACTGGCGCAGGTTATCGCCGACGCGCAAGGCGTGCCCGAATTTCCGGACGACTATGGTGCTTCTTCGGATAGCCCTTATCATCTCGGATGGCAGGGTCGCTCGCCGATGGGACCGCAGGTATGGGCTGCGCCGCATCCCTCGCACCTCTCCATCGTTGGGCCGGTTGCCCTTGGCAGGGCGAGAGCCGCCAGGGACGCCGGTCGGAATATCCTGCCGATCGTCTTGCACACAGACGCCGCCTTTGCCGGGCAGGGTGTAAATGGTGAAATGCTCCAACTTTCAGAACTGCCTGCCTTCACTGTGGAAGGCACTGTGCATCTGATTCTGAATAACCAGATAGGCTTCACAACCGACATGGATGATGCCCGCACTTCGCGTAGCTGCGCGGATTACGGCAAGCTGGTCGAAGCACCCATCCTGCATGTAAACGGTGAAGACCCAGAAGCGCTGTGCCGGGCTGCGAAAGCTGCCGTCGCTTATCGAAACCGTTTCAAGGCTGATGTGGTGGTAGAATGTATCGGCTACCGACGGCGCGGCCATAACGAGATTGACGAGCCCAGGTCCACCCAACCACACATGTATCGACGCATCAACGAAATGGCGCCACTATCACAACGGCTGGCTAAGGCCTACCGGCTGGAGCCGGACCTGACCGAATTTGGGTCGGAACTCGACAAAGCATTTGCTCTTGCAAGGAACTGGCGTCCAAACGTGCCCGCCGCTCCCGTAGGATTGCGAAAAGATATCACAGAACGTATGCGTGCCCCGATCAAAACGGGCCTTCCCGGCAGCCTGCTTCTCGATCTTGGAATGCGGCTTACAAAGCTGCCCGAAGGTATCAAGCCGCATCCAAAGATTGAACAATTTTTGACCCGACGTCGGAGCGCACTCCAAAACGACACGGGTATTGACTGGGCCACGGCGGAAGCTTTGGCAATCGCCTCTCTCGCTGCTGAGGGCTGCGCGGTCCGTTTTGGTGGACAGGATACGGTGCGCGGCGCGTTTTCCCAACGGAATATGAATATCCACTGCAATGAGAGTGACGCGGTTCATTTCGTTTTCGACGGCATTGGCACCCAACTGCAGATTCACAACACACCTCTGATCGAAACCGCGGTGCTTGGTTTTGAGTACGGTTACAGCACCGGCAAAACAGCCGGCCTCACGATTTGGGAAGCACAGTTTGGGGATTTCCTGAACGTCTGCCAGCCGATCTTTGATCAATTCATCATTTGTGGTGAAGACCGCTGGCTACTGGAAAGCAATTTGGTCATGCTGCTCCCGCACGGAATTGACGGGGGTGGCCCGGATCACGCGACGGCCCATCCAGAGCGGCTATTGATGGCTTGCGCACGCGGCAATATTCAGGTCATCAATCCTTCGACTCCTGCAAATTTCTTTCATGCCCTAAGACGGCAGGTTGTGGCCGAATGGCGCAAGCCGCTGGTTGTCCTCGCGCCCAAAGCCCTGCTCCGCCATCCCGCGGCCAAGTCTGCCCTGTCAGAGTTCTCCGCGGAATTTGTACCCGTCATTCATCGCAAAGGTGACGTAAAGCGGGTCGTCATGTCCACCGGAAAACTTGCGGTTCTGCTTGAGGCCGAGGACAGTGACGCCACATTGCTGCGGCTCGAACAGTTCTATCCTTTTCCCGATGCAGCACTTCAAACGATACTTGCGCGTTACCCGGACGCCGACCTGGTCTGGGCTCAGGAGGAGCCTGAAAATATGGGATATTTCCAATGGCTTTCTCCCCGGCTTGAAAAGATTTCAGGGCGCCCGTGGCGCCTAGTGACCCGACCGGAAAACCCTGCGGCGGCGTCAGGACCCAAAAGTTGGGATGATCGTCATTTGAAGGACGTGATCGACACAGCGCTATTCAGCGAGAGACCCTTTGATGAGCATAGTCACATTAACGTTGTCGCGAAAAAACACCGATAATTTGACAGTAGGTGCTGTCGCACGAATGCGATCTCGTCTCAATTACCAATAAGGTACCACTATTATAATGAGCTAAGTTGTTGCCACTCGGCCAGCTCCGCATTTCTTTGAAGCTTGAATGTTTCTCGATTGTTTACGTGGCGTTCATGGTTGAAGTGGCTATGGACTGATGCTTGAATAGAAACGAATTTCTGCAAACTTCGCAGTTGCCTGAATTTCAGCATAGCCCGCTTTCTTCCCCGGAAAGGTATATGTGAGTTTTCACAGCGATTGTTCAATCAACGGCCTGTTTCTTGTGATGCCTCACGTCCAACTATCTTCAGCGTAGCACGATATGAACGTAATCTATCTGTTACTATTCATAAGTTTCTTAAGGCAAACCATTGCTGCTTTGCGGCCGCGTCGCTTGAAAACAAAGGCTTCCAGAACTTCTCCTTCGTGGTCGACGGCACGCCTCAGATAATGTGTTTCGCCATTGATTTTCACAATGACCTCATCAAGATGCCATCGCCAGTTTGAATGATTATGGGAAGGATGGATCCGTCTCTTCCGGATCTCCCTAGCAAACATCTACCCAACCCTGTTCCACCAATAGCAGAGTGTTTCATGACAAATATCGATGCCACGTTCGTGGAATAGATCTTCAACGTTACGAAGCGAAAGTGGAAACCTTACATACATCATCACCGCCATGTGGATGATTTTAGGAGATGTTTTGAAATACCGGAAGGGGTTCTGCTTTGTCATGCACGGAAGCTAGTCGACGAGCAAATGGCCATCAAGAAACAAAGCTCGACGCTTGAAGGACGTTAACGGCCGCGATGGTCGCGCGTCTCCCCCATTTTCTTGGGATGTGCATACCCATGAAAATATTCAGGTTCGTTATGGTCCAGCCTCGCCATCTTCTCAAGCGCCTCATCCTGAAGGGTGATCAGGGCATCCTCAATGGCGTATTGCGCGCGCACCTCCTCGGCCAGACTGTCTGCGGGTGGATTTTCCTGATACCAGCGGACAGTCTGACGCGATCCGTCGATCGGATCCACGACATCCCGATAACCCAGATCACGCTGAAGCGGGAAAATATCGAACATCCGATGAAAATCTTCATCATTGAACACTTGCAAGACCCGAGCGTGGGACGCCACGGCATCGGGGATTGAAACGATCTCTAGCTTTTCCCCCATTGCCTCAAAGAGTACCTCTCCAAGCTGAGCGAGCGTAAACTGGCGCTGATCGGCGCAGTTATAAACCTTACCCGCGGCCGCCTCCGGTTTGTCGACGCCCAGAAGGACGGCATGGGCCATGTTTTCCGCATATCCGTTGCTGATAATCGTCAGCCCTCCGTCCGGCATCGCCACGCGCTTGCGCTTGTCGAGGGCGCGTTGGATAAACCACCAGAAACGAATGGGCATAACCTGTCCCGCACCGTAAATCAGCGGATAGCGGAAGTGGCTGACATTGCAGTCCTTTCCGTGATGCGACATGACATGCCGCTCGGCGTCGAGCATCTTGTAGCCGAAGACATGATCCTCGGGCGATCGCAGCAACGGCGTTGTCTCGCCGAGCGGAACGGTACAGCCGGTCGGAAAGACGGATTTGGGATCTGCAAAACCACGAAAAATCGCCATGCCACCGATTGTGATCAGACGTCTGGTCAAGGGCGCCAAAACATCGGAGACGATTTTTATCCGGCCATAGGCGCCGATAACTACATCGAATCGCCGCCCCTCCAGGGTCGAAGCAAGCGATTCCTTAAAATGCGGATCCGCCTTGATTCGCTCGACCTCAGCTGGAATATGGCTGTCATCCCGACCTCCACGGTTGAGCATGGCGACTTCATAACCGCGTTCAAGAAGACCATTTATGAGATATCGACCGGTCGGGCCGGTACCTCCTATCAACAAGGCTTTCATGTTTTACCCTTTCATCGTCTTGTTGTTTCTGCTCCAAAGTTACCGATTTTTGTGGAGACGGCATCAGCCCTTGTCGATAAAGTTCCGGGTCAAGGACTTGAACTCCTCGCTCGATGACGATGCGCATGCGCCCGTTTTCAACATGTCTCTCTATCATGGTGCTGTATCTCACTCCGACAATCGGCATGACAGTCGACGAGGCTGTGCAGGTCAGTTTGTATGGCGATTGACCACGATCCCGGCGGCTTCCCTGTCCCAGATATTATCAAGCCGTTCCTGCGCACTTTGCTTGAGTTTATATTTCTCGACCTTTTCAGTCATTGTCCTTGGCAGGGCGGGGACGAACTCCACATAACGGGGCACCATAAAGTAAGCCATGTTGGAGGCGCAATGACGGATCAACTCTTCATGACTGAGATCGCGGCCCTTCTTGCATTCAACACTGACCATGACTTCATCTTCACTCATTTCTGAGCTGACGGCATAGGCCGCGACATCCTCCACCGCGAGGTGGCCAAGAATGATCTGCTCCACCTCATAGGAGGAGATATTCTCCCCCCGCCGCCGGATGGCATCCTTCTTCCGGTCGACGAAATAGAGAAAGCCGTCTTTATCGAGATAGCCGCGATCCCCTGTATGGAACCATAAATTACGCCGCGCCTCGGCCGTCGCTTCGGGCTTCTTGTAGTAACCCTGCGCCGTCATCCAGGGCACGTCACAACGCAAGCATATCTCACCCGGCGTACCCGCTGGTTGAAGCCGGTCGTCGTCATCCATGATGGCAACGGTCATGTTCTCACGAACCTGGCCCGCGGATTTCCATTTTTCCGGTGGATGTTTTGGCCCCAAGAAGGTTGCGCCACCAAAATCCGTCAACGCATAGACAGAGGTGATTTTCAGCCCATAGCGCTCCTCAAACTCACGGGCAAAATCCGGTACCGGCACCATCATGCACATTCGCGCCTTGTTTTCACTGTCCAGCGGGCTCTTCGGTTGCGCCCAGAGAATATTGGCCATCGCGCCCAGTAAATTGAACTGAGTAACACCATAGTCCCGCACTTCCTGCCAGAAGGCGCGGGCGGAGAAGCGTGGAGAGACAACAAGTGTCGCATCAGCCATCATTGCCGGCAGTGCGCAGGTATTAAGCGCGTTGCCATGAAACAATGGCAAGCAGGTATAAAGAACATCCTCTGGCTGATATCCGAAATATTCTGCGTAATCTATCGCGCCCGACACCATCATCTCATGTGGTTCCATATTACCCTTGGACGGACCTGTCGTGCCTGAAGTATAAAGCAGGAAGGCAAGGTCGCGGTTGCGGACGATATCTCCGGGAAGATCTTCATCCGATCCACCAAGCAGGCTGTTATACTCGATGATCCCGGTACTGATTGAAGACTTTATTTCGTTTGCCAGGGGCCTGCCGTCATCAACGACAATGACCTTGTTGATAGTGCACTGATCCTGCGCGATCACGAACCGTTCCACGAGACCGCTATCGGCAATCAGGGCCGTGCAATCAGACTGGGTCAGGTAATAGGCAAGCAGCTCACCTTTCGCCGCTGTATTAACCGGCACGCTGACCGCCCCGATCTTTGCAAGCGCGAAGTAAAGCAGGAGAAGCTCGGGTTTGTTATCCATCATGAAGGCAACATGCTGGCCCTTCTCGATCCCGAGATCGGCGAGCGAATGAGCAAGGCGGTTGCTGATTTCATGAAAGGCCTTATAGGAGTAACTGCGGTCCAGAAAGCGCAGGAAAATCCGCTCGCCATTTTTCTCCGCCTTATGGCACAGGATATTTCCCAACGTACGGTTTTCAGTTGGAATTTCTACGTCGCGCAATCTTTCCATGGTGTGGCCCTGACTTCCCCTATTTTTATTCCCTATCTGCGTCTATCGGCTAGTTCGTATGGCGGTTAACAACAATGCCTTCCGCCTCGCGATCCCAGATTTCGTTCAGACGCCCCTGAGCACTTTGTTTCAGTTTGTATTTCTCGATTTTTTCCGTCATTGTCCTGGGCAACTCCGTAACGATTTCGACGAAACGCGGCACCATGAAGTAGGCCATATTGTCGGCGCAGTAGCGAACGAGATCGGCAGGATCCAGCGTCTTTCCTTCCTTGCAGGTAACGCTGACCATGACTTCATCCTCGCTCATTTCCGAATTCACCGCGTAGGCGGCCACATCCTCTACCGCAGGATGGCCGAGGACGATCTGTTCAACTTCATAAGATGAGATATTCTCACCACGGCGACGGATGGCATCCTTCTTGCGATCGACAAAGTAGATATAACCGTCTTCATCGAGATAGCCGCGGTCACCGGTATGGAACCACTGATTGCGGTTCGCATCGACGGTCGCCTGGGGCATCTTGTAGTAGCCTCGCGCAGTAATCCACGGTACGTCACAACGCACACATATCTCTCCTGGTGTCCCTGCCGGTAAAGCGTTGTCATCATCATCCATAATGCTAATAGTCATGCCGCTTCGCGGTTTTCCGGCGGATTTCCACTTCTCCTTCGGATGCTCCGGGCTCAGGAATGTAATGAAACCATAATCGGAAAGTGCGTAGACCGATGTGACTTTCAGGCCGAAACGCTTCTCGAACTCACGGGCGAAATCGGGTACCGGCACCATCATGCACAGGCGCGCCTTGTTCTCGCGATCCAGCGGGCTTGGTGGTTGCGCCCAGAGAATATTCACCATCGCGCCTAACAGGCTGAATGCAGTCACGCCATAACTTCTGATTTCATTCCAGAACTTGCTCGCCGAAAAGCGGCGGGAGATCACCAAAGTTGCGTCAGCCATCAGTGCTGGCATGGCGGAGGTGTTCAATGCATTGCCGTGAAACATCGGCAGGCAGGTATAGAGAACGTCATCCGGGCCGTAGCCGAAATATTCCACATGGTCGATGGCACCGCCAATCATCCGTCCGTGGGGCACCATGTTGCCTTTCGATGGGCCAGTAGTTCCGGAGGTATAAAGCAACATGGCGACATCGCGATTGCGGACCACGTCTTCAGGAAGTTCGTCCGCCGACGCATCCAATAAGCTGTTATAGTCAATAACCTCGGCATTCAACTGTGGTGTCGTTGCCGGATCAATCACTCCCCGCTCATCCAGAATTATAACGTGGCGAACGGCATCGCACTGGTCCTGAACCAGCTGAAAACGTTCAACAAGCCCGCTGTCTGAAATCAGGACTGTCGAATCCGACTGGGTCAGATAATAGGCAAGCAACTCACCTTTTGCCGCTGAATTAACCGGCACACTGACTGCGCCGATCTTCGCAAGCGCAAAGTAAAGCAGGAGCTGCTCCGGCTTGTTCTCCATCATGAAGGCAACATGCTGCCCCGCCTCGACGCCAAGGTCCAGAAGGGCGCGGCCCAGCCGGTTGCTGATCTCGTGAAACTCCCTATAGGAATATTTGCGGTCCTCAAAGCGCATATAGGTTTTATCGCCGTTTTTTTCCGCCTTCTGGCGCATGATGTGACCCATTGTAAAATCTTCCAACGGGATACCCAGACTACATATTCGTTTCATGTATTAACTCTTCTCTCCTAAAAACAGGGGCAGCGGCGTGCCATCGTCGCATTCCTGCCAGGTCAGCCGGAGCGGCATTCCAATCCGGAGGCTTGAAGGCGGCATGTCGATAATGTTGCTGATCAGCCGGACCTGCAGGCTTGGAAAGCCAACAACGGCGATGTTGTAAGGAACGTATGATTTGAGTGCCTCGGTGACGGCGTTATGTACAATCGTGTAGCTGAAAAGCTCCGCTTCATCCGGCGCCGGGTCCCATTTGACCTGATCGGAGCCACAGAACCGGCAAACCGGTGCGGGAGGATGGCGATGCCGCCCACAGGCACCGCATTGTTGAAACCGCAATTCGCGCTTGCGGCACCAATCCCAAAAAGGAACGGCATCCATTGGCGGATTTGGCGAGGGTGTTGGCAAATATCTGTTCATTACACTCTCCCCAAAATGGCCGCTGAAGAACTGTTGGCCAGCAGGCAAATCTCGGCGTCGGCGACCTGCGACGTTGACGTTCCGCGTATCTGGCGAACACCCTCGACCGCGAGATTAAGCCCATGAATATAGGCTTCAGACAGATGCCCGCCCGAGGTGTTAATTGGTAGTTTTCCAGTCGACCAGCGAATATTGCCGTCGGCAACATAAGCTCCCGCCTCGCCCCGGCCACAGAACCCGAAACTTTCAAGATTCATGAGGACGAAATAGGTGAAGTGGTCGTAGATCTGAGCCGTATCCACATCCTCAGGTCCAATACCTGCCTTGGCATACAAACGGTTGGCCAGAGTCCGTCCGCCACCCGCCTTGTAATCTTCCTCGGGCATGTTATGCGATCCCAGTCCGCCGGACCCCCAACCGGGTTCCGCCCCCTGCCCCGCAGCCAGGATCCGCACGACCGGACCCGATAGGTCGCGCGCGCGTTCCTCGGTCGTGACGACCAAGGCGCAGGCACCATCATTTTCCTGACAGCAATCATAAAGGCGCAAAGGATCGGCAACCATTCGAGAGCTCAGATAAGTCTCAAGATCGAGCGGACGATCCTTGAACACGGCCCGCGGATTGCGCGCGGCATTGGCCCGCCCACTCAACGCGATCTCCGCCACTTGTTCTTCCCGAATGCCGTAATCATGCTTGTACCGCTGGGCGAGCGGCGCCAGCATGAAGGGGGGTGCGAACATACCGAATGGATCAAGAAAACCCGGGCTATGCGGCACGCCATATCCCTGCCCGAAGCGCTTTCTCTGCCCCTGGCAAAGTGAGCGAAAAACCGCAACGTAATTCGCCGCACCGGATTCAACTGCCGCCGCCGCTTGCGCAATGGCAGCGAAGCAACCACCACCGCCGCCGCCCCAGGCCATCGTCGCATAGCGCAGCTTGGGTAATCCCAGAGATTCCTGCATCAGCCAGGGAACGCTTTCATCGTTCGCGTAGGAGGACAAACCGTCTATATCGTTGACGTCAAGCCCGGCATCTTTCGCAGCATTGGCGACAGCCGCGCATGCCAAGGCTAATTCACTACGGTCAGAGATTCCGCCCCGGCGTGTATAGTCTGTTTCTCCAATGCCAACGATACAAGCGCGAGATTCGGCACCTTTAGATTCACCCACTATACCTCACCTTTCAGTGCAATTAAGCCAATAGCCTTTGCACCCTTTTTAGTTGTCGTTCGTTTACCCGAAGATCATTTCACAGGCATAATATTATGTCAATATGTGAAAAAATTATTCATCTATTGAACAAATTCAATATGCCTAGCTTGTCGCTTTTTGTAGAAAAATATAGGTTAATGGGCTATGTCATTAAATCTTTCAATGGATTGCGGCTTGAAACTCCGCCCGCCAAAAGAGTGAGCTAGACATGTTGTTCATGGTTTTAAAACTTGCCCCAGAGATTGCAATCGAGTTGCTAAAGGCTCGGTGCTTTGCGTTGGCAAGCGTTAACATTGGCGTGCGGGAATTTCGCAGCCGTAAGTCCGCTGATTGGAGAACCCATGGCCTCGTTTGACCCTGTTACATCGGTCGTCAGAGCACTGACTGTGCTCCGGATCGTCAACGAAATTGAATTTGCGTCGATAAAGCAGCTCCACAAGGAGACTAAACTTCATCGTTCAACTGTTCTCCGTATGCTGGAAACGCTGATATCCGAGGGCTATGTCACGCGCGACGAACAATCTGGGATGTATATGCCGACAGGCAAAACCCTGCTCTTGAGCAAGGGATTTGATGGGAAGCGCCATTTATCCCAAATGGCCAGCCCGACTATGCTGGCGTTGCGTGAACGGATCGGCTGGCCTTCGGATCTCGCGATCCTCGACGGCACTGACATGATGATTATCGAAACAAGCCGCGAGTACAATATTATGGCCATAAATCACAAGGCCGGCGTCCGCGCGCCCCTGTTGCTGACTTCCCTTGGCCGGGCCTATCTTGCCTTTTGCAAGGCGCCTAGGCAGGAGCAATTATTGAAAATGCTGGCATCGTCGAAACGCTCCGTCGATGCTCCCGCCCGGGACGACCCCAAAGGAGTCGCGAAATTGCTGGCGACCATCCGCAAGCAGGGCTACGCGGTGCCTGACGTGAAGTTTAATCAGTCTTCTTCTTCGGGCGCCGGTCTGGTCACTGGTTTCAGCGTTCCGGTGTTCAAGAATGATGAGGTTTTTGCGAGCCTCAGCACCTCATTCCTGATCAGCGCGATGCCACTGGAACAGGGAATAGAGACGCTCTTTCCTGCATTGCGGGAAACGGCAGACACACTTGGCAAGCTAATAAGCGAAAACTACAGCTAATCAACATCCACTCACACGGCCAGGTTCTTATGCCTTCTTAAACAACGGGATTGTCTGTCCATTTCCAGCCTGCCCCCACACCAGCCTCAACTTCATACTAAACTTGAGCTCATCCGGCTCGGCATCGATCACATTGGAAATTACCCTGACGCCCCCCATTGTCGGGAAACTTACCAGCACGACATTATAAGGAACGCGCTCGCGGACAGCCTGATGTGCAGGATGATGAATCACGGTGAAGCTGAAGAGCTCTCCCTCTTCTGGTGCTTCCACCCATTCAATCTGATCCGAGTGACACTGCGGGCAAAACGGGCCTGGAGGATGCCTGTAGGTTTGACATTTCCCGCAGCGCTGAAATGTCAGCTTTTTCTCCTGGCAATTCGCCCAATATGTCGCGTCATCAAAAGAGGGATCCGGTCCTGGGACCGCTTCCGGCATATAGTGCATTTAAAGTACTCCTTTCATATCCAACGCCTAATCTCCGACCAGAACCAACGCGATTTGAGGGAAGGCAATCAGCAACACAATAATCAGAATTTCCATCAGGACAAAGGGTATGCACCCCTTGAATATCTCGCCAAGCGGGGCATCCGGAACGCTGCTTTTCACAACGAATACATTCAATCCAACAGGTGGTGTAATACATCCCAGCTCAACCGCTTTCACGACGATAATCCCGAACCAGATTGGATCATACCCAAGCTCCAGAATAATCGGGAAAACGATCGGCATGGTAATCAGGATCATCGATATCCCATCCACCAACGCGCCGAGAACAAGATAGATGACAATGATCAATGCGAATATCGCTACCGGCGGTAGATCAAAATGAACGATGCTGTCCGCTACGAGAGCCGGCAATTGCGACATATTGAGCGCCAGGCTGAACAGCCCAGCCCCAACGATCAAAAAGAAGATCGACGATGTCCCGGCGCCCGTCTCCCAAAGACCCGCCTTCAAGTTTTCCCAGGCATTTGGCCGACGCAGAACCATAACAAGGGCGAGTAGCGCCCCAATCGCAGCCGCTTCAGTCGCTGTAGCAATACCAAGATAGATGGATCCCATAACAACGCTGAACAGCAGCATGACTTCCCAGGCACGGCCCAGCGAAACAAACCGTTCGCGCCAGGGCGCCTTGACAACACCCTCTTGCATTCCCGCAAGTTCCGGCTTGATCTTCACCATGACATAGATACAGATCATATAGATGACTGCGGTCATAATCCCGGGCAATATCGCCGCGATGAAGAGTTTCACCAGCGACACCTCGGTAATGAAGGAATAAATCACCAGGACACCGCTCGGCGGGATCAAGACGCCAAGCGTTCCCCCCGCAGCAATACATCCGCCAGCCAGAGAGTGCTTGTATCCCCGAAGCCGCATTTCCGGCAGCGCTACGCGAGCCATGGTTGAGGCCGTTGCAACGCTGGAACCGCAAACGGCAGAAAAGGCTGCACAGGCAAAAACCGTAGCAATCGCCAATCCGCCCGGGATGTGGCCTAGCCAACGTTGACCAGCCTCAAAGGCATATCGAGATAGATTTGCCGAAAACGCCATATAGCCCATAAACAGAAACAGTGGCAAAACGATAAAAGAAAATGTGGCCGTATAGGAATAAGGGAAGTTGGCGAGCAAATACTCAACCGCTCCCCAAGGCCGCATTGCGATAATGCCGGTAATGCCCGTCGTGGCCAGGGCAACAGCAATGGGAATGCCGGACAACAACAAAACCAGCATCATGCTGACCAGCAGGGTACCAATAAGTGTGGGATCCATTCTAGATACTCACCTTCTCATTATCCACTACATCCGCTGCGCGTTCCGGGACCAGCCCGATATGCCGCAGGAAATCAAAAAGAAACTGCAAAGTCAGGCAGCCAAGCCCGATGGTGATAAGAATACGCGATGGCCAGATTGGAAACGCGATAATCCCGTAGCTCGACTCGCCGCTGAGCATCATGCTCCAGGACAGTTCTGCCGTCAGCCAGGTGAGCAATCCCAGCAGGATTGTTGAGATCAGCGAAGTGACGATATTGACAAACCTTAACGCGGTCGGCGGTAAAAGCCGGGTAACCAGATCTATGGCAAAATTATGCCGCCGTTGTTGTGCGGCGGCCAGGCCGAGAAAAACCAGCGCGACCAGAAGCAGCACAGCGAATTCATTGCCCCCTATCAACGGCATGTTCAGAAATGTACGACCCGCAACATCAATCACGACGACGAACATCGTGAACAAGGTCAGAAAGCCGCTGGCAATTCCCAAACGCAACAGAAACCGCTCGAAGACTTCGATTGTTTTTACGATCATGACTGACATCCTGCATGGAAAAGAAGATGCGAAAGGAACAATACGCCCCTTTCGCCAGCGCACCCATCAGACTTCAATCAGGACCCGCATTTTTCCGTATAAATCTCAAAGCCGGTTTTGTAGGTGGATTCCGGTTCATATTTCCGAATAAGAGAGATATAATCATCCAGTACTTTTTTGGCATCCACATTGGCCGATTCCGACGCCCATTTGATCCAGGCATCTGTAATTGGTTTAAAGGCGATTTCACGAACTTCCGCCGCAGCTTCATCAGTAAATAAATTGATCTTGAGATCGCTACTTGCAACGGTCGCACATAGCTTTTCCGCCGCTTTTTTTACTTCTTCCGCATGCATTTGGTCGAACCGCGCCGCTGCTTCGGCCGTGACTTCTGTAATTAGTTTTTGATCTTCAGGGCTCAGGCTGTTCCAGCGATCAAGATTGATTGCCAGCATATTTGCCGCATAAACGCCCATCCGGCCACCGTCGGAGCCAAACTTGCCAACTTCTGACAAGCCTCCCTTGATTGCCGAATCAAATGGCGCCGCCGTCATCGCATCGACCACGCCGCGTCCCATGCCTTCAACTGCTTCGGGGAAAGGGACGGCAACAGTTGTAGCACCGAGGGCTTCTACGACATCGGCAATAGCGAGAACGGCACGAATTTTAAGACCTTTATAATCGGACGCCTTTGTTATCGGCACGCGCGACCAGATCGTATTTTCTGCGTATCCCCGTGTGTAAAGAAGCTTGGCGTTCCGCCCTTCATATTCATTTCGCAAATCCGCATTGGTCTTATAAAGCTCGCCAAATGCCTTGGTGACGGCATCGGATTTCTCGGTAATGAATGGCAATGTCACATTAGACAACGGATAATCATTCCGGTTATAGGCACTAGGCACACCCGCGACGATATCCACGGCACCCCGTGACAATCCAGGAAACAAATCCGGCGCCTTCAACAAGGAACCGCTGAAGTAGCGCTCAAAGGTAATTTCGCCATTGCTGCGCTTCTCAATCTCGTCCATGAGCCAAATATCGGCTTGTGAAGTTGAGTAAACTTCAGAGACATAGGTTGCAAATGTAAGTGTTTCTTTTGCTTCGCCTTGAGATGGCGAACCAAGCGCGATAACACCCATAAGCCCCACTGCACTGAGAATAGTTTTAGACATTTGCATGCTAGCTTCTCCCTATATTTTTATTGCGGGCTAACCTTGCTGGTTGCCACATTAATTGGACGGTCGATTGAATCTCCACCAAACATGTTGATTATTCCATATCATTACGCGTATAGTCAACAGATGAAATAACTGTTCATACCATGAACAATATGACTTACTCAATTGGCCTGGCCAGTAGTGAAAGAAAAGCAAAAAATGAGGAGAGTTACATGACCAGTCAAAAACATCAGGCCTGTATCGTAGGTATTGGCCAGACCCCTTATAAACGGTGGGGGACGGTGACCAAGGAGAGTGAATTCAGCCTCGCCTGTAAGGCAATTATGGCAGCGGCAGAGGATGCCGGATTGCCCTTGAGTGAAATAGACGGATTTTCCGCTCACTCGGACGACAGAAACGATCCGGCAAGATTAGAAGTCACTTTGGGAATCAAACAACTCCGTCTGGCGACGATGGTATGGGGCGGTGGCGGCGGTGGCGCCAGCGCGTCCCTGTCTCATGCCGTCGCGGCCGTAGAAAACGGAACCGCAAACTATGTTGTCGTTCTCAGAGCACTCTGCCAGGGACAGCAATTTCGCTATGGCCAGTTCCATGAATGGAGCGCCCATCAAAAATTTGCGTCCCCCTACGGTCTGTTTTCTCCGCCTGGCCAAGCCGCGCTTACGTTCCAACGCTATATGCATCTTTACGGATTAACGGAGGAAAAACTAGCGCGCGTATCCCTCGCCTGCCGGGCGAATGCCAATCGGAACCCGAATGCGGTGATGCATGACAAGCCGCTTGATATGGAAACATACATGTCCGGTCGCATGATCGCAGAACCTTACCGTATTTACGACTGCTGCCTGGAAACCGACGGTGCCTGCGCATTGATTGTGACGACCCGTGAACGCGCGGCGGATCTCAGAGGAAAGCCTGCGCATATTCTTGCGGTTGGCCAAGGCGGTGATGGTCGCTGGGGTACAGGTAATTTTGGTAATTACAATATGCCGGAAGAGATTTTTTCTATTGGACCGCAAGAACGACTGGCGGACGAATTATTTACCCGCGCCGGAATTGAGCGATCAGATGTCGATGTTGCCCAAATATATGATGCCTTCAGCGGCGGCGTTCTTGCGACACTTGAGGCTTTTGGTTTTTGCGGTCGTGGGGAAGCAGGTGACTTTGCAGAGGACGGCAATCTCGACTGGCCGAACGGTGGCCTTCCCATCAATACGGCCGGCGGCTTGCTTTCCGAAGCTTACGTGCATGGGCTGAACCTCCTTGTCGAGGGGGTCCGGCAGGTTCGCGGCGAATCGACGTCACAGGTTGCGGATGCGAAAATCTGTCTCGTAACCGCCGCGGCAGTGACGCCAACCAGCGCAACTCTTCTTGGCAGTGAACCGAACTGACTTTTTTGAACAAACTAGTCTTAGTGAACAAGGAGATAGTTATATGCAGTTCGATATTCTTATCAGAAACGGTACGGTTGTCGACGGCCTTGGCGGAGACCCATATCAGGCCGATATCGGAATTCTGGATGGCTGCATTGCGGAAATCGGAAAGATAGAAGGGTCCGCTGACGAAGAAATTGATGCGGCCGGAAAGCTGGTAACTCCCGGATTTGTTGATATACATACCCACTACGATGCGCAAGCCACTTGGTCGGACCGCCTCACGCCTTCTTCCAGCCACGGCGTAACAACGGCTGTTATGGGAAATTGCGGGGTCGGCTTTGCGCCCTGTCGGCCAGAAGATCATGACAATCTCATTCGTCTGATGGAAGGGGTCGAGGATATTCCCGGCGTGGTCATGACCGAAGGCATTCCCTGGAAATGGGAATCCTTTCCGGAGTTTCTCGATTTTCTAGGCCAGCGCAACTACGATATCGATATTGGCGCCTATATTCCACATGCACCATTGCGCGTGTATACCATGGGCCAGCGCGGCCTGAATCGCGAACCTGCAACCGCCGCGGACCTTGCACAGATGTCGAGCATCGTCTCTGAAGCGATTGAAGCCGGTGCGCTCGGCTTCTCCACCTCCCGCAGCCTCAATCATCGCTCCAGTGAACAGAATCTGATGCCAGGCATTTCCGCGTCCGAAAGCGAGCTGATGGCGATTGCCAACGGCATTAAAAGGGCTGGTATCGGCTTGTTGCAGTTTATTGCGGAGTTCAGTGAGCCCGAAACCGATTTTGCAATGCTGCGACGGGTGACCGAAAAATCCGGCGTTCCCATGACCTTTTCGCTTTCGCAACGACCGAATACGCCGGAGTTGTGGCGGACAATCCTTCGGCTCACGGAACAGGCAAATAAGGAAGGCACAAATATTCAGCCGCAGGTTTACTGCCGGCCTATCGGGCTATTACTCGGTCAAAAGCTTCAGTACAACTTCTTCTTTTTCTCGCCGAGTTACGTTGCGATAAAGGAACTTCCGGCCCACGAAAGGCTGACGGCGATGCACAATCCTGAAACACGTCGTAAAATTATTGCAGAATTTCCGGCCGATGTACCTGACTCGGTGATCAATCGATCGCTCGTCGATCTGGAAAATATTTACCTGATGACAGACAGCTTTGATTATGCGCCGAAAGATCAGGACAGCCTCGCCGCAATCGCCGCACAACGCGGCGTTCCGCTGGCCGAACTCGCCTATGACCTCCTTATTGAAAATAACGGTGAGAATGTCTTCTATGCGCCCGCATTGAATTATGCGGAAAAGAACCTCGATGCGGTCGAGGAAATGCTCAAGCATCCGGATACGCTCTTCGGCCTTGGTGATGGCGGCGCCCATGTCGGCATCATTTGCGACGCCAGCGGCCAGACTTTCATGCTCCAGCATTGGGTCGGCGATGGCGGTCGGGGATCGATATCCATCGGCCAGATTATCAAATCTCTCACCTTGGACAACGCACGCGCGATGAATCTGATGGACCGCGGTGTGCTCGCAAAAAACTACAGGGCCGACATCAACGTTATCGACCGTGACCGACTGAAACTCTACCGGCCGGAAATACAGTACGATTTGCCGCTTGGCGGTGGGCGTCTCACTCAGCGGGCGAATGGTTATACAGCCACCATCGTCGCCGGAGAGGTGACCTATCGCAACGGCGAGCCGACAGGCCACCTGCCCGGAAAACTGGTGCGCGGCGCACAGCCCATGCCAAGGGTGAACATTGTCACATTAACTTCTTAGAAAACGGGTTGTCAGACAAATGTGAACTCGTCTCAGTGTTGCACAACAGTGTCTCTGTTATGCCGCACTAAGTTGCTGCCCCTCGACCGGTATGGCAATTCGGTGAAGTTTGAAGATTTCTCGGCTGGTTAGGTGGCGTTCATGGTTGAAATGGTTATGGACGGATGCGTGAATAGAGACAAATTTCTGTAAACTTCGCAGGCGCCGGAATTTCATCATCGCCTGCTCACTTCGTCGGAATGGGAGATGAGAGTTTTCACAGTGATTGTTTTTCCACCGGCCTGTTTCTTGCGATGTCTCATTGCCAATTACCCTCATCGCGGCACGGTAAGAATGTAATCTGTCCGTCACAACATCATGTGGCCTTCCATACCGTTTCATTATTTTCTTGAGCAAAGCCATTGCTGCTTTGCGATCCCGGCGTTTAGAAACATAGGCTTCCAGAACTTCCCCTTCTTGGTCGACGGCACGCCAAAGGTAATGTGTTTCGCCATTGATCTTCACGAAGACCTCATCAAGATGCCATTTTCAGTTGGAATAACACAGGAACGGATGGAGTCGTCTCTTCCGGATCTCGCGCGCAAACAGAGGACCAAATCTGTTCCACCAATAACGAACAGTTTCATGGCTAATATCAATGCCACGCTCATGCAGTAAATCTTCAACGTTACGAAGCGAAAGTGGAAACCTGACGTACATCATCACCGCAAGGCGGATGATCTCAGGAGATGATTTGAAATAGCGGAATGGATTATGTTCTGTCATTCAGAGAAAGTAAGAAACAACAGATTGGGCGACAAGCCATTTTCTTCTGATGGGATGGACGCCTCCTGTTCGGGCGATGTTTGCGCCATAATGGAAGTTGCAGAACTTCGTCAACAGGAGGCGACTATGACATATATTACGACAATTGAGCTGGATCTGGCAAAGACAGTGTTTCAGGTTCACGGTGCCGATAAGGATGGCAGGCCGGTGCTGCGCAGGAAACTACGCCGGGGACAGGTACTCGGCTTTTTTGCCGGGATCTCCTCGTGCCGGGTCGGGCTGGAGGCCTGCGGCAGTGCGCATTACTGGGCGCGTGAGTTGCAGGCACTTGATCATGATGTATGCCTGATTCCGCCGCAATATGTAAAACCATTTGTGAAGACCAACAAGAACGATGCCTGTGATGCAGAGGCGATCTGTGAGGCGCTGCTGCGACCGACGATGCACTTCGCCCCGATCAAGAGCGCTGAGCAGCAATCCGTACTGGTGCTACACCAGGCAAGAGAACTTTTGGTGCGCCAGCGCACCATGCTGATCAACGCGCTTCGGGGTCATTGCGCGGAGTTCGGGCTGATCTCTGCACAAGGCGCCTCCAAAGTGACCGACCTGATACACATCATCCATGATCGAGAGGATACCCGTCTTCCCGATCTGGCACGCGAAGCTCTCGGTCTTTTGGTTGAGCAACTCACTACAGTCCGGGCCCAGGTCAAGGCATTGGAAGCAAGGCTTCTAGCTTGGCATCGGTTAAACGAGGCAAGTCGACGACTGGAAACGATCCCCGGGGTTGGCGTGATCACCGCAACGGCCCTGGTAGCGACGATCGGTGACGGCAGCCAGTTCCACTCGGGACGGCAACTCTCAGCCTGGCTCGGTCTTGTTCCCCGGCAACCATCGAGCGGCGGCAAGACCAGGCTGGGACGAATATCAAAACGGGGAGATGGGTATATCCGGCGTCTGCTTGTACACGGCGCCCGAACTGTGCTGCGTTGGCGCCGCGCGAGGCCGGAAACAGGTACCGGGTGGACCGATCAACTTCTGGTCCGTCGACCAACCAATGTCGTCCTTGTTGCGATGGCTAACAAGACGGCGCGGGTCGCCTGGGCACTGCTCAGGCATCAGCGCGATTATCAGGCGGTATCGGCGTAACGGGCAGGACCAGATTGCGAGGGTACTCACGATGTGATGGCGAAACAGGGTCTACCGGGAGCGATCAAACCCGAGGCATTGTCTGAGTTCAAAGCTCGATCTTCTGACTGGGCGTCGCTCCTCCGGATTCCATCAGGGCCAGCGGTCAAAGCACCGCAACAAAAGGCCGGATACATGACTGCAAACCCGTCCCGCCACCAAATCAGAAATCTCTTGTATTTCAGGAGCCGTCCATACATGACAATGCCCCCGTCACCACATCCATAGTCGAAAACATCATTGTCCGAGCGTACCTACATGACAATGCCGCCATAATAAAATAAGATTGGTTATGGATCCGCTCTCGAGTTAGGTGAATGAAGAAAGAAAAAAAAATGAATGCCGCACCCCCCTCCGGACGGCTGCGAACCCGGCTTACGCGTGGGGGCGAGATGAATAGCCTTACAGATCGGCAAATTGTTAAACCTTCTTCCGGAAAAGCCGTAGGCGCGGTTGCAAAATCGATTAAAATACTGCGCTATATTCGGGACGCCAAAGAACCCGCGGGTGTTACACGCATTGCCAAGGATACCAATCTCAATGCATCAACTTGCTTTAATATTTTAAAGACACTTGCGGCGGAGGATTTCGTTGTTTTTGATCCACAGTCGAGAACTTATGCGATCAGCTTCGGAGTTTTGGACATTGCTTTGGGCGCGACCGCGCTTGGGAGAGATATAACCACCATACAGCCCTTAATGGACCGAATAGCGCGTGACAACGGCGTTACTTTAACACTCTGGCAGCCCGTTGAGCAAAACCGCAAGGCATTAATCCTTAGTGCCTTGGCACGAAACGACATTCGCATTCAAATGGCGATAGGCCAAAGATTGCCTATACTTCTTGGAGCGACTGGACGGTGCTTTGCGGCATTTTCTAAACTTTCCGATGAACAATTGCAACGGAGGTTTAAAGAAATGCGATGGAAACGTCCTTTAAACTATTCTGAATTTTATGATCAGGTGCAGAAGACGGCAGTCGAGGGATGGTCGCTTGACGAAGGGTATTTCGCAACGGGGACAATCTCTATTGCGGTCCCTGTTCTTGACAATGATGATATTGCCATTATGGCTGCCACAGCCACAATGTTTGCCGATCAACATAAAAAAGAGAAAATCGACATAATTGTGCAGGATTTAAATAATTTGAGTAGACGTATCAAACAAATCCTCATTGGGACCTGACTGCTTTTTTATGTAATAATATTGAAATCAAATAGCAGATATACCTGAAAGCCCGGTTCACGTTTTATCGGTATTTCCAATTTTATCAAAGCTTAATACTATATTTGCATTCCACCATCGACGGCGATTGCCTGTCCCGTAATATAATCAGCTTTATCTGAGAGTAAAAAAGCGACCAACTCCGCAATATCCGCTGACTTTCCGAAGCGTCTCAGCGGAATAGATTGTTGCGTTTTTTTCATAAAACCGGGAGGTGCATCTTTTAAAAAGCGAGCGCCCAAACCTGCATCAACCCAACCTGGTCCAACGCTGTTGGCACGCACACCATACTTTCCTTCTTCCTTTGCAACACCTCTCATCAGAAGTTCAATAGCGGCCTTGGGAGCCGCCGACATCACATCATTTTGAGGCAGTCTACCAACAGCAGAAGTCGTAATCGCAACAATGGCTCCGCCTCCCCGCCCCCGAAGATGCGGCAAACAATTCGATACCAGATAAAAAGCTCCCTTAGCATCGACATCTATCACGCGTGACCATTCCGCAGCGCTTGTTTCCGCGACAGACTTTATATGTATGTCAGGTCCGGAAGCGTAAACAACCGCATTGACCGCTCCCATATCGGCAACGACATTTTCGACAAAATCACGGGTTTCGCTTATGACCTCCAGCGAAACCGAAGCGTATTTCACCTTGCGGCCAGTCGCCTCAATAATGTCCGCAAGTTCTTCAGCCATCTCCAAGTTATGATGAAATGTGAAGGCGATATCATAACCGTTAGTCGCCAATATTTCACAAATCGCGCGACCGATACCACCCGTTCCTCCTGTAACGATAGCAACTTTGTTTGTTATATTAATCTCCATCGTTCAAATTTTCACTTTAACCTACTGTCTTTCTTTATATTTAAAAAAGATCGCTTTATTTATTAACTTGCGGTGCGTTTATTAACGGGTGAGAACACAGGCAAGTTAATTAGATCGGACAATCGTCGCCATTTAAGAGACACTTCCATATCGCATTCAAGCTGTTCCACGGGGCAATCTTCGATATTGGTCATCATATGCCATCCTTCATCGAGATCGACATCCGCAAGTATTGTGGGGTTAACCAGCGGCCGGCCATCTGGGGCCATATGCAGCACGGAAAAGCTGTATATCCGGCCCCGACCCTTGCTCGGCACCCACGTCAGTTCTGTCCCCAGGCATTGACGACAAGCAAATTGAGGCGGAAAAAATTCAAATCCGCAATTCTTACATTTTTGTCTGGTTAAAACACCTTTGTTGGCATTATCCCAAAACGGTTGGGTTAGCCAGGAAGGCTCCGGGATAAACATCCCGCTTTTATTTTCCGTCATTGTGGCCTCCCAAAGATAATAGTCCCGTGATATTGGGCGCCCGAACCTGCGCCACAGGAAAGAGCTGTCTTTACGTTATCTACCTGACCGCTGCCGGCGGTCCCGCGGATTTGCCGAATGGCGTAGGAGGCACGAGTGTGAGGTCCGCCAAACCCAGTATGACTATATGAAAGCAATCCGCCGTCCGTGTTTGTCGGAAATTTACCCTTTGCGTCTATGCCGTTCTCAACAGCGAACGCCGCCCCTTCACCTAAACCGCAATAACCAAGGATTTCGAATTGGCGTGCTACTTCAAAAGATGTCGCGTCATAAAAAGAACGGACATCTATATCCTCCGGCTTTAAATTAGCTGTGCGAAATGCCTTGGCCGCCGCATCCCGGCCAACTGACCAATTTTCTTCAAATCGGGGTGCCATCGTATATTGCTGGCGCTGCCATTCACAACCAACGCCAAGTATCTCAACCGGATCAGGACACTCCATGGCGACTGATTTCGAGGCAACAATAATTGCCGTCGCCCCTTCGTTCGCCAAACAGATATCATACAGCCGAAGAGGCAAGGCAACCGGTTTCGATTTTAGAACCATTTCTTGAGTTATCTCACCACGGTTTTTTAGAACCGCTTCGGGATTCTGGCTGCCTCCATTGCGGATTGTTGCCGCAATCTTAGCCACGTCATTGCGAACGGCTTCACCTTGTTTAGGGCCAAGTTCATGCATATAGCGTTTCGCAACGAGCGAAAAATTTGCAGCGGTGAAAGCACCATAAGGAGCGACGAATTCGTTCTTGGGCGTAGTATATTCCGCAAGGCCGTCCCCCAATGCGCCCTGCCCGCTCACTACAACGGCCACATTGCAAGCTCCGGCACTAACAGCCGCCGCTGCATCCATCAATCCCGGCGGGCCTTGTGGATAGGTATCACCGATCCAGCTTAATGGCTGACCGAGCAACGTACCCCAGTCTGCCGAACCAGGATGAAGCTGCGTACCACCAGGCGCTGTCCATTTTCCACTGAATCCGTCGATATCTTCTTTAGTTAGTTCCGCATCATTCAGAGCAATCTTTATCGCCTGCAGATAGAGCTGCTCCGTAGAAACACCAAGGTTCCAGCCCATTTGTGTGTTTCCAAGACCAACTACGTATACACCTGTAGCCATACTGCGGTTCCTTCGTTCTTTTTTATACTGTTTATTTAGTTGGTAATTTCAATTGAAGGGAGCGGCCGCGAATTCCTCAATTCGCGGCCCTTTACCCAATGATTATTGCCGACCGAGGATTACGCGAATTCGTTCAATTATCGCCTTACCATCAAATCCAACCCCTTCAGAACGTTTATACCAATCGTCATAAACACCCTGTGTTATATCGTCGACAAAAACGGCTTTGTTTTTCGCCTCGGAGATTTCGATATACTCTATCCCCTTGTCGATCAATTCCTGTCGTTTCTTCAGGTTGTTGGCATAATAGTTAGTAAAATGATCTTCCTGCATTTGCACCATGGCTTCTCTGATTTGCTGCTTGTAATTATCGGGAATCTTGGCCCACACATCATTGCTAATCACCACAGTCCAACCCAAATTCACGCTGAAATCCCAGTTTTGCATGTATTTAGTAACATCAGAAAGTCCTACCAGAAGTGCGGTTCCATACTCTGTTGAAACACCATCTATCACACCGCGTTGCAGCGCGGGACCCGCTTCGCTGAACGCTATCCGTACAGGTTTTGCGCCGATAGCCGTCAGAACCTGAGCCGCCTCTGCGTTATGACTACGAATTTTCATGCCTTCGAAATCAGAGAGCTCATTTAGGGGTTTGTTGGAAAAATGTGGCGACTCATACCACAGCCCGTGTGCAAGCGCCGTCGCATTATACCGATCATTCCATGCCTCCGTGATAAGATCTTGCATGTAGGCGTCCAGAACGAATTTGTATTCAACTGCATTTCGAATTAAACCCGGCAAATGACCTATACCAAAGCGCGGCTCCTCAGCGCTCAAATAAGGATGCACGCCACCGATCATATCAATACGGCCGTCACGCACTGCTGCGGCGAGTTGATCCCCCGGTATGAGAGAATCGAAAATTTCAACTGTTACGTCACCCCCGGTTGCTTCTTCGATACGCTTTGAAACGTCAGACATCGCCTCACCGTATCCGGTAGTTGGCACCCGCAGCACAGCCATGCGTAGCTTGATTTGCTCAGCGGGTGCTGTCAGACTAATGCGACGTAGTCTCTGTTTGGCATAAAATGGCATAAAAA
>NZ_CAXBKA010000007.1:0-191025 GCF_963976355.1 uncultured Sneathiella sp.
TTGAGAAAGCAGATGCCATAGATTTATCAGAACTTTTTCCTACATTTTTGTCAACTGACAAATTGTCACAGTTTGGTTACATGACAACACCGCTCAAGCACGTTTCCTCTGACAAAGCCGGCCAAGGTCTTTTTGAAATCCGGACCAAAGGCAAAGAGGGCATTTCCCGTTCGGTGTTTTGTGCGGTGAAAGGCAAGGAAATTGTAATTCTGATTACTGTGATTAAGAAGGCAAACAAGATACCAAAGCGGCAGATGGATACGGCGATGAAGCGAATGAAGGAGGTTCTGAGTGATGACTAGGCGACCAACGATGAAACAATTTCGGGACAGGGCTTTACAAGACCTGAAAGTAAAGGCTGAATATGAAGCTCTTTCATCAGCCTTTGAGATGAAGCGCCAAATGATTTCTTTACGGAGAAAGGCTGGCCTTACACAAGAGCAGATGGCTGATTTACTGGGTACAAAGAAGAGTAATATTTCCCGGCTGGAAAGGGTGGATTCAGACATTTCCCCGCGCTTGGCAACTGTTGAAGAATATGCTCGATTGTTGGGCTATTCGATCAAGGTGGAGTTCGAGCCGGGTTCAAAGGCAGGATAGGACCAAGATTAACGATCATTGGCAATGAAAGACTACATCAGCTTCCCTGTTCTCAGAAAAAATTTCCCTGATAGAAATTTAATTTTCCTTGTTATCTTAGCTAGGGGTTATGGATAAAGATATAATGAAAATAGGTAGTTAAAGCGTATTCTATACAGAAATTGCGTCGAAATAGCCAAAATTCCCTGTATTTTCCCTGTTTAACAGGGAAAATGGCAGAGACGGGTTCGCATGAGACTGCTAACTCCACCACTTGATCTGAGGCGAACCTGAGACCAATCCAGGTTCGCCTCTGAACCCCGCAGTTCCGCGGCTTCGAGGTTATACTGTGATCTCAGAGACGCTTGGAGTGGCTCCATAAGACCGCTAATCCCCATTCGTCTCTACAGGCCACTTTCCGTGTCCAATCCATTGATATTACTGCTGGAGTCAGGCTGGATATCCGAGCTGTATTCGCTGAGCTTTCCAGTCAAATGCGAGGGAGCGTAGTCGTTGAAGCTGCCTGACCGTCAAGGTTTCCGGCTGACGGCCTGCCAATATGTCTTCAACGATTTTCGGCGACAAAAATGCCAGCGGAAGAACCCTGCTAATCTCGGTAACGAATACAGGTTCACGAGAAGCAATTTCCTGAACAGACTTTGCCTCTCCTGATGCTAGTTGATCAAACCAATGCCTGGCCTTGGCAATCAGACGACAGAGATCCGGATCAGGCTGATGGGTACTGGCATGACCGGCAATCACCAGTTTAGCCTCTATACGGTGCTGTCAGACTAATGCGACCGCGTCTCCATATAGCGCAGAATGGCACAAAAATGCCTCTATTATGCCACGCTAAGTTGCCGCTACTCAGCCAGTGCGACATTTCTTTGAAGCTTGAATGTTTCTCGACTGGTTAGATGGCGTTCATGGTTGAAGTGACTATGGATGGATGCGTGAGTAGATATAAACTTCTGCAAGCTTCCCAGGCGTCTAAACTTTAGCATTGCGTATTCTCGTCGCCGGAATGGTAGATGGGAGTTTTCGCAGCGATTGTTCTTCCACCGGCCGATCTCTTGAATCTCTGCATTCCCGATGGTCTTCATAGCGGCACGATATGAACGCAATCTATCTGTAACTATTTGATTTGGCCTCCCATAACGTTTCATAAGTTTTTTAAGAAATACTATGGCTGCCTTACGATCCCGCCGCTTTGAAACAAAGGCTTCCAGAACTTCTCCCTCATGGTCGACGGCCCGCCACAGGTAATGAATTTCTCCATTGATCTTCACAAAGACTCCATCAAGGTGCCATTTCCAGTTTGAATAATTCTGAGAGGGATGATTACGCTTCTTTCGGATCTCACTGGCAAACAAAGGACCAAATCTGTTCCACCAATAGCGCACTGTTTCATGGCAGATATCAACGCCCCGTTCATGAAGAAGGTCTTCGACATTTCGTAGAGAAAGCGGAAACCTAATGTACATCATCACCGCAAGGCTGATGATCTCAGGCGAGGTTTTAAAATAGCGAGAGGGGTTCTTTTTTGTCATTCAGAGAGAGTAAGAATCGATAGATTGGCAGACAAGCTATTTTCTTCTGACAGTGCCCTAATTATATCTCAGGATCGTTTGGCTGTGTTTTATAGAAATCCTCACGCTCATGAGTTGAGGCGCGCACGCCTTTGTCACGTTTGGTTTTCATGAAGTTATACTCGCCAGGTTCATAGCGGATATTAGTCGCTAGAGTATGCAATAGAGGTCCGTAGGTAAACTGGCCGTTTACGCCGAGCATCTCAAGTGCAAGCGTGGTAGAAGCTTTGCCCATGGCGATGCCATCTCGTGGAAGTCGGGCGATTTTCTCCGCCCATTCCTCGCCTTTTTCGGTTAGGTCGGCAAGCGGGACGACCTTGTTTACAAGACCAGCATTCAGTGCCTCCTCAGCGGACCAGATTTCTGCCATAAGAAGAAGCTCACGTGCTTTGCGGGCTCCCAGCGTGACAATTTCCCAGGCATCGAAATAAGCTGCCCCTGACAGACCAAGACGTTGTTCAGGATGCCCCATCCGAGTTGTATCCGCAGCAATCACGAGATCACATGCTTCTGCAAGGTACAAGCCTCCACCCAGGCAAAAACCCTTGGTTAACGCCAAGGACGGTTTAAGAGAGGTAAAAATACGCTGAAATCTCTCGACATACTCCTTATCGAAAGCGAGCTTGGACCGTTGGCTGGGACGTCGGTTTGATTGAGGGCCTGAATTGGAACCGCCGCCTTTCGTAAGATTGCCAACTTCAGAAAAATCATGGCCTGCGCAGAAGTCGTCACCCGCACCTTGCAAAATTATAACGCGGACATCATCGTCGTCTTCCGCCATGTCGTAACATGTCATTAGCTGCCGCCACATATCGTTGCTCATGGCGTTTTTCTTTCTTGGGCGATTTAGGGTAATGTAGGCACGTCCGTTCATGGCGTGATAATCAACATTTCCTGATTCCATTCTCCGTCTCCTTGCCTGCAAATTTCAGATTCTGTTATTTGGATCATTTTTAGACCGAAGCTATCAAAGGGTGACCCATTAAGCAATGAGAAAAAAGAGGGGGCCTTTTTTATTCAGGATGACATTGCAGGGAAGTTTTCAACCTCAAAAGTGAGGCGCAATTTGAAGGAAGAAATTATTCAATTTTTCGTTGCGACTTTTGGTTTGGCCGCTTCTCGATAATAGGCTTCAAGCCGCACAAGGTTACTTTGCATTTCGAGGCTTGCGGCCTCGGCATCTCGGGCTAGAAGATATTTCATTAACCGCTTTCTGGAGGGTATAATCATGTCATTGGGCGGACTGCCAATTTCTTCAGCCATTTTGCGGTTAAAACTGATAACGGCATCTGTCAGAACTTCGAGGATTGGATTTTTTGAAGCTTTGGCCAACTGTTTGTGAAACCGAAAATTTGCCTTAGATCGACGTGGGATATCCCCTGCCTCTGCTGCTTCTACAGCTTCCAATACGCAGGCTTGCAATTCCGCTAAATCTGCTTCAGTAGCACGCTCACAAACGAGACGAGCGGCGGCTGTTCCCACAATGGTGCGCGCTTCCCCCAGGTGCTCGGGAAGGATCGTCCCGAGTGCGAATAAATGCTGAAAGCTGGACACGACGGTTGAGCTTGATCCTTCACACACGAATGCGCCCCCAGTTGCGCCTTTCTTCAGTTCAATTATGCCAGCTGTCTCCATTGCACGAATAGCACCACGAACTGTATTTCGGCTAACCTGGAATTGTGTTGTCAAGGCCCGCTCTGACGGTAATTTGTCGCCTGGGCGGAGTAAACCCAACTCAATACGTTTCCTGACCTGAGATGTAATGCTATCCACAGCTCGGCTATCACCAACGGGTTCAAAACTGTCCATATCACACCTAAAATCTGAATGGCACAAACGCGCTTCTTACCCGCTAAGCTAATGTCAATTGCTTAGTGCGGCAAGCAGGAAGAAAGTTCTCGTGCTCTCAGATGCCACATCAAGTAAGTTCTAGTCCGGCCATTTTGCACCTCCATCCAATAAAACTTCTGCATTTGCTTCACCGAGAAGGGGTGGCGGCAGGCGAACATCATTCGGCGTTTTTGAATGAAAGATAGGAATTCCCAGAATTGGAATTTTCCCGCCTTGAAATTCTGTTTCATGCACCATCGCTTCACGGATTTCGGGCATGTTAAGGGCTTCTTCAAGTGTACGGACAGGTCCAAACAGAACATTGTCAGACGAAAATTTATCTTCCCAATATGCAAGGCTTTCTTGTGCGATCCTGGTGGAGATCAGTTCGTCGACTTCTTCGCGGCGTTCTAGTCGCAAGTCCGTGGTACCGAAGCGCTTGCCATTGCTAAATTGCTCGACTTCCAGGCAACGCCTGAGCCCTTGCCAATATTTATCATTATGGGCGATGAGGGTGAGGCTGCGTTTATCGCTCGTGCCATAGGTGTTGTAGGGCACAATTTGAGCGCTCTCGTTTCCGCTGCGCTGCGGATATTGACCATGCAGCAAAGTATATTGCTCGCGGGGCTTCATTCCGAAAATGGTTGATTTAAGCATATCCACTTCGACTTTCTGACCCTCACCAGTGCCGTGACGAGCATTCAAAGCTGACAGAATGGCAATAACTGCCATCATGGGCGTTAGAAAATCAGCGTAGGGTGAGGCGACAATAAGCGGTCCGGTTTCTTTCGTGCCATTCAAATCCATCAAGCCCGATAGCGCCTGAATGATCGGGTCGAGCGATGGCTTATCCCCATAGATTGAATTTGAACCAAAACCACTCATGGAACAATAGATGAGGCGGGGGTTATTTTGCTTCAGGATATCATACCCAAGACCCATGCGCTCAGCCGTACCGGGACGGAAATTTTCAAGTACAACATCCGCATCCTTCGCCAAATCCTGTATTATCCGGACGTTTTCCGGCTTTTTCAGGTCCAACGCCAGGCTGCGTTTATTCCTGTTCAATCCCAGGAAATATTCGCTTTCGCCAAGATAGCGCGATTGTCCGGTTTCGCGCATGGTATCACCGGTTTCTGGCTCTACCTTGATAACGGTTGCGCCCATGTCACCAAGAGTCATTGAACACAGAGGTCCCGCCATCATTTGCGTGAAATCCAACACTTTGATTCCGATCAGCGAGCCACTCATTTTTTCGATCCTTTTTCAGTATCAACGGGTTCAATCCGTAGCGGTGTATATTCCGGAGTTAGCTTCTGGCCGTTGAATATTGCCGGATAACGGGCGGCTCTCATTTTATCACCTTCGTTTCCAATGAAGCTGTAAATTTCATTATGCTCGACGGCTGGGTCGTTCAAATGCTCATCAATAGTCCATACCGGCCCCGCAGGAACATCATGCAAATCGAACAGATTTAGCCATTCTTCGCTCGTACGGGTTTTCACGACGGCAGCCACCTCGCGATTGAACGCCTCAGTTCGTTCGACTGGATGTGAGATGCTTGTCAATTCCTGCTTCAGTAGAGATTTTCCGATAGCGTCCAACGTGTTCGACATTTGCTTGCCGTTAACAGGGCAGATCAGGATATGACCGTCACTGGTTTCGAACATAGTCGTGGGCGTCCGTTTAATGGGCCGTGTGTCACCTTCGAAAATCCGCGCCTGTAACATATCGGGGACATTAAAATAACTGGTTGCGTCAAGCATGGCGAGATCAACATCACAACCTTCATTGTTCCTCTCGCGCTGAAATAGAGCCGCAAGAATCGCCTGTGCCGCCTGAGTCCCGACCACTTTATCGACGATCCAGATTGGCGACAGGCTCGGTTCGGCTTCTGGCAGGCCATATTGACACATTCCAGTTCGCGCCTGAATAAGAGAATCATATGTTGGCTTGCCAGCCATTTCACCGGTATCGCCGAAACCGGAAATCGCCAGATTGATGATTCTTGGGTTCAATGCGCGGATCGTTTCGCGGCTCAGGCCGAGCTTTGCGGCTACAAGAGGGCGCCAGTTACTGATCAGAACATCTGCAGTAGCGATTTCTGCCAGGGCCACTTCGAGGTCTGCCGGATCTTTGAGGTTGAGAAACATGGATCGCTTACCGCGGTTACTGCTAACCCAAGTCGCACTCAGCTTGTTGTTTTGTACACCAAAACGCCTAAACGGATCACCGCCTGGCGGCTCCACTTTAACGACATCAGCCCCAAGATCGGCCAGTTGAAGCCCCGCATAGGGTCCTGTCAGATACGATGATGTTTCCACTACTTTAATCCCAGAGAGCGGGCGTTGCTCCATCCCTTGTACTCGATCCACTTAGAATTCCTCCATTTTGCAGTTCCTTATTGACCTGCAAATTTAGTCATTGACTTCCGTATTGAATCCGCCGACCATATCAATGGGTCACCCAAAGGACAATAGAAATGTTATTTGCAGAAACCAGCGATGAAATCTCCTACCTTGCCAAAGACGGGAAGGCTTATATTACGTTTGAGCGGCCGCAAAAACGCAACGCACTGACGTATGAAATGTTCAATCAGTTGATGGCTTTCATGCGCGTTGCTGAAGAGGATGATAACGTTCGTGTGATCATTTTTCGTGCCGAAGGCGAGCACTTCTGTAGCGGTCACGATCTTGCGCAGGTCGGCAAGGAATATGGGTTTGATCCGGCCAACAAGAAGCGCCGTCCCAGTCAGCGCGCACGATTACATTGGGACAAGCATCATATCGAGCAATTTAGGGATATTTGCTTTTCGGTGAAGCCAACTTTGGCGCTAATCAAGGGATATTGCGTTGGTGCCGGCTTACATCTTGTCGAGGCATGCGATCTTGCGATCGCAGATGAAACTGCAAAAATCGGCCACCCTGAACAAAAGATTGGACTGGCAGGCGCAGCGTATATGACAACATGGAACATTCTTGCCCATGGCCCAAAAAAAGCGCGTGAAATTCTCATGTTGGGAGAGATTTTGACGCCTCAGGCAGCAATGGAGGTTGGCTTTGTCAACAAGGTTGTGCCAGCAGGGTTGCTGGACGATGCGGGAGAGGACTGGGCTGAACGGATCGTTCGCTTGCCACGCGATGCCGTAGCGTTTGGCAAGGCCGCATTCCATCTTGCGTATGATTCCCTTGGGCTGAATACGCAGTTTACGCAAGGGTATGTGATGCACGCATTGGGCACCAATATCCGGTATGAGGAAGATGAATTTAATTTCATGCGGGAGAAACGCGACAAGGGGGTCAGTAGTGCCGCTCATGATCGCGAGGACCATTACAAAAAAAACAAAGACGCTTAGAGCGAATTTCGGAGGGCCGATATGGCAACATATAATCTGGTCGATCGCACCACCGTCGTCTTGGGCGGCACCAGCGAAATTGGGCATGCGATTGTTGACGCGCTGACACGCTGTGGGGCCAACGTTGTTTTTCAAGGGACTCGCCAGCAGGCTGCTGATGAAATTGTGGAAGCCTGTAAGGGGAATGCCGGGAGCTGTACGTTCAAAGCCGCAGACTTAATGGATTATGATCAAGTCGAGAGCGTATTTCGGGACGCGGAAGAGATCTATGGACCTGTAGCTGTTGCCGTATGCAGTGGCGGCGCGCGGAGACCCCCACCGATGCTCTTTAACGATATGTCAGCGCAAGACATGGTGGATGGGTTTAATAATCGAATTACCCCGCGTGTTTTGGGACTGAAGGCAGCAACCAAGGTCATGATACCACATGGTTACGGCAAGGTAATCCTGATGTCGACGGATGCAGGCCGGACGCCTACACCAACCGAAACCATTATCGGTTCATCCGGGGCATTCGTGAATTATCTGGCGAGGACAGCTGGGCGAGAACTGTCGCGGAACGGGGTTCGTGTGAATTCTGTAGCGATCACCATCACCGAAGGAACAAAGGCATTTGGTGAGCTGACAGGCAAAAAATCAGTGTTCGATAAGATGAGAGAGAAGGCGGCGTTCGGGCTTATTACTCCGCACGATGTCGCTGACTATGTCCTTTACCTTGCTGCACAGGAATCTGATCGCATATCGGGCTCGACAATGAGTTTAAACGGGGGCGTATCATTCCCAGGATATTGAGTATGACGGCACGGATTTGGAAGCCGATCGGTCGGAAACGGCGACCTGATCTTTAAACCGATAAAGGCAAGAAACTTGGATCCAAAATTAAAATATAAAAGGGGGGGAAATGCCGGAAAAGACAAATCGCAAAATCAACATGATAAGCCTGCCTGGTCAAGCCTTGACAGAAGTGAAGTCCGGCTCCGCAGTCAATGAATATTGCATGCTTGGTCCCATATGGGCGGAAGTCGTAGAGAGATGATAGCAACAGGGCTTGAAAAACTACTATTGATCATTGCTCGATTTTTGAATGCCGTCTCTGCATACTTGATATTGCCATCGCTGGCGATTGTAATCGCAGTAGATGTCACCATGCGTTACGTCGTGGGAAAACCAATAATAGCCGCCGCCGAAGCCAGCCAGTTTTTGCTGCTATTGCTCTTTACGCTAGGGCTGAGCTTCACCACGCATACTGAACAGCACATTCGCATGGATATGCTTCTTGGTGCTATGGGGAAGATGTCACGCCTGATAGTCGAATTTTTATCAATGATCGCTGGGATTATACTGTTTGGCGCGTTAGCAATCCAGTCATACCGAGATATTTCCTATTCGCGTTTGATCTCTGAGCGAACCGAGGAATTGGAAATGTTGATTTGGCCCATCCAAGGATTGCTTATGGCTGTTTTCTTCTTTGTTTGTCTGCAGATTTTTATACGAACACTACTGAAAATTTTCACGCATTCAACTGCTACGGATCCCAACAAAAACATAGAAGCAGGAGTAGAGTAAATGGATCCAATCGTCGTCGGATACATTGTCATGGTGATCATGATTGGAATGATTGTTATTGGTGTGCCGATTGCATTTGCACTCGGGTCGGTTGGTCTTGTTGGCATATCAGTTGTCGTTGGATTTCAGCAGGCGTTCAGCCAGGCGACCATGGTTTATGCACATGAGGGGACGAATTTTGTCCTGATTACCGTTCCGATGTTTGTGCTTATGGGTAACCTGGCCAATCATACGGGTATTGCGGCGGGTCTCTTTCGTGCGACGGCTAACACGCTTGGCCGTTTGCCCGGCGGACTTGCTATTGCAGCTGTATTCGGTTCGGCGGGTTTTGGTGCAATTTCCGGGTCCAGCACAGCAACTGTTCTCACCATGGGCCGTATTGTAATGCCCGAACTCAAGAAATATAATTATGACCTTCAATTGGGAGCTGGTGCCCTTTCTGCCGCAGGTACCCTTGGCATACTTATCCCGCCGAGCCTAATCTTGATCTTTTATGGCATCATGACGGAGAACTCTATCGGGCAATTGTTCATAGCTGGCATTGTGCCAGGCCTGTTGACGGTTCTGCTGTTCAGCCTGGTAATTTTCTTCACGGCTGTCTTGAGACCAGAAAAAGCGCCAACTATCGGAAGCCCCGGCGCTAAGGAAATTGTTAGATCTCTGAGCGGGGCTGTGCCCATAATGGCCCTTTTCGCCTTTATTATGGGCGGCATCTACTTCGGTATTTTCACACCGACGGAAGCCTCTGGAATTGCAGTAGTCGGCGTTACTCTCTACGGCATAATTACACGTAAGCTGACGTTGTCGATCGCAATGCTGGCGCTACGTGAAACGATTGTAACAAGCACGATGATCTTCACAATCATTGTCTCCGGGTACATCGTTTCGCGGTTTGTCGCTGTTACTGGGATTACCGAAAATCTGATTCAGTTCATCCAGTCTTTTGATTTAGGGCCGTATCAGTTTATTGCAGTCGTCACGTTGGTCTATCTGGTGCTGGGTTGTGCGCTTGATGTACTTGCCATGCTCATTCTGACGGTTCCATTCATTTATCCGATCATTCTGCATTATGGGTTCGATCCGATCTGGTTCGGAATTTATATCGTGGTAATGGCTGAAATAGCGTTAATCACTCCGCCATTAGGACTGAACATTTTCGTCATGAATGCCATTTCTCCGGATATATCCTTGTTCCGTATCTATAAAGGGATTGCTCCTTTCGTTGCGGCAGAACTTCTTGTGGTTGCTCTGCTGACCGTCTTTCCGATGATTGCCCTATGGTTGGTCGGATGACAGCTAAACCACATAAATTCTCAAAACTAACAAGTATTGATTCAACAATGCGACCATTCCGATGCTTCCCACCAAAAAAGGGAGCAAATTACAATAAAGGGAAAATAACCATGAAAAAACTACTCTTGATCGCTGCGACCATGGCGATATCAGTGTCGGCTGGCACCTCTAAGGCCGAAGAATATACTTTACGTTATTCGCAGCACCACTCTTCTCAGTCAGCACCATATACGGAAGTTACTGTTCCTGTTAAAGAATTTATTGAAAGGGAAAGTGGGGGTCGTATTAAAGTAGAGACCTTTCCGAACGGCGTTCTGCACGGCGGTAAAGATGGGTTCAAGGCGCTGGTGACAGACGTTACAGATATTGCACCAGCCTATCCGCTTTATCTGCCGAGCAGCTTTCATCTCACGAATGGCATGTTTTTGCCCGGTGCCTTTGAGTCCGTGTACGCTACGATCGAAGCCGGTGAAGTTCTGTACCCGAAATATTTGAAATCTGAGTATCAGGCCATGGGGATTGAGCTTTTCTTCACTGGTGCCAGCGCTCCGTATCAATTGGTATCAACCAAAAAAGTTGACTCTCTGGAAGGTCTGAAAGGAATGAAAGTTCGTGGGTCAGGTGGCGCTGTCAATCAAATGGTGGAATCGCTTGGCGCAACTCCGGTGACGATACCCTCAGCTGAAATTTACTCTGCATTTCAGCAAGGTCTGATTGATGGGGTTCTGGTGCCTACTGAGAGCATCCTCACCTTTCGGCTGCAGGAGATTGCCAAATATTACGTGCCACTGGATCTGGGCCGTGCAGGACATATCCCATTTGGGCTGAACAGAAAAACCTATATGTCATTACCGGATGACCTGAAAAAGGTTGTGTATGACGCTGGCCGTTACGCAAGCTTGAAATATGCGGACTTCAATCAGAAAGGTATCGACAATGCCCTAGCGGCGATGAAGGAGGCTGGCGTCGTTACGATCGAATTCTCGGATGAGGATAAGGCAAAGATCGCCGCAGCACAGAAGGTACTTTGGGATGAATTTATAGCCAAAAATGAATCTGACGGCTATCCGGCGAAGGAATTTGTCACAGAAATGCAAGCGCTGTCAGCCAAATATGGTGATATGCGGCATGACGAAATGATCGAAGAACAGAAGGCCAATCCTGTCAAAGGTATCTTGCCAGACATGTAAAGGTCTAGTCTTGGTTTGGAATTTTCAGATCAAGGATTACATGACTATGTGCCGGGTAGGTGACAACCCGGCACATTGATTTTCACCTGGGAAGAAAATATGCCATTGCCACATCAGCTAACTACAGTTTTAGCGACGCCCCAATAAAATTGTTTAAGCGGTTGCGATTGAAGATTCCTAAACGCCCTGTGCTTCAGCGCGCCAGAGAAAGTACTGCTTTCTTCGGATAACGATGGTCATCTCGTCTAGGTGCCAGATATTATTGGGAGTAGAGTGACAGGATCTCAGGTTTCTGGCAATTGGCTCGCCAAATTTCAGAAACCATCGTCGAACTGTTTCGTATGAAATATCTAACCCGCGTTCCGCAAGCAAATCTTCAACATCTCGGTAGATCAGCGTAAATCGCGCATAATGCCAAACTGCATGTCGAATGATGCCGGCAGGAAAGCGTCCCCGGGAATAGGAGATCTTTTGCATCGACCGAGATAGACCATCATAAATTTTCCCGCCACAAAGTTAATGTGACAAAACCCAAGCATATTTACTGCGACAGTGCCCCATGTAGAAACTTTAACGGAAATTTTAGGGGGCGCCCAAAGATGATAATATTTGCTTTGCAATTGTTAAAAGTCTTTCGTCATGGCCTGGTTTACCCATAAGCATGATTCCGATAGGGAGATTATTCTTTGAATTGGTAACTGGAATGGTCAGACAGGGTAATCTTGCGAGATTACCAATCCAGCAGAACCAGGTCATACTGTTTTGCGTTGATGTTTGGACGCCGCCAAATTCCTGCCACATTTCACCAATGAGAGGCAGGGTAACAGGAAGTGTAGGAAGTACCAAAGCATCCCACTCGTCGATTTCAGATAATAAGTATCGGGAAAATCTTTCTTTAAGTTGATAAGCTCGGGCAATCTCAGTTTTGCTTAAACGAGCGCCAGCTTCAAGTGAGGAGCGTACCGAGGAAGAATATTTTGAGGCACATTTCGTATAAAGTTGGCGGTGATATAAGGCCGCCTCATATAATAAAATGGTTTGCCATGCCGCAAAGTAATTTTTGAACCCTTTTAAAGCCAGGTTACGGTGGGGTGTTCTCGCCTTATTAAGGGTTTGCAGCATGGCACTTTCGACTTCATCTGAGCGTTCCAGACGTTCACCCGTAATATTGAGGAGCCGAATCGGTTGGTCACGCTCCCATTCAACTGACTGGGGCATCTGGCAGTTGCTGGTAGATCCTTCATCCGGCGTGAAAAGCAAAGGTAATAACAATTCAATATCATCAAGTGATGTAGTGAGTAGGCCAGGAGTATCCAGTGATTGGCTCAGCGGCAAAATTCCCTGACAGGACGCTCGGCCGGTTGTAGGCTTGAACCCGAAAACGCCGCAGGCTGAGGCAGGTATTCTTACGGAGCCGCCCGTATCGCTTCCAAGCGCAGCATGCACAATACCTGCCGCTACCGCCGCTGCGGAACCGCCACTGCTTCCACCGGTGATGTGAGACGGATTATGCGGGTTAAGGGATGGGCCAAAACATGAAATGGTATTCGTTGCGCCGAAAGCCCACTCATGCATATTTGTTTTACCAAAAATTATGGCACCGGCTGTCCTTAGATTTGCAATGATTTCGGCATCTATACCGGAATGTTCCAAGGGACGAGCATTTGAACAGGCTGTTGTGGGATAGTCGCGGGTCAGATAGTTGTCTTTAATCGCGATCGGCAATCCATCAAGCGGGCTTAAGGCGCAGTCGCGGTTACGCCTGTCGTCTGATGCTTGAGCTTGCGAGAGCACGATAGCGGGGTCAAGCGCAACAAAAGCATTAAGAGAACGGCACTTCTCTGCGCGCCGTAAGGCAGTCATCGCCAGTTCGGTCGCGGTTGTGGCTCCCTTTTCCAGCGCATAGCTTTGCGCAGCTAATGATTCAGGTAACTCAGTCATTGTCCGACCCCTCATGTTCGCCTGCAAATTTCCGGACTGCATTTCTACGGGAAAAATTATTACTTGATACGCGGTACAAATTAATTTATATCATGCACTATAACATGGAGATGCGTGTTAAGCCACGGCGTATTTAAATGCCTTGCAGAAAAAGGGTGTGAATGGCGTTTTGGCGGGCGCAGACAATCTGCTTGATCGTTCGTGATGGTTTTGCAGAAGGAAATGGAAGAACTTTAAGGCTATTCGTTTGTTGATACCTCGCGGGCTCGACGCCTGCCGGAAAAGGAATGTAATGTCTGAATTTAGACTGTTGATTAATGGCGAACTCGTCCCCGGCGCGTCGTCATATGCCGTAATTGATCCGGCAACGGAGAGACCCTTTGCGCAGTCTCCCCGGGCGGATGTTATTCAGATGGAGGCAGCAATCGAGTCCGCTGATCGGGCTTTTGCATTATGGAAAAAGGCTACGGTTGAAACGCGCCGTGAATTACTGTCGGCACTCGCCGCTTCGGTAGAGGATAACAGCGAATATCTTGGCGGGATTCTGATGCGTGAAGTGGGGAAACCTCCCCGGGAAGCGCGGATGGAGGTCGCATCAGCGGTTGCCGTGCTGCGTTACTTTGCCGATATAAAAATTTCGGTCGAGCATCTAACCAGCAATTCGGGCGCGACATCGACAGTTTTTCGCAAGCCACTTGGCGTTGTTGCCGGAATAACGCCGTGGAACATGCCGCTGGTGCAGGCATGCGTGAAGATTGGCTCCGCGGTCTCAACGGGAAATACAATTGTTTTGAAACCGGCGCCGACAACACCTTTGTCCGCCCTGGTTATCGGGAAGCTGGCGAGTGTAATTTTTCCGCCGGGCGTCATTAATATTATAACGGACCAACATGATCTTGCGCCTTTGATGACCTCCCATGAGAAAGTTGCAAAGATTGGCTTTACTGGATCGACCGGAACCGCGCGGAAAATCATGTCAGCCTGTGCACCGACCTTAAAGCGACTTACGATGGAACTTGGAGGTAGTGACGCGGCGATCGTTCTTCGGGACGCAGACATGGCGAAGGCCGCGCAGATTCTCTTTAAGAGGGCGATGTACAACAGCGGACAGATTTGCACGGCGCCGAAGCGCGTTTATGTTCAACGTGACCATTATGACGAATTCGTGGATGCCCTCATCGCGCAAACCGATACGGTAAAGATTGGGGCCGCGAATGAGGACGGTGTAACGATGGGTCCCCTTCAAAACCGGACGCAATTTGAAAAAGTCGTTGAATATCTGGAGGACGCGAAGGCGAGCGGTGTCGTGGTGACAGGCGGTGCACCGATGGCACGCGTTGGCTATTTTGTCCCCCCGACGATCGTTCGTGACGTGACGAATGGAACGCGCATTGTCGATGAAGAACAGTTTGGCCCCATCCTTCCCGTCATCTCGTATGAAAATAACGACGAAGTGCTTGAACTTGCCAACGCCAATCCTTTCGGCCTTGGCGGCTCAGTATGGTCTCGTGACGTTATGAAGGCGCGTGAATTTGCTTCGCAGCTGGAATGCGGGCAGGCCTGGATTAATAATCACGGGTTCTCCCCTGCGGAGTTTCCGCTTTCCGGCGCCAAGCAGTCAGGATTTGGGGTGGAACTGGGCGATGAGGGCATTAAAAGCTATACTCAGATGACAGTTGTTTGCGATTAAACAGGGAGAAAACATGTCTCAGTTTCATACAAATAAAGAGGGATTTGAGAAATCCGTTGAAGAAGAACCAAATGGCTATGCGCTGCGGCGAGAGAAATTTCGCAAGAAAATTCTCGATGCCGCGGAGGCTCTTATTGTTGAGACCGGTGATTTGTCGTTCGGCATGAGGGATCTTGCCATCCAGGCCAAGGTAAGTGCGGCGACGCCTTTCAATCACTTCGGCTCAAAGCATGGGGTTCTAAACGGGATAATCGAACGGAGCCTCAATCATTTGAGTCCGAAGCGGATCGTCCAAAATCCAAAGGAAGAACCGGTTGCGGGGATTTTCAGGCATTGCGATGAAGTCGTCAAATATTATGCGTCAAAGCCAGAGCTGTATCGTCCGGTTTTTGGCGAAGTTTTATGTGCGCCTACAACCGGTGTGGCCAATGCAATTCAACTGGCGAACTCATACTGGAAAGCAGGACTGCAAGCCGCTCTCGAAGCCGGGCAGATCAAGCCCGGACGTAACCTCGATATCGTCGCGAGCCAGCTTGAAGCAAATTGGCTTGGACCCTTGATACTATGGGTCGGAGGAAGTCTGGACGGTGAGGCTTGGAGGCGTCAGGCTGAATATGGAACCGCGATTGTGCTCTTGAGCCTCGTGGAAGACAGCGCCCGCAATCAACTTGAACGACGCGTAGAAGAGCTGGAAATACTTTTGTCGTTTTCAACTCATTCACCGAACTGAGTGTGGGACGGTGAAAATGCGATCAAAGGAGATTAATGTGTTAGCGAAAGATCATTGGTATATAGCCTGCCCGTCATCGCAATTGTCGGCCCATGAACCCAAAGCAGTTACAATTGGCGATCAGGCAATTGTTGTTTATCGAGCAAAAGACGGAAAACCGGCTGCCCTGCAAGATCGTTGCTGCCATCGCGGTGTTAAGCTGTCCAAAGGGCGGGTACTGGAGAACGGCTGCATCGCCTGTGGATATCATGGCTGGGAATATGATGCCGACGGCATTGTGAAACATATTCCCTCCGTTGGTTCAAACGGACGCTTGCCATCCTATAAGATCTCAAGCTTTCATGCAGTTGAATCGCAGCATTATATCTGGGTCTGGATAGCCGGAGAGCATGAAGCTCCGACATATAAGCCGTTCATTGACGGGCTGGAATCCGGCAGTTGGGTACAGCAAACGAAAATCTGGCAATGCAATGTTATGTCCGCCGTGGAAAATCAGCTTGATATCAGTCACACGGCCTTCTCTCATCCGGGGAACTACCCGACGCACAAGACCAGCGCCGGCGAGATGCCGAGGTTGAAGGAGCGCGCCTGGCGCACACGGATTTTCGATGGGTGTCGCGTTGCGATATACGAAAAGAGGGGGCGCAATATAGAAATCCCACCAACCCTGGAGAACCCCGATACCGGACTGGGGCTATTCGAAATGCCGTTCAGGAATTATGTATTCCTTCCCAGCGAACGTATGAAGGCAATTTACAGCTGGATCCCGCTAAGTGACAGTTCCTGCCGTTTGGAATTCATCGGCCAAGGCCTGGAAGGCGGTGGAAGTCCCGATGGAGACGAGCTTTCCGTCGCCTTCATGGAGGGTGAGTTCGAGCTTCTATCCCAGGATCGCATTCTGCTTGAAAGTGCGCAAGACACCTTTGCTCAGGAACGGGAAATGCATGTCATCGCGGACCGGCCGCAACTTGCCGGACGGCAAATCATGCAACATGCTCTGGGGTTAAGAGAAGAGAAGCCCAAAGATCAGGAGATAGATCTCAACGCTTTTGCCTGACCTTTCCCGAAACCCGCATCTTAAGACAAGAATATTTCTCGATGAACGGACGATTTCCCCGGCGCTGGGGAAGCTATGGGTGCGTGTAGAATTCGCTAAAAAAGTGGGAAAAATGAAAGCCTTAATCTTTGAAGAGCACGGACCTATTTCCAATCTGAAACTTATTGACATGCCCCAACCGGTGCCTGCAAGGAATGAGGCACTGGTGCGGGTAAAGGCGTTTTCCCTGAACGGGTTTGATCCAATGGTCCTGGCTAGGATTCCGACGCTGAAAACACCTTTGCCAATGATTCTCGGGGCCGACATCGCGGGTTACATAGAGAGTTATGCACCAGGTGTAAAAAACGGTCCTTCCGTCGGGACCCGCGTCCTTGTCGATCCCGTATTGCCCGATGGCGCGGGTGTTCTGGGTGAAACGGCGTTAGGGGGAGCCAGGGAATATATGTGCGTGCCCGCTGAGAATTTGATAGTGCTGCCCGATACCGTCAGTTTTGAGGATGCCGCTGCGCTACCTATCGCTTATGGAACGGCGCATCGTATGTTGAAAACGCGCGCCGACGTCAAAGCGGGAGACAAGGTTCTCGTTTTAGGCGCGACTGGCGGTGTCGGTATCTGTTGCGTGCAGCTTGCAAAAATGATGGGGGCGGAAGTAACAGCCTGTACGTCCTCCGCCAGCAAGGCGGAAAAGCTCAAGGCCTTGGGTGCCGATCATGTGATCAATACATCTGAAGCCGACTATTTGGAGGCAGTACGAAAGCTATGGGGAAAGCCAAGGGTCTTCGGCGAAAGTGGAGGCGCCGACATTATCGTGAATTTCATCGGAGGGGATGACTGGATAAAGACCCTCAAGGCTGCCCGGCGCGGCGGGAAAATTGTCACCTGCGGTGCGACCAGCGGTCACTCACCTCAAACGGACTTGCGTTATATCTGGTCATTTGAATTAAACATTCTTGGCTCCAACAGCTATGTACGCGATGATTTGATCTCATTAGTGGATCTTGTTGCATCCGGTGACGTCAAGCCTGTCAAGCATGTCGTCCGACCGTTGGAGGAATTGCCGGTGTCGCTGCAGGAAATGATCAATCGCAAGGTCTTCGGAAAGTGCATTTTGACAGTCTAACTCGTTTCGGAAGATTCTTAACTAGATAACAGGAGATAAAGGAAATGAAAGCGGTAGGTTTTAAAGAGAGTCTTCCAATTGACAGGCCAGACGCGCTTGAGGATGTGGAAATCCCGCAACCAGTGCCAGGCTCGCGTGACCTGTTAGTTGCGGTGGAGGCCGTGTCTGTCAACCCGGTTGATACGAAAGTCAGGATGCGGGGCGGGCCAGAGACGGGGCACAAGATCCTCGGTTTTGACGCGGCTGGCGTCGTTGTTGCTGTTGGAGACGAAGTCACGGATTATAAAGTTGGTGATGAGATCTTTTATGCAGGCGATTTGACACGCACAGGTACGAATGCGGAATTCCATGCCGTTGACGAGCGAATTGCCGGCCGGAAACCCAAGTCTTTGAGTATGGCAGATGCGGCGGCCCTGCCGCTGACCGCGATTACGGCCTGGGAGATTTTGTTCGACAGTTTCAAGATTTCAGAAGGGGGAGGGAGTGGCTACACTCTTCTCGTGATTGGCGGTGCGGGGGGCGTCGGGTCAATTTTGATCCAGCTAGCCAAGGCACTTACCGGTCTTACTGTGGTTGCAACAGCATCGAGAGAGGAAACCCGCACATGGTGCCGCGAAATGGGCGCAGACTATCTCATTGATCACCGCCAGCCCATCGCGGCACAGATAAAAGAGCTCGATTTACAGCCGCGTTATGTCGCCGCGTTGAATGCCACAGATCAGCATTTTGATGACATCATTGAACTGATCAAACCGCGCGGCGAAATTTGCATGATTGATGATCCGGTTGGTCTGGATATCATGAAAATAAAACGCAAATCCCTCTCGTTTCACATCGAGTTCATGTTTGCCCGCTCGATATTCCAGACAGAAGACATGGCCGCACAGCAAAGATTGCTAAATCAAGTCGCGGATCTCGTTGATGCCGGAAAGATGAAGTCCACAGCGACGGATAACCTTGGCCCGATGAATGCAGCCAACCTTATCGAAGCGCATCGGTTACAGGAAAGTGGCAAGGTCATCGGCAAGAATGTCCTGACCGCAATTGGTTAATTGAAAATATCGGTCATAGTTGGCCGACTGGCGCGAGGTGGTTCTTGGTTAAAGAACCACCCCGTCTTTCTGTGACGACTGACGGTTTTAGCCCTTTGCAAGAAACGATTCCTTGACGACCTTGCGCATGACTTTACCGGTTACCGTAATCGGGATGTCGTCCATGAACTCGATGCGGCGGGGATATTCGTGGCGCTCAAGAGTCTCTTTGCAATAGGCGATTATGGAATTGCTCAGCTCTTCACTCGGGACAAAGCCGGCCTTGAGCTTGATGACCGCCGAGACAACCTGCCCGCGCGTTTTGTCCGGCAATCCAACGACAGCGACGGTATCAACGGCGGCATGGGTTGCGACCCGCGCCTCTATTTCAGTGGGGCCAATTCGATAGCCCGAGCTTTTGATCATGTCGTCATTGCGGCCCGAATACCAGAACAGTCCCCTGTCGTCGCGGTAACCCAGATCACCTGTATGGAGCCATCCATTGCGGAGTTTCTCCTTGGTCGCCTCCGGGGCATCCCAATAGCCGGAGAAAGTCATGGGATGGTTTTGGGAGACTGCGATCTCGCCTATTTCACCATCGGCGATCTGCTGGCCATCCTCGTCGACAACTTTCATCTCCGCCAATGGCACGGGAAGTCCCAACGAACCAAAGCCTTCCGGCATGAAGCCGGTATGCAGTACGGTGACCGGTGCGCATTCCGTCAAGCCGTAAGATTCGGCCGCAGTTACCCCAAGGGTATTTTTTAAATAATCATACAGGTCCGGGGTAAGGGGCTCTCCAAGAGAGCACAACGACCGGAGGGATAGTTTTGGCTGATGAGACGCCGTACGCATTTTACGGACCATTGTAGGAGTGAGAACAGTATTGCGTACTTCCTTGCGCGATAGGAAATCGAGAACTAGTCCAGGATCGAACGGGTTTGGCATCTTCCATGCGACAACAGGGCTTCCGGCATAGAGGAAGCCAAGCAAGAGCCCACTAAATCCGGCGATCCATGTCCACTCGGCCGGTCCCCATGCCTTGTCACCTTCCATTCCCAGATCGCCGTGCATCATGGCAATGCAAGGGGCGCCACGCAGCCAGCCCGCATGGGTATGTACCGCGCCCTTGGCCTTTCCCGTTGTGCCGGATGTATAGATGATGAAGGCGGGTGTAGACCCTCCATACTCCGGCCATTGGGCACTTTCAGAAGCCACCTCGATATCGGACCAGAAACTCCGGGCATTCGCGGCTGTTCCGTCCGTGAGCCAAAGTGTTAATCCTGCGCCGGTTTTATCCAGGTAATCCTGAACGGCATTTGCGCAAACGCCTTCGGTCACGACGCCCTTGCAGGCGGAATGAGCCAAACGGTGTTCAAGTCCCGGTCCGGCAAAAACCGTGGCGATTGGCACCGGTATCGCGCCGATACGCCAGCAGGCAATCATGGCGATTGGCAGCTCCGCACCTTGACCGAGGAAGAGTGCTACTCGGTCGCCTGGCTTGATGCCCTGAGCTTCCAAAACATGCCCGAACCGAATAGAAAGCCGTCGCAGGTCAAGGAATGAATAGATCCGCGTCCGTCCGTCTTGCATCTCGTGGATAATTGCCGGAGCCGACGGTTTAGCGGCGGCGTGTTGATCACAGCAAGCATAGGCGAGGCTCCTTGAGGGTTGATGCTTTTTTATCAGCACATCTACCGTCGCCTTGTAGTCATCGAGGTTTGCCAATTGTTGATCCACTTCATCCAAATATGGGGATTCATATAAATTTATCTCATACTATAAATTATATCTTAGTATAAAATAAACAGAAATTTTCAGATTGGGCGTAGTTTTTGAACGGTCCGATACATGAAAATTGAATGGAATTCGAACTGTTGCATTCTCTTGGTTCAAGCCGAATTGTCAGTTTTATTGCTTTATTTCGACACCTTGATCACGGATAAACTTCGTCCCCCAACTTAGTAAATTTACCGATATAAGATTTAGAAAAATGGAAGATATTTTAGAAAATATAATATATTTTCACATAGTTAAGACATATCCCTTTGTATGAAAAATCGACTGAAAGCGTTTGGCCGTGGAGGTTAGACTGAACTGCAAGCAGTGCTGAAAAGCGGCAGCGGTAAATGGCTTACGGTGCCCAATTTTGATATTTTTGGAAACTAAATTGATCGCCGGTTCGCCTGGCTGACTTCTCCCTATTGACATTGGGAAAATCCTCTCATACGATTTATAACATGATTTAAAATATACTGCTTGCTGAATTTCGAATGGCTCACGTGGATACCTAGCATGGGTCATTTCTTTTAACGGCGGTATCCAACCGGCTAAGAGGAAAATATGAAAATTATAAATCTTATGGCTACACTTGTCGCGACGACGTTATTTTTTGGCGTGTTTATGACTTCGGCTGTTTATGCCGAAGACGAAATGGTAACATTGCGATGGGCAAGTTTCGTTTCTCCTAAAAGTATTCAGAATGCGGTTTCAGTGCCCGCCTTCGCGAAAGCGGTCGCAGAAGCCTCAGGTGGTACGTTGAAAATCGAGCATTTTCCGGGAGGTACGCTAGGCTCCAGTCCAGCCCAGCAGCTTTCCATGGTTGAAAACGGCGTTGCCGATATTGCCGAAGTGGTTGTTGCCTATTCTCCCGGTCGTTTTCCGGAGCTGGCGACTTTTGAACTGCCCTTTTTGGCGAAAAGCAATACAGAGGCTGGTCTGGCCGCATGGAAGTTGTATGAGAAAGGCCTCCTCTCGGATTTCGACGATCTCATGCTTGTCGGGATAATCATCTCTGGCCCCTATGGCGTATCGACGAACAAGCCCGTTAAATCTCTAGCGGACTTTTCTGGTTTGCGGTTGCGCGCCGCGGGACCAATCCAAAATGAAATTGTCAGTAGCTTAGGTGCTGTACCGATCGGAAATATCTCGGCACCTGCAATCGCGGAAAGCATGAGCCGGGGTCTAATCGACGGGACACTAATGGCGCCGGGACTGATACATCCTTTCCGGATTGCAGACGTGGCGGAACATCATTTGTTTGACCTGAAACTCGGTTCTGTCGCGATTATCTTCCCGATGCGGCGAGATACCTATGAAAAGCTTCCGCCCAGAGCAAAAGCTGCCTTCGACGAATTCTCCGGTGAATGGATCACACGCAAACTTGGTGAAGATCTTGATATTCAGGAAGCAATAGCGATAGATCGCCTTCGCAGCGGGGCAGACCAGGGTGTTGTCGATGACTGGGAGGACGCATCAATTGAGCAAGCCAAGGCGGCCCTAACTCCGCTTCTAAGCAAGTATGACACCAAAAATGAAAAAGGTGTGAATCTTTACCGCGAGACTCTTTCAGCTATTGAAGAAGTCCGGTCCGGGAATTGAAGCAGCTTTCGGCAATCAAACTGAAAAGGCTGGTTTGATTGCCAGAAAAGGGATGGAAAAATGTTTCGAATGGTCAATGTCATCGGGGTTTATTTGTCAGTTATTGGATTGGTTTGCCTGTTGGCGATGTCCGTGGCCATTATTGCAGATGCCTTCTCGCGCACAACATTCAATATGCCCATTTATGGGCTTAACGATCTTCTCGAAATCATTACACCTGTAATTGTGGCCTCGTGCCTTCCTGTCGCGCTTGCCAATAAGCAAAACATTTCGATCAGGTTTCTGGGCAAGGCGCTTCCAGTGCGTCCAGGCCAATTGATTGAGCTGTTCGGCCAAATAACTGCGCTTCTGGTGATGTTGGGAATTGCATTCGAAGTCGGGCGCTACACCCTGAGCCTATTTCACTACAGCCAGTCCACTTGGTTGCTGCGATTGCCCATCTGGCCGAGCTGGGTTCTTGCAACGGTGTTACTGGCTTTCTGCATCCCAATCCAGACGGCAGTTGTTTTAGACGTAATCCGCGACTACAGGGCAAAGCGCGCATTTAAGGATCCTGAGGCAGAACTGCTGGGTCAAGTTGAAGGAAAATCATAGGCATGGATCCCATCTTAATTGGCTGGCTGGCCTTTCTAGTGATGCTTGGCCTAATTGCGGCCCATGTCCCGATCGGCATCGCGATGGGATCTGTCGGCGTCGGCGGATTTTATGTTATGACTGGGAATCCAGCTGTTGCTTTTTCGTTGCTTGGAACGGAAACCGCGAGCGCAATCTCGAGTCCCGAACTCATCATCATTCCGATGTTCTTGCTGATGGGGTCTTTTGCCGGTTTGTCCGGACTGGCTGCCGACTTATACCATCTCGCTAATTCATTGTTCGGTCATAGGCGGGGGGGATTAGCCGTTGCAACGGTAGCTGGTTGCGGCGGCTTCGGCGCCGCCTGTGGCTCGTCAATTGCGACAACCGCAACGATGGCGAGGATAGCACTGCCAGAAATGGAAAGTCGGGGGTACGCCCAAAGCCTGGGTGCCGGAAGTATTGCCGCGGGCGGCACGCTCGGGTCCTTGATACCGCCGTCTTCCATCATGCTGATCTATGCATTTCTAACAGAGCAATTCGTAGTGAAGCTTTTTATCGCCGGCGTAATCCCAGGACTTCTGACAATCTTTGTTTATTACCTTGCGATTCAGATCACGGTACGGCGCAATCCCGGACTGGCGCCTGCCGGCCCGAAACAGAGCTGGTCGCAAGTGGGCCATGTCGCCCGTGGGTGCTGGGGGATCATGCTCATTATCTGCATAATGACTGTCGGCTTGTATGGTGGATTTTTTACCGTGCTGGAGGCCGCTGCCGCAGGCACACTTCTGGCATTCCTGTTTGCACTTGCCCGTGGAAAGCTCACCCGCGATACACTCCTGAAAACGATCAGCGAAGTCGCGAACAATGTAGGTATTCTGTACACCATCATTATTGGCGCAAATATTTTCGCAAGTTTCATAACAATTACGCGGATGCCAGCTGCCATGGTTGACTGGGTAGTTAGCCTCAGCCTGCCGCCTCTGGCCGTCATCTTTGTGCTTGTTATTATTTATATCGCTCTTGGTGCCATATTCGATTCAGTCGCTGCCATGGTTATAACCCTTCCGTTTGTATTTCCACTTGTGACCGACGGCCTTGGTTTCGATCCTATCTGGTGGGGGATTGTCATGATCATGGTGATCGAGGTCGGGATGATTACGCCGCCGGTTGGTATAAACGTGTTTGTTATGCATGGCGTCCGACCGGACATATCGCTGGGGACAATCTTCCGCGGAATCGTCTCGTTCCTGTTCGCGGATATTGTTCGTCTCACCCTCGTCATATTGTTTCCCGCTATCGTATTGTGGTTGCCCAAAACGATGTAACAACAATGGTTTGCCGAGGAAACGCTATAATTGTGCTTTGGTTATTCGTTCACGATTGAAATGGAACACTAGTAGGATTTAGAAAATGAAACTTTTGCGATTTGGTCCTTCTGGCCGTGAAAAGCCCGGGTTGCTGGACAGCGATGGGTTTGTTCGGGATTTGTCGTCTGCCGTTAACGACATTGCCGGTGATGCATTAGGTTCGGAAAGCCTTGCAAAGCTGAAGGAGATTGATCCTGCGACATTGCCGAAAGTGCCCGGTATTCCGCAGGTCAGCCTTCGACTCGGCCCCTGTGTCGACAAGGTTGGGAAGTTTATCTGTATTGGCCTGAATTATGCGGGAATGATCAATGAGACCGGAGCGGATACTTTGCCGGAACCCGCTATAGTTGGAAAGTGGACTTCAGCCATTATTGGTCCCGATGACGATGTCCAGATACCGCGCGGATCAGTTAAGACTGACTGGGAAGTTGAACTGGGCGTCGTGATAGGAGAGGGCGGAACCAATATAGAAGAGAAAGATGCGATGTCGCATGTCGCGGGATTTTGCGTCGTCAACGATATCTCGGAACGTGATTTTCAGTTTAAACGGTCCGGGACTTGGAGCAAGGGCAAGGGCTGCGATACTTTCGGACCCATCGGCCCCTGGCTCGTAACGCCGGATGAGGTTGAAAACTGCCATAACCTGGCGATCTGGCTGGAGGTGGACGGTCATCGCTATCAGAATGACTCAACGAGTACGATGATCCATAAAGTCCCGTATCTGGTTTCATATTGTAGCATATTCATGAACTTGCAGCCGGGGGACATTATTTCTACCGGCAGCCCGGCGGGCACGGGAATGGGGCAATCTCCCCGGGTCTATCTGAAAGGCGGCGAAATCATGCGTCTTGGTATCGATAATCTCGGAATACAGACACAAAAAGTGCGGTCCTGGAGTTGACATGGCTGTTTCATTTCGCAAATTTCGTGTGGTCAAAAAGGTCGCCGAAAGTTCAATCATTACATCCTTCCATCTTGAGCCTGAAGATGGTCTGGACCTCTGGCCCGCGAGGCCCGGCCAATATCTGACGTTCCGTATTCCGACAAACATCGGGCCGGTTACCAGAGCCTATTCTCTCTCAGGCGATACACAGGACCGAAGGCAATACAGGATATCCGTTAAACGCGAAATGGCCCCGGGTGGACGTGGTTCACGTTATTTGCATGATGAAATATACGTTGGCGATTTACTTGACGTTGCCGCGCCCAGAGGAGCATTTGTGCTCGACCGGCAAAGCTTACGCCCAGTACTGCTCTTAAGCGGCGGCGTGGGGCTGACGCCAATGATTTCAATGCTGTACGCTTTGCAGAAAAGTGACCGCCGAGTCTGGTTTGTTCATGCCTGTGAATGTGGCGCTGTTCAGGCTTTCGCAGATGAAATCGCGGTTTTAAGGGGCGCGGCAAACGACCGTATACGAACTCATATGGCTTTTCGCGTTCCAACAGAAGAGGATCGTGCGTTCGGGCGGTTTGACAGTGAAGGCATCCTGACTAAGGAGGGCTTACAGGCGTTGTTGCCTCTGGATGATTATGATGTCTATTTATGCGGACCGACTCCTTTTATGGCGGCAATGTACCAGAATCTGCGAGAACTCGGAGTCGCCAAGGATCGATTACACTATGAATTCTTTGGCGATGCCAGCTCGCTTGAAGGGCATGTCGACCCTCGTGCAAAGCCGAAAATGCGGAATTCGAAGCCAACTGTATCAGACGAGAAGATGGATGAGGGTAATATCGAGGTTGTCTTCGCTAAATCGGGAATAACGGTTGCGTGGGACGGCAGCGTGGCGTCATTGCTCGATCTCGCGGAAGAGGCAGGATTAATGCCGGAATTCGGGTGCAGGGGTGGAATATGCAATTCATGCAGTTACAAACTGGTCGAAGGTAAGGTTATCTATTTCGATGAGCCAATGGATAAGCCGGACGCAGACAAAGTTCTGATTTGCTGCGCCCGGCCTGCCGGACGAATTGTTCTAGATCTTTAGGATATGCGTGCCCACGGTGAGGCATTGTCAGAGGAAAATGATCCGGCATAAAAAAGGACGAGGCGTTGCTTTTCAAGCTGCGAGTTGACGCCACCGGGCATAAGCAATTTCACGTTTGAGTTCGAGGTTTTTGCGGTTATTGAAATGGCGTTCGCGATTAAAATGGTTTTGGATTGATGAGTGAATGGAAGCGAATTTCTGAAGGGATTTTATGCTCTTAAATTTGATCATCACTCGCTCCCATCGCCGCTCCGTAGGAACGGAGTTTGTGCGTCACGATCACTTTCGGATTGCGATACTTTTTCATGGCTTTCTTTAATAACTTAAGCGCGGTCTAGCGATCTCGTCTCTTTGTAGCATGGACCTCCAAGACTTCTCCTTCATGATCGAATGTCCGCCAGAGTTAGTAAGCTTCTCCATTGATCTTGATAAAAACTTCATCCAAATGCCAACGCTATTGTGTTGAATTTTGAACGGGTGCCGATCTGGTCTTTCTAATTTCTGCTGCAAATATGGGTCCGAACCGGTTCCACCAGGGCACTTACCGTCTCGTAACAGATGTCGATACTTCGTCCTTGCAGAAGGTTTTCGACCTGACGCAGTGATAGTAGATAACGAATATACATCATAACAGCCAAGCGGATGATTTCAGGTGAAGTCTTGAGGTATCGGAATGGATTTTTCATGAGATGACGGTAAATTTGCAACCAAACAAGCTCAAGCCCTTTTCCTCTAACAAATGCTAACCGTTATCTTAACTGTTCTTTTGAACGGCACGGTCTAGTTTTTCTGACAGGGTCCCTTGCAAGCCGGTAAGTATCAATTCGGCGAGTTTTAAGGGGTCTGCACGATTTGGTGCGAGGCTCCACTCTACCCATATTCCTTTTAGTAAGGCCATAAGCGCAATTGTTACTATATCTGGATCAGGCGCCTGCCGTTGGTTATCCATTACATCGGATACCAATGTCCTTAGCTCCCCTTCAAAGCGTCTGTATATCTCATCATGTGCTTTGCGTACAGTCGGGTTTGTTTGAGCGAGACTCCAAAATAGAAACCTGGCCTTTACATAATTGGCATCTAGTGCTTCCGGATGAAGGCATGCCCTGATGAAGGCATGAAGGCGTTCAGAAGGGGTTAGGTCCTTCATCGAAAGCGCTTTTTGCGTCTGCTCCTTCACTTTTGAGGATAAAAACTTCAAAGTTTCGGCCAAGAGTTCGTCCTTGCTTCGAAAGTGATGGCGAACCATTCCTAGAGAAAGTTGAGCTTCCCGCGCGATAATTCTTACACTGATATCGCTGGCGCCATACTTGCATAGGCAACGAAATGTAGCATCTATAAGTTCTTGCCGGCGCTCGACCGGCGGCTTCTTGGAAAAACTCCGAGATACGCTTTCTTTGCCGCTCATTTCGACCTCATTTTGTTTTAGATAGGTTGATTGCCACTTCACGACAATAAGGTCAAGAAAGACAGTTGATTTTATTTTGCATTAAGCTATGCTGTTTTTATACGATCGTATTAAGTTAATCGCTGTAGAACGCAATACCAGAAAACATTAGAGCGAATGGATGAAATCGTGAGTGATAAACTAAACATAGCTGCTACACGCGAAAGCGTGGACCGGGCTCAACATTTGCCGGGTAACATTTACTCATCCGAAGAAATTCATTTGCGGGAACTAGAAGAATACTTTTATCAAGACTGGCTATATATCGGTCGCGAAGAGCAATTCGAAAATCCAGGTGATTTTGAAGCCCGCAGAATTTTAAATCGACCTGTTCTCATTTCCCGCGACAAAGACGGCAACTTGGGTGCATTCCGCAATATGTGTGTGCACAGGGGAGCTGAAGTGGCGGAAGGCAAGGGTAATACACGGCACTTTAAATGCCCTTACCACGGATGGACGTATGATTTGTCCGGCAATTTGCTAGGTGCGGCATACATGAAGGATTCGGAGGGCTTTAATCCGCGGTCTTGCCGTCTCTCGGAGATTAAACTGGAAATATGGCGCGGCAATATCTTTATCAGTTTTGCGGAAGAGCCTCGACCTTTCAATGAAGCAATTTCTGAGTTTGAAAATGATTTCGCGCAGCTGCACACCGAAAAATGCCGCTTGGCCGATGTTACGAAAATGACGCTGAATTGTAACTGGAAGTTTCTCCATGAAAATTTGATGGATTTTTATCATGTAGGCGTCTTGCATGTTAACACCTTCGGGGCACGGTTCTCGTGGTCCCCTGAGAATGTATCTCTGAAAGACGATGGTGGAATAACAATACGGTATGATGCGGCGCCGTCGACTCCAGATGGAATATCCCTGTTCCGAAAAGCCCCGTGGCTGGAAAGTGAAGAGAACAGCTTTGCCTGCACTGGGTTCCGATTACCAAATCTTACTCTTTTCGGCCGCATCGATTGCGTGAAAATGATATCTGCTTGGCCAGTCGGTCCAAATAAATGTGAAGTTTACATTCATCTTCTTGTTCCGGAAGAGTTTTTTGACGATCCGCAATTCGAAGAGAAGATAAAAGTATACAAAGATTATCAGCTGAAAATTTATGAAGAAGATCGCTCGATGATCGAGTCCATGCAGAAAGCAATGGCGCTCCCTGACTATGTTCCTGGAAGAATGTCCGTGATGGAAAAAGCGATCCACCATTTTCTGAATGGTTATCTTGATCGGATGTTTGGTGGGGAAAAATGAGATCGCAGGCGACCGCAAGTTTGAATTTAAGGGTGTCAGCGGTGTGTATGGAAGCTGAGGATATTTTATCCCTAAAATTAGCAGATCCAAGTGGAAGCTCTTTGCCGGATGCAGGACCTGGCGCCCATATTACTCTGCAATTAAATGGCGGATATTTGCGTCAATACTCAATTTGTAACAACCCTATTACAGATGGTTTCTATCATATTGCAGTTAAGCGTGAAGCCGAGTCGCGTGGAGGATCGGCTGCTATACATAGTCTTTGTGAGGGAGATACGATTTCTGTCAGGCCTCCTACCAATAACTTTGTACTAGATCGATCCGCTTCTCATCTTATCCTATTGGCTGGTGGGATTGGTATTACCCCGTTATTAGGGATGGCGAAAGACGCATGGAGCAGGCGACAGTCTTTCGAAATACATTATTTTGCGCGAGATGCTCAGTACGCCGCGTTTGTAAATTTACTCAAAGAAAGTCCATTTTCAGACTGTGTTCAATTCCATTTCGGTGTGGATCTGGGGGAAGTCTGGCGATCGTTCGAAGCCTTGCTGGGAAAAGCGCCTGCCAAATCTCAACTTTACGTATGTGGGCCTGCCGGTTTCATTGAGTTAGCTCGTTCAATGGCGAAGGCGCGGGAAAATTTGTCTGCTGTGTTCTGGGAGTCCTTTTCATCTGGAACACGACAGCTGTCCGACCCGGCTTTTGGCCACGAATTCAAAGTGAAACTGGCTGGAACCGATCAGGTTTTCGCTGTGCCGTCAGAAAAAACGGTCCTTCAGGTACTTCAGGAAAATGGCGTGACTATAGACAGTTCCTGCATGGAGGGGGTCTGCGGACTATGCGCCACCCGTGTTTTGGAGGGTGAGCCTGATCATAGAGACGAGGTGCTGACCGATAGTGAACGGCGGGAAGACAAGCTCATGACCGTTTGTGTATCCCGGTGCAAAGGCGAACTTATCGTACTTGAGGTGTTGTAATTTTTTAATTGGGGAAAGGTATAAGAATTATGGTTGCAAAATTTTCACGTAGAAGTGCGCTTGGCGTGCTTGGGGCCGGGGCTGCGGCGTCTGCGATCTTCCGCAGCAGCGTTTCGTATGCGCAAGATGATCAAGTGATCCGCTTTGGCGGGACTCTTGGTATGTCAGGGCGATATGCTGAAACCGGACTTAACATTCTCAAAGGTTACGAAACGGCGATTAAATATTTAAATGAAGAGAAAGGTGGCGTCGAAATTGCCGGAAAGCGCTATCGGTTTGAACTCGGTATCGTCGACGACGCAAGTGACCCGGCACGGGCAACGACATTGATCCAGCGTCAAGTTGACGATGGCGTAGACTTTTTCCTGGGATCCTATGGCAGTAACGTCGTGCTTCCTTGTGCAGGAATAACCGAAGAAGCAGGCAAGATTATTGTCCAGGTGGGCGCATCTTCAGATCAAATATTCACTCAAGGGTACCATAATATCTTTGGATTTTTCCCACGCGCGAGCCGGGCATGGAATACGAGCATAGAGTTTTTTAAATCCATTGAACCGAAACCAAAGACGGTTACTGTCTTGGCAACTAACGATGCTTTTTCGAAACTTAATGCAAAGGCAGCGGCAGCAGGGTGTGCGGAAATTGGAATGGAAGTCCTTGACGTTCTCGAACTCCCAGAACAGGTGAACGATGCATCCAGTACGCTTGCGACAATTCGTTCCCGTACACCGGATATTCTTATAACAACGACCGTTGACCAGAACTCGTTAGTGATTGTGCGTCAGATGATTGCGACGGAAACTAACGTACCTCTACTTTATCAATTCCTGGGCCCACAGTTGCCTATGTATCGTGAAAGCTTGGGCGTGAAAGCAAATGGTGTTGTCATGCAATTGCCGTGGGATGCTAGCCTAAAGTTCAAGGATCCAATCTTCGGTGACACGGATTCCTACATAAAATACTATAATGCTAACAATGAGCGTCCTTATAGCTACCATACCGTAGGGGCCTCGTCCTGCATCACCACATATGTAGAAGCGATGCGCACGGCTGGAAGTCTGGATCCTGTCGTAGTCCGTGATGCTTTGGCTGCAACTGACATCACGACTGTGTTTGGGCCTGTTAAATTTACCAAAGATGGAGACGGCGATCCGTTGTTAATGGGTGCCAAGTTAGGTCAGGTGCAAGATGGAGAAATCAAGGTTGTCTTTCCACCTAAGTTGAAAACCGGTGATCTGGTATATCCAACACCAGCATGGAACGAAAAAGGATAACAGTTCTATCCTTCAGGCGTATTGGTAAACTCAACAGCAGGGTACTATGGACGGAACATTATTTCTTCAAACAGTTGTTGATGGGCTTATTCTAGGGGGAATCTATTCTCTTTCAGCTGTGGGCTTTTCGTTGATTTTCGGTGTGCTTGGTATTGTAAACTTAGCGCATGGTATCTTTATCCTGTTGGGGGCTTATATTGGAGTCGCCCTTAATGAGATGATGGGACTCGACCCGTTAATATCGATTCCCATTGTCTTTGTAGCGTTGTTTATACTAGGTGCAATGCTACAGCTTACCTTGGTTGCTGGGGCTGTGCGACGAAGCTCACTGATGAGTAGTCTGTTAATCACTTTTGGTGCAAGTCTTGTTATTCGGGACGGAATTATTTTGGTCTTCGGCCCAGACGTTCAAAGTTTGTCCTCAATATGGTTATTGGATACGTTTCACATCGGCGGCGTGGTAGTTGACGGAGCGAGAGCAACGGGTCTTATTGCCAGTCTTGCTCTGCTCGCGCTTTTGTCGATAGCGCTTTACAGGCTTAAAGTCGGTAGGGCGATGAGAGCAACCGCGCAGCATGATTTTGCTGCGGGGCTTTGCGGCGTTAATGCCCGAAACATCTATGCGATGACCTTCGGGGTCTCCGCCGCTTTCGCAGGAGTTTCAGGCATAATCATCGGATTGGTAAACCCGTTTTCTCCCTTCGATGATGCGTACTGGACGTTGAATGCGTTTGTGACGGTTGTCCTTGGGGGTGTCGGTAGTCCTCTCGGTGCTCTTCTAGGAGGACTGCTTCTGGGCGAGATTAGCACGTTTTCATCTCAATATATCGGAAGCCTTTATCCGAACATTTTTATTTTTTGCACACTTCTGATCATGTTGATTGTCCGGCCTAATGGTCTACTTGGTAATGCTTATAAAGGGTCAGTTTGATGCGTGGTTTTCATAAGCCTGTATCAGGTTATATATGGTTACTCTGTGCATTATTGTTGGTTGGCGCCATCATCTTGCCTTTTGTCGCCTCTCCGTTCCATATGCGCCTAGCCCAACAGGTGTTACTTTTCGGCGGTCTGGCTGTAGCGTGGAATCTATTAGGAGGGTTCACGTCTTACTGGAGCTTTGGACATACGGCATTCTTTGGATTAGGGGCATTTTCCGCGGGACTTCTAGCTCAATATTTAGGGACTGATATTTCTGCGGCGTTGCGTTTGCTCTTGGGGCTGCTATTTGCGTTGGGAATTGGTTTCGTTGCCGCGATTATAATTGCTCTCCCTGTGTTGAGGCTTCGCGGTATATATTTTGCGATCGCCATGCTGGCATTTGCGCAGATCTTGGGTGAGGTGAGCAAAACATTCGAGTTTTTTCAAGGAGCTTACGGGTTTGCCCTCCCTATGGTTGCTGGATTTGGATTGCAGAAAGTTCAAGTCTTTTATCTTCTGTTTTTAATATTCAGCTTGGTTTGTATGGGCGTATTCGTGGTTGTGAAGCGGTCCCGGCTCGGTGTTGGCCTTACATGTGTTGGTCAAGACGAGGATACCGCCGCAATGCTTGGAATACCAAGTGAAAGATACAAGTTAATCGCCTTCATTCTGAGTGCGGTGCTGACTTCGGCCGGTGGTGTATTGTACGCATACAGCTTGGGATTTATTACAACCGGTACTGTCTTTCGCATAGATATAAGTTTGAACCTCATACTATTCAGCATGGTAGGAGGGATTGGTACTGTCGCGGGGCCGATGATTGGCGCTTTGATTATTATTGTTCTTACACAAGTCCTGCTTGGCGATCTTCTTGATTTGCACATGATGATTACGGGGGCGGCTTTAATCGCCATTGTGATACTTGCACCGAAAGGATTACTGGGGTTGATCTCAGAAACCTGGCGGTCTCGTGTGAAAGTGCGGACGGATCAAGGAGCAAATGTATGAACATACTGACAGTAGAAGCTCTAACAAAGTCTTTCAAAGGTTTACGCGCTATTTCCGACGTAACGTTTTCCGTGGAAGAGGAGACCATTACAAGCATTGTTGGTCCAAACGGGGCCGGGAAGTCAACATTGTTTAACATGATTTCTGGGTATTTAAAGCCTACCTCCGGGAAAATTGAATTTAAAGAGCAGGACATTACCAATCAGGTCCCTTATCGGGTTTGTCGACTAGGGATTGCCCGAGCGTTTCAAATATCCAAGCCGTTTCCGGAACTATCTGTGCGCGATAATGTCCATGTGGCATCGTCTTTTGGCAGGGCCGGTGAACGGGATCCAATTGCGACAACAACGCACGCTTTAGATATTTGCCAACTGACCTCTTTGCAGGATGAATTGGCGGGGTCACTAAGTATCGGGAACCTCAGACGACTGGAGCTGGCGCGTGCCATCGCTGCCCGACCTGTGATTTTGTTGGCAGATGAGCCGTGTGCGGGCTTGAATAGTACCGAAACGCGTGACTTGACGAACGTGCTTTTGCAAATCCGTAAAGCGGGCATCACGGTATTGCTGGTTGAGCATGACATTAAGGCCGTGCGGCGTGTTTCCGATCGCGTTATTGTCATCGAAGCGGGGCAAAAAATAGCGGACGGTAAGGCTGCTGACGTTTTTACCAATCAGGCAGTGATTGATGCATATTTGGGGACATCCACCGAATGACGGAATTAAAAGTAAATGACGTGCATTACGCTTATGGGGGTGCTCGTGCACTAAATGGAGTATCGCTTGAGGTAAACGATGGCAGCGTAGTAGCGCTACTTGGTTCTAATGGGGCGGGTAAAACGACGACAGCAAAATTAATTGCTGGCGCTTTAACACCCTCAAAAGGAAGCGTTTTATATAACAACGAGACCGTTTCCGGACTCCCGGTGCATCAGGTGATGCGACGGGGGATTGTGCTCGTCCCTGAAGGACGGCAGATTTTTGCGCAAATGAGCATACATGAAAATCTGGTTATGGGTGCTTACAAAGAAAACGACCGCGGTCGGATTGCTGAATTACTTGAGCAAAGGTATGAGACCTTTCCACGTCTTGCGGAACGCCGGAATCAACTTGCGGGATCTTTAAGTGGTGGCGAACAGCAAATGTTGGCCATTGCCAGGGGGCTTATGGGTGAGCCCCGCCTGCTGATACTTGATGAGCCTTCACTCGGGATCATGCCAAAACTTGTTCAACAAATTTTTGAACTGATTAATTACATCGCTGCTTCAGGGGTATCCATTTTGCTCATTGAGCAGAATGCCCGTGCTTCTTTGGAAGTGGCGTCCTACGCGTATGTTCTCGAGAAAGGGCGAATTATTATGGAAGGCGCAAGCAGTACAATGCTTGACGACGCATTTGTGCAGAATGCGTATCTTGGAGCAGATGAAGATGAAGAGTTGGAAGAAAGATTATGAGTATGCTGACATCACCACGGTTACAGCGAGCAGTTGATAATCTTGTAGTGAAAAGCTTTGCTGTTACATCCGATGATAGTGTCCTTATTACCGGCGATTACAACACAGAAATGGAATTATTGGACGCTGTGGCCGCAAGCGTTGCACGGGCAGGCGGAAAACCACTAATCGCTCTTGCGCCGGTCTTGCCCTATCAGGGCGGCATGTCTGACCCCTATGTGAGCACATCGTTAAAAGCTGCGGCTAATGACTCTGACATTTGGTTTGACTTTTGTTTTCCATATCATGCCGGATCAGGAATGCATAGTAGCACTATGGAGAATGGCCGCTGCCGATATTGCCTGTTGGCAATGTCCTCAGCCGAGTCATTTGAGCGATTATATGGGTGTGTCGACTATAATACATTACTTGAATTCAACGTTGCGATAGCAGAATACTTCTTGCAAGCCGAAGGTGAAATCGTTCGGTTCACTTGTCCTCTTGGCACAGACGTCAGCATGAAGCTCGACAAAATGAAGACGGTTCGCAAAGGACTATGTAAGGACCCCGGAACCTATACAGTTCCAGGTACGCAAAGCTTCTATCCGGTTATGGAATCTGTCAAGGGACAGATCGTCATTCAGGCTCTCTTCGATGAGTACTACAGGGGTTTGCGCAGACCAATAACAATCGAAGCGGATGGCGGGATAAGAAGTATTACAGGAGGCGGCGCCGAAGATCGCATCAGTTTTGATCGGGCATTGCGCCGTGCGGGAGGAGGGCAAGAATACGGTAACTTTATTCATTTTACAGCTGGTTTTCATCCAGCGACGATGTTGACCCAGAAACATTTCATTGAAGATATTCGAGTGCCCGGCAGTAACGCGATCGGCATGGGTCTTCCTTGGTGGGAACCTGGGGGAGGAGAAAATCATCCAGACGGTATTGTTCTCGACCAGTCTCTTTGGGTTGGCGATGATCAATTGGTTGATAATGGGGATTTTGTTGGTCCAGAAAAACTCAAGACACTATACGAAGCAATGTCTCGTGTACTCGATTGATACTAATTCGCTAATTTTAGAGAAGGCGAAATGGATAAAATTGACGCAACCCGGATAGATTTAGCGTGTGAATTCCGTGACCACCCATCAGGACCTCATAGCGAAGAATTACAAAAGCTTCTTAAAATTCTGCGCTGGGACTCCTTTGATAATCGCATTATCGGTGTTCAAATAGAAAGGGGAGGGCGATGGCATCTGGCTCGATCTAACGGCCGGAAAGGCAGCCCGTTAAACCTTTTTAGTGGTACCGGATACAATACAGCAGCAGAAATTCAATGGGCGATTTTTCGCGCACGCTGGAAACAGCATACCGGGCAAGATCTTTGTCTCGAAAAAGATGAGCCCCTTCCCAGCGAAGGTAATCCTCAGTCAAACTTGACGAGCCGTGCAGTGGTTGGCTACGCAGATCACTTCAGTATTGAGGCCGGAAAAACAATAGCATTCAAGGTCAGCGCGAGTAATTCTTATAACGTGAGTTTTGAGCGGTTGATTTGCGGTGATGCTGAAAATATAGGTATGAAAACACTCCCTATTCAGACATCTGTGGATGGGGAATATGTCGGTCGCCATCAAAGCGTTAGCTGTGGTTCGTATGTGGATATAGAGCGCGGATCTGAAATTACTCCCGAGTCATTTACATATTATGCCTTTGTATGGCCGACAGTACCAGATTTGGCCCGGTCCCAGGTGATAATGGGTGATGCGCAGCGGTTTATGTATTTGAATGCAGAGGGCAGACTTTCTTTTAGGAATAATGGAACCGAAGTTTCATTAAAAATACCTCTGCTAAGCCGACATTGGTATTTTGTTGCTGCGAGCTGTGATACGACAACAGGTGAAATTTGGCTTGCGCAGCGCCCATTGCATGTATACGCGGCCAAGGGCGACAGTACCGCATTAGCGATATGTGGCTATACGGCACAGGAGGGGCAGGAGCCAATTGGGTTCCGTATTGCCGCGGGTTTCGGCACGGATGGTAGTGTCTCATCTCATTATAACGGTAAAATTGATAGTCCGGTTGTCATGGGCCGTGCTTTAAGTAACTCAGAACGTGCAGCGTTAATGTCAGGCGAGTGTATTGTTCAACAGGATGGGGCGGTTATTGCGTCATGGGATTTTAGCCAAGAAATTTCTACCACCCGGATCGTTGATACTTCGAACCATGAATTTCACGGGGTTGCGGTAAATTTGCCAACCCGCGCTATGAAAGGCTGGAACTGGGATGGCAGTGAGTACAATTGGACTCATCGGCCCAGCCATTACGGTGCAATTCATTTTCACGATGACGATCTTTATGACTGCGGATGGAAAAATGATTTTGAGTTTGAAGTACCCAAAGACCTTCGTAGTGGGTTGTATTGTGCACGATTGATTTCGGAGGGAACTGAAGAGGCCATTCCATTTGTAGTTCGACCGCCGAAAGGTGAGGCGAGAGCCTCTTTGGCACTTCTTCTTCCGACCGCAAGTTATTGGGCGTATGGGAATACTCATCATCATCTCGAATGGACAGAAGGAGAGAATATTCGCAACGTATTTACCACGATCGATGCGACAACACTTTTTTTGCATGAGCATCCAGAATTTGGGTGTTCTCTTTATGACCATCATAGTGACGGTAGCGGTGTTTGCTACGCGTCTCGCCTCCGCCCGATTTTGAACATGCGGCCAGGGGAGCGGTTGTGGCAGCTGCCAGCAGATACGCATATCATTGATTGGTTGGAGGAAAAAGATATCGCCTTTGATATCATTACGGAAGATGACCTCGAAGTGGAAGGTGTATCGCTGTTAAATCAATACCGATGCGTCATGACAGGAACCCACCCCGAGTATCCTTCTAAAACCATGTTGGATTCGATCCTTGCTTATCAAAACAATGGCGGCCGCTTCATATACATGGGCGGCAACGGTTTTTATTGGCGAACTTCATATCATCCTGAATTACCGGGTGTTCTCGAGATGCGCCGCGCGGAAGATGGTATTCGAACGTGGGCTGCTGAAGGAGGAGAATATTATCACAGCTTCACCGGAGAATTGGGAGGGATGTGGCGTCGGATGGGGCAGGCGCCTCAATCCGTGGCAGGCACGGGAATGTCTGCGCAAGGTTTCGATGTCTCCACTTATTTCGAGCGCTTGCCAGCAAGTTTCGACGCGCGGGCATCTTTTGTATTCCAAGGAATTGGCGAGCATGACCGGATCGGTGATTTTGGATTAATTGGCGGCGGAGCGGCCGGATGGGAAGTTGATCGAGCGGATGCTCGTTTAGGAACGCCACCGCATGCTCTTATACTGGCCACTGCAACAAATTTTTCGTCCGGCTATCATTGGATGAAGGAGGAACTGACACATACGCACTCGGCAATTAATGGAGAGACTTGCCCATTGGTGCGTTGTGATATGGTGTTTTATGAGACTCCGAAAGGCGGAGCGGTTTTTTCAACCAGTTCAATAGCATGGGCTGGGGCGCTTTCGCATGCTGACTATGACAATAATGTTTCTCGTATTACCGAGAATGTTATCAGACGTTTTATCGATCCGATGCCATTTGAATAAAATCAGATTTCCGCCATTATTGATATTGGCAGCAGGCAGCGTGGTGGAAAAATAAACGACTAATCGACGGATTTAAGTTTCAGCCAGAAAGTCAGATGCGCAGCGATTATATTCTTCCGGGTGCTCGATCATTGGATAATGGCCACAATCATCAAAAACGACAAGGCGCCCATTTGGCAGGCGAGACACGGCTTTCTCGGCACTTTCAAGTGATCCGCCCCGATCATCGCGGCCCCAAAAAACCAGTGTAGGGCAGGTGATATTTTCAAGTCGCTCTAAAATTCTATAAGGCCGGAATCGCTCCGGATCCTGCATTGTTGACAATGTTTCTGCCAGGCGAAGTGCAGGCCAAGGCTGAGCGTAGCAAAGTTGCGCTATTAGCAGAAGCTCCTCCGGTATTTTTTTGATGTCAAAAAAGTTATTGCCAATCCTTTCACGCCATACTGTCCTCGAGGAGTATGAAATTTTATCAGGCGCATATACCGTCAGCATTTTGCTTACCTGATCTTTCAGTTGTTCTTCGGTGTTAAAACAGGAACCACTTCCATTGATGATTAGCTTACGGATGCGGTTTGGATTGGCGAGGTAAAGTAAGGAGGCCAAGAGCGCTCCGTAAGAACTGCCGCAAACTGAGAAAACATCAAGCTTCAGGGCATTGGCAAGTCCTTCTAAATGTCGTATTTTTGCCGAAACGTCTACGGATGCCGTGTCGACTGGTTTTGTAAAACCATGCCCGAGCATGTCGGGGGCTATGACACGGTGCGTGCGTGCCAGACTCTCGATATTGTGCATCCAGACTTCTGATGTAAGAGCCAATCCGTGCAATAACATAATTGCTGGAGCACTTTCTTCCCCTGCCACAACACAACGGGTAGGGATTCCCATAACTTCAACGTAAAGCATTTTCATAAGCTTAATTCCTATTACTTCAGGTTGGCATTGAATCTCTATCACATAGAATTATAATATTATACGAGTGTATAAAATATATGCAACACTGTTGGGAACCAAAGTGATGCTGGAAAGTGCGCATATATGATAAAAGCAGCAACAGCATCCCAATTCTTTTAGAGATACACCTTATAGGAGATTTTATGTAATTATATTTTCTCTGTAATTGTGAATTTTTTATCCGATTATTGCGACAGATCGGAATGTTAAATCGATGTTGTTATCTCTCAAGGTTCAATGAATTCAGTTTTTTGCTTTGACAAATCTATAGTTTGAAAAATAACTATGTGAGGAAAGCTCATTAAAAGAGGCTTATTGCGAAAGAGCTTAGTTGGTTACTCAGGAGGAGTTAATAAAGTGGATCAGTCACGTGAAATATATTCTGCGAATATCTCAAAAGCCGGAAAACACAACAAAGAGGTTGAGTTTGTAGAGGTTGCCCCGCGTGACGGTTTTCAATCGATAAGCCAGTACATATCGATTAAAGAGAAGATTGCGATAGTAGGCGAACTCCTTAAAGCAGGATTTCGTCGAATGGAGTTAGGGTCAGTCGTTAGCCCGCGCGCCTTGCCTCAAATGGCGGATATAGCTGAGATTGCCGCAGCATATAAAGGGTATGATGACGCGAGATTGAGCTTGCTTGTTCCAAATGCAAAAGGGGCGGAAATTGCCTTGCGAAATGGATATGATAATCTTGTTTTTGTGATATCGGTTTCGGAGACTCATAATTTGAAAAATGTGAGGCAAACACCTAATCAATCTCTTGATCAATTGAGATCGGTTATAGCGACGATCGGTGCTGAGGCGATTTCAAAACTCCGTATCGATCTCGCTACAGCGTTTGACTGTCCTTTCGATGGGAACGTTTCATTGGACGCAGTTCGTCGTATTTTTCTTGCTGCACGTGAAATAGCTCCAGATGCAGAGTTTGCTCTGTGTGACACGACGGGCCGGGCAGATCCGCGATCTGTTTCTAGTCGGTTTGAGGCATTGTCTCACGATGCTCCATGCACAGCTTGGGCATTTCATGGGCACGATACATTTGGGATGGGTGTGGCAAACGCGTTTGCGGCATATATGTCAGGCGTTCAAGTGATTGATGGCGCCGCTGCTGGTCTTGGTGGGTGCCCATTTGCTCCGGGTGCATCCGGGAACACGGCAATGGAGGATTTGGTATTTGCATTTTCCAAGGGCGGTATCGATTCAGGCGTTGATCTTTTCCAATTACTTTCTGCTGCAGACCGGATTGCGAAATTGCCTGGAGGTATGACAGCGAGTCATTTGCGCAACGTTCCGAGAGAACGTATATCTCAGGTTTTATGATACTGAAGAATGCAAGTTTAAGTATTTTTTTCTGTTAGCCGTCTTTCCTGACAAGCGACCAATCAGAAAGCTGTATTAGATGATCTCTAAGCTCATAGAACTCTTTATCACCGACTTTCTCCCTGATTGCGTCATCAATGTCTGATAAAATTGTTTGCTGTTCCGCAATGAGTTTCCGTCCGTACTCGGTGAACGCTACAATTTTAGCCCTGCGATCCAGATTGTCTACTGTGGTTGAAACCAGATCCAAGGACTCGCAAATTTTAATGAGTTGTCCAACAGCCTGCTTCGTTATGCCTGCACGTTCGGCAATATCGGTAATTCTTGTCCCGTTAGAGTCAATATGTCTCAATAGGCTAATATGAGAAGATCGGATGTCTTTGAACCCTTTTTCCTGAAGACCATGTACAAGCGCTTCTTGCCAATTGACGAGAGCCAGCAGTAGAAGTCGGCCGAAATTTTCCGTTCGAAAAAGTGGCTCAGTGTCCTTATTCAAGCCTCGATAAAGTGTAGGTGGTGTCGACAAAGCCAAACCTTTTTTATTATATTTTTAAGCGATTCTATACATATAAAATCCGTGAGGAAGTTACTTCCTCTGCACGTGAAGTTAATATTGGAAACCATTAGCAATCTCATAAGAGATGCTCCTAATGTTATTTCTCAAAATGTCAGACGTCAATGTTTCCTCTATGTTTCTCAAATAATATTTCAGCGCTTGACCTCAGAATCTAAATTTAGTAAGGTTGCTTTACTAATTGAGCCGCGTTGCTTCTATGCTATTGGCAAAAATACGAAAAATAACGTGGCCCGCTTGGAAACTTGTTCTGATGGGTCGGGTAACAAAGAGAAGAGGGAATAACGAAATGTCGCAATTAATTGGGGCCACAGATTTCAAAAAGGCGCAGTCTCCCGTTACGAAAGCTGAGCATGCCCCAAGCTACATTTACACTTCACCAGATATTTTCGATTTGGAAAAGCAGGAAATCTTTATGAAAGATTGGCTGTGTGTCGGACGCGAGGAAGAGGTCGAAAATCCTGGTGATTATACAGCATTTAGGGTGCTTGATGAGCCGGTTGTTGTAGTGCGTGGCCAGGATGGTGAGGTTAGAGCATTTTCAAATATATGTTCGCATCGTGGAACTGAGATCGCTTTCGGCGACGGCAATAAGAAAGTGCTTAGCTGCCCTTTTCATGGATGGAGTTACGGCCTTGATGGAAACTTGATTGGCGCCCCATTTATGGATGAGACTGAGGATTTTGATAGGAAGGCTTGCAAGCTCCCAACGATCAGATTGGAGATCTGGCGCGGCTGGATGTTCATTAACTTTGATATCAATGCGAAGCCTTTAAGTGAATACGTCGCGTCTTTGGAAGAAGATTTCGGATATATTCCTCAGGAAGAATATAGGCTCGCTGTAAAAACAGTCGGTGAAGTGGAGTGCAACTGGAAACTATTGGTTGAAAACCTTATCGACTTTTATCATGTCAACGTGGTTCATAAGACTACCAATGGACGTAGTTTTACGCATGACTCTTTCAAATTTAAATCGCATCCGGGCGGTGGATATCAGGCGTTTTACAACTCCGGACCTTCTACTCCGACGGGCGAGCCAATCTTCGGCCGCGCTCCTTGGATGGACGATAAATCCGATGATTTTTCCACAACCGGTTTGTTGCCGCCGAACTTCACATTCTTCGCTCGTACAGACACGGTACATCCTTATATTACGTGGCCACTTAGCCCGACACGCTCTCGGTTGATGGTCTATACGCTAATTCCAAAAATGTTTTTTAATGAGCCGAATTTTTCTGAGCGGGTTGAAGGGTATCGTCAGACGCAGGCGCGGGTAATGGACGAAGATCGCCAAATGCTCGAATCTGTCCAAAACAGTATGGTTTCGAGAAACTTTCGTCCCGGACGCATGGCGTCCATCGAAAAAGGCGTTAATCACATCATCAGTAGTTATCTGGAAAGGCTTAAGGAGGCGGGACAGCGGCAAGCTCGGAAATAACCTTTTTATGATTCGCTAACAGATATTCGTCAGGCTGGAGATGTGAAATGGAAATGAAATTCGTCAATGTGGAGGGGCATGATACTCGATGCATTGTTGCTGGGGAGGTGGGGGCTCCACCATTAATTCTCGTCCACGGGCTGAGTCTAACTGCCGACTTATGGATGAAAAATATCGACTCCTTGGGTCGGCATTTTCGGGTGGCGGCGCTGGATATGCTGGGCCACGGGTTCACCAGGCCCAAGGATATGAGCGTGCGGATTACCTTTGACGATAAGGTGAGCCATATACTGAAATTTGCTGAGATCATGGGGTTTGACCGTTTTGCGATTAGCGGCAGTTCCTATGGAGGGCTCGTTGCGGCTAATGTTTATCTTGCCGCGAAAAAGCGAGTGGAAAAACTAGTAATCAATGGAAGCGGTTCGGCCTTTAATACCGAAGATCAGCTTGCAGCCTTTCTTGAGCGAATTTATGACAACTATGGTGCGATATTAAAGAGGCCATCTCCAGATGGTTGGCGAAAAGTGCTGGAAGGTACATTTCATGATCCACTAACGATCCCTTCCGAAATTCCGATGTTGTTGAGTCTGTGTTATGCGCAGCCTTGGGCTGTTGACTGCTGGAACAACACAATTGACGAAATGAGGGCCCTGGAAGCGTTTCGCCGGTTTCGAATACTTGAGAGACTCGAGGAGATAGATGTTGAAACCCTGGTGGTTTGGGGACGCAACGACACTGGCGGGATTTATGAAGCCGCCGTCGCTGCCGTTGATCAAATGCCGGATTCTACGCTCGTTTCAATTGAAGGTTGCGGCCACCTTCCCATGATTGAAAAGCCAGAAATATATAACCAGGAAGTGTCTAAATTTTTGTTGTGAATAACGTGGCAACAAATATACGGGATTGTTAAATACCATGAATCTAGAGATACTCGCTTGCGCGCGTGGCGCGGATAAGCTTATGCGCGATCAGTTTTGTGTAAAGCCGGGAGAAACGGTTCTCATAACGGCCGACACGCAAACAAATTTGGCAACTGCTGAAAGTATTCTGTCGGTGGCCCGCATGATAGGTGCGGAGGCGTCGTTGCTTGTGGTCAATCAGCTTCCTTACCAAGGGAGACTCGCTGATCCTTATATTCCGGAAATTTTAAAGCGAGCGGTTTTGGAATGCGATGTCTGGCTTGACATGGCGTTTCCATACCTGGCCGGTTCAGAGGTACATGATGATGCAATGAGTGAGAAGCGGTGCCGTTACCTGCTTTTAGGAGATTTATCTTCGCGGGGGATCGAAAATCTTTATGGGCGCTTTGATCTTGATGTTCTGTTTTCATTTCAGAACGCATTTGATAACTTCATCGCCGAAAAAGAAGGCGCCAAGATCCGCATAACCAGCCCTCTGGGTACCGATGTTTCTTTTGAGCTTGGCAGGTCGGTTGCAAAAAAAATCCGCCATTCCAATGTCCCCGGGATGTATACACCGCCTGGTTCAGGGATTTTTTTTCCGGTCCCGGAATCTGTTAAGGGCGAGATTATACTGGAATCCGTGTTCCATGAATATTATGTCCAGCTGCCGTCCCCAATGCGAATTAAGTTGGACGGTTCAATTACATCCATTGATGGAGGGGGAGCGCATGCACAAGCAATGGACCGTGCATTGAGAAGAGCTGCCGGCGGAGAGTATGGGCGGGTAATTCATTTTAGTTATGGATTTCATCCGATGACCCAATTCACGGGTCATTCCTTCATTGAAGACATACGCGTATGCGGAACAAACGCGATTGGTTTTGGAGTCCCTTGGTGGGAGCCTGGCGGAGGAGAAAATCATCCCGACGGGGTCATCACACAACAATCCCTATGGATTGAGGATGAGCAGGTTATTTGCGATGGGGTAATTAAGGGGCCGAAAACACTGCTCTCTCCATATCTGCAAATGAAGCAAGCCGATTCACGCTGATATGTTTAATTTTCGCATGAGTGAAAAAGAACAATGAGTGAAACTAAAGAGCAAACGCTTCCTCTTTCCGGTTTGAGAATACTTGAGCTCGGCCATTTTATTGCCGCGCCGTTTTGCACCCGGATATTGGCTGATTTGGGGGCTGAAGTCATTAAGGTAGAGCAGCCCGGACATGGAGACCCTGTTCGTCGTTGGGGCAAAATTTCTGACGGCCAGGAGGAATCTGTATGGTGGTCGGTTCACGGGCGAAATAAGAAATCGGTCAGTATTAACCTGAAAGATCCGGAAGGTATAAAGGTTGTACGCGAACTGCTTCCGCATGTTGATGCTTTGGTCGAAAACTTCAAACCAGACCAGCTTGCGGAGTGGGGATTGGATAGAGAAGAGATAGATAAAGCTAACCCAGATATTGTCGTAGTGAGAATCTCAGGTTATGGACAGACCGGCCCTGAACGGGATAGGGCGGCATTTGGGCTTATTGGGGAAGCCATTGGTGGGCTCAGGCATTTGACCGGATATCCGCCAGAAGTCACTGATCTGCCGCCGGTCCGAGTAGGGGTGTCGATCGGTGACAGTATTGCCGGGTTGTACGGCGCCATCGGGTTGCTAGCCTCTGTTTATGCCAAAGGGGCGGGAAAAAACCAAACGGCGAATAGATACTCAGATGTGGCGTTGTCGGAATCAGTATTCAGCTTGCTGGAAGGGTGCTTACCAGAGTATGGGCATTTTGGTGATATACGACAACCGCAAGGATCTTCGCTCTCGACGACAGCTCCCTCAAACGCTTATCCATCTGCAGACGGTAAATGGTTTTTGATTGGCGCTAATTCTGATTCATTGTTTATGCGATTATGCAGAGTGATGGAACGTGAGAAACTCGCGTTTGATTTACGTTTTAAAGATAATCCATCACGAGTGCGCAATAGGGTTGAGCTTGATGAAGAGATTGTCGGCTGGACACGAACAAAGCCGCTCGCGGAACTCCAGGAAATAGCGAAAGCCGCGGACATACCCTCTAGCGGTATATACACCATAGCAGACATTGCAGCTGATGCTAATTTTCAACATCGGGGGATGGTCCAGAAGGTCCAAGATCCGCGCTTGGGGGAGGTACTGCATCCGGGCATGGTTCCAAATTACAACATTGATCCGTCCAATGCGGTTCGCTGGTGTGGGCCTAAGGTCGGTGAGCATAATAACGAGATATTGTCCGGAATGCTTGGTATGTCAGCCAAGAAAATTCATCAGCTGGCAAAACAAGGCACCATTTAGACCTTCCTCAACTTTAAGAACAGAAAGAAAGCTGATGTCACCAACCATATTGCAAAAAAAGTAAAGATACCTTACTATTATGTGTCGGGATGTTGGAACAATTAGCTTTCGAGCGGTGAAAAACTACTAGATGGGCTAATTAATTTTAAACCGGGAGAAATAAATGCGAAATTTGATACGTGCTATTACAATCGTGGCTACCATGACAATAGGCGTTGCGGCTCAAGCGGATGAGACTAGTCTTACTGCGAGTGTGTGGCTACCTCCATCTCATCCAGTGACTAAATATGGTTATTCCAATTGGTTGGAAAATGTTGAGCGGGAGTCAGGCGGAAGCCTGACGACAAAGCTATTTACCGGGTCTGCCCTGCTGTCGCCTGCGGATCATCTTAGCGGAATTCGCGACGGGATAGCAAAAGTCGGTTGGATTGCTGGAACCTATAATCCTTCAGATATTCCTGAGGACAATACAATCTTTCAGATGTCGTTCGTCTACACGGATTACTTTGTCGGGTCGTTTGCTGTAACCGAATTCAACATGCTTGACGGGCAAATGCAGGAACAATGGAAACGCAATAACCTTGTTTACCTGAGTGGCTTTTCCACACCTCCATATCGTTTGATCTGCACCAGCGAGATCGTCAGTGTTGAAGATATGAAGGGTAAAAAAATCCGATCTACCGGTGGGGTTGTTCCTAATTGGGTTAAGAGTGTTGGGGGTGTTCCTGTCAACGTCTCTTCGAGTGAAAGTTATACGGGCTTGGAAAAGGGGCAAATAGACTGCGCGACAAACGCGATTGACGATCTCCGGTCTCGTTCTTACTGGGATGTTGCGAAGTCGGTAACACTTGTTGAACTGGGGGCCTACTGGTCAATTAACGCAGGCAACAGAGATTTTTGGCATGAGCTTGATACAGCGCAACGGCAAGTAATTCTTGATACAATGGCTGAAAATCTTGTCGATACAGGAATTGGCTATTTGAATGATGTTGAAGAGATTGTTCAAACGGCTAAAGAAATGGGTGTCAAGTTTTATGAGCCGAAACAGGATTTGCTGGACACTCTTGAGACCAGTAAGCAGGGCGTTGTCCCCTATGCCATAGAATTGGGAACCGAGAAATTTGGTGTGGCAAATGCAGAAGATATGGTTGCAAGGTTTAGCAAAATTGCAAAAAAATGGCAGGATTTGCTACAGAATGTTGACCGCAACGATCGCGAAGCCATGCTTAGTTTGGTGAAGCAGGAGATCTATGGTCGATTGGATCCGGCAAAATACAGCATGGAATAATTGGGTTGTGATTTTGACGCCGTGACGACAAGCTTCCGGGGATTTTGGATTTTGATGATGAAACATTCCCCTATCCTCGGAAGCTAACGCGTTACAAAGTATCAAAAGCACCTTCATGCTCGGTCCGGTATTCATTGACTTTAGGCGGAATGATAAGGACAGGAATAACATCATGGCTACGCTGGAAAAATGGATACGCCTCCTTAGTAAGGGCTTGGCACTGATTGGCGGGGTTTCCGTCGTGCTTATGATGATTCATGTCGTCGCCGATATTATTGCGAAATATCTGTTTAACAGTCCGATAGAAGGCACGTTGGAGGTCGTTTCTGCCTATTATATGGTGGCAGTGGTATTCTTGCCTCTTGCAATTGCTGAGTTGCGAAGAGAACACATTATTGTTGATATGTTCATTCGGCATTTTGCCTTCACCCCAAGAGTCTACACATATGTTCTTACGGGTTTGATAACCGCGGGCTTCTATGGCTTGTTGGCGTATGAGACGGGGGAGGCTGCATTGCATGCTTTAAAGATAAACGAAGTAATGATGGGAACGTCTTTCGTTGTCGTTTGGCCTAGCCGCTGGTTCTTACCAATTGGGTTTGGTGCAATTACGCTAGCGATCCTTTTCCACGTTTTACAGGCTATTTTAAGGCCCGACGAATTCAGAAACGCAGTCGCAGAACCCGAAATGCCGGTAGTGGACTAGTGGCCGCCACTATCCCAATCATGCCAGCCTTAAAAAGTGCAATCTACATTAGCTGATAGGGAAAATTTATGAGTGATTTGGTCGTCGGGTTCGCCGGTATTGGGTTGGGTCTTATACTAATGGCTATAGGAACGCCTATAGGGCCCGCACTTGGGCTCGCTGCCTTTTTGGGCATCGCCATAATCACAGGACTTGGCGCCGCGCTGGGGACCCTTGCGTCAGCCCCGTATACGTTTGTCGGTGACTGGAATTTAACAGCCGTGCCTATGTTTCTTCTTATGGGCTACGTGGCATCAAATACGGGTTTGTCACGAGGGTTGTTTAAAGCCTGCAGAATGTTGCTTTCACGGCTTCCCGGCGGCCTGGCAATTGCCAGCATCGGTGCGACCTCTCTTTTGTCAGCGGCTTCTGGATCTAGCATGGCAACAGCATCTGCGATGGCAAAAATAGCTACGCCGGAAATGCTGCGTTATAAATATGATCGCGGGTTGGCGACGGCTGTAATAGCATCCGCGGGTACGCTTGGCTCCCTCATTCCGCCAAGTATATTGTTAATTCTATACGGATTCTTTGCAGGAGCTCCGGTTGGCCAGTTGTTTATGGCTGGAGTTATTCCGGGAATCATTACAGCGCTTTTATACGCCGGAATGGTTGTTTTCGGCTGTATTCTAAATCCAAACTTGGCGCCAGCACATGAAGAAACGAGAGAGCCGGGTGACGTTATTGAAGCAATCCGTGATGTATGGCCGTTACCGGTTCTCATCATAGGTGTTTTAGCGGGAATTTCCGGAGGGATATTCAGTCCGACCGAGGCAGGCGCTGTTGGTGCAGCGCTTGCGGTTCTAATCGCCTGGACCCGGGGAGGATTGACTTTCCCAAGATTATGGGAATCAGTCTTTCAAACGCTATGCGGAACGGCGAGTGTATTTATCATTGTCATTGCAACAGTGCTTCTAGCTCGATTTATGGCATTAAGTGGTGTCCCAACGTTTTTGACAGGAATTGTGTTGTCGGGCGCTACATCTACGTTTGAAATTATTCTTGTTATTGCAATTCTATATTTAGTCCTTGGGTGTTTTATTGATTCAATCGGTCTTTTGTTGCTTACGCTGCCGATTATTTTGCCAATGGCGCAGCAGGCCAATATGGACTTGGTGTGGTTTGGTATTGTAATCGTAAAGCTTCTTGAAATGGGGATGGTCACGCCGCCGGTGGGGCTGAATGTTTATGTAATAAATGCTGCATTGAACAATACAATTCCTTTAAGCCTTATATTTAAAGGAGTCATGTGGTTTTTAGTCATGGACGTCATAGCTTTGTTAATTTTCGTTGTTTTCCCGGAAGTTGTTTTATGGCTGCCAAACTTGCTCGCTAACTGATATCGCGCCGTTTGACAGTGTGTCCTAATAGCTCAGAATCTCACCGGACAACAATCTCGCTAAATTTGTGGATTTCACGGAAGGAAGTTTAACGGTCATGACCAAGCCAGTCTCATTGAATGTCTTAGAGCTTAGTCAGCGTTTGGTAGCATTTGATACCATAAATCCGCCGGGAAATGAAAGCGAATGTGCAGAGTATCTTTGCGCGGTACTTGAAAAAGCGGGGCTGCAAGTCAAGCTGGCGCCATTTGGCGAAGGCCGATTTAACATACTGGCTTCCGCCGGAAGTTCATCGGAAAAGCCACCGCTTTGTTTTACTGGCCACATTGATACCGTTCCTTTGGGAAACGGATCTTGGTCGATGGATCCATTCGCGGGTCAAATTGAAAACGGGCGAATGTATGGAAGGGGAACGAGCGATATGAAATGCGGTGTTGCCGCTTTCATCGTCGCAATAGTGGAACTGATTGGGCACCTGAAATCAGGATCCGGCGTAAGGTTGATAATTACCGGAGGCGAAGAGACGGGCTGCGAAGGTGCTTTGCATCTCGTGAAAAATGGAATGATTGAAAAAGGGGGTGCGTTGATCGTCGCCGAACCGACGGCTAACATGCCGCTCGCCGGTCACAAAGGGGCCTTGTGGCTTCGTGCTATAACCAGCGGGGTTACTGCCCATGGTTCGATGCCGGAATTAGGTGACAATGCAATCTATAAAGCGGCTAAAGGCATTTCCAAATTGGAAACTTATAATTTTGATGGGGCATTGCACCCTCACATGGGGTGTGGGACAGTAAATGTTGGCACAGTCAAAGGTGGGTTAAATTTAAACTCTGTGCCGGATCTAGCGGAATTTGGGGTGGACATCCGCACAATTCCGGGAATGGCTCATTCGGATGTCTTGAAGAAGATGGCCCTCTATCTCGGTAAGGATATCGATCTAAAACCGATTGTCGATGTGGAGGCGGTATGGACAGATCCCCAGAACGAATGGTTTCGACGAATCTCTGAAATCGCGGCAGATGTCACTGGTGTGCAATCAGGAGGCGGTGCCGCCAGCTTTTTCACGGACGCCTCGGTGCTAATTGAAGAGTTAGGCGGTGTCCCTGCAGTAATAATAGGGCCAGGCGAACCTAAAATGGCGCATCAAACAGACGAATATTGCGAACTTTTCAGAATGGATGAGGCGATAGAAATCTATCGGCGCGCAATAGCAGATTGGTGTGAATTGTGAGATATGCTGTGATGGCACTTCAGTCTGCTGACGACTAACTTCTCTTCATAGGTCAAGGACGAGCATATCTGATTTTGAACGTGAGACACATATCGTCATTATTTGCCCTTCATCCCGAATATCCGGGCTAAGCATTTCATCACGATGGTCGGGAGTACCTTCAAGAACCGCAGTCAGGCATGTTCCGCAAATCCCTTGCTCACAAGATAAATCTACCGGCACATTGTTTTCCTTAAGAACCTCGGCGATGGTTTTTTCGGGGGGGATTTCAAAAATCTCTCCCGTACGGGATAGCTTAACTTTGAAGCTTTTGTTCTCTTTATCGTTTGTGATCGGCGCAGCTTGAAAATATTCGAAATGGACATTTTCCTTCGGCCACGTCGAGTCTGTTATTGCGATGATTTCATCAAGAAATGGTTTTGGTCCACATGCATAAACATGTGTATCTGGCTGGGGTGAACCTAATAAGTTATCAATTTTCTGGCGGGTTTCTGCGGGATTCAGCCCATAAAAAAGCTTGATATGCTCTTTCATGTCCGGTTCGCTCAACTCCTGCCGGAATGCAGCATGTTCTGCCGATCTTGCAAAATACACCAAGGTAAATTTACGCCCCTGTGCAAAAAGATGGCGGGCCATGCTAAGCAGCGGCGTGATGCCGATACCCCCCGCAATAAGAATATATTCACTGGCATTGGAAATGAGCGGAAAATGATTTCGCGGCAAGCCGATTTTAAGGTGCTGACCAATTTTAACGTTCTCGTGCATGGAGCGTGATCCGCCACCGGAATTCTCTTCCTTTTTGACGGCAATTTGCAGAAAATCTTTAGTCAGAGGGCCGTTGCAAAGCGAATATTGACGAACCAGGTCTCCGATATAAACATCAATATGGCTGCCGGGTGATATGTACTCCAGAAATGAAGCGGATTCAGGTATTAATGAAAATACCTTGATTTCATCTGTTTCAGTATCAATTGTGGCAACTTCCGCAATACAGCTTTCGTGGTCCATATCTGGATTTCCTTACATCAACAGAGTATCTACAAACAATCGATGATTGCCGGCACCATCAAATTAGGAAAGTTAGTTTACTAATTTGATGCAACGCGTCAAGGTGTAGTTTGAGCGCCTTTGAAAAACCTATTGGTTAATCTTCATATTGAGTGGAATGTGCTGCTTCACTTCAAAATATTCAATATTTACAATAGCGGAAGCATGTAGGCGTATCGAAATTCTGATTATATAGCTGTGAGGGCAATTCATTCCTGGCATTCAGCCCTGCAAGCGATTTTTACAAAATTATCTTTAAACTCAGGGCGCCGTAAATGCTTCATGGTCGATTTTGATTGCTGAAGCTTTAATGCGTCTGAAAGGTGGTGGTTTTGAAGCCGAACTGGTTCCGCCTGTGTATCGTTTTATGGCTGATGTCAAATCCTCTGTAATGCACGCGACTTCAAAGTGCATTTAAAACGAAATCATAAATAACTTGACGTCAATGTAATATAAATTTAAATTGAATTCAATTAAGCTCGACAGGGCGCGATATTGATGAATGTGTGAGGTTAAGTGAACTACCAAGAACAAAAAATGCGTCAGACTCAAGGTATTGAAAATGCGCCGCTATCGGGCGTCCGGGTACTGGAGTTCGGGCATTATGCGGCAGGCCCGTTTGCAACCATGCTACTCGCGGATTGGGGTGCTGATGTCGTGAAAGTGGAACCAGTTGATGGAGAGCCAATGCGGCATTGGCCACCGCTTGTTGGCAAAGACAGTGACGGGACATTCGGAATGAATTTTGCTGCGCTCAACCGAAACAAACGTTGCGTGGAAATTGACCTGAAAGATCCGGCCGGGGTGAGCCGTGCAAGGGAACTTTGTAAAAGCGCCGATATTATTCTGGAGAATTTCAGACCTGGTGTTCTTAAGGGATTGAAATTAGGGTTTGAAGATATTGTCAAGATCAACTCTGACATCGTCTATTGCTCGGTCACTGGATACGGACAAACTGGACCGGATAGGGATAAAGGCGCTTTCGATGTTGCTATACAGGCAGCGAGCGGCATCATGAGTGTAACTGGTGAAGAAGGTGGTCCGCCAGCAAAATGCGGCTTGGCTTTGGCGGATTATGGTACGGGTGTATTCGCGGCTTTGGCCTGTGTGACGGCGCTACGAAGAGCCGAAAAAACAGGCGAGCCGGGATATGTCGATGTTTCTATGCTGTCTTGCATGCTTTCACTTGCAAATTTGCAGACCAGCGAATACTGGGGCTCGGGCACTGTACCAAAAAGGCTTGGCTCTAGGCATCCGAAGGCTTCGCCGTATCAGGCCTATCTCGGGTCTGATGATAAGTGGTTTATTCTTGCTGCGGGGAGCGATCGTCTCTGGCATAGGGTTTGTGATGTTATAGATGCATCAGACCTTACTGATGATCCGAGGTTTAGAACACCGGGAGCCAGAGCCGAAAATCAGGTGGAGCTAGAGGGGATACTTGAGGAAATTTTCTCCAAAAGCCCCGCCTCGGTTTGGTTGCAGAAGTTTGATGCGGCCAGTGTGCCGGCGGCCGCGATAAATGACTATGCAGAAGCTCTTGGGTCAGAACATGTCCGCGACGGCAAGCTCATCCATCGAATGGATTTGCCGGATGGCGGACAGACCCAGACGGTTGGTAATCCTGTTAGATTGAGCAACTTTGATTTCAGAATATTTCACGACCCGTCGGATTCCGGCACCCACAATGAAGAAGTCGATGCAGAATGGATCGGTGACGGGAATGGCGGATCACATAGTAAAAGCCGAATGGCGGGGTGATTATACAAAATATCTTATTTTAAATCGTCCTGACCGAGCAAATGCGATAAATGGCGCGCTGATTCTCCGTCTGACAGAAGAAATCGTCAAATGCTATTCCGATCAGACAAAAATTCTGATTATTCAAGGAGAGGGAAAGCATTTTTGTTCTGGATTTGATAGGGAGCCGTCGAAACTTGAAAGCACGGCAAGCCGCAGTTTGTTGGGCATTGAAATTGAGTCAATGCTGCAGATTTTGGCAGGAGCACCTTGTGTTACGCTTGCTTATATCCACGGAGCAGCCGTCGGCGCCGGAGCTGATATCGCGGTTGCGTGTGATTATAGATGTGCAACATCGGACGCGACCATTGCTTTTCCGGGTTTCAACTTAATCGGTGCTTCGCTTGGAAACAGTCGCTTGTCACAACGAATAGGTCCTGACCAAGCAATGCGATTGATATTATTGGCACACCGGGTAGGGGTTGAGGAAGCATTTCAAATGGGCCTGATAACTAACATCGTTGAGGCCGATGAGATCACCTTATTTATAACTGAACTTGAGGCGGCACTTGAGAAAACCAGTAAGCCAGCATTGAGATCACTAAAAAAGTCTGTTGGTGAAATAAGCAGCAGGGCATTCGGTTCTACTGAGCGTTCAAGCCAAGCCATGGACCCGGCAATATAAGTCCTAAGCATAAAATAAGCCAGAGGAGGAGGCATTACCAATGAAACCAAAAGCAGTCGATATTATGATCCGAAATGCATGGTATAAAGCGGGTTTCTCGGAAGAGTTTGAGACGGAAATACTTCAACGGCAAGTTATTTGCGAAAAAGTACTTGTATTCTGGCGTACAGCTGAAGGTGAAGTCGTCGCATTTGATGATCGTTGTTGTCATAAACGCATGCCCATTTCTGCGGGGCGCTTCCTCGAAGATGGCATTGTGGAATGTCCTTACCACGGCCTTGCTTTTAATTCCGAAGGTCAATGCGTTAAAATACCTTCCGCGCCCGGGGCACCAATTCCAAAGCGGGCACGGCTCCTGCCCTATAAAGTCATAGAGCAGGATGGCGTCGTTTGGGTTTGGCCTGGTGAAGCCGAGAAGATAGGGAATGTCAGGCCACCCGCGACGCCAGAGATTGTCGCTCCCGATTGGGAACACATTATTGGGGAGCTTTATATCAAGGGAAACTCGATCCTGATGATCGAGAATGGTCTCGATATTACGCATTTTTACCCATTACATGGGAATACCATCGGTCAGGCTGCAGACAGTGAAATTAAATTTGATCTCTCTGAGGGCGAAACGAATGGTTGCGATAGCGTAACCGTAACCCGGCAGGTGGATAATTATCCGCAGTCCGATGACTTCGCGGATCTGCTTACCCATAAAAATGCTGACAGCTACAGCATTCAAACAATGGTAGGGCCTGGAACGATTATCGCCGGACGGACACTTTGGCCTGCGGGCGGCAGAGAAGGCAATCGGGATCCAAAATGCCTCAAGAATTATCACTTCCTAACACCCATTGACCGGAAATCCCACAAATATACATACGTCGTAAATATGCCCAAGGGCCAAATGAGCGGTAAGGATCCTTCTGTGCGTGCTGTAGATAAAGCAAAAGAATTGCTGAAAGAAGTTTTTGCAGAAGATATCTGGGCGATTGAAAAGCAGCAGGAGATGTGTGAGCTACCTGACGGAGATTATCGGGAGGTTCTGTTGAAGTCCGACCTTGCGCTCGCGCGGGGCAGGAAAATCCTCGACGAAATGTATCTTAAAGAAATCTAACCGAAATTTGATTCGGACGCAGACGCGGGTAAAGGCTGACCAGAATGAAAGCCTGAACTAAGGCCGCCCCCGTTCCATCGGCAAACCTTAAAAAAATAAAGTTGGGAGATAATTATGAAAAACACAGTGATATCAAAGCTTGGTTTAATGTTTGGCGGGGCTGCCGTAGCCTTTTCTCTGACAATGTCATCTGCGTCGGCGGAAGGCAGCTATCCGGAGACAAAGCTGAAAGTGGCTCATGCTTTGCCGGAAACTTATGTATGGTCGGAACAAGTTGATAAATGGTTTTTCAATGAACTTGAACGCCGCAGCGACGGGAAAATTACCGCCCAGATTTTCTGGAATGGTTCGCTTGTTGGGCCAAAGCAGGTTTTTGATGCCGTAGGCAGCGGCGCTGTGCCGGCCGGCGGTGATGCTCAAGGTTATTATCCTGCCGCACTTCCCTTGAATACGATGCCGAACGCGCTTCTCGGGACTTTGACATATGCAAGCTCAAAGCAAGCCTCAACTTTGACCAGGGAAGTATTTGAAAAATTTCCTGAAGTGCAAGAGGAATGGAAAGCCCTAGGTATTTGGCCTCTCTATTTTAATGCAGTGCCGAGTTTCCGTGTCGCCTGCACCGAACCTGTTGCTACGGTCAAAGATTTGCGTGGGAAGAAGGTCAGACAATTCAGCGCCTATCATCCGAAAGTATGGGAGGCAGTCGATGCTGTTGGGGTGACGGTTCTACCTGCAGAAATCTATGAGGGATTGCAGCGCGGCCGAATTGACTGCGTCTTTTACAACTACTCAGCCATTCTCAGTCAGAAAATGTATGAGCAGGCCAATTATGTCAGTAAGGCAAGTTTTGGAGCCGGATCGACTTGGCCAATCGTTGTAAATTACGACATGTTTTTTAATGAATGGTCAGAAGATCTCAGAAATCTGTTTTTGGAGGTGGCAAAGGAAGCGGAACTTCGAAGTGTGGAGGTCGCGGAAGCCGAAGAGATAAAAGCGCTGAAAGCCATGGAAGAGCTCGGTGTAAATCTCGTTGAATTTTCTCCGGAGGAACAGCAAAAGCTTGAAGAAAAACTGCCTGATTTCATTGACATATGGATCAAGCAGCAAGAGGGAACTGACCGCTATGATGTTGCGAAGCGAATTGGAGACTATATGAAAAAGCGCTCCACTGAGCTGAACTAGGGTTTCTGGAATAGGTATTAAGAAACCAGCATGAACTACTGGCGAAATGAATTCTCCTCCCGACTTCATTTCGTCAGTAGAAGCTATTTCTAGGCGATCGGCTGCTTAAACATTCATCTTTAAAGTCGCAGTAATAAACGAAGACAGTTTAAGAAGAGCTTGCCTTCCTGTCCAGGGGGTATTGTAATCTACATAGAGAGCGGAAGCGATAAATGAGTAAATTTTACGGTAACATATTATGGGTTGCACTCTCGATATCCGGCCTGTGTATGTTTCTTATATTGTCAATCAGCACCGCTGATGTTCTCACCTATTTACTTTTTGATACGCCATTTTCAGGTTCCAATGAAATAGTGGAAATTGCTTTAGCCGTTTGTATCGCAATGGCCATTGTCTATGCGCACTATGAAAAGACACATGTGAAAGTGGATATTGTTTCAGAAAAATTTCCAAATAAAATCCAATATTTGGCAGAGATTGCCGCACTTTTTTTAGGCGCAGTCTGCACCGCACTTTTGGCATACGGCGCATGGGAGTTGGCAATAACCAGCGTTTTGGAACAAGAAGCAGCAATTACATTGCACAGCTTTCCTATTTATCCGTGGAAGATACTATTCGCTATCGGCTTCACGATTGCAGCGCTTGAAGTCACGCGACAATTTATTATGGCATGCCTGGGACGGCCGTATCGTCTGCATGGGCGGCTTGATAATTCATCTCAGTCGATGAAAGATTAAACGATGACTGAGCCGATTTTTCTGGGTATTGCGGGCATTTTCTCAGTCTTGGCAATCGGTGCAATGGGTATTCCCGTAGCCTATGCGCTTTTGACCGTCGGGATCGTGGGAATGTGGCATGTCGGCGGATTCAGTTTCCTGGAAACAACGATCAAAATGCTCCCATATGCGATTATGAGTAATTACTCATTTGCTGTTATTCCCATGTTCCTCTTAATGGGCGCGCTTGCATCCGCAGCGGATATAACAACAGAGTTATATGCCTTCGCGAACAGGTTGCTTTTCCGGGTACGGGGCGGGTTGCTGATGGCAACCGTTGTGGCGTCCGCCATTTTCGCGGCAATTTCCGGATCAACTATCGTTAATGCAAGCGTGTTTACACGTATCGCTCTGCCCGAAATGAAGAAGTTCGGTTATGATCTCGGTATCAGTGCCGGCTGTATTGCCGCGGCGGGGACATTTGCCGCGCTGATTCCTCCCTCCATTAGCCTTGTGATTGTCGGGCTTTTGACGGAGGCGTCTATCGGCGCTCTTTTGATCGGCGGTATTGTTCCCGGTGTTCTTACGGCTTTTATGTATATACTTGGAATTGCCGTTCTCGTTCGAATTAGGCCGTCTCTTGTACCAACAGGAATTCCCCAAACTCAACATGTATCGATATTTAAGTCGATGCTCAGTATCGGCCCAGCTCTACTTTTAATGTTTATTGTTCTTGGTGGTATTTATACGGGAGTGATGTTCCCATCCTCTGCAGGTGCCGTCGGGGCTGCGGGCGCGCTTCTGATCGCTATTGCGCGGCGGAAAATGAACTTTGAGAAGTTCTGGATGGTGGTGCGCTCCTCGGCCGGTTCTACGGCCACGTTGTTTTTTATAGTCATTGGGGGGCTATTCTTTTCACGCTTCCTGACTTTCGGTGGTTTTATCCACGAAGTGACGGCCCTCGTTTCAGACTGGCAGTTGTCACAGACCGAATTCCTTATTGCGCTGTCACTTTTGTATCTTCTGCTTGGGATGTTCCTGGATACGTTGTCGATACTTCTAGTAACAATTCCGTTTCTTTTCCCCATCGCTCTCAGTCTGGGCATCAATGAAATCTGGTTCGGAATTTTGGTGGTTAAGCTGATTGAAATAGCCGCCATTACACCACCAGTGGGTTTGAATTTATTTGCGGTAATGGGAGCATCCGAAAAGAAAATTCCATCAAAAGTCATTATGTCCGGCGTTATTCCGTTCATTATGATCGAATTGGTGACCTTAGGTCTGATTATTTACTTTCCACAGATTGCGATATGGCTTCCATCTGAAATGATTAAATAACATTCCAAATCAATATTGTTACTTTTATGAGTCTTCATAGCCTCTTCATTTACTAAAGGAAGTAATAAAGAAAACAGTGGCGCGGTTGCTGTGTAAAGCGAAAGAATATTTTAATATTTTAATAAGAGCTGATGCTTATGACGATGCAGGACGTATTCATATACTCCATTACTTTTGAGTCTATTGACGTAATACGCGTCGAATTACGCGCCGCCGATGGTAATAAACTGGCAGCATTCACCCCGGGCGCGCATATTAATCTGAAGCTCCATGATAAAGTCAGCAGATCATATTCCCTGATTAACGATGCTGACGAACGGCGCCGATATGTGATTGCGGTGCAAAAGGATGCAGACGGACGGGGCGGCTCCAAGTGGTTGCACGAGGTTGCGCGTGTTGGGCAGAAATTGCGATGCGGGGAACCCATAAACGCCTTTCCCCTGAATGAAAATGCAACCCATTCGGTATTCATTGCGGGGGGGATAGGTATCACTCCGGTCTGGAGTATGATTCAAAAGCTCGAAAAGCTTGATAAGCCTTGGCAGCTATACTACAGAGCACGCGCACGCCAAAAAGCCCCATTTCTGAATGAACTCAGAAGTTTGGGCAAGGCAGGAAAAGTCAATATCAGCTTCAGTGATGAAACATCCAGGAATGTTTGCGATCTTGATACGATTATATCGAATGCGCCGCCTGAAGCCGACTTATACTGTTGCGGTCCGACAGGCATGCTTCACTCCTTTGAGAAGGCGTGTGCTGAACTTGATTCCGCTCGGATTCATACCGAGCACTTTCAGGCAGATAGGGAAGCAACGGTTCAGAACGGGTTCATTGTGAGAGCCGTCAAAAGCAACATGGAACTACAGATCAAGGAAGGGCAGACGATCCTACAGGTACTTCGCGATGCCGGACTTGATCCACCCTATTCGTGCGAGTCCGGATTATGCGGTGAATGTCAGACACGCGTGATATCAGGTCATCCGGATCATCATGACCTATTCTTGACGGACGAGGATAAATCCTCCGGTGAAACGATCATGATTTGTTGTTCAGGATCACATTCTTCTATTTTGGAGATTGATCTTTAGGGGGTGAGCTGACATGGGCGATAGCGATATAATCCACGATATGTTCAGGGTTGAATATAAGAACGAGTATACTTGTTACATAGGAATGCAGGCCCCAAAATCTGCGGTAGATATGGAGGCGGCTATTGGAGTGTTGTGTGGTCTATTGCATGATTTATATGAAGGGCCTGTAAAGCTTGTTGTATTTCATGGAATAACGACTGATTTCTATGCTTGCGATTACGAATATGACCAAGCAAAAAGGACGATTTCTCCAGTCGGCAATCAGAAGGTTGACTTGCTTCTCGACCTAATATTGAAGGCGCCCTATTTTTCGGTCTCGATGTTGAGTGGATGCGTTGAGGATTTGGGGGCCGATATTGCCATTACCAGTGATTGGCGGATAATGTCAGAGACAAGTCAATTTTGCTTCGCTTCACGCCGAGGTCTGGCAAATGTGAGATACACAGGTCGTTTAGTTGAACTTATTGGGAGTTTTAAAGCGTTCGATTTAATTATACGACGACGTTGCATCTTCGTAAATGAAGCAATGAATATTGGACTTGCAACGGCAAAAGCCGATAATGAGGACTTTGTCGAAGCAATAGAAAGGCACGCTAAAAACGCGAAAAAAGAATCCATTTCGATAATGCGTCACGCGGTCAGGAGTCCCGCCTCCAATGATATTGGCATCGAGCGGATCGTCGGTTCTATTGCCGCAGCCAACTAGAAAACGGCCATCTATCTATGAAGGAACCTTGTAACAACGAAAAATGATAAATGACGCATATTTTTTTAAAATTTATGAGAGTTGATTACTGATACGGACTATCCATAAACTTTAAAAAATCTTCGGTTGCTCTGATAATATGTGTTCTCGCGGCTTGCTCGGCTCTTTCGGGGTCTCGTTTTTCAAGGGCATCAAGGATTTCAAGATGTTCGTTCAGCCGTCTTAAGGAAATTTCTTTTTTCTCTTCCGAATTGCGCCAGACTTCCCAGCCTTTTTTCTTCAATCTGGAGAAGGCTGTATCCAGATGTCGCCATTGTGCCTGCACGACCCAGTTTCCACAGGAATCCGTTATGGCTTTGTGCAGTTTGTGGCTTAGTTGACTGTGAACCTCGGATCCTGCAGCTTCAGGATCATTGAGCATGCTTTCGAATTTTTCTTTCAGTTCCGCAATATGGCTGTTTGGCATTAGCTTTGCCGAGAGTCTCGCCGCTAAACCATCAACTACTTCGCGGAGCTGATTGATATTCCGAATTTCGTCGACATTTAGTGGGCGTATTATAGCACCGCGGCCATCGATCAAATCTACGAGGAAATCACGTTCAACAGAGCTAAGTGCCTCTTTTACCGGCGTGCGGCTAACACCCAGATCCCTTGCAAACTCGGAAATCTGTACGAGCTCTCCAGGGGCGTAGTCACCTTCAATAATCGCCTTTTTAAGCCGTTCATATGCGTCCATTCGAACAGCGCCATACTTATTCTTCATATATATCTCGAAATTTAATGCAAATTAATACGGCAATTCTAAGCCGCCGTTCTCGATTATGCGAAGGCTTCCCCTTCAATCAATTTACCGAAGCATTTTATCTCTCAAACCAGTACCTACTCTAATTTTGGTGAGGGCGCTTCCCTATCTTTAATTGTTTTACAAGCAAGAGACTCTTTTCGACACATAAGGCCTATTTGATGATCCACGATAGCCGTAAAACAACTTGAACTCATATTGAATTAGAAGTTATCGCCAAACTGTATTTATGTAAAGTATCTGAGCATGGGGATTTATAAGGCAATGCCGCATTAACTTCCAATAAGCATAGATATTCCTCAGTTACAAATTCTCAGTAAGCTTTTGGATTTTTTGTATATTGTATGGAAAATTCTAACGCTTTGCCTTTGCAATCAACTTCATGGTCAAGAAAATGACTTATTCCCCGAATGGACATCTCCATTCCGTCCAGACGCAAAATATCCATGGGAGTAAGGTAAGCGGATCTCAGGTTTTGAGAGATGGGCCCTCCAAATTTCAGGAGTCAATCCGAACCGTTTATTGTGAAATCTCCAAACCTAATTTCTGTCAAAAGTTATTCAATACGTCTATAACTCAGTGTAATTCGCGCATACAGTAAGACAACATGCCGGATGATATGAGTAGAGAAGCGATGGCTCCAAAAGGACATCCTTTTTGATATTTGATTATAGGGCAGCGTTAATCTCTTCGCTAAAAAGTCAATGTGGCAAAGTCTATTATTTCGCTGTTTTCATTACTTTTCCCCACTTAGCTTAGAAAACAGCGAAGACAGGCTCGCATTTGACCGCTAGCTCCAGCCCAGGTACGCCCAGGAACCCCGCATAACCAAGGGCTTTTAGTTATCCGATGATACCGACTAAGCTAAGTGGTAATACTATCGACCCGCTCAATAATGATTGCGGGGGCCATGCCACCGGCAGCGCACATAGTGACGAGACCGCGTTTTTTGTCCTGACGCTCCAACTCATCGAGCAGGGTCCCGATCAGAATTGACCCGGTGGCGCCAATGGGATGACCGAGTGCCATCGCCCCGCCATTGACATTCACCTTGTCGCGGTCGAGTTTCAGATCGCGGATGAATTTCTCGGCCACAACGGCAAAGGCTTCGTTGATTTCCCAAAGATCAATATCGTCCGTTGTCAGCCCGGCCCTTTCCAGAACCTTCTTCGCCGCCGGGACCGGCGCGTTCAGCATGAGCGTCGGGCAGTCTCCCATATTCGCCGTCGCCACGATTCGGGCGCGCGGCTTGAGGTTGTGCTTCTTTGCATAGTCCGGAGAGGCCAGCAGCAACGCGGCGGAACCATCGACAACTCCCGAGGAGTTCCCCGCATGATGTACATGGTTGAATTCCTTGATCTCGGGATATTTGCGGGTGATCAGGCTGCCGTACGTGTTTCCGGCCTCATCCACGACGACATCGCGGAACATGCTGAACACGGTCTTGAGCCCGGAAAGACTCTCCAGCGTGGTTCCGGGGCGCGGGAATTCTTCCCGGTCGAGCGCGATGGAACCGTCCTTGTTCTTCACCGGAATGACGGAATTGTCAAAGCGGCCGTCCTGAATGGCTTTTGCGGCGCGTGTCTGGCTTTCCACGGCAAGCTCGTCGACGGCCTTGCGATCGATGCCTTCCAGCGTGGCGATGGCGTCGGCGCAGACGCCCTGCTGTGACTGCGGATGAGTTTCCCGAAGGTCGAGATTACCGCCATCCAGCATCGACGGCTTGTTGGGATCGGCGAGAGAGGCGGTAAAGCTCATCATCTCGGTGCCGCCCGCAATGACAAGATCCTCCATGCCAGACATGATCTGCGCGGCGGCGAGGTTGACGGTGGTGATGCCCGAACCGCAGAAGCGATCCAGGGTCATGCCGGAGGCCTTGATGTCATAGCCCGCAGACAGGGCGGACATCCGTCCGAGGTCGTAGCCTTGTTTGCCAACCTGGGTCGAGGTGCCCCAGATAACGTCATCCACATCGGCTGTGTTGAAGTCATTCCGTTCCGCCAGTGCACTGAGAACGGTCGCGCCGAGATGCTGCGGATGCAGATGGGCGAGGGCACCTTTGCCCGCCTTGCCGATCCCGCGCGGCGTCCGACAGGCGTCAATTATATATGCGTCAGTCATTTTTCAGATCCTATTTGTATTATGTTTTTCAGACATTATGAGTTCATGAGAAACCCGTAAAATTTCGTCGTCAGTATAATCATGCAAGATACCCTATTTTGTCACGTGAAATGCGGATTCCCGCTTCCTCGCGATCCCAAGTGTCTGCAGTTATGCCATCTTGGCGCAGGAGATGTTTTTGAACTTTTTGAGTGGGGGTTTTCGGTAGATCCGTCATTATTCGTACGTAGCGCGGCACCATGAAATATGCCACTCGTGGCTGCAAGAACTCGATTAAAGATTTGGGATCTATGACGCAGCCAGGTACAGGGGCAACCACAACTAACAATTCATCTTCGCCAAGAGGGCTGGGGACACCAACAGCGGCTGCTTCGCGAACCTCGGCGTAGGCGGTTACTTCATTTTCAATCTCGAAAGAGGAGATGTTTTCACCCCTTCGGCGAATGGCGTCTTTTGCCCGATCGACAAAAAAGAAATTTCCGTTTTCATCGCGGGTGAAAAGGTCGCCGGTATGAAACCATCCGTTTCTCCAGGCCTCTGCTGTCGCCGCCGGGTTGTTATTATACCCGTGATTAAGTCCCCAGGGTCTGTCATCGCGGACAATCATTTCGCCAACGGAACCGACGGGAACCTCACAATCATTAGAGTCCACCAGCCTTACCTCTGCACCGGGGCGTACCTTTCCGCAAGTCCCTGTTTTCGTTGGATTACGTTCTGAAATAATCTGGCCGCTAATCTCCGTCATGTTGAAGGCGGTGTATATGTCGACCCCAAATCGTTTTCGGAAATCCGCTGCATTCTCAGATAATGGCACCATAACCACTGTTTTGAGGGAGTGATTTCGATCCTCTGGCGTTTGGGGCGCCTTGATCAGGAATGAAGACATTGCGCCAAGCAAGGTGACACAGGTTGTGCCCGAACGTCGAATCGTGTCCCAGAACTGATCTGTCTTAAATGATTCAACAAGCGCAATGGCACCGCCTTTCGTCAGCATGCCGTATACGCTGCTCGTGCCGCCCGCGTGAAACAATGGCAGATTGATGAGGCGCTTGTCATCGGTGCTTAGCATCTTGTTCAAACTCGTCGTCATGGTGAATAAATGCAGGTAGGATGACAGAACCCCCTTAGAGGGACCGGTTGTTCCTGAGGTGAAGATTATTGACTGAAGTTCCCATGGGTCGATCGGTCGGTCGAGCGGTTGGGGAACATCACCTGGTTCTCCCAGTGCATCTGCTCTATATGTGGGCAATTTATCGAAATCCGCCTCACCCTCAACGACAATCACCTTCTCCAGTTTGGCAAGTTCGATGGAACTTAAACGATCAACGAGGTCAACATGGGCAATAATTACTTTAGCCTCTGAATTATTGATGACATGTTCAAGCAGGTTCCCGCGGTATGCTATGTTGATCGGTACATAAACCGCGCCGATATAGTTGATGCCAAACCAGCAGCGCAGCATTAACGAGCTGTTGGGTAACCAAACTAAAACACGATCGCCGCGATTTACTCCCAATTTCTGCAAACCCGAGCCGGTTCTTTGTGCCTCCTTGAGAACCTGTGAATATGACCATGGCTCTTCGTTATCGAACCATGCAAAGCTTTTTTCAGGGGCCGCATCTGCCAACCGATCGAGAATATGTCGCAAAACGCATTGATCGCGTGCCGGAATGCGTTTGTCTGCAAATGGTTGTTCTGGCGAAATCGTCGACGACATTTTGCTTTTCCTCCTCTTATCGGGCCTGCTTTGTTTTTATAATCCGCCTGGCACAATCTTTTAGCTACGCGTCTTCTTCAACCAATTCATTTAGGATATCTTCAGTGTGCAGGCCTATCCGTGCCAGCGGTCGGCCAATGGTTGATGGTGTCTTTGAAAATCTGGGCGCCGTATTGGGTTGCAGTGTGTCATCGATTTTCACGATGGTCTTGCGGGCTTTCAAATGTGGATGATCCTTTACCTCGTCAAAAGAGAGCACAGGCGAGAAACAGGCGTCCGTCCCTTCCAGCAAGTCGCACCATTCTGCACGAGTACGGCTGAGGAAGAGTGTGCGTAGTTCGGCTGTCATTGCCGGCCAGTTCTCCCGGTTTAGCTGTTGTTCCCACAGCGGGCCATTGAGTTCCAATTTGTCTTTCAGTAATGAGAAAAACTGCGGTTCTATGCTGCCGATTGAAACATATTCGCCATCTGCCGTTTCATATACATTGTAGTAGGGTGCTCCCCCGTCAGTCTGGTTCGATGCTCGGGTTTTAAGCCATCTTCCTTCAGTCACACGATTGAAGAATGTCCCGGCGAGTGAGGCCGCTCCGTCCACCATAGCCGCATCAACGACCTGGCCTTTACCAGAGCGCGAACATTCAAATAAGGCAGCGCACATACCCATCGCCAGATAAAGCGCTCCACCGCCGAAATCACCAATCAAGTTAAGCGGGATAGACGGCGGGCCCTCTTTAGGCCCAATAGCGGCCAAGGCGCCGATAAGCGAAATATAATTGATGTCATGTCCTGCGGATTGCGCCAGTGGACCTTCTTGCCCCCAACCGGTCATGCGACCGTAAACCAAGGCCGGATTGCGTTTCAGGCAGCTGTCGGGGCCTAATCCCAGCCGTTCCATTACACCGGGACGAAATCCTTCTATGAGTGCGTCTGAGCGTTCGACGAGACGTAATGCTGCGTCAAGGTCAGAGGGGTTTTTCAAATCTAGAGTTATCGAGCGTTTTCCGCGAAAGAAAATTGCCGTTGAAGGTTCGATTTCCGCTGATTTACGATCAATGCAAATCACGTCGGCTCCCATATCGGCAAGAAGCATGCCGCAAAATGGTCCGGGACCTAAACCTGAGAATTCGATTATTCTAAGACCTGAAAGGGGTCCGCCCATTATTTCTACTCCTTATATTAGCAATAGTATTTGATCGCGATCGCGCATGATTGAGAGCCGTTTTTTACTCAACAAAGCGATTGTTTTCGCAGTCATATGTTTTCTGATTGAGTGAGTTTTTTCTAAGCTCCGCCTTGAGCACTTTTTCCGTCGGGGTTTTTGGCAAAGCCTCAAGAAATTCCACATATCGAGGCAGCATGAACTTCGGCATGCGTGGCACCAGGAATGTTATTAGCTCCTCAGGGCTTACCGATTGACCGGGCCGTAACGCAACACAGGCTTTGACATCGTCATCTGTATGATCGCTGGCAACCTTGATTGCGGCGGATTCGAAAACTGCTGGATGAGCATTAATCTCCCGTTCAATTTCGAAACTGGAAATGTTTTCCCCTTTTCTGCGGATTGCATCGTTGTTGCGATCGCAAAAAACAAGCTGTCCATTTGGCGCAACTCGCAATAAATCGCCAGTATGAAACCAGCCGTTGCGCAGTGCCTTGTTAGTTGCCTCGGGCATATTGACGTAGCCCTGCATTGTCATCCAGGGTTCTTTGGGCCGAACGATTAACTCCCCAATTTCGCCCGACGGCACTTCCATATCATGTTCGTCGACAATGCGGACTTCAATATCGTCACGTATGAAGCCGGCGTAACCGGGTATGCCCTTGCCGATCGGTACGGCGGAAACAACCGATGCCTCCGTTGATCCATAAGCGGTCAACACACCACTGACACCAAAACGTTCCTTGAATTTCTCCAAGTCGGCAATGATGGGTGTGATGCCAATCTTTTTTATGGGCTGGCTTTTGTCGTCAGGGCGCTCCGGCTGATTTAACAGGAACTGCGCGATTGTGCCCAGCATTCTTGTGCAGGTGCAATTGTACTTGCGCGCACTGTCCCAATAGGTACTTGCCGAAAAGTTTGGCAAAACAACTACGGAACCGTTGTAAACGAACGCTCCGTAAACGCCGCCCCATTTCGCGGTGACATGAAAGAGCGGTAGTACGACCAGGCTGACATCCTCTGGGGTGACAACGTCCTGCTGCACAATAGAGGCATAGCCATAAGCCTGGGCATGCGCAATCATTGCTCCTTTGGACGGTCCCGTCGTCCCGGATGTGTAGATTACCGATATGATATCCCATGGCTTGACGTCTTCCATCTCTTCAAGGCGGAGAGAGAGGTTGCTGAACTCGATCAGTTTTATTCGCGAGGGTATATTTGGTTCTGATGTTATTTTCCCGCGCACGATGACAATATCCAGAACCTCCAGATCATCTGGAATCTCGGCGAGGCGTTCCAGGTATTTATCCTCCAGAATCATGATTTTGGCATTGGTTGTTTTAATAACATGCGCCAGTATTGAACCGCGATACGCCGTATTGACCGGAACTTCGATGCGGGCCGTTAGGCCCAAACCCATTGAAAGAGATACAAAATCAGCTGTGTTGTCGAGCATTGCGAGCAAGGGCTGTTGTCTTTCCAGGCCCAGATCAATAAGCGCTCCGGCAATCGATAACCCCTCGTTGACGAGTTCGCTATAGGTGAGTTCACGCATTGGGTCGCGCAGCGCCATCTTGTTTGGAGTATTCTGAACAGCGGTTTTCATCACGGCACTCAATGTCCGTTCCATCATGGGCGGTAGCTTCACTTTGAAATGATGCCCTTTTTCAGAATCCATGTATCTCTCCTATAAAATGCATGCCGGAAAGACCGCATTCCCTGCTTTTTGGTATCTGCGGAGATTGGACCGATGACTGTCCTGTTCTGCCGTTCTTCTTTGTTCTTCAATTCACTCTATAAATAAATTGGTAGACAAATCAATTTTTATTTTGATAATTGCCATGGAAAAAATAAAGGGAGAATGGCGGTACAGATACAACCGCCCACAGCGAGATATCGTCTCCCTAAAATGAAGCAAAGCGGAGTGTGTCCTTGTCCCTAAAAGCTGTATTGATTGCAAATCGTGGTGAGATTTCGGTGCGTGTTGCGCGGGCTCTTGCGGAGCTGGAAATCGAGAGTGTTGCGATTTATGCCTCCGATGATGCTGATTCTCTCCATGTGCAGGTAGCAGATCGCGCGGTGGAATTGCCTGGTCGGGGGGTGGCCGCATATTTGGACATCGACTCAATTGTTGCGGTGGCGAAGCAAGCAGGATGTGATGCGGTGCATCCGGGGTACGGCTTTCTTTCAGAGAATGCCGCTTTTGCAGAAGCTTGCGAAGATGCCGGCCTCACCTTTGTGGGGCCAACTCCGCAGATGTTATTGCGGCTCGGCGATAAGGCGGCGGCCCGGGCTCTTGCGACGACGCTTGACGTGCCGTTATTGCCGGGGACCAATAAGCCAACCACAATCGAGGAAGCGCGCGAGTTCTATAATACTATCGATGACGGCAGTGTTATTCTCAAGGCTCTGATGGGAGGAGGCGGCCGCGGAGCCCGCGTTGTTAAAAAGAAAAGCGATCTGGATGCGGCCTTTGCTGCTTGCGTATCCGAGGCGGAAAAAGCGTTCGGCAGTGGCGAGGTTTATATCGAGCAATATCTACCTCATGTGCGTCATATCGAAGTGCAAATTCTCGGTGATGGGCAAGGCGGGTTAATTCATCTTGGCGAACGTGATTGTACGCTACAACGTCGACATCAGAAGTTGGTTGAATTTGCCCCGGCCCCGGGATTGTTGCCGGACGTCCGTGACGCATTGTATCGCGACTCCTTGAAGATGGCGACCGACGTTGGCTATCGCGGGGCGGCAACTTTTGAATTCCTGGTTGATGCCGACAGAGGCGATTGTTACTGGTTCATGGAAGTGAATCCGCGCATTCAGGTTGAACATACGGTAACCGAAGAGGTTAGCGGTGTTGATCTGGTACAGGCGCAGCTTCGGATTGCGGCGGGAGAAAGTCTCGAAGAAATGGGATTGTCTCAAACGCAACCCTCCGAATTTAATAAATATGCGGTGCAGCTACGCGTAAATATGGAACGGTTGGAGCCATCAGGCGACATTTTTCCGGCCAGTGGCGTCCTGTCTCGATATGAGATGCCTTCGGGCCCCGGTGTCCGGGTCGACGGTTTCGGCTATACAGGCTATCGCGCAATTCCCACTTACGACACCTTGCTCGCCAAAGTGATTGTCTCGATTGACGATGCTGCTCGGGATGGGTATAGGCGATTGATTTCAAAAGCAAAACGGGCTCTCAAGGAATGTTCTATCGAAGGGATTGATACAAATCTGTTCTTCCAAAGAACACTTCTCGATCATCCGGCGCTTGCTGCCAACAAAGTCCATACTCGTTTTATCGAAGAACATGCTGCTGAGCTCACTGCTGATGCCTTTGAACTGCAAAGGGCTGATGAGTCTGATCCGAAGGCGGAAGACGCGGGCGTTAGAAAAATGGAAGTTGCTCCTCCTGGAATGGTGAGTGTCTCGGCGCGAATGTCCGGAAATCTTATAGATATTCTGGTGTCAGAAGGCGAGATAGTGCGGCAGGATCAACCTCTTGCGATTGTAGAGGCGATGAAAATGGAGCATGTGGTGTCGGCTCCGAAAGGAGGAGCTGTTACGAAAGTGGTGTTGGCGCCCGGGGCGCAGCTTGACCCTGATGTTGCCATCATTTTTATCGACCCTGATGACGCTTCTGCTGAGGGAGATGTAGGCGATGAGGAATACTCAATCGATACCATCCCGGCATCGCTTGAAGAAATTTTGGATCGTAAAAAACTGCTAATGGATGAGCACCGACCGGACGCGGTGGATAGACGACGCAAGACGGGTCAGCGTACAGCGCGCGAAAATATTTCGGCTATTTGCGATCCCCAGACTTTTAAGGAGTATGGCGGGCTGGCTCTTGCCGAACAACGGAGCCGTCGCACCGAAGAAGAACTGATCCGTTTAAGTCCGGCCGACGGCTTGGTTGCCGGAACCGCCAATGTGAATTCAGACTATATTTCCGGACCGAACACTCGCTGTGCCGTTCTGGCGTATGATTATACGGTTTTTGCCGGCACCCAAGGCCGGACAAACCACAGAAAAATGGATCGGGTCTTCGAAATTGCCAGGCGTGAAAAACTGCCTCTTATCCTGTTTACCGAAGGGGGCGGTGGCCGTCCCGGCGATGTCGATAGTGTGATTATTTCCGGACTTATAACGACGACATTCTCTGCACTGGCCCGGCAAAGCGGTAAGGCGCCAATAATCGGTATCGCTTCTGGAAGGTGCTTTGCAGGCAATGCAGCCCTCTTGGGATGTTGTGATGTTATCATCGCATGCCGCAACGCCAATATCGGCATGGGTGGTCCGGCGATGATTGAAGGCGGCGGGCTGGGCATCTTTCGCTCCGAAGAAATCGGGCCGGTCGATGTTCAAACATCCAATGGTGTTATTGACATACTTGTTGAGAATGAGGAAGAAGGGGCGGCTGTTGCGCGCAAATATCTGTCCTATTTTCAGGGTTCGATTGATAGCTGGGACTGTGCTGATCAGCGTGCTTTGCGACATGCTATCCCCGAAAACCGCAAACGGGCATTCGATGTGCGCCGTATTATTGAAACCCTTTGTGATGCCGAGTCGGTTCTGGAATTGCGTCCGGACTACGGGATCGGAATGGTCACGGCGCTGGCGCGGATCGAGGGACGACCGTTTGGCCTTATCGCTAACAACAACCAGCATTTGTCGGGAGCAATAGACAGTGAAGGAGCGAACAAGGCCGCCCGGTTTATAGAGCTTTGCAATGTTTTCGATCTGCCGATTGTATCCCTGTGCGACACTCCTGGGTTTATGGTCGGCCCCGACTCGGAAAAAGAAGCAGCGGTGCGTAAATTCTCCCGATTTTTCATAAAGGCGGCAGCTCTTGAAGCACCGCTGATGACGGTAATTTTGCGGCGGGCATATGGTCTTGGCGCGATGGCGATGGCGGGGGGAGACTTTCGTACACCAAACTACAATGTGTCCTGGCCGATGGGAGAGTTTGGCGGCATGGGGCTGGAGGGAGGCGTGCGCCTGGGCTTCAAGCGAGAACTGGAGGCAATTGACGATCCGGATGAGCGAGAAGCCATGTATCAGAAGATGGTCGCCGCCGCTTATGAAAAGGGTAAAGGGTTAAATGTGGCAGCGCATTTTGAGATCGATGACGTGATCGATCCCGCTGATACCCGCGAACTGATCTCTTCAATGCTGCGAGGGCATACCACAAAGCCGTGGGGCACCGTTTCTCACAACTATATCGACCCTTGGTAAGAACCAATACCGGTCAAAGCTTCTTATTGAAAATCGTCCATCAGAGTTTGTACGGGCAGGAAAATACGAATGTTTGGAAAAATCTTAATAGCAAATCGAGGTGAAGTCGCTATCCGGATCGCGCGCGCCGCGAGTGAGCTGGGCATTCGCACTGTTGCGATCTATGCGCCGGAGGATGCGGAATCGCTGCACCTGAAACAGGCGGATCAGTCGGTTGCTCTACCTGGCCGAGGTGCAGGAGCCTATCTCGATATTTCCGCAGTGATTGAGATCGCTCTTGAGGAAGGTTGTGATGCCATACATCCGGGGTACGGTTTCCTCTCTGAAAGTGCTGACTTCGCAAGAGCCTGTAAGGCGGCAGATATAACCTTTATCGGTCCAAGCCCGGACGCTTTGGCGCTGTTGGGGGATAAGGGAAAAGCCCGGGATCTGGCTAGTGAAATTGGCGTGCCGCTTGCTGAGGGAAGCATAGGGGAGACTAGTCTCGAAGACGCCAAGCATGTGATGGAAGGCTTCGGCGGGCGTCCGGCGATGATAAAAGCACTGGCCGGTGGCGGTGGCCGGGGAATGCGTATCGTCGAAAACATCTCTGATTTAGAAGAAGCCTTTGCTCGAGCCGGGTCCGAAGCGAAAGCCGCATTTGGTTCGAGCGCCTTATATATTGAAGAACTCGTCCGACCGGCGCGTCACGTTGAAATACAGATTGTCGGGGATGCTGAGGGGAATGTAATCCATCTGTTTGAACGGGAGTGCAGTCTTCAAAGGCGTCAGCAAAAGCTGCTCGAATTTGCACCTGCGCCCAATCTGGATCCTGAACTGCGAGACCGAATTGCTGATGCCGCTGTACAGCTCGCAAGAGCAGCGAAGGTTCATACTCTCTGTACCATGGAATTTCTGATTAGTGCAGATGAGGCAACAGAGCGCTTTGTCTTTATGGAAGCGAACCCGCGACTGCAGGTGGAGCATACCGTGACTGAAGAAGTAATGGGATTGGATCTCGTACAGCTGCAGATCAAGCTTGCGGCCGGGCAGAGCCTTGCTTCACTGGGATTGACCCAGGAGAGCGTGGGTCGGCCCCGCGGTATGGCACTGCAGATGCGGGTGAATATGGAACGCATTGCAGCCGATGGCACAGCAATGCCCTCAGGCGGCACATTGCGTGTTTTTGCCCCACCTGGAGGTGCTGGCATACGCGTCGAGAGCTTTGGTTACACCGGTTATCGAACGACGTCTGCCTTTGACTCTCTGCTGGCGAAGGTCATCGCCTTTGCGCCATCAGGAAAGCTAACTGATACTTTGTTGCGTGGCTATCGGGCACTGTCGGAATTTCATGTGGATGGGGTGGAAACCAACCTCAGTTTTCTGCAAAGCCTGTTGCAGTTGCCCACAGTGAAAGAAGGGCAACTGGATACCGGACTGGTCGAGCGTGATGCGGCGAAGATTATTAAGACAAGCGGCGAACATCCGCATTTTTTCCGCACCGATAAGGGAGCAGACAGTTCAACAGAGGTGGCGAAATTTTCCGGCGTAACCGGTCCCTCTGGAACCAATTCCGCTAATGCGCCAATCGGTGGCGCGCTGGTAGAAATATTTATCGCAGAGGGGGAGGCCGTTGCGAAGGGGCGCAAGGTGGCGGTCATTGAAGCCATGAAGATGGAGCATATAGTCACCGCCGAGCATTCAGGCATTGTGCGTATGATACCGATCACGAAGGGGACGACGATCGAACCGGGCCATCCGCTCTATTTCTTCGAACCTGTCGACGCCGGCGAAATGGGTCAGGAAAGCGAAAGTGAAGGGGTCGTTGACAATAGCACGGACAACGCAATTGAAAGGGCGCGATCGGCAAAATCGGCGGTACTGGATCCACACCGTATGCACGCGGTTGAAAGCCAGCACAAGCGCGGCTCTCTCACGGCGCGCGAGAGAATTGAATATCTTTGTGATCCGGAAAGCTTCCGTGAAATCGGCAGCCTGATACGGAATCCTGCTCTCACACGTTCAGCGCCGGCTGATGGAATTGTCGCTGGATCAGCCCGGATTGACGATCGACCGGTGATGATCGTTTCACAGGATTTTACTGTTTATGGCGGTAGTGCAGGTCATCTTGGAAGCGAAAAGATGCTGCGAATCATACAGCTTGCAGAGAAAAACGGTTGTCCGTTGGTCATGCTGCTGGATGGCGGAGGTCATCGCATTCAGGATGGGCAGAATTCGCGAAGTTATGCACGATCCAGAGAGCTCTTCGCGACATTTGCCCGAATGACCGGCTGGGTGCCAATGGTATCTGCCGTCCTTGGGTTTGGTTTTGCGGCAAACACCAATTTCAGTGCGATGGCCGACCTGGTGGTCATGGTAAAGGGCAAGTCAACCATGGGATTGGCGGGGCCTGCCTTGGTCAAAGCTGGAACGGGTGAAGTGATCGATGCCAATGAACTTGGCGGTGCCGAACGGCAGGTGGATCGCAACGGGCTCGCGGATCTGGGACTGGAAAGCGAAGAAGACGCGCTGGATACCTTGAGAAAATTTCTCACTTACCTGCCTTCCAACGCACAAAATGCGCCTGCCTTTTCAGAGCCTGGCAACCCTGGTGCCGATCAGAGCAAGTTGGAGCGGATTGTCTCGGCAAACACACGAAAGGCCTATGATATGGGCCAGGTAATCGATGTTATTTCTGACGAAGGTAGCGTATTCGAAATCAAGCCGACATTCGCCAGGAATATAGTGACATCACTTGCGCGGATCGAGGGTCGGCCTGTCGGGATTATTGCCAACCAACCATTGCATCTTAGCGGGATGCTGAATTCGGATGCCTGCGAAAAGGCAGCCCGCTTTATCGCGCTATGCGATGCCTACGGCCTGCCGCTGATATACCTTGTCGACATCCCGGGCATGTCAATTGGCAGCCCGGCAGAAGACACGAATTTGGGGCGGCGAAGCGCTAAAATGCTGTTCGAGCTTGGCAATGCAACAGTCCCTCGAATTTCAATCATTTTACGTAAGGGCTATGGTTTAGGCTATGTGGCCATGGCAGGGGGGCGTAGTTTCGATGCCGATGCTTGCTTTATCTGGCCAACCGCTGAAATCTGCGCAATGTCTGTAGAGGGTTCGGTTGATGTAGCATATGCCAAACAGTATAAGGATGCCCCTGACCCGAATGCGCGGCGGCAAGAACTGATTGATGAAATACGGGATGAGGTTGATCCCATTAAAGCCGCTGAAGGTTTCGGTGTAGATGAACTTATCGAACCATCTGAGACCCGATCCAGGATAATCGATGTATTATCCAGGGCACCTGCTCGCCGACAATCCCGGCAACCTCCGAAGTTCAGATCTATTGCGCCGATTTAACGGCATGCATATGGCGATTTGTAGTCACATATTAACATCTTATCAGGGTTAATCGGCGCCTCGGAGTTTGTATATTTTATAATTATGATGGATTAATTGTTAGATTGACCAATTAATATTGACATGAGAGCGCAACGATGCATAACATGCTGTAACGAAGAATAAGCCGAAATGAAAAATTGCCGTGCCAGCTTGGTCGATAAATAAAAAGTGCGGCAGGAAATAAGACCTAAATCTAAAAACTCTCAGGGAGGAATGAGCATTATGAAAATGTCAAAATATGTTTCATCAGCTTTGGCTGTGGCGATGGCAGCAAGTGTAAGTTTTGCTGCAAATGCAACAGAGCTTAAGTATGTATTCGGCGGTAATGAATCCGGATTGACAGAGGGGGCGGAACGGTTTGCCGAAGTGCTGAGTGAAGAGACAGATGGTCGTTATACGGCCAAAGTTTATATCGGGAATTTATTTGGCTACAAAGAAACCAATGGGGCGCTTAGCGAGGGGTTAGGCGATGTCGGTTTCGTAATTGCGCCGTATTTTCGGGCAGAATATCCGCAGGTGAACTTTATCGCTGATTTGGCTACGGCGAGTTCCAATCCATATGCGGCGACCGGTGCGTTGGACGAGTACTATATGACATGTCAGGCCTGTATCGATGAATTCAAGGCTCAGAATCAGGTATTTACCGGCACCATGGCGATTGGCCCGTACTATTTGTATTCAAAACCCCGTATTGACTCACTTGAGAGCATTCAAGGCAAGAAGATACGTGGCTTTGGCACTTTTGGCCGTTGGGTGACGGAAATGGGTGGTTCGGCGTCGGTGATTTCCTCCAACGATGTCTATAGTGCGATGAGCCAGGGTGTGCTCGACGGGTCTACTCATACACCTTATACCATTATCAATATTTCGATGGGGGAAGTGTCGGATTATCTTCTTGATGCTCCGATCGGCTTAGGAATGGGTAACGCCCTTTTCAGTGCAAATCTGGATCTTTGGAAGAGTTTTTCGGACGAGGATAAGCGTGCTTTCCTGAAGGCCGTTGCATATGGATATGCGTCATCAACGGTTAACTACCAGAATGACAATCTCATCGTTATGGAAGGTGCGCCCGGAGAGCATGGTGTGGAGATCATCAAGCCTCAGGCAGACCTTCAAGCGAAGCATGATGAGTTCCAAGTTAATGATATCGACCTGGTCGTAAAGACGGCCGTAGAAAAGTTCGGTATCGCGGATGCAGAAGAGCGTAAGAACAGATTTCTCGGTTTGATTGAAAAATGGGAAAAGCTGGTAGAAACCATTGACTATAAGGACGCTGACGCCTTGGGGCAGCTCTACTATGATGAGATTTACTCTAAAGTTGATCTCAACGCTTTTAACTGATCTCCGATGAATATCAAAATAGATGCAGCCATTAATAGGCTTGTTACCGCCGCGACAATTGTCGGGGCGGTAATTTTGTTGCTAATGATGATGCAGATTGTTGTCGATGTGGCTTTGACTAACATTCTGAAACAACCGATACCGGGCAATTCTGTCATCGTTACGCATTACTATATGGTTGCCGTCGTTTTTCTTCCCATCGCGCTGGCAGAAAAACGCAGCGACAATATCACGGTTGATATTATCTATCAGATCGCATCAAGTGCGGCGAAAAACCGGATGATGTATTTCTCTTGGATACTCAGTCTGATTATCTGCGTGTGTATGATCATAAGTTTATGGCAAGCCGCCATGAAGAAGATGCATAGCGGAGCCTTCATGTTCGAACAAGAGATCAGCTTCACGATCTGGCCAGCGTATTTCATTTTACCGATAAGCTTTGGGCTCATGGCTCTTGTGCTTGCCAGTCATATCCTGACCGGTCCTGAAAAAGTAGAGGCCGAGGCGTTGAAACGGGGTCTTTAAAGCGAATAAAAAATTTGCAGGGAGGGAAGGGAAGCCGTGGAAAACGAAATAGTCGGGCTTGTCAGTATTTTTGTTGTGATGGGACTGCTGTTGATGAGGGTTCCGATCGCATTCACGCTAATTTTCGTGTCATTTGTCGGTATTAGTTTGATTCTCGGCCCGCGGCAAGCTTGGGGAATATTGTCGGTTATTCCCTATGATTTCGCGGCAAAATGGACGCTTTCGTCAATTCCGATGTTTCTTCTCATGGGATATATGGCGCATCATGGTGGGCTGACAACGGGCCTGTTCGCTGCAGCGCGCCTCTGGCTGTCACGCCTTCCGGGAGGATTGGCTATTGCGGCTGTGCTGGGATGCTCAGGGTTTGCAGCTGTTTCAGGATCGAGTGTGGCATGTGCGGCGGCTATGGGGAGAATTGCGGTCCCCCAGATGCTGAAATATAATTATGCGCCAACACTTGCGACAGGATCCGTGGCGGCTGGTGGTACTCTCGGCGCTTTGATCCCTCCCAGCATACTGTTGATCCTGTTCGGGATATTCACGGAAACATCAATCAACTTGTTGTTTATAGCCTCGATTGGTGTGGGTGTCTTCTCGGCCGTCTCATATGTCGTCATGATTGTTATTCGAACCTGGTTGAATCCGGAGCTGGCCCCGCCAGTAGATGATCGCCCGAGTTGGCGTGAGAGGATAACAGCCTTATCCGAGGTTTGGCCGGTGCTTGTATTATTCGGGATCGTCCTGGGGGGCATGTTTGCGGGCATCTTTACTGCGACCGAAGCGGGGGCGGTCGGGGCTTTTATGACAATTTTAATCAGCTTTTTTAAGCGCACTCTTACTTTTTCGGCCCTGAAAGATACGTTGGTGGAAACCCTGAGCACTACAGCTAGCTTATTCTTCATCGCCATTGGTGCGAGCTTATTCATAAGGTTCCTCACTTTTGCTGGCACAGATGATCTGATCGCTGAAATCATCCTTCAGTTAGGAACGGACCGGATTGTATTGATCCTTGGGCTGGTCGGTGTGTATTTGGTGATGGGAATGTTTATTGACCCCTTAGGGACTATGCTACTTACTATCCCTTTGGTGATGCCGGTGTTGGATAAGCTTGACATTCCGATGGTATGGTTTGGCGTGTTTCTGGTGAAGATGCTGGAGATTGGAATGATAACGCCTCCTATCGGCCTGAATGTTTTTGTTCTAAAAACGGTGGTACCGCGTGATATTACCCTTGGAATCATTTTTAAGGGAGTGATGTGGTTTATCATCATTGATATATTGGTTGTCCTGCTCATGATATTTTTCCCTCAACTGGTACTCTTCTTGCCGGGTTTTGCGCAATAAAACCTGGCGAAAATTCGCAATGCAAAACTTCTTAAGATTGTGATTGTATCTTTAGTATTGTATTGAGGGTAAAATATGATATTCGGCACTCACCTGAATGTCGTTTAGTTGTATGCATCGGTACCTATTGGTTGAGACAAGAAAAATTGAGGTAAATGGGACAGGTTAAAAGAAAAGAGAAGAAAGGACCGGGACGTCCCACTAAAGCGGTGACGCAAGAAAGAGACTCGCGAGAACTGTTACTTTCTGTTTCAGCGAAACTCTTTGCCCGTTATGGATATGACGGGGTTACCACCGTTGCAATTGCCAAGGCAGTTGGCGTGCGGCAATCCATGATTCACTATCATTTCAAATCCAAAGCATTGCTCTGGGAAGAAACCATCCATTACATTATGCAGAAGCGTAAGGAAGTGTTTCCCATAAATGATCCCGCAATAACGGCCTTGCCACCGGTTGAGCGCGCAAAGACCCATATCCGGCTTCTTTTTGATACCTCGATTAAAGAACCAGAATACGGCAGAATCTTTCAATATGAAGCGATCGCGGGAGGGGAGCGGTTTCAATGGTTGATGGACCACTATGTCCGCCGTTCCGTCGCAATCATAGATCGAACGATTGCCGAGGCTGTTGCCTCGGGTGAAATTCGGGACCTTCCGGTGGAACATCTGACGGCCATTGTCAGCGTTCCGCGTTATCTGAGCGTTGTCTTCGAGGCCATTGTGCGGGATATGCATAATATCGATGCGCCTGCACATGAGTATTTGTCCGGTTTGTGCGAAACCTATATCGATGTGCTGTTCAACGGTATGCTCAAATCGCCAAATACACAGGCACGCCTGACGTAAAGCAACTGTAATCATCGATTTTCAAGTAATTTGGCAACAAAGTTAAACCGCGTCTGTTGCGGGTTGATATATTGTCGTATATAAATAAATTGGTTGACCTATTTATTTATATATCTTTGGAGAGTTTGTGATGGATTTCAGTCCTTCTGAACGGCAGCTGGAATGGCTGGATCGGACGAAAGTGTTTATCAAAGAGCATGTAGAACCTGCTGCCGAAAAATATGAAGAACAGCTTCAGGAGGGTGACCGATGGAAGGTCATTCCTGTCATGACGGAGTTGAAGGAAAAGGCGAAAGCAGCTGGCCTCTGGAACATGTTTATGCCGCCCAGCGAGTATGAAACCGATGAGTACCATGGTGCCGGGTTGACAAACCTGGAATATGCGTTGTGCTGCGAGCAGATGGGGCGTAGTGAATGGGCGCCTGAGGTTTTCAATTGCAAGTCACCGGATACAGGCAATATGGAAGTTTTGCTCCGCTACGGGAGCGATGAACAAAAAAAGCGCTGGCTGCGCCCGCTGATGGATGGTGACATTCGCTCTGCGTTCTTAATGACGGAGCCTGCAGTCGCGTCCTCAGATGCCACGAATATTGAAACGAGCATTCGGCGTGAAGGCGGTGAATATGTCATCAATGGACGAAAATGGTGGTCCACGGGCGTCGGTAATCCGCTATGCAAAGTTGCGATTCTGATGGGAAAAACGGATCCTGACGCGGCAACGCACTCCCAGCAATCCATGATTTTGGTGCCGATGGATACACCCGGTGTCAAAGTTGAGCGGTTGCTGCCGGTGTTTGGTTTTGATGATGCGCCGTATGGTCATGGACAGGTTGTCTTGGATAACGTTCGTGTGCCCGCTGAAAATTTACTATTGGGAGAGGGGCGTGGATTTGAGATCGCTCAAGGTCGATTGGGGCCGGGCCGAATTCATCATTGTATGCGCGCGATAGGAAAAGCGGAAGTTGCTTTAGAAGCCATGATTAAACGACTGGAATCGCGTGTTGCATTTAACAAGCCGATTATCCAGCATTCGGTTTGGGACGAACGGATTGCCAGAGCAAGGTCCAGTATTGATATGTCGCGTTTACTGGTTCTCAATGCGGCCGACAAGATGGACAAGGTCGGCAATAAGGCCGCGCGCATGGAAATTGCGATGATCAAGGTTGTCGTTCCAAAGATGGCTCTGCGTATCATTGATGACGCTATTCAGGCATGGGGCGGTGCCGGCGTCACAACTGATTCAGGTTTGGCGCGTGCCTACTCCCTGATGCGCGTGCTGCGTATTTCCGATGGTCCGGATGAGGTTCATAATCGCACAATCTCGCGGCTTGAGGTCAAGAGGCAAAGCGCTCCATAAACTACTCGGACAGATCAGTTTATCTCAACATTGGTGCAAGGCGGGGAAAAGGAAATAGTAATATGTCAGGCAAAGATGATAAAGACACGTTCAGTGAAGCGGCAGCCGCGAATACAAATCAATCGATAGATACAGCGCGGTTGGATAAGTGGATGGCCGATAATATTGACGGCTATGTGGGTCCTCTCGAAGTCACAAAATTCCCCGGTGGACAGTCAAACCCCACGTATCAGGTAAAGGCCCGGAATGGCTCCTATGTTTTGCGAAGCAAGCCGAGAGGGAAACTGGTCGCGTCCGCCCATGCCATCGATAGAGAGTTTCGGGTAATGTCGGCTCTTCATAGGCAGAAGTTCCTGGTGCCAAATCCACATGTTCTATGTATGGATGATTCAGTTATTGGCTCCGCATTTTACATCATGTCCATGATTGATGGACGGGTTTTCACAAATCAGCTTTTGCCGGACGTTGCCAAGGAAGATCGCCGTGAAATTTTTATATCTCAGGCCGAGACATTGGCAAAATTGCACAGCTTTGATCCGTCAGAAATAGGGCTCGGTGATTATGGCAAACCAGGCAACTACTTTGAACGTCAAGTGAGGCTTTGGCAGCGGCAATATCGTGAGGCGCAGGACCGGGATATTCCGGAGATGGAAAAGCTGCTCGAATGGCTGCCCAATAGCGTGCCGCCACAGCATGGGCTGTCAATCGTTCACGGGGATTATAAACTTCATAACGTCATGTTTCATAAAACCCTTCCGAAGGTCGAGGCGGTTCTTGATTGGGAGCTGTCTACGACGGGGGATCCGTTAGCCGACTTGAGCTACATGTTGATGCAATGGATACGAAATGACGAAGTTTTTGGTGGCCTCGCTGGCGTTGACTTCAAGGCGCAGAACATTCCCACGTTAGAGGAAATGGCGGAGGCCTATTGTAATGCAGCCGGCCGTGCCAAGATCCCTGATCTGAACTGGTACTTCGCGTTTAATATGTTTCGCCTTGCAGGTATTTCCCAAGGTATTGTTGGTCGCATCAAGGCAGGGAATGCCTCCTCTGAGAAGGCCCATATGGCGGCACAGCGTATAGAGCCGCTCGCGAAATCTGCATGGGAATATGCCAAAAAGGCAGGGGCAAAATAGCAATTGCGTAATTTCGAATGAACGAAACGCCTCCGGGAGAACAGGTTCATTCAAAATTCAAGGCGACCTAGCTCAGGAATAAAGGCGGACATGGTTTTTATTCCCGAGCCATTTCTCTTCCGAAATGAAAAGCGTCAATTAACGTGGCGTCATGCGAATGGCTCCATCTATCCTGATTGTCTCGCCGTTGATGTAAGAATTTTCCAGTAACTGGATGGCGAGCTTGGCAAACTCTGCGGGAACGCCTAGGCGAGGCGGGTTAGGCACGGTCCTTCCGAGCGAGTCACGAACATTTTGAGGTAATCGTGCCAGCAGCGGCGTGTCGAAGATGCCGGGTGCAATTGTATTGACGCGGATATTTTTTGACGACAGATCTCGCGCGGCCACAATCGTCATGCCGACAACACCGGCTTTGGAGGAGGCATAGGGAATTTGTCCAATTTGCCCTTCAAATGCCGCGACAGATGCCGTCAATACGGCAGCTCCTCTCTCTCCGTCTACCGGTTCGTTTTTCGCCATGCTTGCCGCTACGAGCCGAAGGACGTTAAACGTCCCGATCAGATTTGTATCGATAACCTTTTTGTATGCTTCCAGCGAGCCTGGACTTCCATCCTTTTCGACTAATCGAACGGCGCCGCCGTGACCAGCACAATGTATTACGGAACGCAGTGGTCCGTTTTTCTCCGCGGCTGTTACTGCTGCCGCCATTTGCTCAGGGTCAGTTACATCTGCCGCGGCGAAAGAAGCAGCCTTGCCGAGGTCATCAGCAACTTTTTGTCCGTCAGAAGAAGGCAAATCTACAATTACGACATTTGCTCCAACTGACAAGAGATGTTTGACACAGGCCAACCCCAACCCTGACGCACCGCCTGTAACGAGCGCTGAAGTGCTTTTTAAATCCATTTATTTTCTCCTTTTTGGATAAAATAATTATATTGATGTCGATCTAAAATGTCACGTTAAGGTGTTATAATTAATATGATAATTTAGTATATGGCTCTGATTATTCTTCCCTTGGCGTGCTGAATTTGCAGCAATGCTTTCGGGATGAAAGCGACGCAATATGCGATGACCAATTCAGGACTTTTTTTGAACAGGACGAGTGTGTAGAAATTAGTTTTAAGTTACCAATAGCAGTTGATGAACATCAACTATTTCCATACTCGCTCTAGCTTGCGAATGTCGCACCAAGAATTCCTTGGAATATGGAAGGGCTTGGCAAATAACGCTGTCGATAGTCTTTCACCTAAATGGCCTGATAACAACGGGAGGGCGCTGAAAAATTCTCAGATTTTGGATAGTAGGCATTTTGTGTTTCGGAAATCAACTTTTGATTGATTTATGGAAAATACATTATCTCAAGTTCTAACCTGCATTCGCAGATAATATGTCTGGAATTACAGTTTTTCTTGATCTGTTATAGGTTGAATTATGGGGTTTAGCGCCCGCGATGATCCCGCGTCTCTCCCATTTTTTTGGGATGTGCATAGCCATGGACATATTCAGTCTCGATGTGATCCAAGGCCATCATTTTGGCCATCGCTTCGTCATGAAGGGCAATCAAGGCATCCTCGACAGGATAGTGGGCACGCACCTCCTCGGCGACACTGTCTCCTGGTGGATTTTCCTGATACCAACGGACCGTCTGGCGTAATCCTTCGATCGGATCAACGATATCGCGATAGCCAAGATCATGTTGAAGCGGAAAAATATCGAACATCCGATGGAAATCTGCATCGTTGAACACTTGTAACACCCGAGCGTGGGACGCCATGGAGTCAGGAATTGAAACGACCTCTATCTCTCCTCCCATTGCTTCGAAGAGCACTTCCCCAAGCTGCGCGAGCGTAAACTGCCGCTGATCGGCGCAGTTATAGATCTTGCCTGCCGAATTTTCGGGTTGGTCAACGCCAAGCAGCACGGCATGGGCCATGTTCTCTGCGAATCCATTGCTAATGAGCGTCAACCCTGCGTCCGGCAGTGCTACGCGGCGGCGTTTGTCGAGGCAGCGCTGGAGAAACCACCAGAATCGAATGGGCATAACCTGTCCCGCCCCATAGATCAGAGGATATCGGAAATGGCTGACATTGCAGTCCTCTCCGTGATGCGCCATAACATGGCGCTCAGCGTCAAGCATCTTATAGCCAAAAGCATGATCCTCCGGCGATCGCAGCAACGGCGTTGTTTCGCTGAGCGGAACGGTACAGCCTGTCGGAAACACGGATTTGGGATCTGCAAAGCCACGAAAAATTGCCATGCCGCCGATTGTGATCAACCGGTCGGTCAGGGGCGCCACAACATCGGAGACGACTTTTATCCGGCCATAGGCACCAATCACCACATCGAAATGCCGTCCCTCCAGCGCCGGTGCAAGCGATTCATGAAAATGCGGGTCCGCTTTGATCCGTTCGACTTCGGCCGGGATATGGCTGTCATCCCGACCCCCGCGATTGAGCATGCTTACCTCGTAACCACGTTCAAGAAGCCCTTTCACCAGAAACCGTCCGGTGGGTCCGGTGCCGCCTATCAATAATGCCTTCATCTTATACTTTCTTCTTATCTTGTTATTGTTGGATCTCTGGGTGGGAATGTGTCTCCGTCCTAAACGGGTGCGTGTTGGACGCCGCGCACCAGTCTGCCAGGTAGCCGTCCCGTTGGCTCTCCGTTTCGGTAGGTGATTTCTCCGGCGACAATGGTGGCAATATATCCATCCGCCTTCTGAACAAGGCGCCCGCTACCGAGAGGCAGATCATACTGCATTTCGGGGCGATGAAGTTTCAGATGATCGCGATCAATAACATTGATATCGGCGCGATAGTTCCGCGCGAGGACGCCGCGATCCATCAAATTCATTGCCCGTGCATTGTCAGAGGTCAGGGATTTTATGATCTGGCTGATAGAGATTGACCCCTTGTCCCCATCGCCGACCCAATGTTGCAGCATGAAGGTCTGGCCGCTGGCATCGCAAATGATGCCGACATGGGCGCCACCGTAACCAAGGCCAAACAGCGTATCAGGGTGCTTGAGCATTTCTTCCACGGCATCAAGGTTTTTATCTGCATAATTAAGTGCCGGGGCGTAGAAAACATTTTCACCATTGTTTTCAATCAACAGATCATATGCAAGTTCAGCAAGCGGAAGGTCGCGCTGTTTGGCAATCGCCGCCAAACTGTCTTCCGCTCTGGGCGAATAATCGAAGCTTTCCGTCATCAGATAGATATTTTCAAGATCGACCAGAGAGCTGTTAACAACTGATTCGAAGGCCTCTGCAGGAAATTCATCGATTATCTTTCGGCGTATTTCCGGCTGCTGCATCAGTCTCAGCCTTTCGTCTGCCGGCAAATCCTTTATTGCTATGTAGCTTGGCGAGAAAGAAAAGAAGTTATAGTGCAGCTTTTGTCCAAGAAGCAGCCCTATCGGGCGGCAGTAGACCTGCGGCTTGATACTTATGCCTTCCTGATTCGCCTGTTCTGCAAGTTGCAGAATAGATCGCCATAAATCCGGTGTTTTAGAACGCTGGGATAGAGAGAATGTCATGGGAACACCTGATTGTTCCGTCACTCGCCTTAACATTGCGAAGTCAGATTCGACCTCGCTGAATTCTGTAATAAACTGTAAAAGCCCTGTTCCGGCATTTTTGATGCCTTTGCCAATTGCGATCAGCTCACTTTCCGAGGCGGAAATACCAGGCATCAAATGCTGGTCGCTGGAACGGTGATTAAGGCTGCGGGATGTTGAGAAACCAAGAGCGCCAGCTTCGATTGCTTCAGATACAATATTTGACATCTGGGCGAGGTCAGAGGCAGTGGCCGGTTCGCGATTAATACCGCGATTACCCATTGTATATACGCGCAGCGGAGCATGAGGTATATAGGCGCCAATATCGATATCGTACTGGCGCTGGTCCAGAAAATCGAGAAATTCGGGGAATGATTCCCACTTCCAGGGGATGCCCTCGGTCATGACCACACCCGGAATATCTTCAACGCCTTCCATCAGGCGGATGAGGTTGTCATGATCTTCCGGCCGGCATGGAGCAAAGCCGACCCCGCAATTTCCCATCACTGCGGTGGTTACGCCGTGGCTGGAAGACGGGGTGAGTCGATCCGACCAGGTTGCCTGTGCGTCATAATGGGTGTGAATATCCACAAACCCGGGGGTTACCAGCTTTCCAGTCGCGTCAATTTCTTCGTCTGCGGTGCCCTGTAGCGAGCCCATCTCTGCAATGACGCCATTCAGAATTCCAACATCGGCCTGATAGGGCGCGTCGCCGAGACCATCTACGACTGTGCCATTCCGGATGAGAATATCATAATGCATATCACTATCTCCTTGCTCTCTGGGGCCGCGATTATCGTGTTTATTAACTCGGCTCTTTTCCGAGAAGTGTTGCGCTGGTGGGTGTCACTGCCGCAGCGGTTACGAGGCATATTTTTGTATCTTCAACCTGAGAGGTGGATTCGCCACGTATTTGCCTGACCCCCTCGACGAGAAGATTCAACCCGTGGACATATGCTTCTGACAGCAGACCGCCCGCCGTATTGATGGGAAGGCCGCCATTTGGCCAGTCGAGGTTGCCGTCTGCTGCGAAGTCACCGGCTTCTCCAAGGCCACAAAAGCCAAAAGCCTCCAGTGTTGTGATAACGCCGCCACTGAATGCATCATATATCTGGGCGACATCGACGTCGGATCGTTCAATCCCTGCTCTGGCAAATAGCTCGTCCGCCAGTCTTTTTTGCGGCCCGATAGAAAAAATTTCTTCCGGCATGTTGTAGTTACCGAAATTACCTGTACCCCATCGGCCATCACCACCTTGGCCAACCGCAAGAATATGTGCGGGCTTTCCACGAAGATCTGCCGCGCGTTCACGGGTCGTTACAATTAAGGCACAGGCGCCGTCAGTTTCAAGACAGCAGTCATAGACGCGATAAGGATCTGCAATCATTCGACCGGAGAGGTATGTTTCCAGATCAAGCGGCTTTTCGTACATCACCGCATTTGGATTCCTGTTAGCGTTCGCCCGGCAAGCGAGGGCAACGCGTGCCAGCTTCTCCTCGGTTAAACCGTAGCGATGCATATAACGACGGAACGTAAGGGCTGCTTGACCGGGCGGAGAAAACAAACCGTATGGAGATGCAAATTTTTGATGGGCACTCCATTCATGAAACTGTCCATAACGGAATTGTTGTCCCTGGCAGAGAGCTCTGAGGACGACAACATAGTTTGCGGTTCCGTTTTCCACTGCAGCAACGGCATGGGACAGGGAGGCACTGGCGCCTCCACCTCCGCCGCCCCATACCATTGTCGCCAGCCGAAGTTGTTTGATCCCCAAAGTGACTTCCAATCGGGCCGGATCGTTTCTATCGTCTGAATGAGCTGAGAAGCCGTCGATTTCACTAAGAGGCAATCCGGCATCCTCAGCTGCGGCCATGATTGCTTTGCAGGCGAGGCTGAATTCACTCTCTTCGGTCACGGCCCCCCACCTTTTGTATGGTGTCTGGCCGATGCCGACGATACAGGCGCTATGTTTTCGATTGGTCATGAAATTCTCCTTGCTCATTCTGTACTTCTTTTTGCTGTTGGTCAGAATTTTGAAATCTATTAAAATGTTCATTATATGAACAGTTATTTCATCTGTTGACTATATGCGCAATGATATGAGATAATCAACATGTTTGAAAGAGAAACCTCCGAATACCTGGTTCAAGCGGTGACCAGTAATATTTCGTCCGCAATAAAAAGAAAGGGAGACACAGATATGAGAATGTCGAAATTTATCCTCGGCGCGTTGGGGCTCGCTGGTGTTATCGTTGTCGGAGCGCCGTCCAACAGTGAAGCCAAAGAGACATTGATATACGCAAATTACATTTCCGAAGTATATACCTCTTCACAAGCTGATATTTGGTTTATGGATGAAGTAGAAAAACGCAGTAACGGGGAAATTGTTTTCGAACGCTATTTCAGCGGTTCACTACTTAAAGCATCGGATCTGTATCCCGGTCTCTCACGAGGTGCTGCTGACATAGTCGCAGGCGTGCCGAGCGCTTATAATCGGAATGACTATCCGCTGACCAATGTAACGCTTCCCTTCATTACGGAAAAAACGGACGCTGTTACAAAGGCATTTAATGAACTTTACCTGAGCAATGAAGATTTACGCAAAGAATATGAAGGCCGAAATGCAAAGCTTCTATATTCACGTGGATATGCTGAAAATTCTACCTGGTCTCGCGTGCCGATCACAAAAGCGTCTGACTATGAAGGACTTAAAGTACGTGCCGTTCTTGCAATTGCGGACGTGATGGAAGAACTGGGTGCGACTACGGTCGCGGTTCCTTTTCCGGAAGCTGTTGAGGGAATGGGGCGAGGGGTTGTTGATGCAATGTCTTCTGCTCCGTTCGACTCTGCCATCAAAAGCGGGCTCCCTGATATCGCCAAATTTGGCACCGACGGTGGTCGAATGGGTGTTTATGCGACCAACATGGTTTCTATGAATCTGGATCGCTGGAACAGCCTTAGTCCCGAAAATCAAAAAATAATATCTGAAGTTGCTGCGGAAACAGTCGATGTTTTTGCGAAACTGCATGCGGAAGAGGTAAAAAAAGCGGCGGAAAAGCTCTGTGAAATCGCTTCCAAGGGTGATTTGAAAATTACCGTATTCTCAGACGAAGCAGCCCAGCAAGTCCGGGAAATTGCTTATCAGCCGATTGCAGATGCCTGGGTTAAGTGGGCTTCAGAAGCAGCGAACGTGGATGCCCAAAGCGTCTTGGATGGTTACATTGCACTAGTTAAGAAATACGAGCCAGAGTCTGACTATAAGACCGGCTTTCAGTTATACACGGAACAATGTGGTTCTTGATTGATCTTTGACGGAAGCGCTGGCGAAAGGATTAAATACTCCTTTCGCACGCTCCTCACCATACTGGATATTGGTCATGATCGAAAAATTTGTCTTGGGCCTAGAACGGTTCCTTCTGAAATTGGGAATCGCCAGTGGCTTCCTGACCTTGCTTACAATGCTTGTCATAGTGATAGATGTTGTGGGTCGGACTTTTCTCAATATGCCGCTCACGGGGGGAAACGAGTTCGCTGTGCTTCTGCTGGTTGCCCTGATTTATCTGGGGATGGCAGCGGCGCAGCAGCGGCGCCATAACTTTGCAATTGATCTGGTAACCAGATTGCTGCCAGAAAATATATTGCGTGTTGTTAATATCCTGACGTCAGCGCTATCGACAATCTTGCTTGGATTGTTGGCATGGCTGACGGCGGGTCTCGCATGGAGCATGACCCTTAGTGGGGAATCAAGCTATGGCATCATTGCATTTCCTATTTGGCCATCCCGCATTCTTATCACCATCGGATTATGTTGTCTGACATTACAGTTTCTTTTTGATTTCCTGCGGCACATCGGCCTGGTTCCGAAAAGTGCGGTAGATGATGAGAAAGTGAGCATCTGAATGGATCCCACACTTATAGGTACCTTACTCGTCAGCGTGATGCTGGTGTTGCTGCTGTCCGGCATCCCTATCGCCATTGCCTTGGCAACGACAGGCGTCGCCGGTATTATTGCGATGCGGTCCTGGGGAGCGGTTGAGTATTTGCTCGCCAACTTTCCTTATTCCTATACGGCCACATTTTCCTTCATCGTCCTGCCCTTATTTTTGTTTATGGGCTATATGGCGTTTTCGGCGAACCTCTCACGCTACGCATTTGAGGCCGGACAGCGTTGGCTGGGCCATATCCCGGGTGGTTTGGCGATTGCAACCGTCTTTGCCTGTGCAGCCTTTTCTGCGGTTTGTGGCTCCAGTGTCGCGACCGCGTCGACCATGGCGCGTGTCGCACTGCCGGAAATGCGCCTTCGTGGATATAAACATTCCTTGGCAGGGGGGTGTATAGCAGCGGGGGGAACGCTTGGCGTATTGATCCCGCCCAGCGGTGTTCTGGTTATCTATTCCTTCATTACAGAAGTATCATTGGTGAAACTGTTCATTGCAGCGATATTGCCCGGAATTTTGACTGCTGTGATATATATGATTTGCATCTATGTCATGGTAAAGATAAAGCCGGAACTTGCCGGAATGGAGGGCGGCATTGAAAAGGCCGCCTGGAAAGAGCGCTTTGTTGCTCTGGGACGCTCCTGGGAAGTTCTGTTGTTGTTCAGCGTTGTTATGGGGTCAATCTATCTCGGTGTTGCAACAGCTACGGAGGCAGCCGCCATAGGAGCCCTGCTTAGCCTTTTAATGGTCCTGCGACGAAAAAACGCTTGGGAAAACCTTAAGGCCGGCCTATGGGAAACAGGCGCGGGCACCTCATCAATCTTCATATTGATCGTTGGTGCGGGTTTATTTAGCCTTGCTCTCAATATGTCACAGCTGCCTGCATTGGTCGCAGATACCATTGTCCATCTCGATCTACCCCCGGTAGCTATCTTTGCATTGATCATTCTCATTTATCTTGTTCTGGGCGCTTTGGTCGACGGTATCTCGATGATTTTGATCACGATGCCGATCGTCTTTCCGATTATCCTGGAGCTAGGGTATGATCCGATCTGGTTCGGAATCATTGTTGTAAAGGCTGTTGAATTGGGATGCATTACACCGCCGGTTGGCCTAAATGTTTTTGTTGTTAAAAGTAGTGTTCCTGATGCTCCGCTCGGCGAAATATTCAAGGGATGTATCCCATTCGTCCTTATGGAAATTCTGATCATTGTGTTGCTGATTGCCTTTCCTGAAATCGCATTGGTTTTGGTCGGATAATAGGCATAGATAAAAAGGAGTATAACGAAATGCATTACATGCCTGAAGCTGTTCCCGGACCGACCCCCTCTGTTGACGATGCAGCATATTGGGAGAATTGCACGCAAAAGAAATTAACGTTTCAGCGGTGCGGGAGTTGTAAAACCTTTCGGCATCCGCCCGGCCCTTTTTGTCCGCATTGTCAATCGGATCAGATCGAATGGGTGGAGGCCCCGGAGGAGGGTGAGCTGTTCAGCTATACGGTGATCCACCATCCTGCGCATCCGGCTGTTCGTGAGCGCGTTCCCTACAATGTTGCCTTGGTCGGCTTTCCAACAATGGGGGGAGTACGGATAGTTTCCAATGTGATCGATGCCGAGCCAGATGAGCTTCAGATTGGCATGAAACTCAAACTTATTTGGGGGCAAGCCGGGAACGGACAAACAATCCCGTTGTTTACAAAATCGTAGATAACAATCCCGCAGGTAATTGCCGATCAGTTATAGCTTTCGCTAATGATTTTGCCGAGGGTGTCTGCGGTTTCTCGTAACGCTGGAAACAGCATTTTGACCCCTTGCTGGAGAGACATGGCGCTCATCAGAAAAGATGTGCTGAGGCTGGCATAAACCTCGTCTTTCTTGAATACGGGAACGCTGAACCCGGTGACCAGCCCTGCTCCTGAGGATGCAGATTTATTAAAATCCGGGTCGGGCACGGCGTATCCTTGTTTGCGAATTTCCGCCAGCATCTTTTCGACCCCATCGGGATCCTCTCGCGCCGGAGCGGTGGTGGAACGTTTTGACTCCGCCAGCGACTTGAGGATTTTCTCTCTTTTTGATTCCGTGCAGAAGGCGAGATATGCCCTGCCGAGAGACGTTAATAACAATGGAGGACGCACGCCAGCCTGATGATTGATGGCCATGATATTATATTCGCGGCTTGTCTCGACGATCATCATCTCGTTGCCGTCCAGAATAGCGAAATCGGACGGCCAGCCAATCCTCTCCCTCAGAGCTAGCATAGTCGGGGCGGCTAACTGGGAGAGCTGACGTTTTTCGTCGAAACCACTGCTCAGCAACAGCGTTTTTCCGGTGGGTTTGTACATACCGGACTGTTCGTCGCGTACGACATACCCTTCGTGCATCAATGTTTCGAGCATCCGCAGGACTGTCGAGCGATGGAGCTTGGATTCTTTGTGAATCTGCTTGATTGAGGCGAAATCAAGTTCATTGACGATTCGCAGCACGGTCAAGGCTCTGACAACGGCGGTTACGGGTTCAAATGAGGGCATGGTCTCTCCATTCAGCGGTCATATTCCAAGGCCGTTCTCGCAAGCGCAAAACTTTTGGATAAGAATGTCGGAAGAAGCAGAGGGTTTGTTAGACAACATATCAGGTTCGCCCTTTTAACGCGCAGATTATAAGACGCAATCCATCCAAAGATTTAGTGACATATCTCATCAGATTGAAAATATCCATAAAAAGTAACATGGCAAGAATATAAAAAATGTTCAATAGATGAATAAATTTTTCATATATTGACATAATAATGAGCCTGTGAAATGATCATTCTTAGAACTGAACAACAATTAAAAAGAGTACAGAAGCTGTTCGCTAGCAGCATTGAAAGGTGCGGGACTATGAGTGCGCAAACAGGCGCCGGATATCAAGCATGCATTGTCGGCATTGGAGAAACGGACTATACGCGCCGGGGCGGAATTGAAGATCGTAGTGAGCTCGCTTTGGCATGCGCCGCTATCGCCACTGCCGCAAAAGACACCGGACTGAATTTGAATGAGATAGATGGCTTGTCATCATATGCAAATGATGAAAGCGTCCCCTGGCTGATACAGGAATCGCTTGGCTTGCCCAAACTACGCTATACGACTATGGCCTGGGGCGGCGGCGGCGGCGGATGCTTTGCGGCGATTGCTCAAGCCGCGGCGGCGGTGGAGTCCGGTGCGGCGAATTACGTCGCGGTGTTTCGCTCGCTTTGTCAGGGGCAAAGAAAGCGCTTCGGTCAAGGCTATGGTGTGCCGCATAGTCCGGGATTTCTCGATCCGTTTGGGATGTATGCCCCGCCCTTCATGCTGGCACCCCTCGCGCAGAAATATAAGCATGACTTTAGTATTCAGGAAGAACAGGTTGCCGAGATTGCTTTAAACGGACGCGCCAATGCAGCACGTAATCCGCGCGCCGTTTTTAAAGACCGTCCGCTCGATCTGGATACATATTTGAGTTCCCGAATGGTTGCGGATCCTTTCCGTCTTTATGACTGCTGTCAGGAAAATGATGGCGCTTGTGCGTTGATTGTGACGACGGCGGAGCGCGCCCGCGATCTGGCCGGCCCGACCGTTCGAGTGCTGGCAGCCGGGCAGGCGTCGGAGCCTGGCTGGGGATCCGGTGGACTAGGGTCGCATAATATGCCGGCAGAGGATTACAGGGCAGGCGGGGGAACGGCGCTGGCCAGCCTTGTTTATGGTAAGGCTGGCATTGGGCCGCAGGATGTAGATACAGCTCAGATATATGATCATTTTACCTATTTTGTCCTGATGAATCTTGAGAGCTTTGGGTTTTGCGGTCGTGGAGAGGCGGGTGCCTATGTCGCCGACGGTAACATTCGTTGGGAGACAGGTGCGCTGCCCATCAATACTTCCGGAGGACATCTTTCCGAAGCTTATATCCACGGACTGAACCTAGCGGTAGAGGGGGTCCGCCAAATTCGCGGAACGTCGACGTCGCAGGTTCCCGATGCCGAGATTTGCCTGCTGGCCAATAGTGCGTCCGCCGCCATTCTGGGAAAAGCGTGATGAGCAGATATTTACCGACGCCCTCGCCAAACCCGCCCATGGATGCCGTTCCGTTTTGGGACTGGTGTCGTAAGCGCGAGTTGCGGTTTCAACAATGCGGATCATGCGGGCGCCACCGCCATCCGCCGTCGCCATTTTGTCGGTTCTGCGGTTCGGACAAAGTTGAATGGGATCCCGCACCCAATGAAGCAGAGTTATTCAGTTACACGGTTGTACATAACGCCGTTACCGAAGAATTGAAGCCCTATGTGCCCTACAACATCGCGGTAGTCGGCTTTCCAAGCCTGCAAGTCCGTCTGATCAGCAACATTATCGACTTGCCGCCCTCAGAACTCCGGATTGGAATGCCCCTGCGATTGACCTGGCAAGAATGTGATGACAGCACGCCGTTACCTCTGTTTTTAGGAAAGATTAGTTAAAACATGAAACGATTACGCAGTCTGGGTATCCCGTTGGAAGATTTTACAATGGGGAGCATCATACGCCACAAGGCGGAGAAAAATGGCGATAAGGTCTTTCTCCGTTTTGAAGGCCGCGAATATTCCTATAAAGAATTTCATGAAATTAGTAATCGGCTGGGCCGTGCATTGTCTGAACTCGGCGTCGAACCTGGTCAGCATGTCGCCTTTATGATGGACAATAAGCCGGAGCAGCTATTCCTTTACTTTGCGCTCGGAAAAATTGGCGCCGTGAGTGTTCCGGTTAATACGGCGGCCAAAGGTGAGTTGTTGGCCTACTATCTGAATCAATCGGATTCAGTTGTCCTCATCTCCGACAGCGGACTTGTTGAGCGATTTCGCGCTGTGCAGGACCAATGTGAGGCCATAGGCAAAGTCATCATTCTTGACGAACAAGGCGCTATTGATCCGGCAAAAATGCCGCAATTAAATGCCGAGATTATTGACTATAGAAATCTGCTGGAAGCACCGGCGGATGACCTTCCTGAAGGAGTGGTCCGCAATCGCGACATTTCCATGCTGCTCTACACGTCCGGGACCACAGGCCCGTCAAAAGGGAACATGGTGCCCCATGGCAGAACGATTGGCGGGGCCATCGATCATGTGGAGTACTTTGGTTTCGGTCCGGATGACGTTCTATATACCTGCCTGCCGCTGTTTCATGGCAATGCGCTGAACACCTCAGCCATTCCAGCGTTGATGGCGGATGCGACACTCGTTATCTCTCGCCGGTTTTCCGCCAGCAATTTCTGGGACGAGATCAGGAACTACGATGTAACAGCCTTCAGTCTGCTTGGGGCGATGGTGAATATTCTTTGGGCGCAACCGCCTAGCCCGCGGGATCGCGAAAACAAGGCGCGTCTGTGTATGATGGTGCCGGTACCTGATTTCGCCCGGGAATTTGAAGAGAGATTTGGCCTGAAGGTCACGTCCGTCTATGCGCTGTCCGATTATGGGTTCATCACATTCCTGAGCCCGGAACATCCGGATGAGAAATGGCGTTCCGCGGGCCAGCCACGAAGCGGCATGACTGTCTCCATTATGGATGACGATGACAATCCCTTGCCTGCGGGAACGCCTGGCGAGATTTGTGTGCGCTGTGATGTTCCCTGGATTACGGCAAGGGGATACTACAAGATGCCTCAGGCAACGGTCGATACAAATCGCAATCAATGGTTTCATACAGGCGACCGGGGTTATCTCGACGAAGATGGTTATATCTACTTCGTTGACCGCAAGAAGGACGCAATCCGCCGACGCGGCGAGAATATCTCCTCATATGAAGTTGAACAAATCATCCTGGGGCATCCGGCGGTAGAGGATGTCGCGGCCTATGCCGTCAATTCGGAAATGAGTGAGGATGAAGTCATGGTCAGCGTTACCTGCAAAGACGGGAAGGCGCTGGATCCAGCCGAGCTCGTTCGCTACTGCGCAGACAATATGGCCTATTTCATGGTGCCGCGGTTTGTCGAAATCGTTTCTGAGCTGCCGCGCACGATGACGGAGAAAATTGAAAAATACAAACTGAAGCAAAGTGCCCAGGAGCGCTTGAGCGAAATCTGGGATCGTGAGGCGGAGGGCATCGTCGTTAACCGCCATACGAATTAGCCAGTAAAAATAGGTAGAAAAATAAAAGCTATTTGGGAGGTTAAGCAGAACAATGGAAAGATTACGTAATGTAGGAATTCCGGCTGAAGGCCGGACTCTTGGGAATGTTCTGCGGTTGAAGGCGAAGAAGAATGGAGACAAGACATTTCTCCGGTTCCTTGATCGCAGTTATTCCTACAAGGAGTTTAACGAGATCAGTAACCGTCTTGCCCATTCACTGACGAGTGTCGGTATTGAGAAGGGGCAGCATGTCGCCTTCATGATGGATAACAAGCCGGAAATATTGCTGCTTTATTTTGCGGTGGCAAAGATCGGGGCTGTAAGTGTGCCAGTTAATACGGCAGCGAAAGGAGAGCTGCTTGCCTATTATCTCACCCAGTCGGATTCCACAGCTCTCATTGCAGATAGTGGTCTTGTCGACCGCTTTGTTACAGTGCAGGAACAATGCTCTATTGACCGGGTCATTGTCGTCGATGACGGACGGCCCTTGGCGGATGACATAAGGTCGTCAATTCGCGGTGACGTAACCGACTATGAAGCCCTGCTTGATGGCTCGGCAGAAGACCTTCCCGTAGATATCGTCCGGAACCGTGATCTTGCCTTTCTGCTCTATACCTCTGGAACGACGGGACCGTCGAAAGGGAATATGGAGCCGCATGAGATGATGGTCTCCGGTTCAATTGATTATGCAGAGTACTACGGGTACCAACCAGAAGACGTTATATACACTTGCCTGCCGCTTTTCCATGGCAACGCGCTGAATACCAGTGCATTGCCTGCATTGATGGCTGATGCAACGCTGGTCGTGTCTCCGCGCTTTTCCGCAAGCGCCTTTTGGCAGGAGGTGCGGGATAATGATGTGACACAGTTTAATCTGCTGGGTGCGATGGCAAATATTATTTGGGCGCAACCGGAAAGCCCGAAGGATCGTGAAAACAAGGTACGCATGTGCATGATGGTTCCTGTACCGGATTTTGCCCGCGAATTTGAAAAGCGCTACGAACTCAAGATTACGTCGGTCTATGCCCTGACGGATTTTGGCGGAGCGACTTTCCTGAGTCCGGAACATCCTCCGGCAAAATGGAAGTCGGCGGGGGAACTACGCGAGCACATGACAATTGCCATCATGGATGATGATGATCAGCCACAGCCGACGGGAACACCGGGGGAGATCTGCTTGCGTTGTGATGTCCCCTGGATGACGGCGCAGGGATATTATAAAAAGCCGGACGCAACCGCCGAGGCACGGCGTAATCTTTGGTTCCATACCGGTGATCGCGGCTATATGGATGAAGATGGCTTTTTATATTTCGTCGATCGCAAGAAGGATGCTATCCGTCGGCGCGGTGAAAATATATCTTCCTATGAGGTGGAGCAAATCATTCTCGGACATCCCGCTGTTGAAGATGTTGCCGCTTATGCCGTTAATTCGGAGATGAGCGAAGATGAGGTCATGGTTAGCGTGGAGTGCAAAGAAGGGCATACCCTCAATGAGGAAGAGCTGGTCCGTTATTGCGCCGATAATATGGCCTATTTCATGGTGCCGCGATTTGTCGAATTCGTCTCGGAACTTCCAAGAACGATGACGGAGAAGGTCGAGAAATATAAGCTGAAACAGGATGCGCAGGAACGTCTGGGTCAGATTTGGGACCGGGAAGAAGCTGGTATCGTCGTCAATCGCTATACGAATTGACCTTTAAAAACCGCATGTCCGCTATTTCCGGACATTGTGTCTGAGCTGGCGTTGAGATAGCCGTGGCCGTAAACTTCCGCCTTTGCACGAAGACCTCCCAATTCGCAGTAAGGGCGGTGAAGCGCAGGCTTGTCTATCCAGCGCCAGCGTCGGGCCCGCCATGCCCTGATTAGCTTCTCTATGGCGCTAGCCTCACTATTCAGAATGACATTGTACAATCATTAGACTCCCCGGCGAGAAGGAAGGGGAGGAATGCTCATCGCTGTTTGCAAGAAAATAAAAAATGAATCATAAATCATTTTTTATATTGACTCAGAATACGTCCCTTTCTAGATTTGACGCACTCTCAGGGAGAGTTCAGGCATCGCCTGCAAAGATAATCAACTGCAAAAGCAGCCAATATAGATTTGGGAAGTCTGGAAAGAGGGCAGAATGGAAAGCTATGTGTCTTTGCCGGAATTGGCGGGCGAAGAATATGTGCTCACGCGCGCAACGGCGCGGCGGTTTTTCGAAGAGGAAGTTGCCCCACATTATGCGGGATGGGAAAAGCGCGGTTACGTAGATCGGGAGCTTTGGCAAAAGGCCGGATCGCAGGGCCTGCTCTGTACCATGGTCCCCGAGGAATACGGCGGGATCGGCGGCAATTTTCTCCATGCAATGATTGTTGTTGAAGAGCTGGCAAGAAGCGAATGCGCACTCCCGGGCTTCTTTACCCATTCCGACATTATTGTCCCCTACATCGCCCGACTGGGCACGGACGCGCAGAAGAAACAATGGCTTCCGGGATGCGTTTCGGGTGAGGTTATCACCAGTATTGCGATTACCGAGCCTGGCGCGGGATCCGACATGAAGGGAGTGCGTTTGCGCGCCCGGAAAGACGGAGATGACTGGATACTGAACGGACAGAAAACCTTTATCACCAATGGCTGGCTTGCCGACCTGATCATTGTGGTTGCCAACACCTCTCCGGATACCGGATCGAAATCCAAGAGCCTGTTTCTGGTCGATACAAAGACCAAGGGGTTTGAACGCGGACGCCTTCTCGAAAAGGTCGGCCAGAAAGCGCAGGATACGGCAGAGCTCTTCTTTGATGATGTCCGGGTGCCGGGCGATGCAATGCTGGGGGAAGAGGGGATGGGCCTCAAATATCTGATGCAGGAACTGCCGGTGGAGCGGCTGCTGGTCGGTGTCTGGGCGCAGGCCGTCGCCGAAACCGTGTTCGAGCGCACCTCTGACTATGTGTATGAACGAAAGGTCTTTGGCCAGTCGGTCGGCGACTTCCAGTCAACAAAATTCACGCTTGCGGATATCCGGACGGAACTGGAGGTGGGGCGATCCTTCCTCAATGATTGCGCGAGCCGGGTCGTTCAGGGAAAGCTGACCAGCGAAGTGGCGTCAATGGCCAAGATATGGCTCTCGGAAATGCAGGGCCGGGTAATAGACCGGTGTCTGCAACTGTTCGGTGGCTATGGCTATATGTGGGAATATCCGGTTGCCCGGGCCTTTGCCGACGCGCGCGCCCAGCGGATATATGGCGGTACCAACGAGATCATGAAGGAAATTATTTCCCGGGGCATTCAACAACGCCACGCGAAGTAATCTGGCGCAGGAGACTTGATGATGCATGACAAGAACGGTCTGGAAAAATTTTGGGGTGGATACACCTCTCTAGCAACGATGGTAAGAGGGCAGGCGGAAAAGACGCCGAACCAGCTGGCGCTGGTGGCGCGGTCCGCAAACGGCCATGAAGAACGGCTCACCTATTCCCAACTGGTCTGGCAAGGTGAGAAATTTGCCCGGGCATTAATGGAGATCGGGGCGAAGCAAGGGGATCATATCGGTGTCCTTCTGGATAACAAATCCGCCTATGAGGCCATTATGACATTATTGGCCTGTGCATTCGGTGGCATGGTGTGCGTGCCTGTAAATGCACGCTTCGCGCAGGAAGAGATACTTCACGCCGTGACCCTCGCCGATACGCGCATTCTGATATGTGGCGAGGCCACGCTTCCCCGAGTGAGGGATATCCGGTCGGATGCATCCATTCTTGAGAATGTAGTGCTTGTCGGCGATGAGGTGACAGAGGATACTCTCTCCTGGCGGAAGCTGTTCAATGAAGCGAAAGTTGTTGATGTCGACTGGCCAGAGCGTGGTCTCGATGACATTTCCGAAATTCTGTTCACATCCGGCACGACATCGCGGCCCAAGGCGGCATTGATGAGCAACCGAAGCGTCGTCGCCAGTGCTTATGGTTTTTCACAAGCCATGAGCTTGGAACCAGGAACTGTGTATCAAAGTTTCTTCCCCTTTTTCACAACGGCGTCTATTCGTTGCCTGCTGTATCCAAGCTGGTTTGTCGGTGCCACAGCGGTTGTTGATCCGGAACTGGATGTCATGGATATCCTGGCCCGTATGGAACGTGAGCGGACGACGACCTATATCGGTGTTCCGGCCTTTTATATTTTCCTGCTGGAAAAGTACCAGGAAACATCGTTTGATCTGTCTTCCCTTGAGATCATTGATGCGGGCGGGGCGGCGATGCCGGCCGAACTGACGCGCCGCTTGATCGCGACCTTCCCGAAACTCGACGTACGACAAACCTACGGCCAGACCGAGGGTGGCCCATGCGGGACCGTTCTCATTGGGTCGGAGGCGCTGGCGCATATCGGGTCGGCAGGCACACCCTGGCCTCAGACCGAGCTCCGCATTGTGGATGAGAATGGCAATGACGTCGGGCCGAATATTGTTGGCGAGATCGTTGTACGGTCTCCGTCTGTCTTCTCGGGATATTTCAAGAATGAGGAGGCGACCCGCGAAACCTTAAAGGACGGATGGCTGTTCTCAGGCGATCTCGGACAGCTGGATGGCGAAGGCTATCTCTTCGTTGTCGACCGCAAGAAGGATATGGTCATTCGCGGCGGCCTGAATATCGGTACCCAGGAAGTAGAGAGCGTGCTGCATCGATATGACGGCGTCGAAGAGGCAGCCGTGATCGGTGTGCCGCATGATAAGCTGGGGGAGGACCTGCTGGCGGTTTTGACGGTCGCACCGGGCGTGACCATAGATCCGGAAGCGATCCGGCAGTTCTGTGCAGATAAACTCGCGGATTTCAAAATTCCGCGGCGCTATGAAGTCATTGCCGAGATGCCGCGCTCTCCCATGGGGAAAATACTCAAAACCGACCTTCGGGAAAAATACAGCAAAGCTCTGGTGGATGCCTGAAGTCGAGGAAGTTGTCTGATTTGTTTTACACAAAAAATGAAAAATGATTCATAAATTAATACAGGAGTTCATATGAAGAAAGATACCTAATTCCCTTTGTGGGCGGGAGATTTATCAAGTCTGACCACATAAGAAAACGCAATGAAACTAACAAGGACGATGTCATGATTGGGAAAATTAAAGAAAATTTCAAATTTGGATTGATGGCGCTGACGATGCTGTCGGTAACGACGGCAGCGGGAACGACGTTGGCGGAAGACTATCCGGAAATGGACCTGCGGCTGGCGCATTTTGTTCCCTCCAATACGGCGGGTGCAAACTGGGAGCAATGGTGGGCCGATGAAGTCGAGAAACGGTCCGGCGGCAAAATCAAGACCAAGATATTCTGGGCCGGCAGCATGGGTGGCCCGAAGGAAATCCTGAAGTTGACCGGCACCGGTGCGGTACAGCTCGGCGCGACGGCACAGGGATATTTCTCGCGTGAGATGCCGGTTGCCGGGAATGCCTCTCTTCTGCGTGTTCACCAGACCCCGGCAGATGCCGTTGATACATGGCGGCGCTGGCAGGAAGATCCGCAAACGAGAGAGGACATGGACAAGAACGGCGTGATCGGGCTTTACCATCAGGGAAGCAACCCGTATCGGCTGTTCTGCACGAAGCCGGTTGAAACACTTGCGGATATGAACGGTTTGCGTGTCCGGGTGCCGGGTGCCCCTTACTGGGTGGAATTCCTGTCGAAAGTCGGTGTTGTTCCTGTCTCAATTCCCTACAGTGAAATGTATGGCGCGCTGCAGAAGGGGACAGTGGACTGTACCTTTGCCGCGCATGAGCAGGCGATTTCGGGCAAGTTTTATGAAGTTGCCAAATATGCCATCGACCTGAACATGGGCGCCCAGCCCGTCTGGGGAATTTTCGTTAACAAGCAATTGTTCGATCAGTGGCCGGAAAATGTCCAGAACCTCATGAGAGAGGTGAGCAGCGATCTGATGGACGTCGCGGCGGAAGAGAACATTGCGCTTGCGAAGAAAACCGTCGAAGTCGATTTCCCGGAACATGGCGTGACCTACGTTAATTTCAAGGAAGCGAAAGAGTTCGATGAAGCTGCCGGAAACATGATCGATATATGGGCGGCGGACCTGACGGAAAGAGGGTATGGAGAGGCCGTTGAACGCCTTGAGCCCGTCCTCAGGGACAAACAAGCCAACTTCAAAGACTGAGCTGGCTGATGTATCGAACCATAGAGCTAACGTTGCATGTTATCTGCGCACTCGCTCTGGTCATCATGATGTCGGTCGGTGCGGCCGACATCATTCTGGGCGAGTTGTTCAATATGTATCTGCCTTTCAAGGTGGAACTCAGCGGTCTTCTGTTTGCCGTCGTCATTTTCCTGTCGCAGCCGCTGGTCATGGCAAGGCGGGAGCATGTCGTCGTGGATATATTCTCCAGCCGACTGAAATCGGGATGGAAACTTCTCAGTCTGGTTATTGCGAATGTTACGGCCATTACCGTCCTTGTCCTGCTGACTTTCGCGTCCTGGCAACTTTTTACATCAAGCCTGGCGTTTAATGAAAAGTCGATCGATTTTCTGCAAATCCCGATCTATCCGGTGAAGTTTCTGGTGTTCCTAGGCTTCCTGTTCACCATTCTGGTTGCCGGACTGCAACTTATTCAGCTTTTCCGGCATCGCGATAAAAAGACGTTGCCTCAGGAGAGCGACAGCAACGGAGGGACGGAAAATGGATAGTCTGGTTTCCGGTCTGCTCGCCGTCTCGGCGCTTCTGCTGCTGCTGGCTCTCGGGGTGCCGATTGCCTGGTCCATGATGATTGTCGCCGTTGTTGGCATGTGGGTGGCCGTGGATGTGAATTTCGCCATGACCATGCTGGAGACGTTGCCCTACGATACGGCGGTCAACTTCACCCTTGTCGTCATTCCCATGTTCATCCTGATGGGCGGATTCGCCTCACGGGCCGGGATCATCGAAGGCCTGTATGAGGCGGTACACCGGTTTACGGCGCGGGCAAAAGGCAATCTGATCTACGCGACGATCATGGCATCGGCCGGATTTGCCGCCGCGTCTGGATCGACGCTCGTCTCCTCGACCGTTTTCACCCGGATTGCCATGCCGCAAATGCTGCGCTTTGGCTATTCGCCGGGAATTTCGGCGGGCAGTATTGCCGCCGCAGGAACATTGGCGGCACTTATCCCGCCGTCGATTGGTATCATTCTCATTGCCTCCCTCACCAACCAGTCGGTGGGGCAGCTTCTGATGGCCGGGGTGATGCCCGGAATACTGACCGCGACATCCTATATGGTGGGCATCCGCCTTTTCCTCATCCGGTATCCGGAATGGGCGCCGATGTCCGATGAAACCTATAGCCTGCGGGAAAAGATAAGCGGCCTGCGGATGGTCTGGGGCGTTGTGCTTCTGGCGACGCTGATCATCGGCGGGCTCTATTCCGGCCTGTTCTCCCCGTCCGCCGCCGGTGCTGTGGGTGCCGCCGGGGCGCTGCTGCTCGGGCTATCGATGCGGCGGTTATCGAAGGTTGATATCTGGGAATCCTTCAAGGAAGGCACCCTTGTTTCAGGTCGCCTTATGGTGATCCTGATCGGGGGGTTGTTGATGGGCCGGTTGCTGTTGATCAACGGCTTTACGGATGAGGTCAATCAGCTTGTCATAAGTCTCGGTGTCAGTCCCATGGAACTGATGATCTATATTGCCATCATGTTCATTGTCATGGGCATGTTTGTGGACTCGCTCTCGCTTATCGTGATCACGCTGCCCTTCCTGTTTCCGATTTCCCAGACGCTCGGCATCAACGAAATCTGGTTCGGGATTATCATCCTCAAGCTCATCGAAATCGCCGCAATAACGCCGCCGGTCGGCTTGAACCTGTTTGCCGTCATGGGGGCGGCGCCGGAACTCAAAGCGACAGAGCTGTATCGGGGCATCGTTCCCTTTATCATTATCGAGCTTCTGGTGCTTGTGGTGTTGTTTATGTTCCCTGACATCGTTCTCTGGCTGCCGGAGACGATGGCACAATCGTGAAGGAAGGAAATACTGATGTCGCATTTTCAGATCACGTCGGAGGAAAGGACAACGGATAATGGCCTTTCCGTCCGTGCCGAGAAGGGTGTTCTGCACTTACGGCTCAATCGTCCAGACCGGTTGAATGCCTTTACCGCGGATATGGCAAATGACATGCGCGAAGCGCTGGCTGAAGCGCGGGATCAGCCGTCCATTGGCGCCGTCATGTTCAGCGGCGCGGGGAAGGCGTTCAGCGCCGGGATTGATCTCGAAAAGGCGAATATGTCGGAAAAGCCCGGCTGGTTTGCAAAGGAGATGCGGGAAGTTTTTCATACCCTGATGCAGGAGATGGTGAGCTATCCGAAGCCGATTGTATGCGCCGTTCAGGGTGTTTGCGCGGGCGGGGCGCTGGGTTTTGTGACCTCTTCCGACATTGTCCTCTGCAGCGAGACAGCGCGATTTATCCCGGCCTTCGTGAAGGTCGGTCTGGTGCCGGACTGTGGAACGACATGGGTTCTACCGCGGCGGATCGGCCGGGCGCGGGCGGAGGCATGGGCCCTCCTCGGGGATGATATTGACGGTGTGACCGCGGCGGCCTGGGGACTCGTCTGGCGCGCCACGCCGCAGGAAAAATTGCAGTCGGAAGCAATCCAAACTGCTGAAAGACTGGCGAATGGACCGAGAGTCGCCATTCAGCAAATCAGAAGTCTTTTTAACGCTTCTGAAAATTCATCCTTTTCCTCTGCTCTGGATGCAGAGGTTGAAGCACAGGTCACCGCCCTGGCATCCCCCGATGCCGCGGAAGGGCGTCGGGCCTTTCTGGAAGGACGACCCGCAAAATTCGGAGTGAGTAATGAACCAAGAAAAGCAAAAAGAAATGACAGACATGAGTAAGCCTGAAAACAGATATCAAGCCATAAAATGGCACCGCCGTGGTCGCGTCCTGACATTGGAGATGTGCCGCCCGGAATCCTTCAATGCCGTCGATGAAATTCTCCATGAGGAGCTGTCGCGCGTCTTCCGGGACGCGGATGCCGACCCGCATTCCGATGTGATCATCTTTACAGGGAACGGTCAGGCTTTCTGCGCGGGCGGGGACGTTAGCTGGATGCAAAGAGCCATCGACGAGCCGGAAACCTTTGAACGCACCGTCACGGAAGCCAAGCAGATCGTTTTCTCCATTCTCGACTGCGAAAAGCCTGTTATTTGCCGGATTAACGGTCATGCGATGGGACTTGGCTGCACGATGGCGCTGTTCTGTGACGTGACTTTCATGAACGAAACCGTAAAAATCGGCGATCCGCATGTCCTGATGGGCATGGTGGCAGGCGACGGCGCCGCCGTCATCTGGCCAGCGCTGATCGGGATGGCCAAGGCGAAGGAATATCTGATGACCGGTGATCCCTTAACGGCGAAAGAAGCGCTGGACCTCGGGTTGATCAACCATGTCTGCGCGCCGGACGAACTGGATGACACCGTCAACCGATTTGCGGACCGGTTGGCAAACGGCCCCGTCAAATCCATCAAATGGACAAAGGTGAGCCTGAATATCCATCTTAAACAGGTTGCCCATTCAGTCATGGATGCCTGTCTCGCCTATGAGGCGCTAACAAATCAGAGTGCGGATCACCAGGAAGCCGTAACGGCTTTCCGCGAAAAGCGCGCCCCAATTTACACCGGAAAATAAAGGCTCAATCAGGAGCAGGAGAAACCAAATGACGAGTAATGTTCCAACGCTTGACCTGACCGGTCACCGGATTCTTGTAACCGGAGGTGCCGGAGGGATCGGCCTGGAGACGGCGCGCCTGCTGATTGAAGCCGGTGCCAAGGTTGTCCTCAATGATATCTCCGAGGAGAGCCTGGAAAAGGCCTGTGCGGAGATTGGCGCGGCGGGTGCCTTGACCGCGAATGTGGCGGATGAAGACGCCGTCAAATCTCTGATCGATGACACTCTCGACCTCCTAGGCGGCCTTGACGGAGTGGTGAATAATGCCGGTGTGTTCGAGCCCATCAAGGGGACGCGGCGGCAGACCCTGGATGACTGGCGCCGGGTGATCGACGTCAATCTGCAGGGGGTGTTCCTGATGTCAAGGGAAGCATCGCGGCATATGGCGCCGGGGTCGTCTTTCGTCAATATGGCCTCCGTGGCCGGTCTGGGTGGCTTCGGTGCGTCAAATGGCTATGGCGTCAGCAAGGCAGGTATCGTTATGATGACAAAAACAATGGCCTGTGATTTCGCGCGCTATGGCATAAGGGTGAATGCGGTTGCCCCCGGTGTGATCGAAGCGCCGATGGCCTCGGCCATTTTCGACAAGGTTGCGATAGGATCAGATGTGTACACACGGCGCATCCCCATGGGCCGCCTTGGCAAGCAGGAAGAAATAGGAAATGCGGTCCTTTTCTTGTTGTCTGACCGGGCAAGCTATATTACGGGAATAACCCTGCCGGTTGATGGCGGATGGACAGCGTTTGGTGGTGCCGGAGACGCGTCCGCCTGAAAAGAGGTAAGTTTAGAAAGGATTTGAGTGGCGATGTTAAGGCCGAATAGGAAGAACAGACCTTCCCGCGAGGAAAAAGCGGCCTTGAACCGGCAATCGCTTATCGATTCCGCTGCCGTCTGCATCGGCGAATATGGGTACAATGATGCCTCGATCGCCAAGATTGCCGATGGCGCGGGGCTGGCGCACGGAACCTTTTACAATTACTTCGAAGACCGGCAGGATCTATTCGATCAGCTGCTGCCGATCAAGGGGCTGGATATCCTGGCCTACATCCGGAGAGAACTTCGCGAGGCGACCAGCTTCATCGAGATGGAACGGCTTGGCCTCTTGGCGTTTCAGTCTTATGTTCAGATAAATCCGTGGTTTTTCCGGCTGTTGCATGAGGGCCGTTTTGCGACGCCTAAGGGCCATGCCATTCATATGGATAATCTGTTCCAGCCCTTCGTCCGGGCCTTGAAGCGCTGGCAGTCGAAGGGGGAGCTAAAAGGCTTCACCGAAGGACAGCTGGAATCGCTGGCCTATCTGATGATTGGCGCACGTGACTATCTCTTTGTCCGGTCAACGGCAAAGGGGACTGTCTTCAAGCCGCTCGAAAAGGCGCAGCTTGAGGCCTATCTTGAACTTCTGCGGTCGGGAGTTCTCTTGAAAGAAGCTGAAGCTGCGGCTTCGCAAGAAACAATAAAAACGACATAAGGAGAGCGACTGTGGGACCTTTGAACGGCATTAAAATTATTGAAATGGCGGGGATTGGACCTGGCCCATTCTGCGCCATGTTGCTTGCCGACATGGGGGCGGATGTCATCCGGGTTGATCGACCCGGCGGCACGAACCTGCTCGGCCTCGACTACGATATTCTCAACCGTGGTCGCCGCTCCATTGAAATAGATCTCAAATCTTCGGAAGGGGTGCAAACGGTCCTTGATCTGGTGGAAAAGGCGGATGGCCTGATTGAGGGCTATCGGCCGGGTGTCATGGAAAAACTCGGACTCAGCCCCGACGCCTGCTTCGAGAGAAACCCGAAGCTGGTCTATGGCCGGATGACCGGCTGGGGTCAGGACGGTCCGCTGTCCAAGGCGGCAGGGCATGATATCAACTACGTTGCCATAACCGGCGCCCTTCATGCGATTGGAACGAAGGAAAGCGGCCCGGTACCCCCGCTGAACCTGATTGGTGATTTTGGCGGTGGGGCGATGTATCTCGGCTTCGGGATGGTGTGCGGACTGCTGGAAGCGAAAAGCTCAGGCGAGGGCCAGGTGATCGACGCGGCAATGTCCGACGGCGCCTCCCTTCTGATGGCCGGCATCTATAATCTTCATAATTATAAAAAATGGATGGACGAGCGGGAAAGCAATCTTCTGGACGGTGGCGCACATTTCTACGGATGTTATGAATGCGCGGATGGCAAATGGATTTCGATCGGCTCCATCGAACCGCAATTCTATGCGGAACTGCTTCAGAAAGCGGAAATTGACGATCCGGACTTCAAGACGCAGATGGATCAAAAGAAATGGCCGGTGCTTAAAAAGAAGCTCGCCGAAAAATTCAGAACAAAAAGCCGCGATGACTGGTGCGCCATTATGGAAGGCAGCGATATTTGCTTTGCGCCTGTCCTTGATATGGCGGAAGCGCCTCAACATCCCCATAACAAAGCGCGCCATACATTCGTGGAGCAGGACAATGTTCTGCAGCCGGCCCCGGCCCCGCGTTTCAGCCGTACCAAACCCGAGATCAGGCGCGCGCCGCCGAAAGCCGGCGAGCATACGGAAGAGATCCTTAAAGACTGGGGCGTCAAATTGTAACCGATTTTCTTGGTTATGGGAGTGCTGATTCAGAGTCGTTTGTAACGGCCTGAATGATAAACACGAAGTTGGTACGACAATGCCTAGAAAGGCTGACTTTCACTCCCCTTTAAATACCGCCGCACGCTTTTCAAGGAATGCGGCGACCCCTTCCTTTGAATCATATTTTTCCCGCAACTCCGCGTTCACTTCCAGTTCTCGCCGGAACTGAGTTTTGAAGTCATTGTGCGTGCTTTCATCCACTGTCTTGCGTGTCATTTCAAGGGCATAGGTAGGACCATCCGCCAGCCTGGCGGCAAGTGTTCTAGCTTCATCCATAAGTTTATCATCTTCATATACGTTGCTGACAAGGCCCCATTCTAGGGCCTGAGCAGCCGTGACGGGCTCGTTAGTCATCATCATTCTCAACGCACGGGCCCTGCCAATGGCCTGCGGCAATAGATAGGTCGATCCGAGGTCCGGACTGAGACCGATGCGGCTGAATACCTGAATGAATTTTGCAGTTTTGGCGGCTAATAGAATATCTCCAGCGAGCGCCAGGGAGAAACCTCCGCCTGCTGCCGTGCCATTGACAGCTGTAATAACCGGCACCCGGCAGGTTCGGATACCATTGATGGCGTCGAAATAGCAGCCGGTATAGAGTTCGACGATGTCGCTGCCTTCCGGCGGGCGATTTCGAAGGTCCTGCCCCGCGCAAAAACCGCGACCGGCGCCGGTGAGTATGAGGGCGCGTATGCTATTTTCTTCCTCAATGATGTTGAGCGCATCCTGAATTTCATACATCAGATCAAAGGTCATTGCGTTTAAGGCCTGAGGCCTGTTAAGCGTCAATGTGGCGACCTTGTCGTCGACTTCGAAAATAATATTCTCGAAATTCCCCATCTTTATACTCCCAAAAAATATTCGTTATTGGTGTCGTTGCTTAAGGTAGCTGTGTGACTTTATCTTTGATGAATTGATTTATCTCTAACTCGGAATATCCTACTTCACTGAGAATTTCAGCACTTTGTTCCCCGAGGTGAGGGGGCATGCTGCGAATGGTTGACGGTGTTTTGGAGAACCGGATCGGTGGGTCAACCATGCGCAATGTGCCTTCGGTTGGATGTTCCTCAAGCCGCCAGAATCCTGTCGCCTTCAATTGTTCACTATCTAACAGCATTTCTTTTGTCATGACGGTTTGTACGGGAATATTCAGTTTATCGAGGTCTTTCTGCCAGTCAGCGGAAGAGCGGGTCGCAATGATATCTGCGAGCAAGCCATATATTTCCTCAGAATGGGCAACCCGGGTAGCAAGGCTCTCAAATCTTGGATCATTCTTGAGATCATCCCTGCCGGCGATATCAAATAGATCCTGCCAGTTGCGATCCGTATAGGGCAGAACTGCGAGATATCCGTCGGTTGTTGCGTAAGGTTTGCGCATTGTGTTCAGCAGGCGCTCATATCCCATCTTGGCAACAGGCGGTTCGAAGCAGGCGCCATAAAGATGTTCAACCATCACAAAATCAACGAGAGCTTCGAACATGGGGACCTCGATCGCCTGTCCGCCCCCACCACGCTCCCGGTTTACGATGCCGGCCAATATTGCTGTTACAAGATTGAGCGAAGAGGTCTTATCCGCCATAATCGTTGGCACATATCTTGGTTGGTCAGAGGTTACCGTTAAAAGGTCGGCAAGGCCTGACGCCGCCTGAATGATATCATCATAGGCCGGTTTGTCCTCCATCGGGCCGCCAGCCCTGAAACCATAAGTGGCACAGTAAATCAGGTCGGGAAAGTCGGCTTTGAATTTGTCATATTCCAAACCGAGTTTTCTGGCGACCTTAGGGCGGAGGTTATGGACAAAGACATCGGCCGTTCCGATCACTCTGAAGAGTGCTTCAAGCCCGGACGGTTTGGTCAAATCCAGAACAATACTGCGTTTGTTGCGGTTGGTCGCGAGATACAGGGAGCCCATGCCTGCGTTTCTTCTCGGCCCGGAATGACGTGTTGTATCGCCAGCTGGTGTCTCCACCTTGATCACATCCGCTCCCATATCGCCAAGCATTTGTGTTGCCCATGGCCCCAGGATTACTGTCGTTAGTTCAACTACGCGAATGCCGTCCAATATACCTGCCATTATCCTTAAATATCCTTCTCTGCCGGGTAGTCAGGCGTTCATTTGTGCTTTCCTGAAACGCTTCCATCCGGAATTTATCATTTTCTGAGTTGTTGGTTATGTTCGTATATTTGAACATAACTATGTATATTCGAATTACTATTAACGGCATTTTTGTTTTCTTGTCAAGCCATTGGTGATGTCCTTAAAGAAGCACAAAAATCGGATTGACAGAAAGCTCTCATGCAATATCTTGGTTCGAATACCGGATTATTATACGAATATTCGAATATGCGTACGGAGTTTCCGGCAAATACCCTGAAAGAGAAAAACTGAAAAAAAGGAAGAGTGTGATGGGTCCACTACATGGATTGAAGGTTCTTGAAATGGAAGCAATCGGGCCGGTGCCGTTCGCCACGATGCTGCTGGCGGATCTTGGGGCGGATGTGCTGCGCGTCGAACGGCCTGGCGGCACGGATGTCGGGCTGCCGCGGGAACGCCATCTCGACCTGACTCTGCGAAACCGGAAAATTGTCACGCTAAACCTCAAGAATAAGGAAGAATTTGAGAAGATATGGCCGCTCGTGGAGAAGGCTGATGTTTTGCTGGAGGGGGCCAGACCCGGGGTCATGGAACGATTGGGGTTGGGTCCCGATGAATGCCTCGCCCGCAATCCCGGCCTTGTTTATGGCCGGATGACCGGATGGGGGCAGGAGGGGCCTCTTGCTCAGGCCGCAGGACATGACATGAACTATATCGCTCTTGCGGGGGCGCTGTATGGCATTGGCCGCGCCGGACAGCCGCCGACGCCTCCGCTCAATCTGGTCGGTGATTATGGCGGCGGGTCGATGTATCTGATTTTCGGGGTGCTGAGCGCTCTCTATGAGCGAAGCATTTCAGGAAAAGGACAGGTTGTCGATGCCGCAATTGTGGACGGGACGGCGTCCCTGATGACAGTGTTTGCCGGGATGTACAAGCAGGGTTTGATGACCTATGACCGAGGCAACAATATTCTTGATTCCGGGGCTCATTTCTATGACGTGTATCAATGCAAGGACGGGGAGTGGATATCGCTGGGGCCGATAGAGGCCAAATTCCAGAAGCTGATGCTGGAGGCGCTCGGGATTGAATATGATAATCTCGAGATGACCTATGACAAGGCAAACTGGCCGGCCTTGAAGGAGAAAGTCGCGGCTCGCGTTGCCGAGAAAACCCAGTCGGAATGGAGCGCGATTCTGGAAGGGACAGATTGCTGCTACGCCCCCGTGCTATCGCTTGAAGAGGCCGCGCAGCATCCTCATAACCGGGCCCGCCATACATTCGTTGATGTTGCCGGGGTCACCCAACCGGCGCCCGCCCCGCGGTTCAGCCGGTCTCAGCCGGATCCGATACGCCCGCCGGTCAAGCAAACGCCTGAAAAAGACAAAGAGACTATCAGCAGTTGGTTGGCGGGGTAGGAACCGCGGCGGTATCTCCGAAACAGGTTGTCATGGCCGGTAAAATGCTGAAAAATACAAACTTGAGGATGCTGAAAAATAAAAAATCTGGGAAACAGAGAGATGAATGCCGCTTTACAGGAATTGCTCATCCTTCGAAATCGCGAAGACGTGCCGTCGTTGGAAATAACCGGGAGCGACCCGGTCTATTCTACCCGGTTCAAGGTCGCGGACACAGGGGCGGCGATTTTGGCGGCGACGGGGGTGGCAATCTCAGATATCTGGGAGATGAAGACGGGCCGCTCCCAGAAAGTCTCGGTTGATGCCCGTCATGCGGCGATGGCTCTCAACAGCGTTGCTCATCTGATGCTGCGGGCGCCGGATGGCGCCTATAAAGTCTATGGAGATTCGCCATTGGCGCAGGCGGCCTATGAGACCATCCGGGCCTATCCCACCAAAGACGGACGCTGGTTCATGCCGCATTTCGGAATGAAAGGGCTGAAAGAGAAAGTGCTGGGCATTCTGGGTTGCGAACAGACGCAGGAAAGTATTGCCAAAGCGGTTGCCAAATGGGATGCCGAGGATATCGATCAGACAATTGCGGATGCGAATGCCTGCGGCGGTATTGTCCGGACGGAAGAGGAATGGCGGCGTCACCCGCATGGCAAACTGCTTGCCGGGCAGGCTGTTGTCGAGATTGAGAAGATCGGCGAGAGTGATCCGGAGCCTTTCCCGAAAGGCGGGCCAGCGCTTGAAGGCGTGCGGGTTCTTGACCTCACGCGCATCTTGGCTGGACCTGTCGCGGCCCGGACGATGGCCGAACATGGAGCCGATGTCCTGATGGTGGGTGCGCGCCATGTGCCGCAGATCAAGAAATTCGTTCTTGAGCTATCCCACGGCAAGCGCAGCTGCTTCCTTGATCTCAACACAACGGAAGAGGCTGCCCGACTGAAAGAACTGGTGCGCGGGGCGGACGTCTTCTCGCAAGGCTATCGCCCCGGTGTCCTCGAGGCGCGCGGATTTGGTCCGGAGGAACTGGCGCAGGAGCGTCCGGGCCTCATCTATACCTCGATCAACTGCTATGGGGAGGGCGGACCTTTCAGCAATCGGGGCGGATGGGAACAGATTGCCCAGACCGTGACTGGTATCAGCCATGAAATCGGCCAGGAAAATGGCAATCCGCCAGAGCTGTTGCCGATCTATTTCTGTGATTACAGCACCGGTTATCTTGGCGCTTACGGCACCTTGCTGGCGCTCGCCCGTCGTGCGGTTGAGGGCGGCAGTTATCACGTCAAGGTATCACTGTGCCGATCGGCGATGTTCCTGCAGGATCAGGGGCGGATCGACTATCCGCGAGAAGGAATGGGCATCTCGGACGAGGAGGCAAGGCCGCTGCAAATGGATTGTGAGACAACCTATGGTCAGGTCCGTCACTTAGGGCCCGTTATCCGCTTCTCGGAGAGTACCCCTGGTTGGGGCTGGCCATCCCCGGCACTCGGGGCGGATAAGGCGGAATGGCGCAGCCGGAAGATGGCAGGATAAGTCGCCTTTAGGTCAAAGGAGGCGGGCAACATGGGTCGGGCCAAGAGGTTGCCTTAAGCTCTAACTCCTCGCTTTGATCTGCTCTGCGAGAGCCATGACATTGCGTGCTTGCTTCAAGTGCGGCATGTCGAGCATTTTCCCATCAAGACCTACGGTGCCGAGCCCCGGATTCTGCTCGAAGACATCAATGATCCGCTGAGCATGGGCGATATCTTCCCCGGAGGGCGTGAAGGCCTCATTGATGATATCGGATTGTGCCGGATGGATGGCAATTTTGCCGATGAAACCCGATTGCCGGTCGCGCAGGCAGTCTTTCCGCAACGCTTCGAGCGCACTGTAGTCGACGAACACTGCGCCGACCGGTTGGATATTGATGGCGCGTGACGTAGACAGGCAAAGCGATCTGGCGAGTAGGAAAGGATCGTCATAATCGCCGGTTAAAGGATGCCGGTTGTTGCTGGCTCCAAGTGATGCTGCGAGATCTTCACCACCCCAGGTCATGGCAATCAATCTGTCGCTGACATTGTCAAGATAGGTATGGAACGTCAGAAGGGAGGCTGCTGTTTCTGTGGCAACACAGAGGATCTTCGTGGAGCCTTGTTCTGTTCCTTCGCGCGCTTCCAATGCGGACAGATACTTGTCGAGTGTGTTTACTTCCTGTGCTGAGTAGACTTTCGGCAGGACAATACCATCGGGCCTGCCTGGCATGACAGCCGCCAGATCGGGCAGAGACAGCGGATTGTCCAGCGGGTTGATGCGCACCCAAAGCTGCTGCCGTGACCGATCCGTATTCACCGTCAAATAGTCGCACACCATCTGCCGGGCAATATCTTGACGGTTGTCGGCAACAGAATCCTCAAGGTCGAGAATGAGGGCATCTGCAGCGTTCTCCAGACCCTTACTGAGTTTTCGTTCGTTATCTCCCGGGACGAACAGCCATGAGCGGATGATCATGCCGATTTCTTCTTCATAAGGCCGGTGCGAATGACATAGGCGATTTCTTCGTCGCGCTGGTTGAGGCCGATATGTTCAAACACGACGAGGCCTGTGGTCGGTCGGGACGCGCTTTCACGCATTTCCTTGATCCGGGTCACCACGCGGATGGTATCGCCATGAAACACCGGGTTTTTAAACCGGATATCCGTCATCCCGAGGTTTCCAAGCGTTGTCCCAAGAGTGGTGTCGGCCACGGTTACGCCAATAACGAGACCGAGGGTAAACAGGCTGTTGACGATCCGCTGACCATACATCGTCTCTTTACTGTATTCTTCATCCAGATGAAGCGGTTGCGGATTGTGGGTCATGGCGCAGAACATGACGTTATCCATTTCCGTAACAGTTCTCCGCAAGGGGTGTTCAAATTCCATTCCCGGTTTGAATTCTTCGTAGTACAGACCTGACATGATTTGGTTTTCTCCTGTTATAAGTTTTTTATTTGGGAATCAGGACGTGATGCCTTTTTCCAGCATAGATTTTATTTTTTCTTCGCTATAGCCGATTTCGGCCAGTATTTCTGTGCTGTGCTCTCCCAGCCTTGGTGCGGGCCGGGTCGGCGAGGGTTGCGTATCCGACCATTGGCTGGGAACCGCCATCTCCAATAGCTTGCCTTCACTTGGATGGTCGATTGTGCTGAAGAAGTTCGTTGCCTTCAGGTGCGGATCCTCCAGCAACGTCTCGGGTGTATGCATTGGCATCGCCGGAATGTCGGCATCATCGAAGAGCTTCAGCCATTCCGCCGTTGTGCGGGTCTGCATCAAGGCGGACAGCTCTGCATAAATCTGTTTGATATTCTCTGTCCGGGTGGTCATGCTTTTATAGCGCGGATCAGCATCAAGCTCGGCTTCGCGTCCAAGCGCCTGATAGAATGAACGCCAGTGCCGGTCCGTATAGACCATGACACAGACGTAACTGTCTTTCGTTCGGTAGGGACGCCGGTCCGGATTGAGCATTCTGTCATAGCCAATCGGCCCGATTTTCGGCTCGAACGTATATCCCGCCAGATGATCTGCAAGAACAAAACTCGTCATCATTTCAAACATCGGAAGATCAACTTTCTGGCCCTTGCCTGTGCGGCATTGATAGTAAAGGGCGGCATTGATCTGGCCAACCGCCCATAAGCCGACGCCGCGGTCAACCAGAGCCGTAGGAGCATAGGTCGGCTCCCTGCCGTCGGCCATGTGGGAGAGCGAGGGGATGGAAACCGCGCCCTGGATGAGATCATCGAAGGCTGGCTTCTTCTCATAAGGGCCGCCCTGACCGTAGCCGAAAAGACCGGCATATATTATCCGTGGATTGACCTTTGAAACTGTCTCATATGAGAGGCCAAGGCGAGCCATAACCTGCGGACGGCGATTATACACTAGAACATCCGCATCCTTCATGAGGTCAAGCGCAGCCGTCAGACCCTCAGGCTGCTTGAGGTCCAGAAGAATGCTGCGTTTGCTACGGTTGCAATTCAGGTAAATGGCGCCCATTCCGGGGTTGCGGGAAGGGCCGATGCCCCGGACAGGATCCCCGCCCGGAGCCTCGATCTTAATGACGTCCGCTCCCATATCGCCCAAAATCTGGGTTGTGTAGGGCGCCATCAGCATATTGGACAGATCTATAATCCGGACGCCATCTAGAGGCCTTGTCATCGGAGTTCTCCTTCACGCCTCATTTGCACAGCCGGAAAACCGGTAAAGACTGGTCCCCCTCGGTCTTACGAAAGGTAACCTCGACGACCTTGCCAATCGCGATATCGTCAAAGTCGCTCTCAACAATGTTCGTCATCATGGTGACCCCTTCATCGAGGGTCACATAGGCCATGACATAAGGTATTTCCGCCCGGCGCATGATGGAGTAACTGTAGATCTTGCCTTTGCCGCTGGCTTCATACCATTCGGTATCCGAGCTGAAACAGATTGGGCAAATTGCGCGGGGATAAAAATGGGTCTCACCGCAGGATTTGCATCTCTTCATCAGCAGTTGACCCTTTTTTGTTCCTTCCCAGTAGGGTTCGGTCTCCATATTGATGCCTGGCTCTTTATATGTTCGTTCCTGCTGGCTCATGCGTCGTTCCTCCCCAGAATTACGGTTCCTGCTCCTGTACGCGTTGAAATCTGTCCTCCTGTGCCGTGGGCAAGGGCAAGCATGCAGTCGGGTACCTGAACCTTCCGATGGGCTTCGCCGCGCAGCTGCCGGACAGCCTCGATTACCTTTGTCATGCCGCCGCGGTTACTCGGGTGGTTATTGCATAGTCCTCCGCCGTCCGTGTTGAAGGGAAGCTTACCGACGCCGGAAATCAGATTGCCGTCGGAGACAAACTTGCCGCCCTGGCCTTTTTCGCAGAAACCGAGGTCCTCGATGGTTTCCAGAACCGTTATCGTGAAGCTGTCATATATGGAGGCATAATCGATGTCCGCGGGTTTTAAATTCGCTTCGGCAAAGGCAATCGGACCGGATTTCGCCGCGCCCGTATAGGTGAGGTTGAAACGGCCGCCATTCAAATGCTTCACCGCTTCGCCATGCCCCAGAACCTTGACGCAGCGATGGCCAAGGGATTTAGCTATTTCCGGGCTGACAACAATCAGGGCGCCGCCGCCGTCACTGATGACGCAGCAGTCAAGCCGATGAAGCGGATCGGAAATCATCGGCGAATTAACGACATCCTCCACCGTTACGACATCGCGGAGTACGGCATGTTCGTTATGCTGCGCATGATGCGAGGCGGCAACCTTGATCCAGGCAAGCTGCTCGCTGGTCGTGCCATATTCATACATGTGCCGCATTGCTGCCATGCCGTACATATTGGTAATCGCAGGTGCATAGGGAATCTCGAAGCCGCGTTCCGGTAATTCGCCGCCGCGATCCCGCGCGCCGAGAGAAGAAACCCCCTCCGCCCGGGGGCGTCCGGCAAGCGTAATCAGCGCGACATTGCATTTTCCGGCGGCAATTGCCTCGACGGCATGACCGACATGCACAACGTAGGAGGAGCCGCCGGTTTCCGTCGTGTCGGTATAGGTTATGTTAAGGCCCATATACTCGGCCATCGACATGCCGCCGAGGCCCGGCGCCTCCCCGTCACAGAAATACCCGTCGACATCATCTTTTGTCAGGCCGGCATCTTTTAGTGCACCGATTGCAACCTCTGCATGGAGTTGGGGTATTGTCTTATCTATGGCCTTGCGGGTGGGATGTTCATAGATACCCGCAATATAGGCCTTGCTCGTTCGGCTCATGTTCTAACCTCTATTATTGTTTTCTTGTGGGTCGCGCGATCATTTTAATATGATTTTGGAAGATCCAGAGCATTTTCTGCAAGATAACTAAGGATCAATTGCGGACTGATCGGGGCAAGCCGGTGAATCATGCATTCACGCATGTACCGTTCGACATGAAATTCCTTGGCATATCCCATCCCGCCATGGGTCATGACGGCATTTGTACAGGATTTGAAGGCAGCTTCCGCAGCGAGGTATTTTGCTGCATTGGCCTGCAGGCCGCAGTCTTCACCCGCATCATACATATTGGCAGCCTGGAAGGCCATAAGATTTGCCGCTTCCAGTTCTGCCCAGGATTCCGCCAGCGGATGCTGAATTGACTGGTTCATTCCAATGGGGCGTCCAAATACTACGCGATCGCGGGCATATTGGCTTGCTTTCTTCAGTGCCGCTCGCCCGAGGCCAACCATGGAGGCGGCAATCAGGATTCTTTCCGCATTCAATCCATGCAGAAGATAGCGAAATCCCTTGCCTTCCTCGCCGACCAGATGTTCCTTCGGGATACGCAGTCCATCGATGAAGAGTTGATTGGAATCGACGCATTTCCTTCCCATCTTGTCGATGGGACGAATTTCGACATAATCGCGGTCAAGATCGGTATAGAACAGAGAAAGCCCATCGATGGGACGTTTTGTCTCTTCTTCCCTTTTTGTTCGGGCAATGAGCAGCATCTTGTTCGCGCGAAGAGCCGTTGACGTCCAGATTTTCTCGCCCTTGACGACATAATCCTTCCCATCCCATACAGCGCGGGTTTTCAGTCTTGTCGTATCAAGGCCGGTGTTCGGTTCGGTGACGGCAAAGCAGGCAACATCCTCGCGTTTGATGATCGGGGGGAGCCATTTCTGTTTCTGTTCCTCCGTGCCGAATACTACAACGGGATTGAGGCCAAAGATGCCAATTATCAGGGCAGCAAAACCGGCATTGGCGGCGCCTGATTCCGTGATCGCCTGAGCCATGACCGCGGCATCGGCGATCCCAAGACCGCTGCCCCCGTATTTTTCCGGCATGGCAATTCCCATAAACCCCTCATCGACGATTGCCTGACAGAACTCCTCGGGAAATTTTCCGTCCGTATCCCGTTGAAGCCAGTAGTCATCTCCAAACGGCTTGCATATCCGTGAAATGCTGTCCCTGATTTGTTGCTGTTCGGCGGTAAGTGCGAAGCTCATTTTCTGTCCTTACTATTTGTTTTTCTTAGTTGTTCTGGTGCGAGAGGATTATCACTTTCTAAGCGATTCCCCTTGCGTCTTTAAAGATGAATCAAGTGCAATGCCGCCAGTTGCTTTCGTGCATTCTTTCGCAGCCTCTATGACAAGCTGTTCATTCCGGGCGGCATTGGCGCGCATGCGTTCCGATGGCCCTGCGATCAGAAGCGCCGCGATGATTTCTCCTGTATTTGAGTAGATTGGTCCGGCCAGCCCGCTTGATCCCTGAACTTGCTCATCCGACGTTCTGGCAATGCCTTCCTGACGGATTTTTTCAAGCTCTGCCATGATCTCGGCCTTGCCGGTAAGAGTGGTGTCCGTATACCGTTTGCGACGATGGGAGCGCAGATAAGTCTCCAGCCGCTCGGGCTCAAAGAAGGCAAGGAGAAGCTTGCCGCCAACGGTGCAATATAATTCGCGAACTTCCCCGACGGTGACGGAATAGCGTATAGAATTAGCACTTTCCACCTTATCAAGATACGTCACCATATTATCTTCGTGGCTCAGCGCGGCGATCACTGCCGTTTCGCCAGTCTTTCGCGACAGGTCTGTAAGGGCGGGGCGTGCCAGTTTCAGAAAATCCCGTCCTGATACAGCTCGCATCGCAAGCGTCATAAAACGTGGGCCGAGATAATACCGGCCGCTTTCATCTCGTCTCAGACATTCTTCTTCAATCAAACCGGCCAGCAATCCGACGAGGCTTGTTTTTGGCGCAGATGCCGAAATGGCAAGTTGCGACAAAGTGGCACCGGCGTCTGTCGACGCAAGAAATTCCAGAATGGAAAAGATGCGTCCGACCGACTGCGGGCCGCTGCGCGATGCTGCCGTCGCAAACTTTTTATTTCGGTTTTCCTGTGTCATTTCCGGTCTAAACACCAATCGTATAGCCGCCGTTCACGGATAAATGCTGCCCGGTAATGTAGCTGGCGGCAGGCGAGAGGAGGAAGCAAACAGGTTGAGACACTTCATCCGGCGTGGAAAAGCGTTTCATCGGGACCTGGGCCATTACGCCATCGCGGAACTTGTCTGAGCGGATTGTCTCGGTCATTTCGGTCTCGACGACACCGAAGCAAATCGTATTGACCCGAATTTGCTTTGCCGACCATTCACGCGCGGCACTCATGGTCAGGCCCATAACCCCTGATTTAGCCGCACCGTAATTAATCTGTCCGATTGTGCCGCGGCGACCGGCATCGGATGAAATATTGACGATTGACGCCGGGCTTGTGTCGCCATCCTCGGCGCGTTGATACATATGACGGCCCACGGCCTGCAGACAATAGAATACCCCCGACAGATTGACATCGATCACCTGCTGCCAAGTCTCAATCGGCATCTTTATCGCCATGGCAGCCCGGACGATACCGGCATTGTTGACCAACCCATGAATGGCCCCGTTTCGTGCGACGGCTTTGTCCACCATATCCTGTACGAAGCCCGGCTCTGCGACCGAGCCGATATAAACTTCCGCATTCTCGGACCCCAGATCGTCGGCAACAGCATTTACCTTATCTTCCTGGAGGTCGACCAGAATAGCCTTGCCGCCAAGATCAACGACAAGCCTTGCGACTGCCTCCCCAATTCCCTGTCCTGCACCGGTTATGATTATGTTCTGATTTTCAAGTGACATTGGGTTTTTCATTGTAGTTTTTCTCCCGCTTTTAAAATCCCTGCCGGATTGCCTGTGCTTAAGGTCATAGTCTAATGTATCAATATTCGTACATGATACGCATATTGATACTTTCTGCTTTTTTCGTTGTCAATACATCTCTATCAAAAAATGTGGATTGACAGTTTAGAATTAGCGAATATGATGTTCGTATAAATGTATATATATACGTATATACGAACATTAAGGTATCTTTAAATGCGTTTACATAAATGGTGAATTAAGATGATTCCGGAAAAAGTGATCAGGTACAGCTTTCCAGATACCGAGGTCAGCTATCAGGAGCGAGAGGTTATTCTGTATGCTCTTGGCGTGAATGTCGGATTGGATCCGATGAACGAACGGGAGCTGAAATACCTGTATGAAGAGGGGTTGCAAGCCCTGCCTTCTTATTCAATGGTTTTGGGGCATCCGGGGTTCTGGCTTCGTGATCCTGCGTTGGAAGTTGATTGGGTCAAACTTTTGCATGCGGAGCAATTTCTCAGTATTTCCCGTCCCTTGTCCGCAAATGGAACTGTACTGGTCAGCCACAACGTATTGGGGATTAAGGACAAAGGCGAAGGACGGGGTGCCATTGTTTATTATGAAAAGCTGTTGCGGGATGCGGAAACCAAAGAGGAGTTATGCCGCGTTACAACGGGGGTGTTCTGTCGCGGAGATGGAGGGTGTGGGGATTATGGTGAAGCTCCTGTTCCGTTGGCGGCAATGCCTGAGCAAACACCCGATATGTCCATTAGTAAGAAGACCGATCCGCGGTCAGCAATGATTTACCGCCTCAGCGGTGACTATAACCCGTTACATATTATGCCCGATATCGCGAGGCAGGCGGGATACGAGCGTCCTATCCTGCATGGGCTCTGCAGTATGGGTGTTGTCGGCCTTATTCTGCAGGAAACTATTGGCAAATCCAGTCCCGAGCTTTTTGGCGGGTATGCCTGCAGGTTTAGTAAGCCTGTTTTTCCTGGCGATACGTTGCGGGTTGATATTTGGGTTGACGATATGGAGGGCCGTTTTCGCGTTGTCGCTGAAGATCGGAACGAAGTGGTTCTTGATCGCGGTCATTTTAGCCTTATCGCTCAAGAGGGTTAGGCCGTCTAGCAGACGGGTATGCGTAGTTACAGATCAAAAAACACCAATAACACCAACTTGGATGCTTGCAAAAAAGGGGAGAGAAATGAGGTATATCAATAATATAAAAACAGTTGTTTGTGCGGGGTTGCTGGCGATTGCGATCGTGTTGCCGGCAAATGCCACCAGGGTTCTGACATGGACTGACGGGAGCCCAAATCGTGGTACCCGTGCAGAGGCGGCGCAATGGTTTGCGGATGAGCTCGAAAAACGAACCAATGGCGAGTTGAAAATTGAATTTCATTGGGGCGGTGCCCTTTTGAAACCCAAGGCGGCGGTAAAGGGAATTGGCGCTGGTGCTGCAGATATGGGATTGGTACTGGGTGTGTATAATCCCAAACTGCATCAGGCCTATATTCTGGGAGATATGCCGACCCCATATTCGGATCCGTGGGTCAGCACCCGCGCAATCTATGATCTGGTCCGTCAGAACGAGGATTTGCAGGCGGAGTTTGCGAATTTGAACCTGCAATACATCACAAATGTTACATCAACTGAAATTCAGCTGATATGCAAGGACACACCAGTTAAAACATTGGATGATGTTCATGGGTTGAAAGTCCGGGGCATTGGCGTTTACGGGAAGATTTTTAGTGATCTTGGTGCCGCCAATGTTGCGATGCCTGTTTATGAGGCGTATCAGGCGATTGATACCGGGCTTGTGAATTGTACCCAGATATATGGCTATGCCATTCCGGCGTTCAAACTTCAGGAAATTGCGCAGGAAATCACCAAGCTTGACTGGGGCGCGTTGCTTGGGCTCGCCTATGTGATGAATAAGGATACCTATGATAGCCTGACACCTGAACAACAGCAGATAATTGACGATCTTGGCGTTGAATCCATTGATTATTATGTGAAAAAAATGCTGCTGGATAATGATATCCTGATAAATAATCCAACGTCTGAAATAGACGGAACCAAAGTTAATATTTACGAATTATCGGATGCCGACAAAGCGCGCCTTCTTGACGCAACCCGCAAGTATCATGAGGAATGGCGGAAGGCTACGAATGAAGCGGGCGTTGACGCGGCGGCCCTGCAGGCGCAGTTCCTCGACCTTCTTAAAAAGTATGAGGAGGAGCGGAAGGCGAAGGGCTACCCATGGAACCGGGGATCCGGAAAATAACGGCGTTGATTTGCTCTTTGGGAGTCGGTGCTGCTCTATCCCGCGGCTTTTCCGGGGATGCTTCCACCCAGGAGCCGGCTTGCCTCCTCGGCTGTTTGTAGAACAAGACGCTCATTGAGTTTATTGTTGTTTCTCATTCGCTCAGTCGGTCCTGCCAGCATGATAGCTGCCAGGACCTGACCGTTGCCGGAATATATCGGGGCGGCGAGGGCGCTGGCCCCGACAACTCTTTCATCAAAGGTTCTGGCGAAGCCGTCCTTCTTGATTTCTTCGATCGCTGCGCGAAGCTCGGATTTTCCTGTCAGGGTTTTGTCTGTAAATTTCTTCCGGCGGCAGGTCGATAAATAGGTTTCAAGCCGATCTTCAGGAAGATAGGAGAGAAACAGTTTGCCGGCGACAGTGCAATGAAGCTCCCGGCGCTCTCCTATTGTCACTGTGTATCTTATTGAGCTTGGGCTTTCGACTTTGTCCAGGAAGGTGATAAAATACTCATCTAGCACCAGGCTTGCGATGATTGCTGTTTCGCCGGTTTTGTTGACAAGTTCCAGCAGGCTGGGATGAAGTAATGAAACAAACTCCTGGTTCGTTGCTGTGCTCATCGCTAGGGCGATAAAGCGTGGTCCCAGAAAATATCTTCCGCTGCTGTCCCGCTTCAGGCAGTTTCCTTCCGTCAATCCGGTGAGCAGGCCAACGATGCTTGATTTCGGGATGCCGGCCGTTTTCGCAAGTTCCGATAGTGTTGCGCCGGTCCTGTTGCTGGCCAAGGTCTCCAGTATGGTCAGAATACGTTCGACGGACCGCGGGCCTTTATCCGATGTGGACTGCTTGACTGTCTTGCTTTGCGGGTTTTTATCCATCTGCTGATACTTGCTCACTGAATTGCCGGAATAATTCCATCTACTACCTTATAAACGCTCCAGCGTCAGAACAGTAGAGTTTGTTTTGTCCGACGCAATTCACATGACCGGATTCCCGCCGCGGTTCCGGATAACTAGGCACCGCATCGAATAATGGGTTTGCAGTTCAACTTCAGATTCAAAAGGGTGCCTTAAAGTCTCAAGAACTCAAATAAAAGAATTACTGTCCGAATATATGAAATTATTCCTGAGCGCGATGTACTAATAGCTTCGAATGTAAAATATTGTCAAGCCAGCTTCTACGGGGAAATACACTCTTGGATAAATGGATTGACAGAAGATCATCTTTTGTAATATCGTTCGAAAAATTGGTTTTAAGTTCGAATATACGAATAAAATGTTTGCCTAATTAGGTATCTTTCAAAATTTGAAAGCAGGGCAATGCAGACGGGAAAACGTAATTAGAAGAATTTTGGAAATCAGATGCGACAATTTTGGTTGCGATAAATCTGGAATGCAAACGTATGGATTTTGCAGTTCTGCATCTTTTATGGAGGGAAGAATGAAGAAAATGAACATGGGAAAATTTCTTGTTGTGACGGGGCTGGCGATATCCATGCTTGCCGGGCTGGCTCAGGCGGAAACTGTTCTTACCTGGACGGATGGTGCGCCGAACCGGGGGACACGCGTGGAAGCGACGATCTGGATGGGAGACGAGCTGGAAAAGCGAACGAATGGCGAGTTGAAACTGGAATATCACTGGGCTGGTGCGCTGATGAAATTCAAGGCGGCAACCAAGGGCATTGGGGCAGGAGCTGCAGACATGGGGCTTATTGTGGCCGCATATAATCCAAAACTTCATGCGGCCTATTCAATTGCGGACCTGCCAATGCAATATTCCGATCCTTGGGTGGGCGCGCGGTCCATTTATGAGCTTGTAAAAAACAATGCTGACATTCAGGAGGAGTTTCACAATCTCAACCTTCAATATATTACAAACATTACGACAACCCAGATTGAACTTATCTGTAAAGATAAATCCTTGAAGAGCGTCGAGGACATTGATGGGCTGAAAGTCCGGGGGATAAGTGTTTATGGCAAAGTATTTAGTGACCTCGGCGCAACACCGGTGAGTATGAGTTCTGCCGATGCCTATCAGGGTCTTTCAACAGGACTGATTGATTGTACGCAAATGTATGGCTACGCCATTCCCGCCTTTAAATTGCAGGAAGTCGCGAACGAGGTGACCAAGCTCGACTGGGGCGCCTTAATGGGCATGGCATATGTCATGAACAAGGATGTTTATGACAATCTGCCCGATGACCAGAAGGCAATCCTGGATCAGCTCGGATCTGATTTTATTGATCACTACGCCGGAAAAATTATTGCGGGAAACAAACAGGCATACGAAGACCTGGCAGCCGGGATAGACGGAAATAATGTCAACATAGTCGACTTCCCTGAAGCCGAGAAAGTCAAGTTACAGGAAGCTTCCGCACCCTATATTGAAGAGTGGCGGAAGGAAGCCGAGCAAGCAGGATTTGATGCCGGGAAAATGTATGATCAATATCAGGATTATCTTCGGAAGTACAACGACGAGCGGTTGGATAAAGGCTACCCATGGAACCGCTGACCGGGACCTCTCCCGAGAATAGGGGACCTTGGATTTTACGGAAACTGGAAGGGGCGCTTGTTACCCTTTCCATCTGTTGTATTCTCGGTATCTGCGTCATTATTAATGTAACGATTTTCGGGCGGTTACTGTTTGGCATATCAGTTCCGGATGACGTGGTCATGGTGCGGGAATTGATGATCGGTGCCGTTGTCCTGCCACTTGCTTATGTGGCCGCAGGACGGGCACATATCGCGGTTGAGGTTTTCACCAGCTACATGCCTGAGAGCTGGCAACCGGCCCTGAACCTCCTTGGCTCCTTGACCGGCAGCTTGATGCTGCTTCCCGTTCTTTATGGAGGATATCTCGACTTTGAAAGTGTTGCTTCTGACGGTGCGTATTTTTTCGGGGAGCTGAATTTGCCCGAATGGCCTGGGCGGCTGATCTTCCTAGTTGGATATATCGCGTTTGTGCTGCGGCTTTTTGTATTAACGGGTGAAGACGCTCGGGCAGTTTTCAGTGTCCTCACGGGCCGTTCTGCTCCGCCTGCTGAAGAGGGCTAATTTTCCATGGATCCGACGACCATCAGCCTGTTTGGCTTTATCATTACCCTTGTGCTTATTTGCCTGCGAGTACCAATTGGTTTCGCACTGGCAGGTCTGGCGATCATATGTACATACCTATTTTTCGGATATAAATCCGGAGATGAATTTCAGGCGGCAAAAGCCCTTTATCCGACATTGGCACTCATCTCCTCGAATGTATTCGAATTCCTGCATTCCTATCCGTTAAGTATGGTCCCGTTGTTTATTGCACTTGGCCACATCGCATATCATGCCAAGATCACGACGGATATCTATTTTGCAGTGCGGGTCTGGCTGGCACGGGTGCCGGGCGGGCTTGCCATGGCGTCTGCGATCGGATGTACGGGATTCTCGGCCATTACAGGCTCCAGTCTGGCCTGTGCTTCGGCCATGGGGCGGATCTGCATTCCGGAAATGATGCGTTTTAACTATAGCCCGCAGCTCGCGACATCGACGGTGGCGATCGGTGGCACGCTCGGGGCGTTGATACCGCCAAGTATCCTGTTTATCATGTATGGCCTGTTTACGGAGCAATCGATCAACAAGCTGTTTTTGGCCGGTGTGATCCCGGGACTTTTATCACTTATGGGTATCCTGACGGTTGTTTTTGTCTGGTCCAAGCTGAAGCCGACAGATGCGCCAATTGCCGATGAGACATATAGCGCGCGGGAGCGCTGGCGGGCAACCATTCGGGCGTGGCCGGCTTTCTCGCTCTTCCTGATTATTATCGGTGGCATCTATGGCGGAATATTTACGGCGACGGAGGCTGCGGCCGTTTCGATGCTGATTGCCCTTGCTTATGGCGTGCTGGCGAAGAGATTGTCCTGGGAAAATTTCATTCAGGCGATGAAAGACACAGCGCTGCAAAGCGCAACAATCTTCTTTATCGCCGTTTGTGCCAAGATGTTTGTGGCCTTCGTCTCCTTGACGGGCCTCACCCATGATCTCATCGGCCTCATTGAACATTATCAGATGCCTGACTGGGCCATTCTGGTGATGATTGCCTTGATCTATCTGGTCATGGGAATGTTTCTGGATCCGCTGGGCATCATGTTGCTCACCCTGCCTTTCGTCATTCCGCTGGTAGAAGGGATGGGGTACGATCTGATATGGTTTGGGGTCGTGGTCGTCAAGCTGCTGGAGATTGGCTTGATTACACCGCCTGTTGGCCTCAATGTTTTTATCATCAACAGTGTCGTAAACAATACCATACCGGTACACACGATATTCCGAGGGGTTATCAATTTCCTTGCCATGGATATTGTCGTCTTCGCGCTGATCATGATTTTTCCAGTTCTTTCACTTTTGCTGCCGAACTCGCTGTAGCAGCCTGAACAGGAACCCACGACTTTTACCGTGATCCATTCACTAAAACCAAGGAGTAGGATAACAATGAAGGAATTTGAGCATATTATTTATGAGCCCGTGGATGGACGCGCCAGAATTACACTTAACCGTCCGGAGAAACGCAACGCTCTTTCCGTCAGTTTGCTGCAGGAACTGAGTGACGCCCTGTGGGAAGCTGACAATGATACAGAAGTACATTGTGTCATTTTGCGAGGAGCAGGCCCTTCTTTTTCAGCCGGCTATGATTTGACGCCGAACCTGAATAATCCAGCAAGCAGTACGATTGGTGGCAGGAAATATCGCGATGGCGGGATATATGCGGATCCGACCATTGATGACGATATATGGCGTCTGGAGTATAGCCAGCGGCTGCGAATGGTTCTGTTCGATATGCACAAACCGTCTATCGCCCAGATTCATGGCCATTGCCTGGCGGGAGGAGCTGATATTGCACTTCTCTGTGATATGATAATTGCGGCTGACGACGCGACAATCGGATTTCCGCCCGCTCGGGACCTCGGGTCTTTACCTAATCAAATGTGGGTTTATCATTGTGGGCCACAATGGGCGAAACGGCTTGTCCTGACGGGGGATACGATAACGGGGAAAGAGGCGGCGCATATCGGTTTGGTGATGAAATCTGTGCCGAGTGAGCTTCTGGAGGCGGAGGTCGAGGGGTTGGCTGATCGATTGGCAAAAATCGATGCTGATTTGCTCTCGTCCAATAAGAGAATAGTCAATCTTGGACTGGAGCTCATGGGGGCCCGCACTCTTCAACGCCTTGCCGCAGAAAATGACGGCCGGGCACATCTGGCACCGGGAACCCGTTATTTCCGAAAGACGGCAAAAGAAAAAGGATTGAAAGCGGCTTTGTCAGAGCGTGATAATGGATTTGGGGACGGGCGGGCCCGTGTGATTGGGCCCGAACTGCGTGATGAAAAGGGAAATTTGATCGATCCGTGAGGGCAGATTTATATGCTGGGCGTCATCTCTCTTTATTCATAGGTGAATGCTCTATCGATCGTCATCAATCACGGGCGAGGTTAAGATTGGCCGTCAATTTTTCGCGTCAAGGGGAACATTCAGCTTCGTGCCTTCAACGATGATGCCACCCCGATTGCCGATATCGATAGAACCATAACGTTGCCGGAAACACTCCGGCAGCGGGCGATCATCCGGTAGTGATAGCCACAACCTCAGCAAATGACGTTTTTTGTCTGGCTCCGGCCAGTCGATAAAGGCGGTCCGGTCATGTAGCAGCGCATGATTATAGACAAACTGCATATCCCCCGGCTGTAACTCCATAGAGAGATGCAGCTGAGGGTCATTTGCGAGGGAATCAAAGAAATCAAGCGCCTCTACCTGTGCCCCGCTGAGCCGTGGTGCGTCAGGAAACCGTTGGGCACTGTTGACATATTGCCGCTGGTAAATCCCGGTCAAGAGGCCGCGGTGCCAGTTCAGCACCGGTATCTCGAAATAAGCTTTTTGTCCCGGTGGTACTTCGCCCCGGCGGTCCGTCGCCACGGGTTTGAACATTTCCGGTACCAGATCCGGCCGTCGTCGCTGCATCTCGTTATAAATGGTTGCGGTGCTGGCTAACAGGGATTGGCCGCCTTCTTTCGCCGGGCGGAGGCACATCAGGCCGACGACATCGGTGGAATCCGTATGAAAAGTCTGTCGTTCTGATGTCTGATAGATTCGCGTTCCCGCGTCATTCGCGTTCAGGCCCAGATCCCGCACATGTCCGAGAATATGGCCCGCGGCATTCTGCGAGCGGGGACGCCCAAGATGGGCGCCGATGCCACAGAATATCGTGGCGGCTATTTTCTGGCTATAAGCTGTTACGGGCAGGCCCCTTATCAGTTCAAAGCCGATGCCATGCATCAATTTTTCCCGAAGGTCTCGTAGTCTCGGCTCCAGCAGCGGGAGAGAAAAATTTTCCTTTGATATCAGCCCAAGATCGAGATTATCGGATTGAAAGTGTTCGGCCGCATTTTCAAGTTCGGACACTTCCGCTGCTGACAGATATGTCAGCCATATATCCGTATTCTTCGCCATTTCATGGCCGTACCATGCGCTTGGCGTATCGATCGTCGACGGAGGAAGTGTGTATGTATTGTCCATTGTCAGACCCTTTTTACGGATCATTTTATCGTTTCCCGGATGTCAAGTACAGGAGGATTGCATGCCTCCTGTTTCCCTTCGGGAATTTCACATGTACGCATATTTGTGCATAAAAATACCGCTGGCGCTTGAAGCGCCAGCGGTTAGTTTTCCAGAATAGTATTTTGTTATTCTATTTAGATAGAGCACTCTGGAATTGCGTTAAAACCTCGTTGCCGGGCTTGCCGCGATCATCAAGATCCTTGGCCCATTCTTCTGCAACTTCATCGGAATATTTCGTGAAAGTTTTAAGATCGGAGGCGCTGAGTTCATGATACTCAATCCCTGCCTTCTGCATTTCCGCGATGGCGTTTTCCACCCCTTCATCGACGTTCTTGCACATCTCCGTGACCATGTCTTCACTGGCCGTAGTGAGGGCATTTTGTGCATCTTCCGGAAGCTTGCCCCAGGCTTCTTCATTCATGACAAAGGTCACGACGAAGCTTCCAAAGTTGCCGCCCCGTGTGCCGTATTTTACCAACGGCACCAAGTCATAGGAGATCACGCTCTGGTTCGGGAAGATAATGCCGTCCAGGGTTCCGCGTGAGAGGGATTCCCGCGTTTCCGTTGCCGTCATGCGGACAGGAATTGCCCCGATCTTGCGGGTGAAAATGTCCATGGCCCCGCCCGTACTGCGGAGTTTAAGACCTTCTGCATCCGCAGCCGTCATGACTTTCTTGTTGGCGGTATAAATCTGATAGGGCTCCAACACGAAGGAGAAGAGGAGGCGTACTTTATTATCCGCAAAATCCTGCTTGGCAATCGGATCCTTATTGGCGATCTCCCAGTAGGCATTTGTCCCCTGGCAGGATGTGGCGAAACTGCCCGGTAGCTGTGCTACACCTGAAAGTGGCATTTTGTCTGATACATAGGAGACGCCGACATAACCGATATCCGTCACGCCATTCTGGGTGAGCGCCAGCATATCTTTGGACTTGCCAAGCTGCTGGGCCGGAAAATGATCGAATGTCACCTGTCCGTCTGTCAGTTTTGTCACATTTTCCATCCAGGGCTCAATAGCCTGCTTCTGGATAAAATGTGACGTCGGGAAGGAATGAGCAAACCGGAGTTTGATTTCATCCGCTGCTGCCGTCGAGGTTGCCGAGAGCCCCGCGGCGAAGACGGCCGCGACTGTAAATGCCAATTGTGGAATGATTTTTTTCATTTCTCTCCCTTTCTGAGGCGCCCTATTTTTTATTGGATGTGTCAAATTACTGACACCGCTGTATAGTGGCGCATATTTTAGTCGGTTACGGATTTTGATTGTTCCGTTATTGGTATAATATGCCATATTAGGAACAAATCAAGATAAAGGGGAAGATCTTGAGCAAAAATATCGTGAAGGGGCCGCGCTCACCCGCGCGTGTCATGCAACTCTTGGAAGAACTCGCGAGTGACACCGAGGATTTGACTTTGGCCAAGTTGAGCGCGCGCCTCGACACACCTAAAACTAGCTTGTTAAGTCTGCTGCGGTCGCTTGAGGCAGAAAACTATATTGAAGTGCATAACAAGGCCTATCGTCTGGGCGCGAAATCAATCCGCCTCGGGAACCTGATCAGTGCCAAGATGAAAGCCTGGTCGTCTTTTCCGGCTGCGGTGCGTCCGTTTCTGTTGGCACTGTCACGGGAGAGTGGTGAGACGGCACTATCCGGTGTTATGGGAGAAGAAAAGGACCATGGTGTCTTCATCGATATGATCGAAGGCAACGGCACTATTTATCTCGCCTCGGTTATTGGCGCGCGGCGCCCTTTATACTGTACGTCCTTTGGAAAGGCTCTGCTTGCATTCCAGAGCATCAATTTCATTCACAGCTATATGGCGGATGTTGATCCTGTGTCTCCTCTTACAGGGGAGAGATATTCAAAGGATGAGATACTTGAGGACCTTAGTACAATCCGCAGAACCGGAATCAGTGTCACTATGGGTGATTCGGTGGAAGGCGCGGGCGGCGTTGCGGCACCGGTCTTTGGATCGGACGGCGAGATTGTGGGATGTATTACTCTGGCGGCACCAATCGATCGTCTGAAAGAAAATTTGAAGAAATATAGTGAGTTGGCCCATTCCGCAGGGGAACGTGCCTCGCAGTTTATGGGATCATCCATGCCGTATCCCGGCTCAAAGTAGGCCCCCGCTACTTCATATTTCTTAATCTCGACACCGAACTGTTTTCTTTCTGAAGTTATTTAAGCTTTTTCTCTCTGCATACTTATGCTCGCCCCTGTTGACGCTGGGGAGAAGGCTTCTGATCGTCGCCACCGTATGGCTTCAGATTAAGACGTTGTGAGAAATGGTTGAATGCGAAAATGCGGCTTGACAGACAGGCACTCGCCCGATATTTTTGGTCTTAAATAAGAACAAAATTCTGTTATCAGAACAAAATGACGATTTTACTGTATATGTAACGTTCTCTCGCGAGACATTTCCCAAGCTTGGGCTTATTGCAGTAGAGGATCGATTTTTCTGGGCGGAAGAAAAAATCGGGAGGTCCGTGTATGTTGTTTCGCAGTTTATTCTTCGCTCCGGCTAACAGGTCGGACCTGCTGACCAAGTTTCCGCGGTTTTCGGCGGATTGTTATGTCGTTGATCTGGAAGATGGCACGCCGCCCGATGACAAGATAAAAGCGCGCGAGGCTCTCGCGGACAATATCGGAATGCTGCGAAAAGCCGAAGTGAAGGGGCTCGTGTATGTTCGGGTGAATGAGCCGGGATCGTCATTTTACCTCGAGGATATTGCCGCTGCGGTTAAATGCGATATCGACGGGATTGTTATCCCGAAGCTGGAAACCCCGGATCAATGTGAGCCCATCATTTCTGCAATCAGGAAAGCTGGTAAAACCGAGACGTCTGATCGCCCGATCAAGATCATGGGCGGTATTGAATCAATGCTCGGCGTGCTGAATGTAAATGAACTATGCGGCTCGAATGACATGATGAGTTCGGTTTTCTTCGGCGCGGAGGATCTCGCTGCTGATATGGGCGCACGCCGCACGGAAGATGGAGATGAGGTTCTCTATGCCCGTTCCCGCGTCGTACTGGCCGCAAAGATTGCGGGAATTGTGGCGATTGATCAGGCGGTGATCGATGTCCGGAATGACGAGCTATGCCGCCGCGATGCCAGCAAGGGGAGGGATCTCGGATATGAAGGCAAAATCTGCGTTATTCCCCGTCAGATTGACATATGCAATGCTGTCTATGCACCGACGGAAGAGGAGGTCGCGGAGGCAAGTGAAGTTGTCACCGTATACCGCGATGCAATGTCCAGGGGGATCGGAACCATTGATTTCAAGGGCAAGATGATTGATGGCCCGCTTCTCAAACGCGCGGAAGCAACGCTGGCCATTTCGAAAATCATCAAAAATCGGGAGAATGCCTGATGCGTGAGCTAAAAATTGAAGAGCTGGATTTATCCAGCCTTATCCGAAAGTCGGAAACGGTTATGTGGGGGGGCGCCTGTGCGGAGCCGCTCACTTTGACGGAGGCGCTGGTTAGTCAGCGAAAGTCGCTCAATAATGTGAATGTCTTTCTGGCGTCTGCATTCTCCAATACGTTATCACCGGAACATGCCGAAGATCTGACGTTTATCTCGACGGGAGGTGTCGGCACGACCGGGGTGCTCACAAAAATAGGGGCCTGTGATGTCATCCCCTGTCATGTGTCTCAGGTCGCCAGCTATATCGAGATGGGGAAAATTCCCTGTGACGTGGTTTTCATTCAACTCAGCCCGCCCAACGACCGCGGTGAATACAGCCTCGGTGCTACAAGCGATGTTTTAACGACGGCCATCAAGAAGGCCCGCCTTGTCATTGCCGAAATCAACAGCCAAACACCCAGAACGGTTTGCGTCGAGCCTGTGACAGCGGCGGATATAGATTATTGCATCTATTCCGACCGCCCGATGGTTCAACTGCAGTCTGCCCCGGTGACGGACATCGATCGAAAAATCTCTGGCTTCTGCCAGGACTTTATCCCGGAAAGGGCCACGCTTCAGGTTGGAATTGGTGGCGTGCCGGAAGCCATCATGGCCGATCTCAGTTCCCGGCGGGGCTTGGGGATTCATTCCGGCATGATCGGCGACAGCGTCGTCGATCTTGTAAATTGCGGTGCCGTAACCAATGAGCATAAGGAAGTTGACGTCGGTATCACGGTGACCGGCGCCCTGATCGGCACCAAGAAACTGTTTGATTTCGCGGATAACAACCCGAACCTCAGAATGGAGCCAGCGTCTGTCACCCACGACATCCGGGCCCTTTCGCGATTTTCAAACTTTGTCTCCATGAATTCCGCGCTGGAGGTCGATATCACCGGTCAGGTAAATGCGGAAGGTATCGGTGCAAAATATTTCGGTGGTGTTGGTGGGCAAGTCGACTATGTCCGGGCCGCAGGTCTGTCGCCTGGCGGCTGCTCACTGATTGCCCTTCAGAGCTCCACAAAGGATGGCGCCGTCAGCAAGATCGTGTCCCAGCTTTCAGGGCCAGTCACAACGCCACGAAGCGATGTGGGCGTCATCGTTACTGAATTTGGTGCCGCCGATTTGCGCGGATTGCCATTGTCGCGCCGGGTGAAGGCCATGATCTCCATTGCGCCGCCGGATCATCGGGAGCGGCTGGAACGTGAAGCCTATGATCTGCTGAAAATCAGAGCTTGATAGAAGGAGGAGCTCCGCCATGACGGATACCATATTGTTCGATGTTCAGGATGATATCGTCATCATCACAATCAATCGGCCGAAGCAGCTCAATTCTATAAACGGCGCTGTTCGCAGCGGATTGCTGGAGGCATGGGAACGCTTTGAACAAACGCCCGAGTTGAAGGTTGCCATTCTGACGGGGGCGGGTGAGAAGGCATTCTGCGCCGGTATGGACCTGAAAGAGGCGGCAGACACGATGCTGGGCGTTCCACCCCGCGATTTCATCCCCATTGTCGGGGACAGCGTGACAGTGACAAAGCCGATTATCGCGGCAGTCAATGGCTATGCCTATGCGGGCGGATGGCTGTTTGCCCAGATGTGCGATCTTTGCATCGCCTCGGAAAATGCGGTGTTTGGGATTACAGAGGCGAAAGTCGGGCGCGGAATGCCCTGGGCGGCGCCGCTAGGCAATATAATCCCGCCCCGGATTATGATGGAATTACTGCTGACAGGAGATTCCCTTCCGGCACGACGCGCCCTGGAAATCGGGTTCGTCAACAAGGTGGTACCGAGCGACGAATTGATGCCGGAAGCCATTACAATGGCAAAGAAAATAGCGGCAAATGCTCCCCTTACGGTCAAGGCGGCCAAGGAGCTGGTTTACATGTCATCAGAAATGGGGAGATCGGCGGCGTTGCGCGCGGCCTATCATCTGTTTGAGCCGGTATATCGAAGCGAGGATGCGCTGGAAGGGCCACGTGCGTTTGGCGAGAAACGCGCGCCGAAGTGGCAAGGTAAATAATGTTTGTCCGCATGGGAGGGGATAGAACATGATGGAGAAAATTGATCGCTTGATCACATTTGTCGAACGGGCGGTACTAACGCTGTCGTGCGTTTGTCTGTTCGGGATTATGATCATTGTGACAGTTGATGTCATGATGAGATATCTGTTTGCCTCGCCCCTTAGCTGGTCCTACGATCTGATCTCTCTGTATCTTGCCACCCTTCTGTTTTTTGCCGCTGTCTCCGATACCTTCCGCCGCGGCAGTCATGTGAAAATCGAACTGTTCGACAAGCTTGGCTCTACGCGGATGCGGGCTACATTTGAGGCCATCGGCTACAGTTCAGCATTGATTATGTTCTGCATTATGTTCGAGGTGAGCCTGGACGACGCCGTGAAGAGCCTGCTCGGCGGCGATGTCATAAGCGGCGCGATCGCCTGGCCAACCTGGATTCCCTATATGATCGCATCCGTTGGCTTCGGCCTGCTCGCCATCCGCATCCTCTTCACCATAGCGGAGCGCATACAGACTATCGTGACGGGCCAGGCCAGCCCCCGCACAGTTGAAAATCTGGAATAGGGGACAACGCCATGATGTTTTTTGGAACCCTTATCCTGTTGATCATGCTTGTATTCGGAATGCCGGTTGCGTTCGCGCTCGGTATTGCCGGAATGGTCGGTCTTTTCACGATAGGCGGCTTGTCCATGGCGGAAGGGGTCTTGCGAACCGTCTCTCTATCGACCACCTCGTCCTATGAACTACTGACTATTCCGATGTTCATCCTGATGGCGGAGTTCATCATTGTTAGCCGTATCGCCGATGAATTGTTTGACTGCGCAAAAACATGGATAGGACGGACGCCGGCGGGCCTTGCCATTTCAACGGCGTTGGCAGGGGCCGGCTTCGGGGCGATTTCCGGATCGAGTACAGCATCGGCCGCGACCTTGTCGGCGACAACAATCCCGGCCATGCTGCGCAACGATTATAACCCCCGTTTTGCCTCCGGTGTTGTCGCGATATCCGGTCCGTTGGCAATGCTTATTCCCCCAAGTATCGCACTGATCCTTTATGGTCTGATTGCGGATATCAGTATCGGCAAGTTACTGATCGCCGGGATTATCCCTGGTTTGCTGGTGACCTGCGTCATCATACTGACGTCACTGTTACTGGTGATGATTTTCCCGCATTTTGCACCGGCAGGCCGCGCTTACAGTATGGCGGAGAAGTTCCGCTCCCTGACGGTTATCGGTCCCATGGTTATCCTGATCACGCTGGTGACGGGCTGCATTTATCTTGGGATTGCAACACCGACGGAGTCAGCCAGCCTTGGTGCCTTTGGGGCCATGTGTATTGCGCTGGCCCGCAAGCGCCTTTCGTTCCGGAGTTTTTACACGGCCTTGCGTAAGGCGGCAGCGACGAGTTGCATGATCGTCATGATTATTATCTGCGCCCATATCTTCAGCTACTATTTTACCCTGACGGGCGTAACGCAGGAATTGGTCGGGATTGTTGCTGCCCTTGATGTGGAGACATGGGTGATACTACTGCTGATCATCCTGCTCTATCTGGTGCTTGGCTGCTTTATGGACCAGATTGCAATCCTGTTTCTGACGGTTCCCATTACATTGCCGATCATTCTGGCGCTTGGGTATGATCCGTTCTGGTTCGGGGTTGTGGTTATCATCACCGCCGAGATCGGGCTGGTAACGCCGCCCATCGGATTAAACGTCTTCGTTGTCTCTGCTTATTCCAATGTAAAGGTGAAAGACATCTTTATTGGAGTCTCACCACATGTTGCCGCTCATTTACTGGTTATCGCGCTGTTGGCGGCTTTCCCGGCAATTGTGACTTGGCTTCCTGAAACGGTCCGCTAAGAGGCCGGATGCGGAATGGGCTGGCATAAACCAAAAATTTCTGAAAGCAAGAAGGAAAATTCACAATGAAAAACAAACTCTGCGAAATGTTCGGTATTGATGTGCCAATCTTTGCATTTTCGCATTGCCGGGACGTGGTCGTCGAAGTCTCCAAGGCCGGAGGCATGGGTGTTCTCGGCATGGCGAGAATGGATCCGGATCGGGTGGAAGAAGAGCTCAACTGGATTGATGATCATATTGACGGCAAACCGTATGGCATAGACGTTCTGATGTCCGGCAATGTAGAGGATTCCGGAAACCTGAAATATGAGCCGGAAAAACTGCTGCCGAAGGAGCATGTCGATTTCGTACGCAAGATGCTCGACGACGCGGGGGTTCCGCCTCTGCCTGAAGGGGAGGAGGAAGCGATCCGCCGCGATATCGTCAAGGGTATGAACTTTACGCCCCGCGAGAGTCTTGAAATGATTGAAAAGGCCATGAGCCATCCGATCAAGCTCATCGTCAACGCGTTGGGAACGCCGCCGGCTGATCTTATCGAAACGGCGCATAGTAAGGGAATCAAGATTGCGGCCCTGGCTGGTAAACCGCGACATGCCATCAAGCATAAGGAGGCCGGCTGTGACTTCGTGATTGCGGTCGGTACGGAAGCTGGCGGGCATACCGGTGACGTATCGTCCCTGGTTCTCTGGCCGAGCATTGTTGATGCGGTTGATCCGATGCCAGTTCTCGGCGGGGGCGGTGTTGGCCGGGGTCGGCAGCTTGCTGCGGCGCTCTCCCTCGGCTGTGAAGGCGTATGGTGCGGCTCTATCTGGCTGAAAACTGTCCAGAGCGAAGTGCCCCCGGAAATCAAGGCAAAGATGTTCGAAGCGGAGGCCAATGACGCCATTCTCACGCGCAGTGTGACCGGCAAGCCCTGCCGGACATTGAATAACAAGTTCTCCCAGGCCTGGAATGTTACGGGCGCCCCGGAATGCCTGCCAGCCCCTCTACAGAATTATCTCTGGTGGCAGGAAGGCCGGTCACGGGTGGAGCGGGTCCGCGCCAAGGATTTCCTGACCTATCCCGTTGGCCAGATTGTCGGAGAGATGAAAGAGGAAACCAGCGTGAAGGAAGTCGTCTATGACTTCATCAACGAGCTGCTGGAATCAAAAGAACGGATGGACCGGATGCTGGGCGAGTAGGGCCCGCTCAGATCTTCCAAGCGACGAATTGTTCCTGGTTTTTCGAAATCCTCCCAGATCGAAATTCTCTGGACAATTACGTGAAAGCCAGGCCGGGCCTCCCGGTCTGGCTTAACCTTTTTATAGCGGCCACCGGTGCGCTTGACATCCTCCTGACCGGATAGCGAGAACTTCGCTTTTGTGATTTTCTTGGCACTAAAATGTTATATGAAAATCCTCTTGACAAAAGCAACTGGCTAATGAATGAATAGTCAGTCATAAAAAGTAAAAATGAAGTGGGATGCCTTTGATTGTGGGAGTTCGATATTCTTAAAGGCTTATAGATTTTAAATAACTTCTTACATATGCTTCGAGGTTATAGAAATGAATTATTGATCAGAAATCCATAAGCAAATGTTGAATTTCCTGAAATAAGTATTCTCTGTGGAATAGAAAACGAGAAATAGAAAAGAATAGGAGTGAGGTAGAAATGTTAAAAAATTTTTCCAAAGCTTTGACAGTGTCGTTGCTGGGCCTGAGCCTGGGAGCGGGGATTGTCAGCTCGGCCGCAGCGGAGGACCCTGTCTCTCTTCGTTTGTCGATGCATCAGGCATCGAACTCGCCGGAAAAAAAGCGGATTATTGATCCTCTGGTCGAATTTATTGAATCCAAGAGCGACGGCAAAATCAAGGTTGACGTTTATGCGAACGGCACTCTGCATGGCGCCGCGGAAGGGTTCAAAGCGCTTGCTACTGATATTACGGATATTGCACCAACCTATCCGATCTATCAGTCACGGAGTTTTAACCTGAACCATGTCACCAACCTGCCGTTGGCTTTCCAGAATGCTTACGTTGGTGTGCGTGTCACGGAAGAGCTGTATCCTGAATTTTTAGCGTCCGAATGGGAAAGACTGGGGGTCTACCCCTTGTTCTACCCAGTTACGGCGACTTATGATCTGATTACGACAAAACCCGTTTCTTCCATCGAAGATATCAAAGGAATGAAGATCCGTGGTGGTGGCGCAGCCCTCAATGAAATCATTGAACGTATGGGGGGAACACCAGTAACCATCAAGAGCCCGGAAGTCTACGCGGCTTTCCAGCAGGGTGTTGTCGACGGATTGCTGTTTAACACTGCGAGCATCCTGTCCTTCAGGCTGGATGAAATCGGTAAATATTACATCCCGCTTGGTATCACGCGGGTTGGTATTGCCTGGGGTTACAGCCCGAAAACCTTCGAAAATCTCTCACCTGAGCTCAAGCAGATTATGTTTGAAGCGGGGCGCGAAGCTTCCATTCTGTATGCGGATTACGTGACGGAAGATACGAACGCCGCAATCGAGGCAATGAAGGAAAAGAATATCACTTTCGTCGAATTGCCTGAAGAAGAGCTGCAGATGGTGAGGGACGCGATTGCACCCATGTGGGACAAGTTTGTTGAAGAAAATGAGGCAGAAGGCCGTCCGGCACAGGCGTTGGTTGATGCATTGCGTGAGAAAACAGAGGAATATGGCGCAATGACCCGTGAGGAGTTCGTTGAGCTTCAGCGGACGCAACCTGTAGAAGGCTTGTTTCCTGGCAAGTAACTAAAGGAAGAGCAGTATGTCGACCATGGCAGGCATCAACATTGTGGAACGTGGCCTTGTTCGGCTTGCTGTTCTTTGTCATCTGCTGGCAGCACTCATCGTGCTGCCGGCAATCGTCGCATTGATCGGGATCGATGTGACATTGCGGTATGCTTTTTCCGCTCCTCTATTTTGGGCGCAGGAGGTTTGCGGATTGCTTCTTTTCGTCTCCATCGTTCTCGGTCTCAGCTATGCCTGGATCCAGAAAGTCCATGTCCGCATGGAAATGCTCTATGAGATGGCGACGCCGAGGTTCAAGAGTATCGGGGATATTCTGACAATATCCTGCGGGCTCCTGACTTTTGCCATGCTGGGCTGGCAGTCCTGGAACGATATTCCCTACATGCTGACCATTGGTGAGAGCAGTGAAGAGCTTGGTGTTCTGCTCTGGCCGTTCCGTTTTCTGCTGGGAGCGATTTCCACGCTCTTGTGCATGCAACTCATTCTCTATTTTTTTGCTGCGGTCCAGAGCCTGATCACCGGCCGACACAGTGAATAACGTTCTGATTGACTTATAAAGTAGAAACATCATGGAACTTACCGAAATTGGTTTAATCGGGACGGCGGCGCTCTTTTTCCTGATTGCAACGGGTGTGCCGATTGCCTTCGCCCTTATGGCGGTAGGGTTGGTAGGTCTGTGGTCGATTGCGGGTCTGACACCTGCCTTGTCCCAGGCGACTCTGACCTTCTGGCATCAGGGGACAAATTTCATTCTTTTGGCCATTCCGATGTTTGTTTTGATGGGCAACATCGTTCGACATACTGGTATTGCATCTGAATTGTTTACCTGCACGGCGAACTGGCTTGGCAGGCTTCCCGGTGGTCTGGCAATCGCGTCGGTATTTGGTTGCGCCGGCTTCGGTGCGGTCACCGGGTCAAGCACGGCGACCGTTTTGACGATGGGCCGGATTATCGTTCCTGAAATGCGTCGATACAAATTTGATATGGAACTCGGGGCGGGTGCTCTGGCGGCATCGGGAACTTTGGGCATCCTTATCCCGCCCAGCATTGTCTTCATTTTTTATGGGTTCATGACCGAGAATTCGATCGGGCAGCTTTTCATTGCCGGAATTGTGCCGGGTATCCTGACGGCGCTGGTTTTCGCCGGTGTTCTCTTCGTGCGCTGTCTGATTAATCCGAAGCTCGGACCACCAATCCCGAGCCCGGGTTGGGGTGTTCGGTTTCGTTCGCTCGCCTCCGTCGGTCCGATCGCAGGTCTTTTTGTCCTGATCATCGGGGGGTTGTATCTTGGTATCTTCACGCCTACAGAAGGATCCGGGATCGGCGTCATTGGGGTACTTCTTTATGGATGGCTTACCAAGCGCATCAGCTGGGCAGCCTTGCGGGATGCACTGGAAGATACGATCCTGACAACCGTCATGATTTTCGCCATCGTCATCGGCGGACATCTGATTGCCCGGTTTTTTGCCCTGACTGGTATTACGGAGATGACGATCGATCTCGTCGCTGCAATGGATCTCAGCCCCTACGTTTTCATCCTTGTCCTGTCTTTGATCTATATCCTGCTTGGCTGTGTGCTGGATGTTTTCGGGATGATGCTTCTGACAATTCCCTTTGTGTACCCGGTTGTCCTTAGCCTGGGTTTTGATCCGATTTGGTTCGGGGTTTATGTCGTCGTTATGGCGGAGCTCGCGTTGATTACACCGCCCATCGGTGTGAACGTCTTTATCATGAACTCGATTACGCCGGATACGTCTTCGGGACGTATTTTCAGGGGCGTGCTGCCGTTCTTCTGTGCGGAGCTGGTGATCATTGCCTTGCTGGTCGCCTTCCCGTCGATTGCACTCTATCTGACAGGCCGTTAGCCCGCAAAGCCCGCTCTTCTTCATTCTCCAAGTTGACATACCAGGGGAAAGAACTCATTCTTCTAGCAATTAAGAATGAACAATAAGTGGGGGCTTCCGGCGCGCTGATACCCATTGAAAGCGGGGGTCAGTTAGTGGGGCATACTGATGGCTTTTACCGATCTTACTTTTGACAGTGCTCTGGCCGACCGGATTGCCGGGGAGAGGGCCGGGGACCCACGGCCTGCTTTCGTCACCGAAGACGGCGGCGCCATAATGCCATCGGAGTTTGAAAAGATGGTATCGGCCAGTGCCGCCTGGCTTGCCTCCCGCGGGATTGTACAGGGCGACAGGGTGGCCATCTGGCTTTCAAACAGGATTGAATGGATGGCCTTGCTGTTTGCCTGCGCACGTATCGGGGCGATCGTTGGTGCCGTGAATACCCGCTATCGCGCGGCGGAGCTGCAGCATATCCTCAAATCCAGCGGTTCGAAACTGCTGATATTCGAAGGTAAAAACAGCTATACGGATTTTCATTCGGTAATTGCAGAGCTGGATTTTTCTGTCCTGCCGGAGCTGGAAATGCTTGCTTGCATCGATCAGGGCGACGTTCCGCTTTCGCCCCTCAATAACATCGATATTGATATCTTTTCGATGAACGATTCATTACCTGTGGCGTCTTCGCGCGGAACGGCGGATAGCCCGATTTTGATGTTCACGACGTCCGGCACGACGAATGCCCCGAAACTTGTTGTCCATATCCAGCGCGCCGTCGGACTGCATGCCAATAATTGCGCGGCGGCGCTCGGGTTCGATAAAGAGGGGGCAAGGTTGCTCGCTGTCACGCCTTTTTGCGGAGTGTTTGGTTTAAGTCCCACGCTTGCCGCCATCGCAAGCGGGGCGCCGGTTTATCTGAATACCCGTTTCGATCTGAATTTGTTAATCCGGACAGTAAAGGCGAATAGGATTACGCATCTGTTCGGCAGTGACGAGATGTATCGGCAGATCTGGCAAAAGGATAAGGGCACCTTCGCTCACGCCCGCATTTGCGGCTTCGCGTCTTTCACCCCGGGAATGGAGGAAAAGCTGCGGGAAATGGCCGCGGCCGGTGTGCCGCTGACCGGGCTGTATGGCGCGAGCGAGCTTCATGCCATTTTATCGACCCAGCCTCTGTCATTGCCGGTCGAACAGCGTTTGCAGGGGGGCGGAAAGTTCACCGGAGAGGCAACGGAGCTCAGGGTGCGGAACACGGAAACAGGCGAGCTCTGCAAGCCTGAAGAAATCGGTGTTCTGGAGTTTCGCTCTCCGACAAACTTTATCGGATATTATCGCAACGAAGAGGCAACCGCCAAAGCCATTGATCCGGAAGGATTTTTTCACAGCAATGACGTTGGCTTTCTCCGCAAGGATGGCACATTTGTCTATATTGCGCGGAACGGTGATTTTTTACGCCTCTCTGGCTTCCTGACGGATCCAAAGGAAATTGAGGAAGTCGTTGAGCAAAATGACTCTGTCGGGAAATGTCAGGTGGTTGGCATAGAGGTAGACGGCAAGACCCGGCCTGTTGCGTTTGTCATCGCGTCGGATGCCCAGACTCTGCCGGACGAGGAAGAGATTATTCATAACGCAAAGTCTTTGCTGGCGCATTACAAGGTGCCGCTCAAGGTGTTTGTGCTGGATGCCTTTCCGACAACGGAAAGTGCAAATGGCGTAAAAATCCAGAAAACGAAACTGCGCGATATGGCGATTGGCCGGTATCAAGGCAATTAGCCCGGCGCCACCGGTTGTGGATCGCTCTTGCAGTTAATCGGCGGCGTCCTGCTTGCCGACAACCCTCATCAAAGGAAGATAGCCAGAAATTCCAAAAAAAGGGGTTGTTTATGCGAATGATTATCATTACTAATAAGAAGCTATTTTAATATCGAGCATAGGAAATGACCTCCCCAAATTTAAAACCAAACAATCTGACAGATCTATATTTTCCGGAACAGCTGACGCTCTGGGGCATGAGGTTCTGGGCCGATGGGCTGCAACAGAATTACTCTCCCTACGAAACGCTCAGGGAGGCATATTCGCGCGCGAAATGTCCCGAGGGCTTGATGTCACTGGATAATTTCTTGTCGCTGGTCGTCGCTGGTCACAGCCGCACCGTTGATATCCGCTGCCCGTGTTGTGACGGCATTTCCCTGGATGAATGGCGGCTATTGCAGTCACTGGCGCTGGCGCAATCCGGTAGCGAGTCATATATCTCGGACCTTATTTCTGATTTTCTTCAGCCGGCGACCACCCGTATTGCCCATACCGTGATTTCAGGCTGGGCCAATGAACTCAAGAAAACGGGTCTTGTCGTGCCGATAAGGACAGCCGTTTTACAGACAATCCCACTCACGCGCACCGTCACCAAGAGTGGCGTTAATCTGAAAGTCTATACGAATCATCAAAGCACAACGATGCATTGACCTGGCAGGGTAGGGAGTGTTCTCGCCGCAAATTGATGTGAGAGTTAACGCAGCAAGGGGTCGGGGTTGAAGTCATGCAACGGGATGTCGTCAGTCCCCCAGCTCCGGGTGATTGAAAGGGCCTGGACGTCCTGACCACCCGCTTTTTCAAGAATTGAAATGACTTCCTTCTCGTGCTCTTCATCCCGGACTTCCACCCATAAGAGCAGGCCGCCACTCGACAGATGGTCTGAGAGGTTGTCCGCCTGTTGTTTTGAGATGGCGAGCGCCGCGAGGGACCCTATGCCGGCGCCCGCTGCTGCACCCGCGGCCGCGATAAGAGCGGCAAAGGCGAGCGTCCCACCGGAAGCAACCACGGCCATGCCAGCGCCTGCGCCGCCAATATACATGGGTATGCCCATGACGGCTGCTCTGCCTTCCGCCCTCTCGTGTCTGTCAGCGAAGAGCTGCCGGGGAATATTCTGGGTATCCTTGAATTCCGCAATCGATTCGTATCTATGGCCGAGTTTGGCCTTTACCGCATCATGACTGGCCATCAGGTTGATCGCGGCGCGATCCGTCCCTGATTTTTCTACACTTTCAATGGCATCTTCGAACTGGGTCGTGTCGTCAAATCGACCGACGACTTCGCGAACCTTGTATGTTTCATTGTCCTTGTCAGGTGTAGACATAAAACCTCCTAGATTTTTGCTTGCCGGGCAACACGCGCCGACAGTTCACATACCTTCTATATATGACCTATGCTCATTTTTTCGTTTATCAACAATAGGTTCATCCTAAGGAATGGGCTTGCGGCTGAGAGGAGGGTCTAGGTAGGGGGTTTTATTTGCGACAAGAGCCTTAAAAAATAGCCGCTTCTATCCGGCGTAATTTTGCAGCCGAACCCCTTGTTCGGGACCGGTTAGGGGAGGACCGGCAAAACACTGGCAATTCTCCATCCAGAGCATGGCGTCCGCACCCGTTATCTCCAGGTCCGTGTCCCGAATATTCCGCCGCTGTGTTGCCACAAGGCAGAATTCCTCGGCCCGTCCGACAATGCTCGGAAGGTCCGGGTGGTCGTTCCATAGCCAGTTGGCACCCGATGGAGAAACAAGCTCGACGCGCACTTTTGTCTCCGGCGGTGTCATGTTCCGGTTGGTGAAGGACCAGTCAAAAGTGATAACGCCAAGATGCGCGATATTCTTTATGCGGTCAGTGTGATCGCGCTGATGACCGAGGGCATCATAAATGTCCTGTCCATGTGCCCAGGTTTGCGCTAAGCGCGCGGTCGCGAATGATTTCACGCTCATATCCGGGCCAAACCAGGGTAGCCGGCCTTTGTCCGGTAGATCATCAAGATGCGCCGAAAGCCGCTCGTACCAGCCGCGCCAAACATCGATCAGTTCTTCGGGATCGTGAATGGCAAGATATTCACGGACAGTCTCGGCAAGAGGCTTTTCGGTAAATTTTGGTGCAAACTCCTCGGCAAGGTCGGCGAAAGCCGCAGGATTTTCGATGGCAAGAAGCGATACCTTGTCAAAATAGGCGATATGGCTGAGCTGATCATAGACGCTTCGGGTCGTTCCGGGCGTCAGCTTATTGAAGCCATCCGGGCCGAGTTTACTTACAAACCGGTCAAGAGCGCGATATTCCTGGAGCAATTCAGACATCAAAGAACCCGTGAAATATTACTTCTGCGAGGGCATGATGCCCAGTTCCTTGCAGATGACCTGAAGCATCACTTCATTCGCACCCCCGCCGACAGCTGTTTGCCGGGCTTCCCGATATACGCGGGAAATGAAGGTTTCATTCATGAAGCCCTGACCACCCCAGAACTGAGTCAGTTCCACCGGAATTTCCATAGAAAGCCGGCCAATGAGGAATTTCGCCATGCTTGCAAGTTTGGTGACATTCTCGCCTGCTACATATTTCTCGGTGGCCTGATATAGGAGCGCGCGCACGGACTCGATTTTCGACTGGAACTCCGCAATCTTGAAATGGATGATCTGGTTGTCCAGCAATGGTTTGCCGAAAGCGACGCGCTGGGAGAGATATTCGACGGTCTCCTCAATCGCAATTTCCAGAAAGCGGATGGAACGGGCAACGACGAACAGACGTTCCTCCTGGAACTGTTGCATCTGGTATATGAAGCCCTTGCCTTCCTCTCCGATCAGGTTCCGCTGTGGGACGCGAACGTCATCGAAGAAGAGAAGGGCGGTATCTGAGGATTTATAGCCGACTTTATCAAGCTTCTTGCCGACGGAGACGCCTTTCGATTTCAGCGGGACGACGATCAGCGATTTGTTGCGGTGCGGTCCGTTTTCGCCTGAAGTGTTAACCAGAAGACAAATCCAGTCGCCCTGAACACCATTGGTGATCCACATTTTGCTGCCGTTGATGATGTAGTCGTCTCCGTCCTTCACGGCGGTGGTTTTGATGTTGGCAACATCCGACCCTGCGCCGGCTTCACTAACGCCGATACAGCCGACGAGATCTCCGGCGATCGTCGGCGCGAGATACTCGGCTTTCAGTTCTTCAGAGCCATAGTTTGTAAGAGCCGGTGTGCACATGTTGGTCTGAACGCCAATAGCGGAGCAAATTCCCATGGTCCTGAGATTGCCAAGTTCCTCGGCAAAGGCGACCTCGAATGAAAAATCGAGAGCGGAGCCACCATATTCGGTCGGCTTTCCAATCCCAAGCAGGCCTGCCTCGCCAAGCTTTTTCATAACCTGATGGGCCGGAAAAATTCCTTCTTCCTCCCATTGATCAACATAGGGGTTGATATGTTGGTCGATGATCTTGCGTGTAACGCTTCTCAGCTCATCATGTTCATGCGTCCAGATCATTTCTCGGTGCCTTTATTCGTTATGTGAGAAACCAGGGGCCGATTAAAGCTCAAGCCAGCCCTTTATCACGACATCATCATTCTGTGTCTTTACGAAAACCTCATACCGGTTCGGATGATCGGCTGACTGGTGACCGCCGGCCGTGACCGTATCGCCGTTCCGCACGGGCTTTGAGAAGCGAATGTTCAGTTTCGCCGCGGCGACGGCATCCTTGCCGAAGCTGCGGGCGGCGGATTGCCAGATGAGGGAGAGTGACATCGTTCCATGGGCGATCACATCGCCAAACGGCGTATTCTTGGCAAATTCCGGATCAACATGAATGGGGTTATAGTCATTCGTGATCTTCGCATATTTCTGAATTGTCGAATGATCGACCGTGAGGCTGCTTTCAATAAGGTTCTGCATCTCACCCTCCCCAGATGATGCCCATGGAACCGGTGAACAACAGTTCGCCGTTCTGGTCATGGGATTGTGTTTCGAAATAGACCCAGTTGTTATTCTTCCGGGTTTCTTTTTTCTTACAGAGGGTTGTGGTGATAATTTTATCTCCGAGTTTAGGAAATTTATGCACCGTGAATTCCTGTGTACCATGAATATTGCCTTTCGGGCGCGGCTGCGCCGTCGCGAGAAAGGCGCGCATGGTGATTGCGGAAATCATGCCTGGCGGTAGCTCCGGCAGATCCTTTTTATCTTCCGGAAACAGTTCGAGCCAATCCGCAGCGACGTCATCATCGAAATACTGGGTATTGGTCCCGAGATTGTCTCCCGGTGTTAATTTTTCAAATGTCAGCATTGGTCTCATTTCAAATTGCTTTTGCCTGGGGGATTTTCTGATCGCCGCGTGCCTCGAACGTTAGCTCGATAGCCATGCCGATATAAACATCCGCGACATCACACCCGATAACATTCATCATCGCACGGACGCCTTCCTCCAGATCGATCAATGCCAGCACATAGGGCAGGTCTTCCTTGAAAGCCGGGCTTGGCGCATGGTTTACGATGGTAAAGGTCTTGACCTTTCCCCGGCCACTGACCGGTTGCCAATCTAGGTCACTGCCATGGCAATGTTTGCAGATCGCGCGCGGATAGAACTGGTTCTTTCCGCAGGAGTTACAGGTCTGGATAAGGAATTTTTCCTCATTGCAGGCCTTCCAGAATTCAATGGAATCGGGATTGGGGACTGGAATTGGCTTTTCGGTCATTTTCATGTCCTCCCGAAAACGAGTGAGCAATGGGCGGATAGAATGCCGCCGTCCCCATGGACAAAGGCGATTTCGCTGTCCTTGACCTGCCGTCCCTCCGCCTCATGGCGCAATTGACGGACGGCCTCCACAACATGGAACATGCCGCCTGCTGCCCCGGAATGGCCATAGCTCATCAGGCCGCCATGCGTGTTGCAGGGAAGTTGGCCGTCCAGTTTTAGCGCGCCGGAAAGACAGGCAGGACCCGCTTCGCCGCGCTCAAAAAAGCCGATGGATTCCAGCTCTACCAGAAGGGTGATGGTGAAGGAGTCATATATTTCGGCGACATCCACGTCTTTCGCCGTAATGCCGGCGCGCCCAAATGCCGTATGCGCCGCATGTTTGCAGCCAAAATCACTGAGGGAAGGGGCAGCCATGATATGTTCATGCGTATGTCCTTGGCCCGTTCCCAGAATCTCGATCGGCCTTTTCGCTGCGTCGGCTCCGGTCTCCGCCGCGCTGACAATGATCGCCGCGCCGCCGTCTGAAATGAGGCAGCAGTCCAGAACGTGAAGCGGGCTGGCAATCATGCGGCTCTTCAACACATCCTCAATGGTGATGGGTGTTCTTCTATGTGCCTTCGTATTGCGTATGGCATGTTCGCGGGCGGAGACGGATATTGAGGCCAACTGCTCAGACGTGGTGCCATATTCATTCATGTAATGATTGGCGACGAGGGCGTAGGCGGCGGGAACGGACATACCGTAGGGGTGCTCATACTGGGCGTGACCGACCTTTGCGAGAGTGGCGACCGCGCCGCCCTTCGGCATGCCGGTCAATCGGTTATCACCAGTGACAACCAGAACGTTGCGACACATCCCGCTTTCCACAAGGGCCGCGGCCTGCATCACCATGACGCAGGCGGTCGCGCCACCAACTTCAATGGCGGCGTTAAATTTCGGCTGGATATTCATATATTCGCAGAAAACCGAGCTTAGCATGAGATGTGGTTCGGTAAAGGAATAGGCGCAGAGCACACCGTCGATATCCGCCTTATTCAGTCCCGCATCGGCGATCGCCCCGAGGGCGGCTTCCGCATGTAATCCCATGCTGCTGCTGCCATGGAGCTCCCCGACATCGGTGTCATAGGCGCCCGTGATAATTGCTTTTTTCATTTAAAGGGCCTCGTTATTTTATTTTTTCAGTGTCCCAGTTAAATTTCAGGGGTTCTTTTTTGAGGAACCGGGAAACGGCATCATGGTGATATTCCGTATCCAGGCATATCGCTTGGGCATAGCTCTCCATTTCGGAAAGCGCGCGTTGATCCAGCTCCGATGATTTGTTGAGGATTGTCTTTGCCATTCCGATGGCATCCCGGGACGCGCTCTTGAACTGGCCAGCAAACGCCATGGCATGCGCAAGAAGATCATCTTCCGGTACAATCTCGCGAACGATCCCAAGTGATTTCGCCTCCTCCGGCTTCAACGTTCGGGCGGTGAAAACGATATCCTTCGCTGCCTGCAGTCCGACAATTCGCGGAAGCAGGAAAAAGCCGCCGAGATCGGGCACAAGGCCGATCCGGCCAAAGACAGCGCAGAAACGGGCGCGCGGTGAGGCGAATACGAAATCCGCGGCAAGGGCGAGGTTAAATCCGGCGCCAAATGCCGGGCCGTCAACCGCCGAGATGACGGGGAGCTCAAGGTCGACGAGTTCCCGGAACCAAAGATGCAAATCTTGGATTCGGGTGCGGTTGGTCGTGGTCGGTCGCCGCGCTTCGCTTAAGGATTTAAGGTCGCCCCCTGCGCAAAAAGCACCGCCTGACCCCGTAATGACAAGGGCGGCAATGTCCTTGTTATGGCGAATGTCGAGGATCACCTTGGTCAGGTCCGCACGCATTGGCAGATCCAGCGCGTTCTTGCTTTCCGGGCGATTGAGCGTCACAAGGCCGATATTGTCCTTGATCTCAAATGTCAGGGTTTGGAATTCGGTTGCATTGTTGTTCATTATTTTAAAGCTCCAAACTGCGGGCAATTATGTTGCGCTGAATTTCGCTTGTCCCTTCGCCGATAACATAGACAAAAGCATCTCGATGAAAGCGGCCGACAGGATATTCCCGCATTATACCGGCTCCCCCGTGAATCCGGATAGCACTCTCCGTTACCCTGAGAGCCACCTCGGATGATATCAGTTTTGCTTTCGATGCGGTCGCATTCGTCAGTTTGTCCTGATCAACGCACCAAGCTGCATGATAGACAATCCATTTTGCTGCTTCGATTTCGGCGCTCATATCGGCCAGTTTATGCGCAATGGCCTGAAAGTCGCCAACTTTGCGGCTGCCGATTTTCCGATCACGCGCGTAAGAGATCGATGCATCCAGCGCCGCGCGGGCAATACCCAGGGAATTGGCTGCAACGCCGACGCGGTTCTCGGTTAGCGAGTCCAAGATAACAGGGTAGGTGCCGGTCTGTCCGCCTAAAAGGCAATCGTCCGGGATGAAGGCGTCATTGATAAAGATTAGCCCTGTCTCGGAACTGCGAATACCCTCTTTCTTGAGTTTTGAAATGTCAAATCCCTTGTTCGGCATTTCAATGATAAACAGGCTGATGGCGTCTGCCGTTGGTTCGGGCGAGGTTCTGGCGGCCAGCAGGATAAAATCGGCGATTGGCGCGTTGGTGATATACATTTTCGAGCCGTTCAGGACCCAGCCGCCATCAATCTTTTCCGCCCGCGTTTTCAATCCCCGGACATTAGAGCCGACATCCGGCTCGCTCAGTCCGAAAGCTGCAATCTTGTCCCCGGCAAGCGCCGGCTTGAAAAAGCGTTCTCGCTGATCGTCCGTTCCGGCTTTCCAGATAGGCCATATGCCGAGGTGGGAGTGGGCGGACATGCTGGAAGCGAAGGCCTGACAGACATAGCTCAATTCCTCGCGGATGATGCAGTCCGTGATTTTGTCCATTCCGGTCCCGCCGCTCTCGACAGGGTAGCGCGTTCCGAGTATTCCGAGATCGCCCCATTTCTTGAACATTTCCTTTGGGAAAGATTCGGATTCTTCCGCATCGAAGACCAGCGGCTTTATCTCCGCTTCGCAAAACCGCTTGATTGTTTCGCGGATATGCAACTGTTCTTCTGTGAATGTGAAGTCCATCAATTTTGTCCTGTTTTTGTTGGGATGGCTAACTTTGATACCTAAAAATACAAAGTTCTGTCCACAGATTAAAAAGATATTGTATTCTTCATAAAAAACATTATTCTGTAAAGAGAATTTTTGAGAGGCATGCCAACGGCATCTCTAAGCTCGATATAAAAAAGAAAAAGCGCTCTGGGAGGTGCGGATGATAAAGCGGTTTCTCGACCTTATCACGGGAAGCTTCACCATGCTGGCAGGTGCCGCATTGGTGATAATGCTTTTACAGATAAGTCTCGATGTTTTCAGCAAGTATTTGTTCAATTCGCCGTTTCTATGGACGATGGACGTGGTGGCATCCTATTTGATGGTCGCCATTGTGTTCCTGCCTCTGGCTCAGGTCGAGAAGGAGAACAGCCATATTCGTGTGGAGCTCCTGACGAATGGACTCGCAAGCCAGGGTCGCCGTCTGGTTATGATTTTCTCGACAATTATCTCGGCCATCTATTTCGCGGCACTGACATGGCGGCTCTGGGGCGATGCGGTCGGCAAATATGAAATCGGCGAATATGTAATGGGCGAGGCCCAGGTCACCGTCTGGCCGGGACGTTTCTTTGTGCCTTTCGGCTGCGGCGCCCTCGTATTGCTGTTGCTTTACAAACTTTGGCGCTACCTCACGGAAAAAACTTTCCACGAAACCGAAGAACAGGCTGCATCGGGAGACCATTTCGATGAATGATTTACAGATTGGTTTTGTCGGCCTGGCCGTTATGGTCCTGCTGATGCTGCTCTATGTGCCGGTGGGTGTGGCGCTTGGATTCGTGGGTGCCGTTGGTATCTACTTCCTGCTTGGCTCCGGTGCGATGTGGGGCATTATTACAGCGATCCCGTATGACTTTGCGGCTCACTGGACACTGAGTTCCGTTCCTATGTTCCTGTTGATGGGATATGTGGCCTATCACGCTCAAATGACGGATGGCCTGTTCAGAACAGCGCGGTTATGGTTGTCGGCATTGCCTGGCGGGCTTGCGATTGCCTCCATCGGTGCAAGCGCCGGGTTCTCTGCTGTCACCGGATCGAGCCTGGCCTGCGCGGCGGCAATGGGCCGGATCGCCGTGCCGGAGATGCTGCGCTATAAGTATGACAAGGGTCTGGCTTCGGGCGTTGTGGCTGCGGCAGGGACTATTGGGTCCATGATCCCGCCCAGCATTATGCTGCTGATATATGGTGTCTTTGCAGAGGTTCCCATCGGTCAGCTTTTTGTGGCCGGCATCATACCAGGCTTGCTCACCGCGGTAATGTTTGCAGGAATGGTTGTAATCCGTGTGAAGGCAAATCCAGCTCTGGCGCCGGATAAGGACCTGCTCCCAACCTGGCATGAGCGGTTCTACTCGCTGGGTGAGACCTGGCCGTTGCTGGTGATCATATTCGCCGTTATCGGTGGGTTGTTTATTGGCGTGTTTACACCTACGGAGGCGGGGGCCGTTGGTGCCTTGCTCGCCTTTGTGGTCGCGGCAATCCGGCGTAAGCTCAACCTTGAACTGATCAGGAAGTCGGTCTCCGAGACGCTGGTGAGTACGGCGGCTATTTTCGTGATCGCCATCGGCGCCGCTATCCTGACCCGCTTTCTGGCCCTGACCGGCATACCGGACTTTCTGTCGGATTTCGTTCTGGCTTCGGCGGTCAGTCCACTGATGATTCTGGCGGGAATGGCCGTGGTCTATCTGCTTCTGGGTATGTTTCTGGATCCCATCGGTATCATGCTACTGACGCTGCCGATCTTTCTGCCGGTCGCGGAAGCCTCCGATATCAACTTGATCTGGTTCGGCATCCTGATTGCCAAGTTTCTGGAGATCGCATTGATAACGCCTCCTGTCGGTCTCAATGTGTTCGTCATCAAGGGGATCGTGGGGGATGCCATTTCAACAATCACCATATTCCGGGGAATTTTGTGGTTCCTTGTCGCAGACCTGATCACCATGTCGCTGCTGATCATTTTCCCGGAAATAAGCCTGTGGCTGCCGCAGTTGATGAACTGACGGTATCCGTAAAATCGAAACTTTAACCCGTAAAACCAACTAAAATAAAAAAGAGAGGATAAGTAATTATGATAAAAAGAATATCCAACACGTCGCTAGTGACGGGACTGGCCCTCGCGGCTTCTGTTGCCCTGTCCGGGACGGCGCTCGCGAAAGATCAGGGACGGTTCGCGTCCTTCCTGTCACCGAAGAACCCGGTCGTTGAATTTGGTGCAGAGCCGTTTATCGAGCGGGTAGAGAAAGATTCAAACGGTGAGCTTACCTTCAAGCTTTTCGCCGGCGGCTCTCTGCTCGGCGGTAAAAACATGGTTCAGGGGCTGCGGGACGGCGTGGCCGATGTCGGTCAGATTGTCTTTGGCTATTATCCGGCTGAATTCCCTTACGCAAGCCTGATCGCGGATATGGCGATTTATGGCACCTACCCACCGGCCGTTTCCGCCGCGGTAACGGAGTTCAACTTCCTGCACTGCCAGGGCTGCCTGGATGACTACAAGAGAAATGGACTCGTGGTTCTCGGATCTGCCAGTACGTCCGCGTATCAGCTGCTCGGCAAGGAAGACGTCAGCGAGCTGGAATCACTGAAAGGCATGAGGATTCGCGCGGCCGGGGCGCTGTGGTCTCGCTGGCTGGACTATGTGGGCGCTATTCCTGTTTCCATGCCGTCCAGTGAAATGTATGAATCCATTTCCCGCGGCCAGGTGGATGTTGTGATGCAGCCGATTGGTGCGATGAAAAGCCACAGCATCTGGGATATCGCAAAGAAGGCGACAATCCTTAATCTTGGTACATATCGGTCATGGGGTATTTTCTCCATTAGTGCAAAATACTGGGATACACTCAGTGTTCCAGAGCGTGAAATCCTCATGAAAAATGCTGCCATTGGCCTGATTGACACATCTGCGGGCTATATGGTGAAGGACGCTGAAGCCGAAGCAATGCTGGAAGAAAAAGGTGTGGAACTGATCGAGCCATCTGAAGGGCTTAAAAACTCAGTGAGCGAGTTCCTGAAGACCGACCGGGCGACCGTGATTGAAACGGCCAAAACGCAATATAAAATTGCGGATCCGGAACCGTTGATGGACAAGTTCGTCGAGCTGATTGAAAAATGGGAAGCAAAGTTCGAACCCATCAAAGGGGATAATGCGGCGATGGCCGACATGCTCTGGAATGAAGTCTTCGCGAAAGTTGATCCGGCGACATTGGGTCAGTAAGAAATGTCGGGATGAGCGGGATTATCCCGTTCATCCTTTTTTGCTTAGCTTTTCTGGGGCATTCCCTGAATTGCGGCCGTGACGGTTGCGGCCGTCTGCTTCACCGCCTCTGCTATTTTTTCCAGTTTCTTTTTATCGAGTTGTGCAGTGACTGCGACGGCGCTGATAGTCATAGCGGGACGGTTCTCTGCATCGAACACGGGGGCAGAAACAGTAGTGAATCCTTGCGAGAAGTTGCCCTCGTCAATTGCACATTTGCTCTCCCGGACATCGGCCAGACTGTCATACCATTCTTCAAAAGGAACAGGGTTCTCGATGCGTATCTTGGAATAGGCCGATTTGAGTTGTTGTTTCGACAGGCCGGAAAAGGCGGCATAGCAGCGACCGAGAGCGCCGACAAAGCAGGGCAGGCGCTGACCGACATTCATATTGATACTGATAACGGAGCCCGGCCCCGAATTGGCAATCAGCATAACGCGGTCATCCTGCATTTTTTGCCACAAGGTGAGGGTTACCTGATTTTCGACTGAAATTTTATCGAGCAGCGGCTGCACCAGCCGTACAAGGCTGGCACCATTGAGGGCAGAATGCGCAATTTCAACCAGCCCAAGACCGATCTGGTATGTTTTTGTGTCCGGATTAAAAACGACAAGCCCTTCATGAACCAGTGTCCTGAGCAGGTTAAAACAGGTGCTCGGATTAATATTCAGATCGCGGGCAACTTGCGTCACGCCAAGTGGAGAGCTGCTCGCACTCAAGTAACGCAGGACGCTGATGCCGCCGACCAGAGCACCAACCAGCTTGGTTTGGGGAATTGTTTCACTATCCATAGTACAGGGCTATTCGTATTATTTGCATCGTATTTTTATCACTTAAAACGCAACAATCTTGTTTTCATTCGGGCAATTTGGAACTTAATCCCTACTCAACGAACAGCAAATCCTAGCACGATTGAAATGTAACAAGAAAGCCAATTAAATCCAATCATCGCATGCGTTTCTGTCATCAAAGTCAATATGCTTTTGCTAACAGGATATTCTCTTGACAGAAAACTATTCTCATATAGAAATATAATCAAGATATTTATAATGCCTTGTCAAATTAGGGGCGCGGGATGAAATCAACAAAAGCAGGAAAATCTGCTTCCAAAGCGCAGTTGCTGGATTTTTACGAACGGATGCTGCTGGTCCGGGAGGCCGAGAATAAACTGTCCTCATTATTCGCCGATGGCGAAGTTCCTGGTTTTATCCACTTAAGTGTCGGACAGGAGGCCGTGTGCGTCGGCGTTACCTCCGCTCTGGAAAAGCAAGATACACTGGCATCCAATCATCGCGGTCACGGGCATGCCTTGTCGAAGGGCGTTGAGCTTGAGAGCTTCTTCCTTGAAATTATGGGCAAGGAAGAAGGCATTTGCGGTGGTCGGGGCGGCTCCATGCATGTGGCGGACATGTCCGTCGGGATGCTGGGGGCAAACGGCATTGTCGGTGCCGGTATTCCGCTCGCCATCGGCAGCGCGCTCGCGCATCAGGTCAGGAAGAACGATGCGATTGCCGTTGTGTTTTTCGGGGATGGCGCCCTTGCGGAAGGCGTTCTTCACGAGAGTTTCAATCTGGCTGCGCTGTGGAAGCTGCCGGTTCTCTTCATTTGTGAGAATAATGGGTGGTCTGAATTTTCTCCGGCAAACCTCCAGTTCGTGGCCAATGTAAGAGATCTCGCCACGGCATTCGATATCTCGTCGCAATGCGTCGACGGGAACGAGATTCTGGAAGTTCACAAGGCAGCGGAAGAACTGACCGCTGCCGCGCGCCGGGGCGACGGCCCGCAGCTTCTGGAATGCATAACACATCGCGTCCGGGGTCATTTTGAGGGTGATCCGCAGAAGTATCGCACGGAGGAGGAAATGACCTCACTCTCCGAGCATGACCCGATTGCCAAGTTCGAAAAACTGATTGCGACGAGACGGGTAACAAAAAAAGAAATGCAGTCTGTCCGCGACAAGATAAATCAGAAGATTTCAAATGCGGTTGACGCCGGGCGCGGCGGAAGCGATCCGGATTTCGAGCGTGCCAGAACGGATGTCTATACGGCAGGGGAGGGCCTCTGACGATGGCTGAAGTGAGATATGCCAAAGCCATCAATATGGCGCTGGACGAGGCATTGAGCGAGGATCCGTCTGTTGTTCTCTTCGGCGAGGATGTCGCCCAGGCGGGCGGTCCGTTTGGGGTGACGCGCGGCCTTCTGGACAAGCATGGCGAATTGCGGGTGCGTGATACGCCGATATCCGAAGCGACCATTGTCGGCGCGGCCGTCGGCGCGGCCATGAGCGGGCTGAAGCCGGTCGTGGAAATCATGTTCATGGATTTCGTTGCGATTTCCATGGATGCGCTGGTCAATCAGGCGGCGAAGGCGCGCTTCATGTTCGGTGGCCAGTGCTCGGTTCCCATGGTGCTGCGTACACCACATGGTGGGGGCGTCAATGCCGGTCCGCAGCATTCGCAGTGTCTTGAAGCCTGGTTTGCCCATATCCCGGGACTGAAAGTCGTAGTGCCAAGCAATCCGTCCGATGCAAACAAGCTTCTAAAAGCCGCCATTGCGGACCCGGATCCTGTCATTTTTATCGAGAACAAGGCGATGTATTCCCTGAAAGGGGAAATGAGTGAGACCGATGAAGATGTTGCGATCGGAAAAGCGCGCACGATGCGGTCGGGCACAGATGTAACGATTGTCAGTTACGGTGCACCTGTTAATACGGCGCTCGCTGCAGCAGAAACGCTTGCCCAAAGAAAGATCGAGGCGGAGGTGATCGACTTGCGCTCCATCCAGCCATGGGATGAAGCGGCAGTTCTTGAATCGCTCTCGCGCACTCACCGGCTGGTTATCCTTCACGAAGCCGTGACCAGCTTCGGCGTTGGTGCCGAGATCGCGGCCCGGATGGCGGACATCGGCTTTGATGAGCTGGATGCGCCGATTGTCCGTGTGGGAGCTCCCTTTATGCCGGTTCCCTTCGCCAAGTCACTTGAAAGTCAATATCTGCCGAATGCGGACAAAGTCATTGCCGCCGTCGAGCAGGTTCTCGCTTAAATACCTGGAGAATAAATTATGGCCGAAAAAGCTATTCTGATCGAGAAAGACGGACCTGTCGCGACACTCACCATAAATCGCCCGAAAACGCTGAACGCCCTTGATGTCCCGACCCTTCTGGAGATGGAAGAGGCCCTCACATCCCTTGAAAATGATGAATCCGTGCGGGTGATCGTTTTTACCGGCTCCGGTGACAGGGCCTTTATCGCAGGTGGTGACATCAGCGATTTGAACTCGCGTCAGGGCCTCGCGCATTATCAGGAGTTTGCGGAAGTCATTCATCGGGTTTTCCGTCGGATCGAAAGCTGTGAAAAGCCGACTATCGGTGCCATAAACGGCTGGGCACTGGGCGGGGGAACCGAACTCATCCTGGCGCTTGATATTCGCATCCTCTCGGAAAAATCAAGACTGGGCCTGCCGGAGATAACGCTTGGGCTGTTTCCGGGTGCTGGCGGTACACAGCGGATAATCCGGCAGATTCCTCTATGCCGGGCAAAACAGCTCATGTTTACAGGCGATCAGATCGGCGCGCAGGAGGCGGTTGATCTTGGTCTTGCCAATCAGGTGGTGCCCGCAGAGGAGCTGATGACAGTTGTCTATGAAGAGGCCAACAAGATTGCCCAGAAGTCACCGCTTGTTCTGAAGCTTTTGAAGCGCGGATTACTCCATGGGGCGGACATGCCTCTTTCGGCGGCCTTGCCCTATGAGCAGAGCCTGATCGGTCTCGTCCTGGATTCCGAGGATGCCCATGAGGGATGCACCGCCTTTCTGGAAAAGCGGCCCGCGAATTTCAAAGGGAAGTAAGAATGTCGAACGGCACCGAGTTGATCATGCCAAAGCTGGGATTGACCATGACGGAGGGTACAATCTCTGAATGGCTGGTCGCGCCTGGCGACAGCTTCAAGAAAAATGATGTTGTCCTGGTGGTCGAAACGGAAAAGATCGCCAACGAGATCGAGGCGCCAGCTGACGGCATATTACATGATATCCTTGTTCCAGCGGGCGAAACCGTTTCCGTTGGCGTTGCTCTCGCACAGTGGGATGTCGGGCAGGCGTCGGCCCCTCAGAAAACCATATCCGCAGAGGCGAAGCCGGAAGAAAAAAATGAACTATCGTCCGCGTCTGATAAGTCCGCGGCACCAGTACCAAAAACTTCAAGAAGCACCAACTCGGCAAGGATTATTGCGACGCCGCTCGCAAAGCGTATTGCGCGCCAGAATCATATTGATCTCAGTCTCGTTTCGGGGTCTGGCCCGCGGGGTCGCATCAAGGCGGAAGATGTGCGACGCGCTGTTGCAGGGGGAACAGCATCGGCCGTCTCCGCTGCAAATGAACGGCGCAGTCCGACATCCTATGAGGCAACGGTTGCAAGGCGGCTGACGGAAGCGAAACGGGACACACCGCATTTCTATCTGTCGACGGAGGTCGACGCCGGAAGATTGCTGACTCTCAGGAAGCAATTGAATGACGAGAATGAAGGCCTGAAGATAAGCATAAACCATCTTGTTATTGCAGCTGTTGCGAGGGCGCTTGCGGATAATGAAAAGGCGAACTGCGTCTGGCAGGACGGCGAAATTCTGTCGCTTGGATCTATTGATGTCGGCGTTGCCGTCAATACGGAAAATGGCCTTTATGCCCCCCTCGTTCGGGATCTGAAGGGGCGCAGTATCGCGTCAATCGCGGCGGTTGCCCGGACCATGGTCGGAAAGACGAGGGATGGCCGGTTATCGGCGGAAGATATGACCGGCGGCGCCACGACGGTCTCCAACGCCGGTATGTTCGATGTCACCTACATGAGTTCGATTATCAATCCCGGGCAGTCCTCCATCCTCGGCGTTGGAAGTATTCGCGAGATTTTCCGGCCCAACAAGAAAGGCAAGCCGGTCCTGAAGCAGGAAATGGGGTTGGTGCTGTCCTGCGACCATCGAATTTTCGATGGCGTGAGCGGCCTTGCCTTCCTGAACTCAATAAAATCATATCTTGAAAAGCCGCTTAGATTGCTGGTCAACTAGAAAAGGGAAGAACAATGGATTTCCGGTTATCCGAAGAGCAAAAGATGATTGCCACGACCGCCTATCGGATCGGTGAGGAATTCGGTCTCAGCTATTGGCGGGAGCAGGATGAGAAAAAGGCCTTTCCGACAGAGCTGTGGCAGGCAGTTTGTGGTGCCGGATTGGCGGGCGTTGCGCTGCCCGAGGAGTATGGTGGGGCAGGTCAGGGAATGCTGGAAATGGCATTGATTGTCGAGAATCTCTCGGCCAGCGGCGGCGGATCGACGCTTGGTCAGCTCTTCATGATCAATCCGATATTCGGGGGCGTGACGATTTCCAAATACGGCACGGAAAAAATGAAGCAGGAGCTTCTGCCGAAGCTGGTCTCCGGCGAGATCAACTTCTGCATGGCCTTGACTGAGGCGCGGGCGGGAAGCAACAGTCTGGAACTTAAAACATTCGCGGATGAGGATGGTGACGGCTGGCGCCTGAATGGCGAGAAACTCTGGATTACGGCGGTTGACCAGGCCCAGAAGATGCTGGTCATTGCGCGGACAAAAAAGGTCGAGGACGTTCAAAAGCGCACGGACGGCCTATCCATGTTCATGATTGATGTGGACCGTGAGGGCCTGACATATCATCCGATTGACAAGGTCGGGACGCGTACCCTGTCTTCCTGTTCTGTTTTCTTTGACGAGGTCCGGATCGAGCCGGAAGAACTTGTCGGAACATTGCATGGCGGATGGAAGGAACTGCTTGATACCCTGAATACAGAGCGTATCGTGACAACAGCTGGACTGGTCGGCGCCGGGGATCTCGCTCTCCGCCTCGCTGTCGCCTATGCGAATGACCGGAAGGTTTTCGGCGATAAACCGGTGAGCGCCTATCAGGGAGTCCAGTTTCCTCTCGCCCAGGCAAAGGCGGAAATTGAATCCGCCCGTCTGCTCAACTACAAGGCCGCCGCCCAGTTTGATATCGGTGAGCCGTTCGGAAGCGAGGCCAATGCGGCGAAGCTGATTGCAGCGCAGGCGGTCGCGAATGCGACGGAAAGATCGATGCAGGCCATGGGCGGCATGGGGTATGCTACTGAGTCTCATCTTGAACGGCTCTGGCGGGATGCACGTTTGTTCCGCTTCGCACCCGTCTCGGAAGAGATGATTTTGAACTTCATCGCCATTCATGATCTCGGAATGCCGCGGTCCTACTGATCATCCGGGCGAGGTTGAGGAGAGGATTTTGAAATGGTCAATCTCAGCAGCTTTCTGAAATACCATGCGCAACGCTGGCCTGAAAACACAGCCATTGTTTATGAGGAGAGCCGTATCAGCTACGGCGCGCTGTGGGAGCGTGTCAGGCAGCTCGCCCGGTTTCTTGCGGAGCAAGGGATCAGCAAGGGGGATGTTGTCGCTGTTTTCATGAAGAACAGTCCAGCCTTTATCGAAATTGCCTGCGCCTCCAGCTATCTTGGTGCTGTTTTCCTCCCCATAAACTATCGCCTGGCGACAGATGAGGTGGCCTATATCGTCGGGAACGCAAATGCTTCTCTCCTGATCGGAGATGCGGAGTTTGACGATATCCTGCAAGTTAATATTCCAAAGCATATTTTATCCGATGTAATGCAGAAAAACATCCTTGAATTCTCAGGGGTGGAGGGTGAGGTACCCGAGCCGTGCTATGTCCGGCCCGGTGATCTTTTCCGCCTCATGTATACTTCGGGAACGACGGACCGGCCAAAAGGCGTCATGCATAGCTATGACAATTTCTACTGGAAAAGCATGGAACATGTGGTCGTTCTCGGATTGAGCCAGCAGACCCGGTTGCTGGTGACCGGTCCGCTTTATCATGTCGGTGCGTTCGATTTGCCGGGCATGGCCGTGCTGTGGCTTGGTGGCATGCTGAAGATTCATCGGGAATATGATCCGCTTGCGGTGCTGTCGGCAATCGAGACTGAAAAGCTTACCGGTGCCTGGCTGGCGCCGATCATGCTCGCAGGAATATTGGAGCATCCGGATAAGGGAAACTATGACGTTGGAAGCCTGGAATGGTGTATAGGTGGCGGAGAAAAGACACCGGAGGGGCGAATCCTCGAATTCCAGAGGTATTTTACGAACGGGCGATATATCGACGCCTATGGCTTGACGGAGTCGTGCAGCGGGGACACCTTCATGGAACCCGGATGGGAGATTGACAAGATTGGCTCCACCGGTCGCGCGACGCCGCATGTTTCTATCCGGATTGTTGATGACGAAGGGCAGCCGCTTTCGCCGGGTGAAGAGGGAGAAATATGCCTGCGTGGCCCGAAGGTGACCGAAGGTTACTGGAACGATCCGGCGAAAACGGCGGAAACACGGATTGGCGACTGGTTCAAGACCGGCGATGTCGGGCTGCTGGATGAAGACGGGTTTCTCTATCTTACCGATCGCAAGAAGGACATGATTATCTCCGGCGGTGAGAATATCGCCTCCTCCGAGCTGGAGCGCGTCATCTATCAGATGCCGGACGTATTGGAAGCGGCGGTCATTGGCCTGCCGGATGACAAATGGGGAGAGGTGCCGGTTGCCGTCATTGTGCCCAAAGAGGGCGTGACATTTGACGAAGATGCCTTCCTATCGCATTGCCGGAAGCATCTTGCCGGGTTCAAGGTGCCGAAAAGAGTACTCCTCAGGGATAGCCTGCCGCGCAATCCGTCAGGCAAGATCCTGAAAAGGGTCCTGCGGGACGAATTTGCCTATAAGAGGAAGGCGACCGATCCTGCCGACTAGCTCAATTATCTGAGTTTTCGCGAAAAAACAGGGCCAAATCGTCAACAACCGGTGCTTTATACCGCCAGATCCATGACATCGCACCAATGATCTCTATATGCCCGACGTCGGAATAGTATTTCGCCTGAACCTGTCCGCCCTTTTCTTCAATCTTGCGGCGTAACCGTTCCAGGTTGTAGGGGGCGACAATTTCATCGTCACGGCCATACAGCAGCAGGATCGGCGGCTCACTCCCGTCGACAAAGGTCGTTGCCTGCATTTGCGGATATTGGGAGGGCGGCCCGAAGATTATTTTCACATCTTCTGCCTCGGGGGTGAAGGAATAGGGGCCGGCGAGCCCTGCAAACCCTTTGATGGCTGAAATCGTGCCATCTTCCAGATATCGCTCATCAACGATCAGGAGCGAAGCGATATGCGCCCCGGATGAATGTCCGGATAGAAAGAGCGTCTCAGACTTCCCGCGATAGTCTCCGATATTCTTGTGAACCCAGCCTACGGCATTGGCGCCGTCTTCCACAAATGCCGGAAACCGGACATCCGGATATTTACGATAGTCCGGAATGACGACGACAAACCCCTGTTCGGCGAGGGTAGTTCCGACAAAGGCGAAATCTCCTTTCTCGCCATTTGTCCATCGGCCACCATAGAAGAAGATAACGACCGGAAGCCTTTCCTCGGTTGCGCGATCCGGTATATAAATATCGAGTGTTTGCTTGCTTTCTTCGTCGAAGACGATGTCTCTTTCGATGGTTCCCTCAAAAAACGGGACTGGTGCATTTGCGACCGTGATGCCTGCTGAGGTGCAGGCACTGAGCAAGAACAAACCGGCGAGGAGGAAAAATGATCGAAATCTCTGGTACATTTGACAAACACTATCCCGGATACTCGCGTCATGTCCATTGATATCGCTTGTTTGGCAGTCAGGGGAGATTGGGGGTTTAATTTGAAGCAGTGGGGGATGCGGGCATGAATGAGCTGCCGAAGAAGGCACGGGCTGTCATTATTGGGGGCGGCGTTATCGGCTGCTCAGTTGCTTATCATCTGGGCAAGCTTGGCTGGAAAGATGTCATCCTGCTGGAGCGGAAACAGCTTACCTCCGGAACAACCTGGCATGCGGCGGGTCTGATCGCGCAGCTTCGTGCCTCGAAAAACATGACCCGGCTGGCGAAATACAGCCGAGAGCTATACAGCAAACTGGAAGCGGAAACCGGCATTGCGACAGGCCTCAAGCAGAACGGCTCAATCACGGTTGCCCTGACGGAGGAGCGTAAGGAGGAAATCCTGCGTCAGGCTTCCATGGCCCGGGCTTTCGATGTCGAGGTCGAGGAAATCAGTCCTGCCGAGGTCAAGGCACGCTATGAGTATCTCAATATCGATGGTGTGAAGGGGGCGGTATGGCTACCGCTCGACGGACAGGGGGATCCCGGCAATATTGCGCTTGCCATGGCAAAAGGGGCGCGCCAGTTCGGTGTTCAGATCAGGGAGCGGGTGGCGGTCACCCATATCCCCGTTAAGGGACGCCGTGCCGTTGGTGTTGACTGGCAGGATGAAACGGGTGCCTCCGGTCGTATTGAGGCCGACATGGTCGTCAATTGCGGCGGAATGTGGGGGCATCAGATCGGCCGTATGGCGGGCGTCAATGTGCCCCTGCAAGCCTGCGAGCATTTTTATGTTGTCACGGAGAATATTCCGGACCTTCCGCAGCTGCCTGTGCTGCGCGTCCCGGACGAATGCGCGTATTTCAAGGAAGATGCGGGAAAGTTCCTGCTCGGCGCATTTGAGCCGGTGGCAAAACCCTGGGGGATGAAGGGCATCCCGCAGAATTTCGAGTTTGACCAGCTACCCGAGGATTTTGACCATTTCGAGCCAATCCTGAGCGATGCCGTCAATCGGATGCCGGTGCTTGCGGAAGCAGGAATTCACACCTTTTTCAACGGGCCTGAGAGTTTTACACCGGATGACGCCTATCACCTTGGTCTGGCGCCGGAGCTTGATAATTTCTGGGTGGCCGCCGGTTTTAATTCCATCGGTATACAGTCTGCCGGCGGCGCCGGAATGGCGCTCGTGCAATGGATCGAGGATGGCGCAAAGCCCTTCGACCTTGGCGATGTGGACATTGCACGCATGCAGCCCTTTCAGGGTAATCGTCATTATCTGTTTGAACGGTCGAAAGAAACGCTGGGCCTTTTATATGCGGATCACTTCCCGTTCCGCCAGAAAGCCACGGCACGCGGTATTCGCCGCTCACCGCTGCATCATCATCTGCTGGAGCAGGGCGCGGTGATGGGCGAGAACGCGGGGTGGGAGCGGGCAAACTGGTTTGCAAATCCTGGACAGGAGCGGGAGTACAAATATAGCTGGAAGCGCCAGAACTGGTTTGAAAACGCGGCGGCGGAACATCGGGCTATTCGCGAAAATGTCGGCCTTTACGATATGTCTTCTTTTGGCAAGCTGCGTGTTGAGGGGCCGGATGCAGAAAAGTTCCTAAACTATGTTGCTGGGGGTGATTTTTCGGTTCCCGTTGGCAAGATTGTCTACACCCAGTTCCTGAATGAAAAAGGCGGGATCGAGGCGGATGTCACGGTGACGCGAGTGTCCGAAACCGCCTATCTGGTGGTCACACCGTCGGCGACATGCCTTGCGGATCAGCGCTGGCTGCAAAAGCATGCAGGCGATTATCGCGTCGTTATCACCGATGTGACGGCAGGTGAAGCGGTCATGGCTGTTATGGGGCCAAACGCGCGCCGACTTCTCAACAAGGTCAGCCCCAACGATTTTTCGAATGCCCATAACCCGTTTGGAACGGCGCAGGAGATCGAGATCGGAATGGGGCTCGCGCGAGCCCATCGCGTCAGCTATGTCGGGGAACTGGGATGGGAGATTTATGTGTCCACTGACATGGCTGGGCATGTGTTCGAAACCCTGTTTGAGGCGGGCACCGATCTCGATCTCAAACTATGCGGTATGCATATGATGGACAGTTGCCGGATAGAAAAGGCATTCCGTCATTTCGGTCATGATATCACGGCGGGAGATCATGTGATCGATGCGGGACTTGGCTTTGCGGTAAAAACAGGTAAACCGGATTTCATAGGCCGGGATGCCGTGCTGGCCCGCAAGGAAACAGGGCCCTTGTCACGTATCCTGCAGTTCCGCCTGAAGGATCCTGAACCGTTGCTCTTTCATCATGAGCCCATTCTTCGTGACGGCAAGGTCGTGGGCTATATCTGTTCCGGGAGCTATGGTCATACTCTGGGCGGGTCCGTCGGGCTTGGCTACGTCCCGTGCAAAGGAGAAAGTCCGGAGGAACTGCTGGCCTCACGATATGAGATCGAAGTCGCAGGTCGGCTTGTAGCGGCCGAGGCCTCGTTAAAACCCATGTATGACCCGTCCTCAAAGCGGGTGAAAGAGGGTTAGGTGAGCAGTATGTTGGATGCCTATAGAACGAACGGATTTTGTGTTTCGGAACCGGTTTTCGCAGCGGATAAACTGTCACAGCTTGCAGAATCGCTTGATTGCGCCTGCAAAAGGGCGGCGATTGATAAGGAAATGGCCGAATCTTGTGTCTTTGAGCGAGATCAGCCGGCGGACAAGCGTGACGGTGTTGAGGTTGGAGAGGATGAGAACGCAATCTTCATCATTGGAGATATTGTGAAATTTTGCCCGGATGCTCTTCCTTTCATCATTGCGGACGATATAGTGAAAATGGTTTCGGAGATACTGCAAACAACTGATGTTATTGCACATTTATCGAACCTCACGATGAAATCCCCGAGGATCGGAAGTGGCATTAACTGGCATCGCGATTATCCGAACAGGTTCATCTCGCCGGTGGCCCCGGCGATGGTCCGGACAATGATCTGCGTCGATGGTATGACCGAGGCGATCGGTGCCACCCGGTTTCTCAAACAATCGCATTTGCCATCAAAAAACATGTCCGTCCCGGATGATTATCGTGCGGGGGATGTGATAACCGCGACATGCGCGCCGGGCTCTGTGGTTGCTATTCATCCGCGCATACTGCATGGAGGCGGGCCGAATAAAGCGGCGACTCCACGGCGCAACATTGTTATTCAATGGGGGCGGGAAGACGTGCCGCTTGCGACAAGAGCCACGGAATCCATAACCGGCAAAACAGTTTATGACCTCAGGGCGGCTTGCAATATACCGATCCATGCGTGACGGGGTTCTGATTATTACCAGTTTCGACGTTTACCAACCGGATGAATTGTCGTACCCTCTGAGTCACAGGGTGCGTTCGATACCCTGCCTCAAGGAATTCTCTCCTCTGCACATTACGACGTAAAATCAAGAATAATACGGTCTGGCAACGCTTCATGGCTTCTTCATCGCGAGTATCTTTTTCATCTGCGCCAAATGCTGTCATTGGCATCTCGGCAGCATTGATCATTGTGATCATCTGGTCCGGCTGGCTGGTTACCAGCCGCGCCGGGGTCCAGTCAGAGCTCACGGTTTATGACATCATGGCGTTTCGCTTTGGAATTTCGGGTCTTCTGTCGCTTCCTTACGTTTTATATGCAAAGCCTTGGCGTCATATGACCATTCGGAATATGGCGCTTGCGGCGACTGTGACGGGGGTGCCTTATTGTTTGGTCCTTTTCGCTGCCTTTAACTATGCACCGGCCGCCCATGGGGCGGTCTTCATGAACGGGATATTGCCCGCCCTGGTCATGATATTCGGTTATTTTCTATTCAGGGAAAAGCCGAACCGACAACAGATCATCGGCGCGGTGCTGATTATTGCCGGCGCCAGCTGCGCTGCATTCGGCGTGTCCGGTTTCGATATCAGAAGTACCTGGCTCGGCGATTTGATGTTTGTCATCGCCGCTACATTCTTTGTGCTTTACCTGATGATGAACCGGGCATGGCAGCTGTCGGTCAGCCAGATCTGGTTCTGCGGGTCGATCCTGAACGCCCTTGTTTTCATTCCCGTATGGTGGCTTTTCCTGCCCACTGGCATACCGGATGTTCCGACCGATCAACTATTGTTCCAAATGGGGTATCAGGGAATCCTCCCGAATATGTTCGGGCTGGTGCTTGTCTCGATCGCGGTACGGAATGTTGGGCCCTCGGTGACTGCCGCAATCATGTCCGGGGTGCCGGCCTCCGGTGCGTTGCTCGGCTATATCTTCCTCGGCGAAGAGCTGACATGGCTGGGGATCATGAGTTTGCTGATCCTGACGCCGGGCATTATCATTGCGAGCTTGCCGTCAAGAGCGAAGACTTAACATATTTACAAAGGCTGATCGTAAGACGGGCGGGAGCCGTCAGGCAGTGACGTCTTCCGCACCTTCGACACGCGGTTCCGTTCCCGAGGATTTGACGACCATCACAGGACAATGCGCCAGGCTGGTTACCTTATGCGATACACTGCCGAGCAGTAGTCCTTCCAGATCCCCGTGCCCGCGACCGCCCAGGACGATCAGGTCGACATTGCGCTCCTTGGCGAATTTGACAATGGTCCGCGCCGGCTGACCGCTTTTCACAAAGGCCCGGATATTTGTGCACCCCTGAGATTTAGCATACTGCTTGCTGGCATCCGCGACTTCCTTGCCATAGTCCCGCATAGCATCATCCATATTCTCCGGTGTTTCCGGTCGGACCATGGACATTGACGCTTCCAGCAGGCTGTGATGCCGGAAGACGGTGATGATCAGCAGTTCACTATCGGTCAGCTTCTGGAGCTCGGTTGCTTTGCGCAGTGCCTCGAACGATCCCTTGGAACCGTCTGACGGGACGAGAATAGTTTTGAACATCTTTCTTCCTTTGCCTTAACGAAACGCCAAATCACGCAGGAAAAGAGCAATTTGCGGGAAAAATATGAGGGCGGCGGAAACAAACGCCAGTATCACGGTGAAGGGGAAAATTCCGCGTATCACATCCATGTAAGGCCGTCGGAACACCGCAATTGCCGTGAAGATGTCACAGCCGAATGGCGGTGTTGCCGAACCGATTGCTACTTGCAGGGTGATGATCGTTCCGACCAGAACCGGATCCAGATTTACCGCTTCTACGACCGGGACGAAAATCGGAACCAGAACAAGGATCACAACGATGGGATCGACGAACATACAGCCGATGAAGAAGGCAATGGAAATTACGGCCAGAACGCCTTTTGGCCCCATCTGATCAACACCCACAGCGCCCAGAAGTTCCTGGGGGATATTGGCGAATGAAATCACCCATGAAAAGGCCGCGCCGGCGCCCACAAGGATGAAAACAACCGCCGTAATCAGGCCAGTGGATTTCGCAATCGGATAGATATCGCTGAACTTCAGGGATCTGAAGACCAGGAGTTCAAGGATCAGGGCATATAGAACACAGGCGGCCGCGGCCTCTGTCGGACTGAAGATGCCGCCATAGATTCCGCCGACAATGATAACCGGGAAGCCGAGTGGCCAGACGGCCATTTTCATGGCGGCCAGACGTTCTCCCCATGTGGCCTTTGGTTCTGTCGGGACACCTTTGACTGTCGCATAGATCATGCTGTAGGCGGAGAAGCAGACGAGCAGAAGAAGGCCGGGGCCAACCCCTGCGATGAACAGCTCGGAGATCGAGGTGCTGGAGATAACGCCATAGATGATCATGCCGATGCTCGGCGGAATGAGGAAGGCGATATCACTGGCATTGATAATCAGCGCCAGAACAAAAGAGTCATTATATCCGGCCTTGAGCATGCGGGGGCGCAAGGGGGAGCCGACAGCGACAACCGTTGCCTGCGTTGAGCCCGAGACAGCGCCGAACAGAGTACAGGCCGCAGCTGTACTGACGGCAAGTCCGCCTTTGACATGACCGATAAATTTCATGACCAAGTCGATCAGGCGGTTTGCCGATTGCCCGCGGGTCATGATATCGGCAGCGAGAATAAACATCGGTACCGCAATCAGGGAAGCAGGACGGATGCCGGCCAGCATCTGCTGGATCATAAATTCCATCTTGCTCACGCCTGAGAACAGGTCGTAAAAGCCGTAAAACGCCCCGAGGAGGAGGGGAACCATCATTGGAAACCCAGCCAGCAGCAGAACGATCATTATCCCCGCGATTTTAATAGCCATGATCTGCTTACCTCAAATTTCCAGTTCGTCATCGTCATATCCCTCAATAACGTGAGTTGAGAGATAAACATCTTTTGCCGTCAGGTTTTTAACGGCTGTGAGCGCGTATTGAATGCCGGTAACAAAAAAGCCGACTGGAACCCAGAGAAAGATAATGTAAACAGGAATTTGAAGAGACGGGAGGATGCGCCCGGAGTTGGCGACCTTGACAATATATCCAATGGAAAAATAGCAGAGCGAGAACATCGTCAGCGCCGTCACGATAGCAATGATGATCATCAGGTTCTTGCGTAATTTCGTTGATAATGCATCAAATATCGCGGACATACGGATGTGCCGTCCATATCTTGCGGCGTATCCGATCCCGGCGAAGGTAATAAGGATAATGAGTATTCTGTTGAGTTCTTCAGTGAAGAATATGCTGTGCTGAAAAACGAAACGACCGACGACGTTTATGATGGTATTGGCTGCCATCAGGATGACGCCGAGCGCCAGTATCAGGGCTTCAAACCGGCTGATAAAAGTATCAATGGTCCCCAGAAAGCCCGGTAACGTCGATTTGTATTCCTGGCTTTCGCCGTTTTCTGATGACGCCATATCATTCTCCCCCTAGAAAGAATAAACAGCTGCCCGCGGTCAGGCTTCCCAGACAAGGCGGACAGCTGTTTTGCAGGTCGATAATTAGTTCATCGCAGCATCCAGATCAGCTTTCATCTGGTCGAGAATTGCCTTGCCGCTATCACCGGTCATCTCGATGAATTTTGCTTCCACGGCCGATGCTGCGTCCTTGAAAGGAGCGCGCTCTTCTTCAGAGAGAACGACGACCTTCATGTCAGGCTTGGCTTTCTTGATATTATCAATTGCCTCTTCGCCCAATCCGTTCTGATATTCGAGAATATGCTCGAATGCGGCGTCGGTTGCGGCTTGGATAGCCTGCTTGTCTTCGTCACTCAGACCGTCATAGAATTCCTTGTTGGCCATGACAGCGGTGGTGAAGTTGTTGTGCCCCGCATAGGTGATGACATCCGTCACCTCATACATCTTTGTTGAATCAACAAAGAACAGAGGGTTTTCCTGGCCTTGGATGATATTTGTCTGCAGGGCACCATAGACTTCGCCCCAAGGCAGCGGCGTTGGCGTTGCCCCGAAAGCCTTGTAGGATTCCACCAGAAGCGGATTTGTCATGACCCGGAATTTGACTTCATCCAGGTCGCCCGGACTGCGGACTTCTTCCTTCGTGGTCATGACCACTTCGCCTTCCGGGAACATTGTCAGAAGTTCAAGGTTCTGCTCGGCATAGAGTTCCTTGAAGTCCTCGTTAATGGCTTTACTGTTGCGGAAGAAAGCATTCAGCTCTTCCGGATCAGAGGGTAGCAGGTAAGGAACAAAGAAAACCTGCGCTTCCGGGATCAGCGAGCCGGTGAAACCCGGTGACTGGTCAACAAATTGCAGAATGCCGGCCTGTGCCTGTTCCATGATATCTGCGGACTCGCCCAATGTACCGTAAGGGTATAGCTGGAGCTCATGGTCTGTGTTTTTCTCCAGTTCTTCCTTGAACTTGGTTGCATAGACACCTTGGACATCCGTGATTGCTTCTTCGAATGCGTATTTCCAGGTATCTGCTTTCGCAGATGTGATGCCTGCCGCGAATACGGCTGCAACGGCGATGCCGCTCAAGTAGTGACGTTTGAAAAGTTTCATTATAGATCGCTCCCTTTTCGAAGGTTTTCGAAATTTAGCCTGCTTTTTATCCACGGGGTCGCAAGCGGTCCCGTATTTAAAGGAAATCAAGTCGACATAGAGGATTGCCTCGCTACAAGGCCTCCCCGAAATCAAACACTGTTGGGGCAAGAATGAGGCATTATTGTATTGCTAGTCAATGAAAGTATTGTAGCAGTACAATTACAGGCTATGCATGAAAGGCTCTGGCGCCCGCCGCAAGAGATTGCGTATTGCAGAAAGCCCCCGACGAAACCTTTTGGTGTCCTGTGTGCCGGCGACGGCGATACGGACGGCATCGGCTTTCCGTATATTGGGTGTCAGAAAAGGCTGGGTCGGGGCAATGGCGATGCCGAGGGAATTGGCATGATTGACATAGGTCGTGGTGTCCCAGCCCTCGGGCAGTTCCAGCCAGAAATGCAAGGAATTGGGGTGTCCGCGCCAGGACAGGCCGGTCATCTCCTCTTTTATGATTGTATGGCGTTCCGCAAGCGCCTGCCGTTGCCATTGCACGAGTTCGTCTGCGGTTCCATCCTTGATCCATCGGCTGGCAAGTTCGGCAACAAGGGGGGTGCCCATCCAGCTGAACGCAATCAGTCGTCCGGTTATGGCCGGTATCAGGCTGTCCGGCGCGACGAGATATCCTGTGCGCAAGCCTGACAAGGTGCATTTTGTGAAAGATGTCAGATAGATTGTCCGCTCCGGTGCAAGCGCCATAAAGGGCAGGGGGCGGTCTTCTACCAAGGGTCCCCAGGCATCATCTTCGATAATGAAGACGTCATATCGGCGGGCAATCCCGACAAGCTCGCGACGGCGTTCCTCCGACATCATGGTCGCCATGGGATTGGCGACCGTCGGGACGCTGAAATACACTTTTACATCATGACTTTTACACGCAATTTCAAAAGCTTCCGGAACAATACCCTGTTCGTCGAACTCAAGCCCCTGAAGGCGTAATCCAAGATACGAGCATTGTGAGATGATGAGGTGATGGACAATTGATTCCGTGACGACAATGTCTCCTGGTCGGGTGACGGCAGAAAGCGCAACGGCCATGCCATGGGTAACGCCATTCGTGATGATGACGGACTCAGGTGAAATATCGAGTTGACAACGGGACAGCCAGTCCACTCCGGCCTCCCGATGGGTCCGCAGGCCGACATTGGGCCGACACGCCAGATATGTGTCATGATCCAGTCCCACGGGGAGATCTTTCAGGGCGGCATCCATTCTGTCGACATGTATATGATCTATCAGCGGCCGGGAGATCGACAGATCAATTGTTCCGTTGTTTCCCCTTTCCATCAAATATGGCTGGCGGGATGGCAGAGTGGGCGACAGGACATATGTGCCGCGTCCGACATGGCCGTCTATGAGTCCGAGCCGTTTCAGCTCTTCATAGGCTTTGCCGACGGTATGGACGCTGATCCCCAACTTGTGCGCCAGCGTTCGATGAGGGAGCAGTTGTGTGCCGGCGGGAAGCCTGCCGTCCGCAATGGCTTCCTTGAACGCGGAAACTAGACTTGTATGGAGGGGGCGAGTTAGATTATCGTAACACGGGGTCCAGATTGTCATGCATTAATATAAGGATTTACCGTTTTTATATGCAAGACAATTCTGGGGAATCGCGTCGGATAGACTGGGCATTTATATGGCATTTGCACTAGATGAGCGGGATCTGAAAATTCTGGCTGTCCTGCAAAAAAATGGTCGAATGACCAAAACGGAACTGGCGGAACATGTCAATCTGTCGCCGACTCCCTGTTGGGAGCGACTGAAGAAGCTGGAACAGTCCGGAATCATCGAAGGGTACAGCGCCAATGTTTCCCTGAAAATACTCGGTTCGGTTTCCGTCATATTCATGGAAGCGGAAATCAGCAGCCATCGGGCAGTCGATTTTGAAAGGTTCGAGAAGGCGGTTCTGGAAATCCCCGAGATCGTCGAATGCTGGGCCGTGGGCGGCGGCATAGATTATATCGTCAAGTTTCTGTGCGGCGATGTCGATACCTACCAAAGGCTCGTCGATAAATTGCTTAACTCCGATATCGGCCTGCGGCGGTACTATTCATACGTTGTGACAAAGCCGGTTAAATTCAGCCAAATTCCGCCGCTGGAATTATACGAATATCGCAATGACCAGTGAGTCTCTCTCCTGATCGGCTGATTTTCAGAGAAAACCTCTGCTTTAGCTGGATAATTCAAAAGCACCCTCTACGTCAAAAGGAATAGGTTAAACACCAACCTGTTGAATAATCGGAGGTCGTCCCATGGGAGCCAATGTGAAGAAAAAGGAGTTTGTCGAGGAGTTCGATCTTCTGTCGGACCCCGGGCTGGTGAGGGAATTCGCCTATATTGACGGAAAATGGTGCGCGGCAAAAAGCGGCGCGACGATGGGCGTGTACAACCCCGCATCCGGTCAGCAGATCGCAACCGTCTCCAGTCTCTCCGCGACGGAAAGTGAAGCAGCAGTGGATGCTGCATCGAAAGCCTTTCCGGACTGGTCCAGTTTGCTGCCACAGGAACGTGCGTCGCTGATTAGCGAATGGGGGCGCCTGATGATGGCGCATGAGAATGACCTGGCCGTCATCATGACCCTGGAGCAAGGAAAGCCTCTTTCGGAAGCCCGCGGTGAAATCGCCTATGGTGCGTCCTTTGCGGAGTTTTTCTCTGAAGAAGCGAAGCGTGCGGATATCATCGGCGTCACCTCGCATCTGCCGAACGCGGAAATTGAAGTCTGGCTGGAACCGATCGGGGTTGCGGCTCTGGTGACGCCTTGGAATTTCCCGATTGCCATGATTACCCGCAAGGCTGCGGCGGCGCTGGCTGTTGGTTGCACCGTCGTTGTCCAGCCGTCCAAAGAGACGCCGCTCTCCGCTCTCGCCCTTGCCGAGCTTGCGCATCGGGCCGGCATTCCGCCAGGGGTGTTCAATGTTGTCATCGGGGAACCGGCGGAAATTGTCGGCACCTGGACGAAAGACCGTCGCGTTCGGGCGCTGTCCTTTACCGGATCAACGGAAATCGGCCGTTTGCTCTATGAGCAATGCGCGCCGACCATCAAGCGTCTCAGTCTCGAACTCGGCGGGCATGCGCCTTTCATCGTATTTGCAGATGCCGATATTCCGAAGGCCGTCAATGAGGCGATCAAGGCGAAATTTGCAACCTCGGGCCAGGATTGTCTGGGCGCCAACCGTTTCTTCATTGAGCGTCCGGTGTATGACGAGTTTTGCGCTGAATTTATCCGTAAAACGAAGGATCTGGTCGTGGACAACGGAATAACGGATCCGGACATCGGACCGTTGATGAATGACGCTGCCATCGCAAAGCAGAAAAGTCATGTTGAAAACGCCGTTGCTGGCGGGGCGAAACTTGCCTGCGGGGGCAAGGTGTTGACCGAGTTGGGACCGCTTTTCTATGAGCCGACGGTTCTGGTCGATGTTCCGGCCGATGCACTGATCATGCATGAGGAAACCTTCGGCCCCGTTGCCGCCATTACGCCGTTCGATAATGAAAAGGACGTTGTGGCGACGGCGAATGATACGGAATATGGTCTGATGGCCTATCTGCATACGAAAGATCCGTCCCGTATCTACCGGATCAGCCGCGCTCTTGAATTTGGCATGGTCGGGGTAAACCGGACGAAGATAACCGGCGCGCCCATACCCTTCGGCGGGATGAAACAATCCGGCCTCGGCCGGGAAGGATCACGCCATGGTATCGAAGCCTTCTCAAACATCAAATATATATGCCGCGATTGGGCGTAACCCTATTTTAGTCAGGAGAGACAAATGCTTACAAATGATCAACTCAGCCTATGGGATCGGGAGAACTTCTTCCACCCGTCGACGCATCTTGCGCAGTTCGCCCGCGGTGAAGCCCCCAATCGCATCATCAGCACAGGTGAGGGGGTTTATATTACCGACCGGGACGGGAACAAGCTTCTGGATGCGTTTGCCGGGCTTTATTGTGTGAATGTCGGTTATGGCCGCCAGGAAATTGCTGAGGCAATTGCCAAGCAAGCGCGGGAGCTTGCCTATTACCATTCCTATGTGGGGCATGGCACCGAAGCCTCTATTACGCTGTCGAAGATGATCATGGATCGGGCGCCCGGGAACATGAGCAAGGTATATTTCGGCTTGTCCGGATCCGATGCGAACGAGACCAACATCAAGCTTGTCTGGTACTATAACAACATTCTCGGACGGCCGGAAAAGAAGAAGATCATTTCACGTTGGCGCGGCTATCATGGCTCCGGGCTGATGACAGGGTCGCTGACCGGGCTTGAGCTGTTTCACAAGAAGTTCGACCTTCCTCTTGCGCAGGTTATTCATACGGAAGCGCCTTACTATTTCCGCCGTAAAGACCAAGCTCAGTCGGAAGAGGAATTTACGGCATATTGCGCGAGCGAGCTCGAAAAGCTCATCCTTGCCGAGGGGCCGGAAACAGTCGCCGCCTTTATCGGCGAGCCTGTACTGGGAACCGGTGGGCTGGTACCACCACCACAAGGTTATTGGGCGGCGATACAGGCGGTTCTGAAAAAATACGATATACTGCTGATCGCAGACGAGGTTGTCACCGGCTTTGGCCGTCTGGGCAGCATGTTCGGTTCCGATCATTACGGCATTGAGGCGGATATCATTACCTCGGCCAAGGGTTTGACGTCTGCATATGCGCCGCTCTCCGCGTCAATCATTTCCAGTAGGGTTTGGAAAGTCCTTGAAGACGGGACGGATGAGTTCGGGGCTATTGGCCACGGCTGGACCTATTCCGCGCATCCGATCGGTGCCGCCGCAGGTGTTGCCAACCTTAAACTGATCGATGAAATGGGCCTCGTGGAAAATGCCGATAAGGTCGGCAGCTACTTCAAGTCGGCGATGACAAACGCCGTCGCCGATCATGCAAATGTCGGAGATGTCCGGGGCGAAGGGTTGATGCTCGCTGTGGAATTTGTCGAGGACCGGGAAGCCCGCCGTTTCTTTGATCCGTCCCTGACGATGGGGGCGAAAGTTGCCGCCGCTCTTCTGAAGCGCGGCGTTATTGCCCGGGCCATGCCGCAGGGAGATATCATCGGCTTTGCCCCGCCTCTCTGTCTCTCAAACTCGGAGGCCGACAAGATTGTCGGCGCTATGCAGGAAGCTGTAGAGGAAGTTTTCGCCTAAAAAGAGCCATCGAATCGGCAAGGGGCGCAGTACGGATTATCGTTGATCCATTTGTTCCTTGCCGCTTTTCAGGTCCTCAAGGAAAAAAGTCTCGTCCTGCCAGACAACATCGAGCTGGCGCCGCCCTTTTTCGTTTATCATGGCATACACGGTTCGGGCATATCCGTTAGCATTTTCGAACCCCACGCTCTCATACGCCTTTTTAAGGTGCACCTGCTGGCAATCGATAACACCCTGCCAGGCGGTCAAACCTTTCTTTGTCAGATAAAGATGGCGGCTGCGGCGATCTTTCAGGTTTTCTTTTTGCGTTATATATCCGTCCGCGATCAAAGTCTTGATTGTCGGGCTGAAGGACTGCTGCGTGACGTCCAGAAAAGCAAGGATTTCCTTCACGGTCGCGCCCGGTTTGCGTTGCACAACATATAAAACCCTGAAGTGGGGACGCCGCAAACCGATGGATTCGAGATGCGCATCGCCTGCTTCCAGCATGCTGTTATAGGCAAGATACATGACTGCAAACAGCCAGTGTGCATGTTCTTCCGGGCAAAGGCTGTCTTCGTCCTGCGTCATTCGACGGTTACTCCTTTTTATTGTCGGGCAGCTGTATATGAACTGTACCCATACTATTTATTCAACCGATTGTATGTTAATTGCATCTAATTACACTATAACACGTGATGGGGTTTAAGGAAGTTCTTTGATTCATTTGATAAATTTCATATAAGAGCAAATTTTGATCTCTATATAAAGACAACCATTATTCACAGAAGAACTTGTCGGACAAAGCAATGGCCCCCTTTGGCATGGTCTGGTTCTTCGTCAAAATCCCCGTCATTTTTTATTTCCGCTCGTCATATCCAGATTTCCTGTTTGCGTCATTCCGGAGGCGAAATACCCGCCATCAACGGTTAATATCTCGCCATTTACATATCCGGATTTGGGGTTCGCCAGATAGCACACGGCATCGCCGATGTCTGAACTGGTTCCAAACCTTCCGACCGGAATCATCGGCAGCAGACGCGAAATGGTCTCTTCGGTGTAATTAGCCTGTACCAGCGGAGTCATGATGGGGCCGGGGGCGATGGCATTTGCCGTTACGCCATATGGCCCCATCTCAAGCGCAATTTGCCGGGTCAGTCCGATAATGGCCGCTTTCGATGTACCGTACGCTGTCCGGCCCACGCCAGCCCTGAGGCCACTGACGGAAGCCATATTGATAATTCTGCCATAGGATTGCTTGGCCATCTCGCGCGCCGCGCGCTGGGAGCAGAGGAAGCTGCCGGTCAGGTTGATCTGCATTACCTGATTCCAGTGCTCGGCCGTATAGTCGAGGAACGCCTGGATGTTGACGATTCCGGCGTTGTTCACCAGTACGTCTACACATTTGTCCCACTTTTCCGCGGCGGCAAACGCGGCCTCGATGTCGTCCGGGTCGGACACATCAAGCCTCTGACCCAATGCCTTGCCGCCCATTTCTTCAATTTTGTTGACTGTCTCCGAGATTCCTGATTCGGAAATATCCGTGACGACGACCCGCGCGCCTTTTTCGGCGAGGAGCAGGGCAGTTGCCTGCCCAATCCCCGATCCAGCGCCGGTAACCAATGCTACTCCATATTCTTCCATAGCTATTTCTCCCCGATCCTGTCACCGTTTTCTTGCTTTGTCGCCCTAACTCCAGACGTTCAGGCATACCGTTTTTGTCGGCGGTGATCAGCAGTAGTTGAGCGATTTTTAATAAACAGTTTACCTTATTAGATCAAGTTATTTGTTATATATTCACAAAGACGCAACAGTCCTTATACTTGTCGGTCGAGCAGGCAGTAATTGGAGCAAAAGCTTCAATCTCTTTCATAAAACGCAAGTCTAGGTTTTTGAAATATAAAACTTATGCATCACCCGGAAAAGGAGCTGGCGGGTCAAACAAACATGAGAGAAAACATCACTTTATGAGGGTATGGATTTCATCGCCCTCACATATAACAAACAAATTGACTAGAACAGTTATCCTGTTATATAATTAAGAAAGCTTCGGAATGTGCGGCGCGGGTGTAGGGCGCACATGAGAGTCAAAAAAATAACGCGGTTGGGCGAATATGCTTAAGCCGGTAAAAATCACCAACGAAAGGGAGACATAATGAATATTATTAAATCCACCATTATTGGTGCGGCTTGTGCTGCGCTTATTGGCGTCGCCGGGACGTATCCCGCGTATGCGGATGATCCGGAAACATTCAAGATCGGAGCGGTTCTGCCATTCTCCGGACCCTATGGCATTATCGGCAAGGGTATGAAGCAGGGCGCGCAGCTCGCCATTGACATGCGGGGCGGAGAAGTGCTCGGCAAGCCGGTCGAAGTCACCTGGGAAGATAGCGAAACGAAGCCGCAGCCGGCCGTGCAGAAGGCAACGCGCCTGATTTCTTCTGGTGCCCAGATGATTTTCGGGGCCGCCAGTTCCGCATCTACGGTGGCGCTGCAGGGTATTACGGAACAGCGCAAAATTCCGCTTCTCGTCACAATCTCCGCGGATGACAAAATTACCCAGGCAAATGGATATCGGTATACATTCCGGACATCTAACACACTTGGTATGGAAATCCGTATGGCAATGGAATTCACCAAGGCCGCCGGCCTCAAGAAACTCTACGCTGTTGGGGCGGACTATGCTGTGACACGTGACGGCCTGGAAGCTTTCAGCGCTGCGGCAAAGGAAGCCGGTATTGAAATCGTGGGTGTTGACTTCCCGCCACTTGGCAATCGTGACTACTCGGTTATTATTGACAAAATCGCCAAGACCGATGCTGACGGCGTCGTCCTCATCGTAACGGGCAGTGACGGCGTTACCTTCCTGAAGCAGGCTGGTCAGGCGGGCCTTGGCAAGAACAAGACCCTGTTTGGTCCGGTTTTGCAGGATGAAGTTCTGGCCGCAGCCGTTGGTCCGGACGCAATCGGCGCTGCTTCCGGTGTCCGGTATCACTACTCCATCGATAATCCCGCCAACAAGGCATTTGTTGAGGCGTACCGTGCAAAATACAACGAATGGCCGGACAGCTTTGCCGGCGAAGCATTCGATGGCATGAGCTGGTTCTTGGACACAGTTGACAGCACCAACTCCTGGAACCGGGAGGATTGGGTCAAAGCCTTTGAGGGCAGCGTCCGCGAAAATTCCGTGGAAGGCCGAAAGGAAATGCGCGCCTGCGATCACCAGGCGTTACAGGTCGGTCTCTGGGGCGTTGTTGAAAAAGGTGAAGCACCTTACCCTGACCTGAGAATGAAGATCACAAATGTCTTCCAGCCGGATGCACTCTTCCCCGAGTGCGCAGAATAGGCTGATTTAAATACGGGCGGTTGCGCGCAAGCTTCGGCCGCCCTCACTTTAATTCCAGGTTAGGTGATCCGGAAATGTCCACCATTGTGATAGGCCTTTCTATGGGCATGCTGCTGTTTTTGCTGGCAGCGGGGTTAACTCTTATTTTCGGCATGTTACGGGTAATTAACTTTGCGCATGGTTCATTGTATATGCTGGGTGCGTATCTCTCTTTTCAGATAGTGAATGTCACCGGAAGCTTCTGGATCGGGTTGGCCGTCGCACCGATTATCGCCGGGATTATCGGAGCCCTGATGGAACGTATCGCTCTTCGGCCGGTCTATGATCGTGACCATGTCTATCAACTCCTGCTAACTTTCGGATTCATTCTTGTTCTTGATGAGGCCGTCCGGATTTTCTGGGGCCTGGAATACAAGCAGATGTATCCGCCGGAACTGTTCTCCGGCGCGATCGAGATGTTCGGCAGCTCTGTACCGAGTTATCGCCTGTTTATTATCGGCTTTGGTGCGGCTGTGTCCGCAGCTCTGTTCTTCATGCTCGATCGCAGTAGATACGGCATGATTATTCGCGCGGCCAGCGTCGATCCCGAAATGGTACGTACCCTTGGTATCAATGTTTCATTGGTCCGTACTGGGGTTTTCTCCTTCGGCGCTGGCCTCGCGGCCCTTGGCGGAGCCGTGGCCGGTCCCCTTTTTCCGATCGAGCTAGGGATGGGTTTCAACATTATCATCGACAGCTTTATCGTTGTGATTATCGGCGGTCTTGGCAATATTCGCGGGGCCGTAATGGCGGCGCTTCTGATCGGCATGACGCGGGCTCTCGGTTATAGCTATGCTCCGAGCTGGGTCGATTTTCTTACCTTTATTCTGTTGATTGGCACTCTTATTCTCCGGCCGGAGGGATTGTTTAGCCGCAAGGGGCGGACGGCATGAATGCGCAACATTTATTGGCACTCATCGTTGCCATCATTATTTCAGTGCCATTGCTGTTTCCGGAAGGGCACAGCATCGGCTTGGTGAACGCAATTCTCATCTGGTCAATATTCGCTATCGGGTTTGATTTGGTGTTCGGGGTCGCGGGCATGCTGTCCTTCGGTCATGCGGCTTTCTTCGGCGTTGGCGCGTATACACTTTCGATCCTGACGATGCGTATGGGGTGGGATTTCCTTCCGGCCCTCGGCGCAGCGGGTGTCATCGGCGGCGCCCTGGCACTGGCTTTCAGTTACTTTGCGATCCGGGTTTCGGGGTTGTTCTTCGCGCTGTTGACGCTTGCCCTGTCGCAATTGATCTACATCATGGCGGGAACGAAATTGCGGATGCTGACCGGCGGCGTTGACGGTATCGCCGGTGTGCCGCGTCCGGATTTGTTCGGAATCGATTTCTACGATGACGGAAATTACTATTTCTTCCTGCTGGCGTTGTTCATCCTGGCATTGCTGATCTCCGGTCTCATCCGGATATCGCCTCTTGGTCAGGCGCTGAAGGCCATTAAGTCCAACGAGGTCAGGGCGGAACAGATCGGCTTCAATGTTCAGCGTCTGCAGCGGTCGGTCTTCACGATTTCCGGTGTTTATGCCGGTGTCAGCGGGGGTTTGCTGGCGTCACTGATTTTCTATGTTGGTCCGCAAATGCTCCATTGGAGCACATCCGGTGATGTCGTCATCATGGTTCTGCTCGGTGGAATGGGGACCCTGTTCGGGCCCATTCTCGGCGTTGCCATTTTCGAGATTATGCGGGAATGGCTGTCAACCCAGACATCGCACTGGTATGGTATCCTCGGTCTCATCTTCATTGTGTGCACGATTGGCATGCCGAAAGGTATCGCGGGCCTGATTATGCAGCTCTGGGAGCGTTTTACGCCGGGAGGCAAATCATGAGCGGCGCAGCAGAAGCCAAACATGTCCTGCGCTGTGAGGATATCGAGGTGTCCTATGGCGCGTTCAAGGCCGTCACTAATGTCACCTATGAGTTTAAGCCCGGCCTGCTATATGGTCTGATCGGACCAAACGGTGCGGGAAAGACGACGCTTATGAATGCGCTGTCGGGACGCGCCCGGCTCAGCAAGGGACGCGTCTTCCTAGACGATCAGGAAATCACGAAGCAGTCGCCTCATGCGCGAACATGGGCAGGCCTCGGCCGGAGTTTCCAGATTACTCAGATTTTTGCCGAAATGACAGTCTTTGAAAATCTGCGGCTGGCCGCGCAGGCACATCGCTTTCGCTTGCAACCTTTCTGGAGCCCTGTCGGTAAATTCCGAGAGATTGCGAATGACGCAGAGAAAGTTCTGAGTGAAATCGGCCTGGAGAGCTTTGCCCATGTCAATGCCGGGAGCCTCTCGCACGGGGATCAGCGCGCCCTCGAAATCGGACTGGCTTTGTTAAGCGAGCCGAAGGTCCTGCTGCTCGATGAACCGCTGGCCGGCGTCGGGCATGACGTTGTGGAAAAAGCTGTTGAATTGATTCGCCGTGTGTCGGAGGGACGGACGGTCCTGCTGATTGAGCATAACATGGACGTTGTCATGAAAATTTCCGACGAGATCATTGTCATGCTCGCAGGTGAAATTCTCGCGTCCGGCGAAGCCGAGACGATCAAGCGCGATCCACGTGTTCGAACCGCTTATCTGGGAGAGGAAGAATGAACCTTCTGGAAATGCAGAACTGCAATGTTTTCTATGGCAAGGCACAGGCATTGCACGACGTCTCGATTTCGGTGAACGACGGCGAGGTAGTCTCCCTGATTGGCCGGAATGGCGCCGGTAAAAGCACGTTGCTGAAGGCAATTATGGGCCTGAATCCGATTAAATCCGGCACCCGTATGTATGAGGGCCGTGATGCGACCAAAATCTCCACCGAGATGCTGGGCCGGTCCGGTATTGCCTATGTGCCCGAGGATCGGCGGATTTTTGCCACTTTAAGTGTTGATGAGAACCTAAGGATTGCAACGGTAATGGGGCGAAAAGGCACCTGGGATCTGGAGCGCGTCTACAATCTTTTTCCGCGACTAAAGGAACGGATGAGTTCGCGCGGCGATACATTGTCCGGCGGGGAACAGCAGATGCTCGCCGTCGGCCGCGGACTGCTCACCAATCCGAAGCTGTTGCTGCTGGACGAGCCGACGGAGGGCCTGGCGCCTCTGGTGGTTGCGGATCTTATCAAGGCCATGGAGCTGATCAATGCAGAAGGCGTGGCAATTCTTCTGGTCGAGCAGAACCTGAAAGTGCCGCTCAAACTCGCCGAGCGGCAGTATCTGATTGATAACGGGCATATCCGCTGGTCCGGGAAAACAGATGAACTGTTGGCGGAGCGGGAAAAAATCGAAGCACTCATAAGCCTCTAAACTTGGGAGTTAAGCAAATGTCAGATGTATATATCGTTGGAATAGGAATGTCGCAGTTCGGGAAGTTCTTGGACCGTTCCGTTAAGGACATGACTGCTGAAGTTGTTCAAGAGGCTCTGAAAGACTCCGGTCTGGAGCGGGAGAATATTCAGGCGGCATATTTTGCAAACGCCTCCCAGGCGGCAGTTGAGGCGCAGTATCTGGTACCGGGGCAGATTGCCTTGCGGTCTGCTGGTTTTGAGGGAATTCCGATTACTAATATCGAGAATGCTTGTGCCAGTGCCAGTACTGCCCTCAACTCGGCCTGCGCCTTTGTTCAATCCGGACAGGGGGATGTCGCACTGGCCATTGGGACGGACAAGATGAACTCCAGGGATCGCGCTCGTTCCTTCGCGGTGTTCGACGGTGGCTGGGATGTTCATACGGCGGAAGAATCCATCGCCCGGCTGCTGGATATGTCCAAGGGCATGGAGCTGCCGCCGGAGGCTGAGGACAATGGTGGACAGCGCAGTGTCTTTATGGATGTCTATGCGTCGCTTGCCAAGAATCACATGAAGGCTTTCGGGATTACGCAGGCACAGATTGCGGCGGCCTCGGCAAAGAACCATACACATTCCTATCATAATCCGAAGGCGCAATACCGGAATAAAATGACGGTGGAGGAAGTTCTTAATGACCGTCCGATCGCCTGGCCGCTCACCCTTGCCATGTGCGCGCCGATCAGTGATGGCGCCGCGGCGGCCATTGTGGTTTCGGAAGAAAAGGCACGCCAGCTTGGCTTGGGGCGTGCCATACGCGTCGCAGCCTCCGTCTTGAGATCAGGCACAAACCGCAAGCCCGATGAGTTTGACAAGCAGATTACGCATCTCGCTGCAAACGCCGCCTATGAAAAGGCCGGTCTGGCGCCAAAGGATATGGATGTCGCCGAGGTTCATGATGCGACAGCCTTCGCCGAGCTTCTTCAGGTGGAAGCGCTGGGCTTTTGTGACTTCGGGGAAGGCGGGCGGTTGTCTGCCGAAGGCCATACAACCATTGGCGGCCGTATCCCCGTAAACCCGTCCGGCGGGCTTGAATCACGCGGTCATCCCATCGGTGCAACCGGTCTGGCGCAGGTATACGAGCTTGTAACCCAGCTGCGCGGCGAAGCGGGGCCCCGTCAGGTTGACGGAGCCCGTACGGCGATTGCCGAAAACGGCGGCGGGTTCATGGGCTATGAAGAAGCCGCGGCCTGTATCACCATTTTGCAGAAAAACTGATCATTTACGGGAGAGAAATTCGTGCGTGTCATTGATTATTTCGACCGGGGTGTCGCGCTGGACCCGGAAAGGGTTTGCCTGAAAGACAGCCGCATTTCACGCAGCTATGCCGAGGTGCAGGAACGCAACTACAGAATTGCCAACGCCCTGATCCGGCTGGGGGTAAAACCTCAGGCAAAAGGCGCGGTGTTCAGTTCCAACGCTGTTCCGGCATTTGAATGCTGCCTCGGGATGCTACGCGCCGGTGTCGTCTGGGTACCGCTTAACGCGAAGAACGAGGTCAAGGAAAACGCCTATATCCTTGATAACTGCGATGTGGAAATTCTTTTCTATAACAGTGAGTTCGAAGAGAAGGCCGGGGAGTTCGCCAAGCTCTGCCCGAAAATCCGGTATTTCATCTGTATTGATAAGGCCGGCGGACGGGGTGTCTATCTGGAAGACTGGATTGACGGAGAGGACAATACCGATCCCGATATCGATGGAGGTCAGGAGACTCTCGCGTCGATCTTCTCGTCCGGCGGAACGACCGGGCTGCCCAAAGGCGTACTTTGGACCAACCGCGTCTGGGATGCCATGGTGACGGCTTTCTACACCAACATGCCTGCGAAAAAGCCACCCGTTCATCTTGTCGTCGCCCCGATGTCGCATGCCGCGGGTGTACTTGCCATTCTTTCGATGGCGAATGGCGGAACGCAGGTCATCCTGCCGCAGTTTGATGCGGAAATGGTGGCAAAGACGATCGAGAGCGACGGGGTGACTCATTTATTCCTGCCCCCGACGGCTATCTATATGCTGCTGTCCTATCCCGATGTCGCGAAGTATGACTATAGCAGTCTGGAGCATTTCATCTATGCGGCGGCGCCGATGTCCGTCGACAAACTAAAGGAGTGCCTGAAGGTCTTTGGACCGGTTATGACCCAGTCCTTCGGACAGGCCGAAGCGCCAATGTTCTGCACCTATCTTTCACCTGAAGATCACCTCGTAATCGGCAGTAATACAAAGGAAAAACGCCTGGCTAGCTGTGGACGCCAGACATTGCAGACCCGCGTCAGGATCATGGATGACGACGGTAATCTTCTGCCGCCGAACGAACGCGGGGAAATCGTTGTCAACGGAAACCTGGTGATGATGGGCTATTACAAGAACCCGGAGGCAACGAAGGAAGTTTCTACCTTCGGCTGGCACCATACCGGCGATATCGGCTATATCGATGACGACGGATATGTCTATATAGTCGACCGGAAAAAGGACATGATCATCACAGGTGGTTTCAACGTCTATCCAAGTGAAATCGAGCAGGTGATATGGGGTCACCCCTCCGTTCAGGATTGCGCGGTCGTCGGTGCGCCGGATGAAAAATGGGGAGAAGCCGTCAAGGCGGTGGTTGAACTCAAACCCGGTTGCACGCTTGAGGAAGAAGAAGTCATCAGCCTCTGCAAGAAAGCCCTCGGCAGTGTGAAGGCTCCGAAATCGGTTGAGTTCTGGAAAACCCTGCCGCGGACGCCGGTCGGTAAAGTCCGCAAGAAGGATATTCGCGCAAGCTTCTGGAAGGAAGGCGAGCGGGCGATCTAGGCTTCCAGGAGGGAGACGGGCGGTCTGATCATCTGACCCAGACATTACGATAAGAACGAGGGACGTGAGTAATGAATATTGCAGATTTCCTGCCGCGTGTGGCGGCAGTTTACGGCGATAAACCGGCCATCTCCCTGGGAGCGCGGCAGCTTCATACCTATCAGGAATTTGCAGACCGCGTGCGTTCTCTCGCCGGGGCTCTTCGCGGTGAGCTCGGGCTGAACGAGGGCGACCGGGTTGGCCTCGCCATGACGAATACGCCGCAATATATGGAGATTCTCGTTGCCTGTTGGCATGCAGGACTTTGCGCTGTTCCTATGAACGCCAAACTGCATCCCAAGGAGTTTGCCTTTATTATCGAGAATGCAGGTGCCAAAGTCTGCTTTGTCACTGAGAACCTGGCCACGGGTATCAGTGACTTCCTGGAGACGATCGACGGGTTTGAACGGGTTTTCTGCGTCAGTGACAACGACTATGAGGCCCTGACGACGCATTCTCCGATAGGGATGGTGGATGTATCGGAGACGGACCCTGCCTGGGTTTTCTATACCAGCGGGACGACGGGACGACCGAAAGGGGCAACGCTCACGCATCGGACCCTGATGGCTATGACATTGCGATATTACGCGGATGTCGATCAACCGTCCCCGGAGGATACCTATTTTCACACGGCCCCGATGTCTCACGCGGATGGCCTTTACGCCATTCCGCATCTTATCAAGGCATCGCACCATATCGTGCCGGAAAGCGGCGGATTTGATGTGGATGAGATATTCGACCTTCTTGAAACCTATAAGAACGCAACCTTCATGGCCGCGCCGACGATGCTGACGCGGATGACGAACCATCCGAAGGCAAGCGAAGCGAGATCCGAGAATATCAAGACGATCTATTATGGCGGGGCCCCCATGTATCTGGAGGATACAAAGCGCGCCATTGCCACATTCGGACCTTGCATTATGCAGATTTTCGGACAGGGTGAGTCGCCGAACACCGGCACCAGCCTCAGCAAAGCCTTGCATGCCGACTATGATAATCCGAAATATGAGAAGCGGCTTTCAAGCGTCGGCCTGCCGCGCACAGGAGTCGAGGTTCGCATTTTCGATGAGAACGATAATGAGGTGCCGACTGGCGAAGTCGGTGAGATTGTCCTCAGGAGCGATGTCGTCATGGCGGGCTACTGGAATAACCCGGAGGCCACCAGCAGCACGATCCGGGACGGCTGGCTCCATACCGGGGATGTCGGGCTGCTGGATGAAGACGGATTTCTCACCCTGAAAGACCGCTCCAAGGATATGATCATCAGCGGCGGAACCAATATTTATCCCCGTGAGATCGAGGAAGTGCTGCTCATGGACAGCCGCCTGGACGAGGTGTCCGTGATTGGCCGTCCGGAACCCGACTGGGGCGAGGAAGTGGTCGCCTTTGTCGTGCTGCGGCAAGGGGCGTCTGTTACACCGGAAGAGCTTGAAGAGCTGTGCCTCAATAATATTGCCCGTTTCAAGCGACCGAAGGAGTATTTCTTCGTCGATCAACTCCCCAAAAGCAACTATGGGAAAATCCTGAAAACCGAACTCCGTAAACAGCTTGCCGAAATGTAGATTTCCCGTCCTCTGTTGACAGATGCGGCGTAATTCCCGAATGTAATAAAAACAACCAAGAATGAACTTGGCTTGACGGGAGTAAGACATGAGCCGGGTTTCCTTACGGCAAGAAGACGCAGTCGCTGTTGTTTCCTTTTCCAATCCGCCGGATAACTATATGGATGCGGAAACGGAATCTGAGCTTGCCGCCGTCCTTGGTGTGATAGAGACCGACGCCTCCATCCGCGCTGTTGTTCTGACGGGCGGTAAGCCGGATGTTTTTATCCGCCATTACGATGTCGGCATACTCCTGGATCGGAGCAAGATCATGCGGTCCAAGCAAATGACCTTTGATCCTGCGCGTCCTGTCCCGGCGTCTCTCATCCATAAATGTTATGACCGGATCGAGGCAATGGCGAAGCCTTTTATTGCGGCGATAAACGGCACGGCCATGGGCGGCGGGTTCGAGCTTGCGCTGGCCTGTGATATCCGGCTGGTAAAGGACGGTCCCTATGACCTCGGGCTGCCGGAGGTAAATCTCGGTATTTTGCCGGGGGCGGGGGGCACCCAGCGGTTGACGCGGCTTGTCGGGGAAGCCAAGGCGAAAGAGCTGATGCTTCTGGGCCGGACAATGAGCCCGCGTGAAGTTAAGGAGATCGGTCTTGCCAGCCTCTGTGTGGAGGGAGATGTCCTTGCGGAGGCACTGGAAATTGCAAAGACACTGGCGCGCCGGTCGCCCCGTGCCGTCGGACATATCAAGGATCTGATAACCGGCGTTTCATATCGATCCGGCGAAGAAGGCTCCGCGCGGGAGAGAACCCTGTTCTGCGATCTCATGGTGGATAACCGGGCCTTCGAGGAAATGTCGGATATGGTTGAGGGAAAGCGGGATATTCGCGATCCGGAGTTAATGAAGAACAAGAAGAAATACTGGTCAGATGAAAACGATTGATGATGCGCAAGTATACCTGCCCGAACTATGGGCGACCCACGCCCGTTTCTCCCCGGACAAGGAAGCCGTTGTCTGTGGGGAGGTTCGGCGCAGCTGGCGGGATTTCAATAACAACCTGAACCGCATTGCAAACGCCGTCCGGGACTATGGCTTGGGCCGCGGTGACAAGATTGCCGTTCTGATGGGTAATGCCGTTAAAACGCTTGAAGTGATGTATGGCGTCGTCAAGGCCGGGGCCTGCGTCGTCCCTTTGAGCAGTCTTTTGACAGCAGAGCAGATCGAAGGGCTGATCAACGACAGCGATGCAAAGCTGGTCATCGCATCGGAAGGCGTGCGGGAAAGACTGGAAAAGATACGCGGTAATCTTAGAAATATTCTGAAGAATGATTTTATCTCTGTGGGGTTTGATGGTCCGGGCTGGCAGTCCTTCGATCAGTTCGTTGAACATTCCGGTACCGGTGCACCGGTGGTTAGCTATGACATGTCTGATGAGTTCAATATCATCTACAGTTCGGGCACGACAGGATTGCCGAAGGGAATTGTCCAGACGCACCGGGCGCGTCAACACTGGTCCTACAGCAACGCCATAGAGATACGGTTCCATGCGGACACCAGAGCGTTGACGACAACGGCGCTATATTCCAACGGAACCTGGCTCATGATCCTGCCGGCGCTGTTCGTTGGCGCAACCGTCCACATCCTGCCCGAGTTTGGCGCGAAAGCCTTTCTGAAGACTGTTCAGGAAGAAAAAATTACTCACACTTTTATGGTTCCGACCCAGTTTATCCAAACCCTGGCGGATCCGGCCATGGACCGCGCCGATTTAAGTAGTCTTGAGTCTGTTCTTTGTGCGGGATCGCCGCTCAGGCCCGACACGAAAGCTGAGGTGCTCAAGCGTCTTTCCCGCAACCTTTATGAGCTATACGGCTATTCGGAAGGTTTCGGGACCATGAACCGGCCGCATCAGCAGAGTGCAAAGCCCGCCTCCGTCGGCACGCCTGTCCTCGGTTTCGATGTCCGAATTATAGATGATGACGGAAATGAACTCGGCGCGAATGAAGTCGGGGAAATTGCCGGTACCGGCGCGGGCATGATGAAGGAATATCATAACCGGCCCGACGCAACGGATGCCATTGTCTGGCATGACCCTGCGGGTCGCTGCTATGTGCGTTCGGGCGATATCGGCAAGCTCGATGAAGATGGGTATCTGTATATCCTGGATCGCAAGAAGGACATGATCATTTCCGGTGGCCTGAATATATTCCCGGCCGATATTGAGACGATTATTGGCGAGAACGAAGCGGTGCTGGACGTAACAGTGATTGGAATTCCGCATGAAAAATGGGGGGAAACGCCGGTCGCTCTTATCATTCCCAAGTCCGGCGCCAATGAGCAGGCTATACTGGACTGGTCAAATGAGAGGCTGGGGAAGCATCAGCGCATCGCGGCCGTCCGTTTCTGTGATGAATTCCCAAGAAATGCGCTTGGAAAAGTCCTGAAGCGTGAATTGCGGGATAGCTGGTAGGGGCGCCGCTTAGCTCTCATCCCCGACGACGATACCGATAGCCACGAGGTTAGATGTATCATTGCCCAGATCACCGCTGAAGGTGATCGAAAATTCGTCGGCGCCATCGATGGTCAGGGTTGTGCTGCCGGGGCTGCTACTGTTATCGAGATTTACGAGTGCCGCCCGGTCATCCGCCGCCGTTCCGGGATTGTTGATACCAAGGGCGTCAAATAACGTGTCGAGGCTGACAATATCGCCATCGACGACATAATCGAAATCGAGAATGAAGTCGTCGCCATTTGTAACGCTGGTAAAACGGAACTCATCGGCACCGGCACCACCCTCGAGGACGTCATCTCCGTCCCCGCCGATCAAAGTGTCGGCCCCATCTCCGCCGCGCAACAGGTCATTGCCATCGCCGCCGGACAGCTGATCATTGCCGTCAAATCCATAGAGGCGGTCCGCACCCGCGCCACCGGCAAGGACATCGCCTCCCGCTGTCCCGAGTTCCACATTTACGTCGGCATTCAGCAGGTCAATCACACCCACATTCAACAATGTCGCCAGCGTATCCGAGGAACTGGCGTCCAGACTGTCCGTGGCGGTGATCGTTGTGGCGTTGAGGACATCAACACCGTCTAGCAGCCAGGGCTGATCAAACTGGACGGTCGCCAGCAACTCATTGATCGAGAGATTGTCGATAACGCCGTCATCGGTCGCTGTAATCGTCATAACGGAAGAGGGGGCGACGAGACCGAGTAATCCCGGATCATTCTCAATCGTTATGGTCAGGCCGAGTTCCGCTGCCAGTTCCGTCGAGGCGCTGAGCGTCAGGGCCCCCAGCCCGACATCGAGTAATGGGGAATAGGCAATCTCGACCCGTTGCAGGTTATCATCGACGTCATAGGCAATCAGATCCTGTTGGTCGAGGGAAATCAGTCCAAGGATAGCGCCGTGGACCTGAACCACGGGGGCGTTGTTGGCCGGGGCAGGCGGGGCTATGCCGGTGCTGTCGAACTGCGCTGTGGTCTGGTCGGTGTCGCCGTCATTATCCGTAATGATGAAACCGACCTCGGTTGTGCCGCCCACCATATCGGTATCGCTGGTTGCCTCATCGACGATGAGTTTGCCCCGGCTGAGCAGATCGGCGATTACCGCCTGATCTGAAAGTTCGCCATCAATCAGGTCAACGTTCTCGAAAAGTACCTGCTGGTCGACATCGGAAACATCGAAACCGCCCAGGAACTCGCCGTCCGTGCTGAGGTACAGTATTGTATCTGATCCGCTCAGCTCGAAATGCAGATAATTGGCGAGATTGCCGGGGTTCGTGCCGATATAACCTTCGCCCTGCAAAATGTCCCCAAGGTCGATGATATCACCGTCATTCGCGAGCGCGGATAGATTGAAGTCCGTGACAACGTCGATGTTCGGGGAGGCGGGCGCACCCTCGTCATTCTCTTCCCAGATAAAGACATCTGTCCCGGCGCCGCCTGTGAGGGTGTCATTGCCATCCCCGCCGATCAGAATATCATTCCCGGCACCTCCGGACAGGCTATCGTTCCCGTCGCCGCCCCGCAGCAGATCGTTTCCGTCATTCCCGTTGAGGGTATCATTTCCGCCATATCCATAGATCCGGTTGTCGGCGGCATCGCCGTTTAATGTCTCCGCGCCATTGGTGCCTTCTATAATTTCGGATGGGGGCGTGGCACCCAGCAGGCTCGTGTCCAGCAACTCTCCGGCCCCGGCCGCGGTGACCAGGCCATCGGTATCCGTCGCCGTTATGGTGATTGAATTGACCAGATCGACGGAAAGAGGCCCTGAGTCAAACGTCACGGTTCCCAGCAGCTCATTCAGCTTCGCATTGTCGATCGGTCCCCCATCCAGTGCCGTTATCGTCAACTCTGACGAGGAAGAGAGTAAAAAGCTGCTGTTGACGATATTGACATCCAGCCCGAGGTCGGCGGCGAGGTCTGTGGAGGCATTGAATTCATATGCCCCCAAGCCAATCAGCGTGGAATATTCAAGAACGACCGATTCAATATTGTTGTTTACATCTGTCGCAGTGAAAAGCTGGTTCAGGCTGAAGTCTATCAGGCCAAGCGCGTCCGCTCCGGCAATGCCCAAGAGGCCGCCCTCATCGGCAATGCCGACTTCCGGCGCTTCATTTGCAACCGGGGCTATGCCTGAGATGCCGGTTGCCGTAAAACTGTAGTCGCCGGTCAGCAAATTGACCTCAAGGGTTTCTCCCTTATAGTTCTCGACCGTCAATATGTTCGTTCCGCCATCATAGCCATACCCGGAAATCATGTCGGAATTGCCAGCGGGGGTAACGGTGTTCAGCGCCGCATCATAGTTGAACGACAGTCCGTTCATCTGAACCTGCAGCACCGTGCCGCCATCCGCCCCGAAGCTGTCGACGGCACTGCCATTGAAGGTGTCCGGCACGCTGCTGATCGTGAACTGGGCGATGCCGGTCGCGGTCGGCACGTCATCTACCACGGAAATAGTCAGGTTACCGCTTGCAGCGGCGGTCCCGTCGGAGGCTGTCACGACGAGATCGAAATCGAGGGCTGTGGTCCCGCCGCCTGCCGGGTGATCGATCGGCTGGGACAAGGTGACCTGATAGTTGCCGTCGTTATCTATTGTAATACGCAAGGTTTCGCCGTTTGAAACCGTGCTGCCGATCAGTAATTGTGTGTCATCTCCGGTCCAGGTAATGATCTCCCCGCCGGAATAAAGCGCTGTCACCGGTTCGGCCATCGTCACTGTCAGGGGATCGCCTTCGTTGTCCGCGACAGCTACTTGCCCGGAAGAAAGGCTGATGATACCCGGCTCCGAAACCGAGGCAGCCTGATCCCCGACTGAGACGCCGCCGATTGCATCCCCGGATCCGTTATTGCCGGCGAGATCGGTATAGCTGTCGTCTGGGACGGCGATACTGGGGGGATCGGCTCCGTCCTGGGTGAAAATGGCGGTCCATGTTGACCCGTCGACGGGGGTGAAGGCGGAGAGGATGCCGCCGTCGATGGAGATATCGGCGAGGGTGAAACCGGTGACGTCCTCGCTGAAGGAGAAGGTGACGTTTGTGGCTTCGCCCTCTGCGAGGTTGAGATCGTCGGCGGAGATGGTGAGGGTCGGGGCGACGATATCGGCGGCGAGGGCGAGGGTGTCTCCGGATCCGTTATTGCCGGCGAGATCGGTATAGCTGTCGTCTGGGACGGCGATAC
>NZ_CAXBKA010000008.1:0-183517 GCF_963976355.1 uncultured Sneathiella sp.
CATGGACGTCCGGCGGATGGAGCCTGGACGGTTCTTGAAGGCATAGGCCTCGATACTGAGAAAGCAATGTCGGATGCAAAGATGCCGGATGTAGCCCACCTGCCCGCGGATGGCTAGGGTGCTAAAACTCCGCCTGAGCCACGATGGCAACAAAGCCTGTCCGAAAGCTATGACCCAAATACTGATCGGGATCGGATTGATAAGTTCGTCTCGTATTGGGTGAGACCGCGTCCTGAATACAGACTCAAGCCTCTTCGGAATGACTGATTTTCAGATCCGATCAATGGAGATCAGCGCTTTGTAAAACTGACCGTCTCATAGGTCTCTGTTGAATTCTGCCGCTTTTGGTATCTCTCATAGATAACGACCTGCTTATTGGCGGGCGCGACATACCAGGTGTAACGGTTCCAATCGTCCTCGCAGGTCACCTTGAAGGTATCAAAACTGCCTAGCTTGGTCGTAACACGTGCTTCACCGGGAACGGAACATTTTCGCACGGTCTCCCAGCTCTGGCCTTTCACATTTGTCCCCTTGCGACTGTAGCTCCATTGGTTACGCACTTTCAGCGGGAAGATAGGCGTATCTTCTAGTCGTTTAATCTCATGGCTGCCATCCGGTGAGGAACAGCCTTTCCAGCTTTTCCATGCCGCAAATGGCTGATCCTTCGCCCGGACCCAGGTACAGCCCTCCTGATCTTGCCAAGTGTAGGTAGTCTCATCTGCGGCAATTACCTCTGATTTCCACTCCTTGCCATCGTCACCAACAGAGACAAAGGTGGATCCCACCGTCCAATAGTCCGGTCTCTCCATGGGCGGAAGTGGTTTTGATACCGTTGCTTCTTTCACTGCGGTCGTCTGGCAGGCGGTGAGGGAGAATAGGAGGATCACAGGGACAGCGAATATTTTGGGGATGAAGGTTGGCATATCGGTTCTTTCCATCTCAAGGACACAACAAAGACATTCATAGTCTAGCTCTTGTGTTCAACCGGACGATCGGGGAAAGTGCACCTTAACCGAAACGATTGAACAGTATGGAACACTCCGGTTATCGCGAAGCGCCTTTCAAACCGTCTGATTTCCATATATTTTCCGCAAATTTCCGCTCTTCCGCGCCAACTACTTCTGTATAAATTGCGGTCGTCTTGATCGAGGAATGGCCGAGCCATTTGGAGACAATTGTCAAGGGAACGCCAGCCAGCATGGCGTAAACCGCAAAGCCGTGGCGCAATCCTTTTGGCGAGGCTTGAGGGCCTGAAATACCAGCCGCCTTCATAATCTCTTTAATCCGCGTCCAGCCCGTTGTCCGCGACCAGGACCAAAGGCGTTGTCCATCAGATTTTTGCCCACTTATGTTCTTCAGATCTTTGAGGAGAGAAGGGGGAAGAGGGACGGCTCTATAGACATATCGCTGGCGTTTCTTGAGGGTATGGATCACGACCACGCCAGCATCATGATCGATTTGGTTTGCGGTTAAAGAAAGGATCTCTGATAGCCGTGCGCCTGTATAAGCAAGCACCAGGCAGAAGATACGCACCTCGGAAGAGGGGAGTGTATCTATAACCTCTAAAAGCCTAGCACGCTCTTGCTGCCCAATATATTTTCTCCGCCCTTCGCGGTCATAAAGGAACGAAATACTATCCCGCCGCCCGCTATAGTGTAAACTATTCATTGACAATCAATTACTATTTTGAACACTATGTTCCATAATGTTCAAGTCATTGATATTGTAACGTTTTATTAAATTTCTACCGCATGCAACTTTGCATGTTAAGTAGTACTCTAGCATTCTTGTTTTCTTTAAAGCAGTGTACATTACTGCGATTCTAAGCCCTCGGTAGAAATAATGGTCGATGATGTAAGAAACGATACTTTTGAACTTCCTGATCAGGTTCATATAAACCAACTTCGGGAAGCATTGTGGTCCGGGGTTTCGTATGGACGAGCCGCTGTGATGGTAGGTTCTGGATTTAGCCGAAATGCTCAAGCTGTGGGTCCCGGAGTACCGGTATTCCCGCTTTGGTCTGAGATCATGACACATATTGTCGAACATTTAGTCCCGGAAGGTAGTCAAGATAGACAAAGAATTTTGGAGACATGTCAAACGTCGAGCGGTGCCCTACGAATTGCTCAAGAATATGAAGCCCTGCATGGGCGAGGTAAATTAAACAGTCTTTTAAAAGATTGTGTACCGGATAAATATTTTAGACCTGACTCTCTTCACCGACTTCTGCTTCAACTACCTTGGTCAGATGTTTTTACAACTAACTGGGACACGCTCCTCGATAGAACTGCAGATGCGCTACATGAGATACGATATGATAAAGTTCTTTGTATCGAAGATATTCCCCTTACCATGAGACCTCGGTTAGTAAAGTTGCACGGGAGTTTTCCTTCCAATCGACCATTTATTTTTACTGAAGATGACTTTAGAACTTATCCTAAGAACTGTGCGGCATTCGTTAATCTCGTTCAACAGTCAATGATGGAAAATCTTTTGTGTCTCATTGGGTTTTCAGGAGACGATCCCAATTTTTTAGCTTGGTCAGGATGGGTTCGAGATAACTTGGGAAGCGAAAGACCCAATATTTATTTGTGCGGGCTTCTAAACTTACGTCAAGGGCAAAGAAAATTACTTGAAGAACGCAAAGTCACCCCAATCGATCTTTCTCCACTATTTTCTGGAAATCACACTGTCCCCGAAGCACAACGCCATAAACTATCCACAGAATGGCTATTAAACAACTTGATGAATGGACGACCTCCAAATGAGTTAGATTGGCCAAACGATAGTTCTAATGAAAATAGGGAAATTGCAGCTCTTCCCCCTATCCCCCCTTACACAGGACCAAGACCAATAGTTGAGGAAATGTGGCCGCCAAAATGAGTGATTCTAAAGACTTAAATGCCCTTGCTAAGGAACTATCGGTATGGCGCCACAATCGACTAATTTACCCTGGGTGGCTAATCGCACCATATCAAACTCGTGATATAATTTGGCGTAATACGAAACGATGGCTTCAAATTGTAGTAGAAGCTCAGGACGCTTGGTCCCCAACCGAACTGTTGTTATTACACCATGAAATCATTTGGCGGCTCAGACTTTGCCTCCAAAATGTACCCATTGAAATACAAGACAGAATTCAACAGACCCTTAAAGATATAGAACCGGATTTATTTAGTGGTATGTCCAAATCTAGACCAGTTTTTGAAGAGCTGGACATCGAAAAAACTTTGATTGAGGTTTCAGAGATGAAAGAAGCTTGGTTATTTTGCGCATTTCAAGTATTGCGTAATGCGCGAATTAGCCAATCAAAGCGAGACTTCGAAAACTGGGCCCTAAAAATTCAGTCACTCAATACCATCGACAACGACATCGTTCCAGCAATCACTTACGAGCAATGCCTGTTCTCTTTAGCGGAGGCAAATCACGAGCAAACCCGTCTACATCTTGAAAGCTGGCCGGAAAATTCCAAAGATCCGTATTGGTTGGCTCGTAAAGCTTCTGTTCATGCCGAGCTAGGTAATTTATCAATTGCCAAAAATCTAACGGAAAAAGCGCTTGATTCATTGAAGAGGATGCAAAAGCAATCACCCAAAGTTTTTTGGACGCTTTCGCGAGAAGGTTGGTGCCTTAGACTTCTTTGGCAGATAAATATTGCAGAAAACTTTGAGTATGGAGGATTTAAAAACGAGAGAGAAAGAGAGTTGGAGGCCTATCGTTGCTCTCCGAGCATTGAATTAAACAATCTTATCCAGAAAATCGGAGATCGCTCCCTCCCATCCAAACCAACTGTTGTTACAGCAGGAAAACCGGAATTCGACTACGGAAGCCGTTCCAAGACGATAGGCTATAGTGCAACGACTTCATATGAACGATTAGCACCTGCTTTGAATTTTTTAAATGCAGTGGAAATTTCAGGCGCACTTATACAAGCTGAGAATGTTACTTTTGAAAAAGAGGAATTTTTCCAATCTCTTCAATGGATACAGGATGATTTTCCTCAACTATGGGCAAGTCTGATATTCCGCTTCAACGGTGTTGGAATTGGAAAGAAAGCAATAACCCGCACTACATTATCGAAGTTATCGTTAGAGCAAACAGAGCAGCTTTTCAAAACAGCAACTCAGTACGTTGAACAATTTTTCGAGGATGGCGAGAGCGAAAATATCAAGATACAAGATAGGCGATTTTTTTCTATAATTAATATGTGTGATTTCACTGCGCGAATTTCCTTAAGGCTTGGGACTGAGCAAAGGAAATGGCTGTTTGCAGTCGCGCTAAAACTCGCAAATTTTGCGGCAATGAAAGACCATCCTTCAGGGCAGGAACTAGTATCTGACCTTCTAAGGCGTTCAATTCCTTATTTTGACGCGGACGATATTCGTCCACTGCTATTTGACATGGCGAATTTTCCACTTTCGGGTGATTTTTCTACCAGATTTAATTATGTTCGCTGGCCAGAACCATATCTGTTTGCTTCAAGGAGTTTAAACAATGCAGATTGGCTTCCAATAAAAGGATTAAAAAACGCTATAAACCAACTCATTAAAAAAGCAGAATCACACAGCATTGAATTAAGAACTAATTCAATACTACGTTTGACGTATATGAATGAGCTGCGGTTATTAAATGAGGCAGAAAATAAAAAATTTGCAGATGCGGTTTGGCGGCAGCAGGACGATTTCAATCTGCCTACATTGGCCTCTAATGTTTATAAATCAATTGTGTTGTCACTGCCGGAAACAGAGAAAGATCAAGCATCTACGGGCCTATTAAACTTGTTGGAAAAAGCATTTGTTGAAAATCGTTTTGAGGAAACACAAACCGAAATTGATGGTGAATTAAAAAAAAGATTGTCTTTGTCGGGAAAAGATCCCGACCTACTATTACAATTGCTGATCAATTTAAAGTGGTATTGTGAGAAAAGGAAAATCAATAACCCTCCTTTCTTTAAACCAGAATTAACAAAAAGATATCTTAATTCAATACTACGTTGGTGGAATAATGAATGTGATAGATTTAGGCGTTGGTTAGTTCGAGACATGTATCAGTCTGATAATTTATTTGAGAGAACCGATTTGGTCTTTGACGTTCTTGCAAATTGCATTCTTGTGTATGGCAATATTAACAATCGCGAAAAAAAATCTATTTCAAAAATGCTAACGGAAATGGAGGAGTTAGGTATTCCAATGGCAAAGGCTATCCCTGTGATGGCGGCAATAGAGCCGGAAGAGCAAACCGAATTTCTTGATAAACTCCATTTTGGCCTTCTGAGTGATATTGCAGATAATGCCAGAAGATATTGCTATGCTTGTTATACTTGGGAATCTAATGCGAAACAATTAAAATTGGATCGCCTTTCTGGTGACGTTTATTCAACATTGTTGAACATTGTTGGTGGGGTTATTCAGCCAATAGCGTATGAATTGATGGGGGTGATGACTAACTTAGTAAGGGAAAACTATTATCCCAAAAATGATAAAGAACAGAAAAAATTAATATCCGCAATAGAACGTGCTTCAAAAATTTTAGCGTACGATAGGGAAGATGAATCGATCTGTTCTCGACCCATCAATACAGATGAGTTGCCTCATTTACGCAGAAATTTCACTCGGCTAATTCAAGTTCTTATTGAGAAAGAATATAATACTAATCGCAATATCCAGGATTGGATTGAAGCCGCCCGAAATGACCCGTTTGTTGATGTCCGAAGTCAGTTTGACGAAATTTTTGATTAATGAGCGAAACTAGCTTTACTGATTATCAGCAGTTTTTTTGTGCTAATTAGAATAAAAAGAACCCCGCCTAAGCGGGGTTTGGTTGGGAGGAGGCGGTCAGTGATGGCGTCTATGACATTGACCGTGACGGCATTACCAAGGCAGCGATAACGCTCTGCATCGCGGATACCTTCCGTCCATCTGTCGGGGAAGCCTTGCAGCCGCTCGCATTCCATCGGGGTGAAGCGGCGGACCCTTGGTATCAGTCCATCGGTTTTACCTTCCAGAACATATGTGCCAGCCGTGACCCATTTGTGATACATGGTTGTGAGGGTATTGGCGTGATGCCTCGGGTGGCCATCACCTTCCTGATAGCGCGGGGCGAGAGGAAATACTTCGGGTCTGGCTGTGCCTCCAAGATGTCCGATAATGAATATCCGTTCCCGGTTTTGCGGAACACCATAATCCTTGCTGTTAAGCACTTGCCATTGGAGGTCATACCCCAGCTCATCAAGCGCTGAGATGATGGCTTTGAACGTCGCCCCCTGTTGATGACCGAGAAGCCCCTTGACGTTTTCAAGCAGGAAAAGCTGAGGCCGCTTAGCGTCAAGCAATCGGAGGACATCAAAGAAGAGGGCACCACGGGGATCGGCAAACCCCTGTTGTTTTCCAGCGATTGAAAAAGCCTGGCAAGGGAAGCCCCCAACCAACAGGTCGAAATCCGGTAGATCTGCAGGGTTGACTGCGGTGATGTCTCCGAAGTTCCGATGCTCCGGGAAATGCCGCTCAAAGACGGTGACGGCGTGTGTGTCGATTTCGGAAAATCCAACACATTCCGCGCGATTTCCGATGCCAAGCTCGAAGCCGCCGATACCTGAGAAGAGTGAGAAATATCTGTACATGTCATTGTGTCCTCCATGGGTTAAAGAGGGCACCCAAGCTAACCACGTAACGGCGCCTGTCACCGTGCAGGATATGACTGTAATCCACCCTGTGAGCCACAGCGCGCGGTATGTTCACATATCAAATTTGTGAGAGGTTCCCGTATGTTCCGCATTTTATTCTGACGCGTGGCATTGCAGGGCTCATTCAGATGCAAAATAAACGGCCATGGACATCCGGAGCCTGTGTTGATTCTCTTTTCTTGCCCGTAATCGGATTATTTTGCTATCCTCAACGCGCCCTGGGTTTTGTCAACCTGGAGTATCGCGGTACTCCCTTTTATAGGAGAGATCGCGATGAGGATCATCGATTGGAAGGTACTCAAGACCATGCAGCCCTATTCACGTCAGCATATCCTGCGGCTGGAACAGGCCGGGAAGTGGCCCAGGAGGGTCAGACTCGGCAATAACCGGATCGGCTGGGTATATGACGAGATTGTGTCGCATCTTGAGGATCTGGCATCCAGAAGATAGCCTGACGACACTCCCGTAACGGGAGAAGGGGGACGGTGGCCATCGTCCCCCTTATTTTCGCAGATTGGGGATACAATATGGGGATAGGCATGTGCCTCTGTATCCCCAACGCCGTATCCCCAACCGCTGCTGAACCTGCTGGAACATAACAGCATATTTCCCTGTTCTCTGAGTTCTCAGCTTCTTAAGAAAACAATCCAAATTGTTTCCCCATTCCTGAAATGACGGAACACCGTCCTCTCTTCAGAGTGCAATCTTCAGTCAGCTAGATAGATAGTTTTTATAATTCTCTTTTAAGTAGTTGACTCCACCAGTATTTATATTTTCTAATTCAATTACAGATTTCAAATTTGAGGGTTTATACACAAAAAGGGGGTTAATCATGAGACTTAAACTGACACGGTCACAACGCACGACAGGCATGGTGAATAAGAAAGTAATGTTTATCCTGAACGCAGAGGTTTCTTATTCGTCAGTTGAGCAGGCAAGCATCAAAAAATATAACCTTGGCAACCAAATCATCTATAACAGCGAAGCCGCCCGCCGCCATGCTGCGAACGCCGCATCCGGAGGTCTCATCAAAGGACTCACCTCTGCGGCTCTATCCCATATGTCGCTCAGCATCACCATTGATAGCCTCGCCCGTGGCCATGAGGTGGAATGCAAGGATCTCGATGAATTGTTGGAAGCGGAGGAAGCCATTCGCGGATCTTGCGAGAACCTCAAAAAATATCTTGAAGTTGCGGAATGCTTCGATGGCCGTGAAGAGGTAGTTGAATACTGAGCCATGGCAGGCAAGTCCTTCGAAGACGAGATCGCCTATGCCTTCTTCACCATGGTGGGCCTGGCGCTCGTCCTGCTGATCATCTTCTCGCTGTTCTGGCTCGCCATTCCAGTCGGCTTCTTTCTCCTATGCTACGCCGTCTACCGGATGTACCAGAACTCGGACAAAGTGCAGGAGCGAAAAGCCAGGGACCTCACCCATCGGCTCTATAAGGAGACGAAAGCGCTCAGACCAACCCTGCCAGATGCCGAAGCATTCGCGACCTCCGTTTACCGGGCGCTTCCTGATATACCGGAAGAATCCCTGGAGGATGCGCTGATAAAAGCCGCTCTTCAAATCCATGAAGGTGAGGGTTTTGACCGAGCTGGTCCGATACCGCCGCCCACCGTCTGCAATAGTCTCGAAGGCGCACAGTATCGCGATTACCTAGCGGAGTACAGCGCCCGTGCCGTCGTGCCCGATCTGGCGGAACGAGCCACAAATGCCGTTGCTGCAAGCTTTAACGCCTTCCTGCGCCGCTGTCCTCCACTCCCTGAGGGTGAGGGGGCAAGCTTTTCCATTCAGTTCGAAGACTTTATCGAAGGACTGGAAGCGCCCCTCACGGAGGCGCTGATCCTTCCGTTCTTTGACGACGATGTGATCACTGCCGGATTGTTCAAGGATTTAAGGTTCCGGCTTAATGAGAATCTTTGCGAGCTTTCGGGCCTTGCGCCACTTCCGGATAACTTTGAATCCCCGGATCTGATTATGCCGGATGAGTATGAGGGCGAGGATTTACCTTATGCCTATCTTAAAGATACTCCTCTCCTTAACATCTTCCGGCAAAGCCATGTGCCCTTTTCCATTCCAGACAAAGCCCGCTTTGAGCATGGTTGGATCCTCGCCCCGCAAGGAACCGGCAAAACACAGTTGATCCAGTTCCTGGTCTCCGAAGACTTGAAGCGTGTAGCCAAAGATGAAGCCAGTATCGTCATCATGGATAGCCAGGGTGACTTGATCAAGGAGGTGAGCCGCCTCAAGGAATTTGCGAAAGGCGAAGCGCTGCATGACAAGCTGGTGCTGCTAGAGCCTGACCCCGACTATCCTCTCGCGCTCAATATCTTCGATATGGGCAAAGAGCGGATGAACGGCTATTCGAGCCGGGACAAGGAGCAACTCAGCAATAATAGCCTCGATTTGCTTACCTATGTGTTTGAGGCGTTACTGGGCGAGGGCGGTATGATGACGCCTAAGCAATCCACCCTCTATCGCTATGCCATCCGCCTGCTGATGGAGATGCCCGGGGCCACCCTTGCAAGCTTTGGCGCATTGCTGCAGGTTCAAAAGCCCGAAGGGTTGATCCCCTATCAGCCCTATATTGAAAAACTCAATGCGCCTGCGCGGGATTTCTTTGAAACCCAATATTGCGATAAGCAGTTTAACGAGACAAAAGCGCAGGTCGCCTGGCGATTGGCCGCCATGATGGAGAATACGGTATTCGAGCGTATGTTCTCCCACAAGGAGACAAAGCTTGATCTCTTCACCGAGCTCAACTCCTCAAAGGTTATCCTGATCATTACCGATAAGACCCTGCTCGGGGAGGAGCGCACGGCCCTTCTTGGCCGCTTCTTTATCGCCATGCTCCTGAATGCCGCCCAGGAACGAGCCGTCCTTGATCGCGGGAGCCGCTTGCCCGTCTTCTGCTATATCGATGAAGCCCAGGACTATATCGCAAGTGATACCCGCATCACCCGTATCCTCGATCAGGCGCGCAAGATGAATATCTCGATGATGCTGAGCCATCAACGGACCAAACAGATCAGGGAGCCTAATGTGCTCGATGCGCTTGCAACCACTTCGGTGAAGTTCGCAAGTACGGATAATGTCCATGATGCCGGTCTGCTCGCCAGATCCATGCATTGCGCGCCCGACTTCATTGCCGGGCAGCCACCGCAGCATTTTGCCCTTCATATCAGGCGGCAAACCGAGAGGGCCGTTTCCGTGAAAGTTCCCTTCCTCGTCCTGGAGAAAAGCCCGCATATGAGTACAACGGAACGGCAGGAGGTAACCGACATCATGAGGCGCAAATATGCGCATCGGTATGAGCATACGAACTTTAAATTGGTCGATCAGGACATCCCTGTCAGGGTGCATCCCGATAGCCCGGAGGAAGCCCTTGACGGTGGAAAGACGAGCAGCGCAGAAAACATGCCCGACCCGCAAGGCAGCACAACGGATCCCGGTGAATGGTGAATTAGCTAAAAAGTGATGAGGGAACACCCTGGTGCAGGGAGTATGAGCGTGCCTCAACGGAACATTTAGCACCCGTCGACAGCAGCGAAAAATACGCCTATCCAGGAGGGATGAGCGCAACAGAACAAAGACGATATCCCAAAGATGGCCTCGGGCGACGCCTCCGGGGACGGAGGACCCCGAGCGGCAAGCGGATCGTCCTGACGATGCGGGATGTCGAAATCCTCACAATCCTGAAGCGCTATCGCTTTCTCCGCTCAACGACAATATGGCAATTGCTCCCCGAGGAGCTTCGGGGGCGTTCCTTCAAGCGCTTCCAGGATAGATTGACGGACCTGTTCCATGAGACCCATACGCAGCATGCAGGGGCCTATCTCGACTGGCCCAGTCAGCAGCGTCAGAGTTTCGATGCCCGCTATAGCCCGTCCATCTATGCGCTTTCTGATGTTGGAAAAACCGCGCTCGATGAACTGGGGATTGAGGTCGATGCTGTCACGAACTTAAGGGTGCCGGGCAATAGGGGCAACGCCAAGGACTTTGCACATATGCTGATGATCTGCGATACCCTGGCCTCGATTGAGATCGGGACAAAGAGGGCCTCCAATATCCGCTTTATCCCCTGGCCCGAGATTTTAAGGAAGGCACCATTAGCCGGATGCGAGCGTGGTGTAATCTCTCTACCAGTCACCATCAGTAATCGCTTTAGCGATAGGCAAAAGCTGAAAATGCAAAGCTTCAACCTGGAACCCGATGGCCTCTTCGGATTGGAGTATAAGCAACCAACGGGCCGGAAGCTCTACCGCTTCTTCGCGCTCGAAGCGGAAAGGCGCAACAAGGTACGCACGACCTCCCTCAAAGGCTCCAGCTATTTAAAAAAGATCCTTGCCTACCGCTATATTCTGGAGAGCGAGATTTACAAGACGGAGCTTGGCTTACCCAACCTGCTGATCCTCACGGTGACGCCCAACAACGCCCGAATACGAACGATGAAGGAGGCGGTTACCTCCATTTACGGACCCAAAGGCTCCGCGAATTTTCTCTTCCATAGCATTCCCGTTCATGGGGAGATATCTATGCAGCCCGACAGCTTCCCGGATTTATTTGCCGAACCTTGGGAACGGGCAGGATACGCACCATTTTACGTTAACCTGATATAGTTTGTTCGATTAATGAGCAGGAAATATTGGTCACTAGCATTTTCTTATTAAGATTGATTCACATGAATCAATCGTTATAGTTGCAATGGTCTGTAGTTTTCTTTGTCCTTTGGTATTGCGCCACATGAAGGAGAGGAGACTGATATGAAATTCGTTGTTCTTGCCTGTATTAAGCAATACAAATTGCTGCTTTGGATTTTGTTGCGTTAGAACTGATCAGTTGAGTTAGGACAATATTTAGAGTCTTACTGTGGAAAAAGTGGGCTTATTGCAACGGACCATTTCGAAAATAATTACCTTCTATCTGAAAATAGTGTTCTGTAAATCAAATAAATTGCATGGGGCGACATATTTTTATGCTTTAGGGTAATAACATAGTCGCTTACAAATGACCAATTCTTCAGCTTTGAATGAAGTGCTTGACCAGTTTTAATAGCATCCCAAGTATGGATGCTTTTACTATCTTGTTGGTGTGATCTAATTTCGCGCACTTCGTATCCGAAACAAATTTTTATTCCAGCATGAAATGCTAATAGCTCGTTAGAGTATGCAAAAAATCTATTCACATTTAAGGGCAATACATTGTGTCCTGCTTTTTCAACTATATCACTAATGGGAGATGCTCGGCGTATCCAAAATGTTAAAAATGCAAGCTGTTTAAGATGATTAGGCTTTTTGTAAAATTCCTCGCCTGTAAAACGATCTATTTGCGAATGTCCTCTTTTTGCCGTTCGATTAACATCTCCGATCCAAAAATCATGTGCGGTTAAGAGCTTGTCTGCGGAAACTTTCACATCACAACCATATTCCGAAGACATCTGTTTTGCAAAATCAGATATGCATATAACAAATTCACGAGGCTTGTCCGAATAGTAATCGAGGAAATTTGCTTGAGTTAAAGAAAATTGAGTCATCTAAAATAAATTTATTTGGTGCAAAAAATTCTGGGTTATTCAACCCAGAATTTTGGTGATAGCAAATTGTCAGCTATCTCTTGTTCCGCCGGAGTGAGCTCATCATCGTCAGAAAATTGCAAAAGGCCAGTATTGCCAGGCTCCTCGGGTTTTCGATCATCTGCGCTCATTTTAATCCGAGTACGATATGCATCATCAATGACAAGTGTATTGTCTCCATCATAGTTACCAAAATCAGTCATTTTAGTACTCCTTAGGCTTTATTTTATACAACTTCCTATATTATATTACTATATTTTTACAATCATTTCGAGTGCTGCCTTCTTACTGCCTAATTTTATCAATCCATTGACAACCTTTTCACACGTATTCTTTGTCGTCGGAGCTTCATCCAAAACATTTTGCACTGATCGATATGCACATCCGGCTGATCCAGCAAGCTGTGCTTTCGATGCCGACAATTCAGCGCGCAGCTTATCAGCACCGGGCACGATAAATTTTTTGCGCGACGACTTTCCAACCATCTTTAATCCCAAAAATTCTCAAAAATACTAACAAGTCATTACAATTTAATTAATTGTTGAAGATATTGCACAAAAATACAACTTTTGCAATCATATCTAATATTTTCGATTTGCACTGAATTTCTATGCTTATGGGTGCAAGTATGAGGATATTGTTTTTAGAGCCTTATAGACGGAAGACGCGACACATTAGTGCGGAGAATTACTATGGATACGGGTAGGAAATCCCCAAATATAGGGATACAGGTGAAGCACTCCTGTCCAATATAAAAACCTAATTGTCTTTTAAACAAGACATGAAATGATCCGGGAATGAATAGAAAGATAAAGCTAAAGATAGCGCTGAAAGATATTGTTCCGGCAATCTGGAGACAGGTGATTGTTTCGCACGAACTGACGTTACGCGAGTTACATGCTGTCCTTCAGGGAGCCATGGGATGGTCGGATTGCCATCTTCATTCCTTTTTGATTGATGGTAGAGAATATCACTTGCCAGATAGTGAAGAAGAAATCTGCGAGACGGACAGTTTGGATGAGCGTAATTATACAATTGGTGACGTTTTAAAGGGTATTTCCCGATTTTCGTATTATTACGATTTTGGTGATAAATGGTGTCACGAAATTGATGTTGAGGAATCATGTACTGATTTGGAGTTGTGTATGAAGACCCCAGTATGTGTAGCCGGGGAAAGAGCCTGCCCACCAGAAGATTGCGGCGGAGTGAGTGGATATTGGGAGTATGTGGACGCGATTACGAATCCAGAACATCCTAGGCATGATGAAATGATGGTTTGGTCAGGTCCGTATGACCCTTCATGTTTTAGTCCGTCTCAAGCAACTCATATGATAACGGCAATCCGTACTATTTATCAAATTCAAGGATAAATATTGGTTGCCTGATAGCTGTCAAAAAAACACCCCGCTATTTGCGGGGTGCGTATTATGGATGGAATATCCTAATACTCATGCGCCAGCATGACTGTCAGTACTCGGCATGTCTTGCTGGGATCAGCCGGATCCTCCGAGTGATAGCGTAGGCTGGGATCGTAGTAATCGATCTTCCAGATGATTTTCCGCCCATCAATTTTCTGGATGGCGCAATCATGTTCACCATGGGGGTCGTTGTCTCCATTAAACGCATCAAACGATGCGACTGCCGCCAGTATTTGGGCGACCGTCTGTGATCCGAGCATGTTTATACCGCTCGTCATCATGATACGTCCTCCTTGACCTTTGCATCGAAGCAGGTCGTTAAGGCGCTGTATTTCACTTTTGGATTTTTCATCCGTCATTTTGTGCTCCTCTGTGCGAAGCTGAGTTCGAGCCCAATGCTCAAACCCAGCAGTCGCCAGAGAAGGCGGGGCGGGGCTTCTGAGTGCGTCAATCGGCCTTTAACGCAGTGAGAAGAAGGGCCAATGCTTCAAACATCGGCATCCAATAGGGCTCTGCCTCCCACAGTCGCCGATCTCCGGGCACCAATTTTGTTATTGACGGGTCCTGCAACAGCTCAGCTGCCAACCGGGCAATGACGGCTTTTGTTGCTGTTTCAGAAACGTTAAACTGCGCATAGACATCTTCTTTTGCAATCGCCCGGACGGCGATGCCATATCCGCTTGCGAGACCGATAACTGCCTCAATTGTCGTGCGAGTCTTTTCGCGGCGATAATACGTCGAGTTTAAATCTTCAAGCAGGAGGACTTCCGGCCGGTTCCAGGCAATAAGCCTGGCGAGTTCCTTGATGTGCTGGTCTTGTCCATATTCGCGTGACAGCACACTCCGCTGAAGGACGAAAAGCGGAGGTGTTTCCGCGATTATGTAACCAGTGCCACGCGATGTCGGCACCAGAGAAAGGATACGAATGTTTCTCTTCATAAATCGAAATCGTGAGTTCACATTAATGTTGTGCAGAATTCCCTTAGCCGCGCCTGCATATTCGCAAGTGCGGCGACTTTATAATGATCGGCAGGCAGCGCGTTTTTTCTAATTTCTTCGTGCAATGCTTCAATCTCTTGCAGAAGGTCCGTCAGCACCTTTTCCGAAACCTGCGGGAAGAGTTCACCAACGCTTGCATCAAAGAGCATTTCAAGCGCCAGCGCCGCTTCGAGGTGCGGCACGCGCTGAAAGTTCTCGTATCGGGAAATACTTACCGGCGCATCGAAGCCCAGCAGTCGCGCTACTTCAGCCTGCGTAAGGCCGCTTCGATGGCGGTATGCCTTGAGGTAACTGGGTCCCGATAACATAGAAAATTGATATGAACATACGGTACAGAACTACGAAAATTGTCTGCCAAGTCATAGCGTACTAAATCAGGAATAGGATCGTAGGAGGGGAAACTTACCGCATACGGTATAACTTTATCACTCAACCATTACACTTTGCTGAAAACCATGTGCAGTATCATAATTCCCCATCGCCTGAAGGGCTAATGCCAATGCTTCAAAATACACCGTATTCTTAGGTTCCGTCTCCCAAACCTTCGGCTTTTTCGGCACCCAGGCCGCAAGCTCTGGAAAGCGCTTGCCGAGCGCATCGGCTTCTTCATATTTGTTCGCATATGCCGATGATCTAGGGACCTTCACATCAAGGAGATCCATCTTTGTCGTAATTTCGGAAACGCTAGCAATCAAGGCTCTGGTTTTTCTGCCCTTGGAGGATCGTTTTCGGATGTCTTCAGTCACAACGACATCGGGATGAAGCGTCGTAATCCAATTGTCCGCATATGCACTTGCCAGCTCTACACTCGTTGCAGCCTTTTTTGAAAGCTGCCAGTCCCTGAGCTCTCCATCAACGAGAAATACATACCCAATTCGCCCGGTCGCCGCCGCCACGGCAAGCACCCTTACCTTAGCTGCCATAGTCCTCATCAAGTTCACTGCTAAGACGATGCGCAAGGGCGCGAAGTGTGTTTTCCCGATTAAACTGTCCAAGCCATCGGGCTGGGGCCTCTGGCATCGTATGGAGGCGCTTTCGAAGGTTACGGCGAGCGTCATCATAAATATCGCTGAAAAGGCTCTCAAAACTCCTTCCATACATCACCGAAAGGCGGCAGATGTGATGGATGGACGGCACCGCCTTGCCGCTTTCAAGCAATGATATCCTGGAGGGATGAACACCAAGCAAATGCGCACAATCCGCCTGACTTAATCCGGCCTTCCTGCGGGCCACTTTTAATTCGAGTGCGAAGTCGTTGATCATATTTTTTGGAATTATTGAGTAAGACGATCAGCGTATCGCGTCTTTCCTTCGCACCGTAGGGGGCCTGATATACCAATCCGGCATGCTCTTCTCATACACTATCCCCAGCATAGAATGCCCTTCCAATATGACACCGCCACTGTGATCTCTCATATAGCTACAAACGGAAGGGTAAAACCCTTCCGAAGGCCAAAAGACCACAGTGGTGGAGATTAATCACGTTGGGGTAGCTATGGGGAAGGTTATCAGAATACGTCATCTTGAAACAAGAAGGCCGTACATGCGATGAGCACATATGATATCTTCCACGATGTGCCTATGCAAAATATACTAATCGCTGTCGCAGAAAGGGACGCACCTGGCACCGTCAGTATTGCAAATTAGAGTGATTTGTAGTATATTGTATACATATGAAAAAAGAGATAGTTATTGACGAAATGACGGACAGCACAGTCTTATCAGTGAGGATAGATAGCGACGTTAAAAAGCGCTTCGCAAAGCTTGCGAGCAGCCTGAAGCGCAGCCAGTCTTTTCTTGCGGCTGAAGCAATTGAAGAGTTCCTAGCCGTTCAGGAATGGCAGATTGCCGGGATCGAAGCAGCACTTGCATCGGCGGATGCTGGCAAGCATATCGCCCATGATGAAGTTCGCGATTGGATATCTTCTCTTGGCACCGAGGATGAGCGTCCGTTACCGACATCCGTATGAAGCTCACCTGGACACCAGAAGCCGTTAGTGACCTTCACGATATCTATCAATACATAGCGGAACGTAATCCGAGCGCTGCCAAGCAAACACTTGAGCGGATCCATGAAATTTTGGAAATCCGCCTTACCCAGGCCCCCAATCTCGGGCGCGAGGGACGTGTAATGGGGACGAGAGAATTTATCATCCCCGGAACGCCCTTTGTCGTTCCCTATCGGGTAAAATCAGGCACGATAGAGATACTGCGCGTCTACCACTCCAGACGACGTTTTCCTTCTTCTTTTTAATTGTTGTTACCCTAGCGACATACGATAAAGGCACATAGTGCCCTCTTTGACGTACACTGGTGACCGATATACTCCGCCCATGGAACGGAAATCACGTCGTCTTATAGAGCATCTGGAACACTGTCAGCGTATGTATGAAGAACTGGAGCGGGCAGGGACTGCACCGTGGAGTAATAATACTGAGCAACAAGAAAAAGCCGACACTGACGCCTTTGCTAAAAAGCCTAATCGGGGTATTATTGAGAGCGTAGACGACTATGATGCGGCCTAAAACATATACGGGATAGCTCGACTACAAAAAACACCCCGTCGTAAACGGGGCATTATATGGGTAAAATATGCGGGCAACCTCTCCTCTACCCCGCGATATATTTCGTATCTGTCAAGTGCCGCACCCTTGACACCATACAACCGAATGATAGACGAAAAGTATAGCATACTTTCCCGTTTGTTTCATTCATCCGCACAGCCAATTACCAATGGTGAAGACTTCTCTAAGTGGCATGTCAGGGGTCCTATACGGTCACCCTCGAGCGCCATACACTAGGTGTTCCTCAAGAGGAACATCCAGGTGGGAGAAAGCCTTCGGAGGAGCCTAACCTACATCATCTATGCACACATTTATTGACGACTTTGCCCTCTATTTCAGGCGGCAGGGCAAATCACCTGAGACGATCAAAGCGTACCAGAAAAAATTGCGGCAGTTCTGCCGGGAGCGGCACATCACCGAGATCTCAGAGATCAACCGCGAGAGTATTAATAGTTGGATATCATGCCTCCGGGACCGCAAACTCACTGACGGCACGATTGCCCTCCACCTCTGGGCGATCAAGGCATTTCTAACCTGGCTTAAAAAGGAACAGAGGCTCGAGTGCTATACCTTCGATATCTTCATTCCTAAGCCGAAGGAGCCTGACTATGTTGAATTCCTGGAGCCGGATGAGCTTGAACTCATCTTCTCCCTTATCGACACCGAGACCTTAGACGGCATGCGGCTCCGCACCTATATCGAAGTAATGATCAATACTGGCATGCGGCCTTCCGAAACCCTCAACCTCAAGATCACGGACATTGTGGGTAGCGAAATCAGTATTGTTGGGAAAGGAAACAAGCGTCGTCGGGTGTATTTTAATGACCGGGCGCGTCACTGGATCAAGGCGTATTGTGATATGCGGAGGGACAACTGCCCGGCGCTTTTTGTGACGAACCCGAAATACTCGCCACGGATACCACATGCCATTACGCTTGACCGGATGGAGGAACAATTTCGAGCTGTGTTTCGTTTAACCGGGTTGCGGAAACGGGTCACGCTCCACACTTTGCGTCATACCTATGCGACAACGCTGCTTGCAAATGGATGCCCCACCGATTACGTGGCGCGGCTCCTCGGGCACTCAAAGGTCGAAACAACGCGCCGGCATTATCTCTCAATTCAGCATAAGCACGCCAGGAAAGCGCATTTCCGCTTTCTTTCCTACGATGCTGATGCGCCAATGAACTATGAAAAGCAAAGCGGGCAGGGGGCTCCTCAGCCCCATGCTCCATCCACACATACCGACCCCTACAATCCAAACCCCCGTTACCTAGAATGAACGGATGCAACGGCATCACGACAATCACATTACCTACCTCGGCCGGACTAACGCCCGGAATTCAAACCGGCTCTTTGGTATCAGAAGCCATGATCGGCTCTCTTCGATGTATATCATCGGGAAGACCGGCACCGGCAAAACGACACTCCTAGAAAATATTGCGCTTCAGGATATCAAGAATGGAAATGGGCTCACGCTCATTGATTATCACGGGGATCTCGTGGAGAGGATCGTTACGCACATCCCGGAACATCGGTGTGGGGATGTTGACTACTTCAACGTCACGAAGGATACGCCCTATGGATACAATCCCCTAAAGCCCGTTCCGGCACAATACCGAGCGCTTGCAGCTTCAGGGCTTCTTGAAATCTTTCGCATGCACTGGGGCGAGCGCGCCTGGGGACAGCGCATGGAGCATATTCTGCGCCAGGCAATTCTGGCGCTTCTGGAACAACCAAGAGAAATGACCCTGCCTGATATTCTCCGGCTTCTTCGGGAGGAGGAGTTTCGAAAGGATGTTGCAGCGAAGGTTGGGCATACGGCAGTACAAGATTTTTGGCTGCATGAATATCCAAAATACAGCTCCAGCTACCGAGCCGATGCGATTTCCCCCGTGCAATCGAAGATATCTGCCTTCCTTGCAAATCCGAAGCTCTATACCATCCTGACCAAACCACAAAAGCCGCTGTCGTTTCGTAAAATCATGGACGGCGGTAGAATTCTTCTGGTCAACCTCTCGGTCGGCCAACTTGGTGCGGATAGCGCGGGGCTGTTAGGCGGGCTCCTCACCACCTCAATTGGCCTTGCAGCTTTGAGCCGTGCGGATATTCCAGAAGAGGAGCGGCGTCCCCACGCCCTTATCGCAGATGAGTTCCAGCATATGACGTCAAAATCGCTCATCAATCTGTTTCCGCAATTGCGCAAATACAAGCTCTCGATGATCGTTGCGCATCAGTACATTCATCAAATTAGTGAGGATATTCGTCATGCAATTTTGGGGAATGTGGGTACAATCATCTCGTTCCGCGTTGGAGCACATGACGCGCGAGTTCTCGCCAAAGAATTTGAGCCCACGTTTACCGCTCAGGATCTCACAAAGCTTCCGAATTATAGCATCTATCTGAAGCTTATGATCGACGGTGCGCCGTCCAAACCATATAGTGCTGATACGCTATTGTCCCTCAATAGAAAATATCTGCTCAGTTAATCACTCGTATAAGAACTGAAATCCACAATAGCAAAAAACGTAGAATACTAAACTGTTACGAAAACTCGTTAAACTAGAAAGATTGAAAGAATTTCAAGCCGAATCGACTTGCAGGAAATGCCATTGATAATTGCAATCAAACTCTATCCATGACATAATTAATCAGGCTACAACAACGTATAGGAGAAGCATGATGATCAAACGATCATTAGGGAAAGGGCCAAGAGATTCATCTGGACTAGCTAAATGTCCGGAAGTTCTTGAGCTCGAGAACGGGGACTTCGCGTTTATTGGCATAAGAGCAACATCTACATTAAAACCGTATTTCTCTGAAGGAATCTCATGTGGTCCTGACGAAGAGGTTGTTGTGCTACCTAGGGAAGTAATAATTTCTGCTATCAAAAAAGTTTAGATAGAAAAATCGCAACTAAGATTAATCCTTTTAGTAATTAATGGATATTCCTTATCTAGGTTGAAGAATTGTTACTTGATTAGTAGACTACTGAAAGTATTTTTTCATCATTACATGATTGAGAGTGACGGTAATTTTAGTGGCACATTTTCATTTCGTTGTAGTATGTGGTCCTCTTGAGGAAATCATAATTTCATCAACAAGGGGCAGAGAAACTATGACAACCAACAACTAAGAAGCGAAACAACTAGTTATGTCTCTAAATTTTTTGCCTCGAATCGAAGAGATTGTACGCAAAGCACAGTATTTTGATAGTTCCGAAGCATTTATTTCAAAATTTGAACCTGCATGGAGCAGTGTAAGAACGCGTATACTAAAATTGGAAACTTTGGATTTTTATGATGAAGGCGACAACCAAAGCCTCAAAGCTTTCCTGGACGGAGACATTGAAAAATCAAAAAAATTAATATCCCAAGAAAAACAAGGCGATGCGCCAATATATCAAGACCTAAAAAAACGCTGGGTCGAAATAATAAGATGTAGGCCGATAGCTGCTCCGCCAAATGAATACTTAAAATGGGAAATAGAAAACTACAAAGAAAATATTAAATTGGGAGAGCGAATATTTATTGCAAATATGATAGCTGTGACAGAAATTTTCGAAAGATATGCAACGAGAGATTTTATGGTTTTTGATACTAGATTTGGCTACATCTATGATTATGACAAGAATGGAAGACTGTTAGGTGGATGGTATGTCGAAGATGTTCAAGAATTGTATCAAATGAGCGCATTATTTAGCTTTATTCAGTCAAATTGTGTGCGCTTTGAGAGTGTATACTCAAATGGCGACTAATTTTGAATGGTTTACCTTTCTTCAGTCTGCCGGAATTATCGCTAGTTTTCTTTTTACTGCATATACTGTATGGCAAAATCGAAAAGACAAAAGAGTTTCAAATTATCTGGATCTTACAGCACATCACAGAGACATATGGAAGTTAGTTTTTGAAAATAAAGAATTATTAGAAGTGCTTGATACTCGATTAGCTAATAAAGCTACTTCAACTACATTTGAGCAAAGAAAGTTTCTTACGTTTCTATTTTTACACCTAAGCTGCGCATATGAGCTGCAAAAGATATCATCCGTGATAAAGGTTGAAGGGCTTAGATCCGATATTAAGGACTTTTTTATATCGCCATATGTTCGCGATCATTGGGAGGAAAACAAAAGATTTTATAATGACGATTTTGTGTCATTCGTGGACAAAAATATTTAAAAAAGATGCACAGATTCTTTCTAAGAATTACGTGATTATAGCATAATCTAAGGATATATTTGTGCCGCTGGTAAGTGAACTTTTAGTTTGAAGTTAGAAAATGATCCCACTTCTCCATCAGCTTTTCCCGTTTCTCAAACCGATCTGAGCGCTGATAAGCCCGCACGATACTTGAATCTACCTGATGCCCCAAGGCAGCCTCCTTTACGTCAAAGTCCGTATCAGTTTGTTCTTCCACCCATGTTCGGAATGTTGCCCTGAAACCATGAGGACGGGCGTTATAGCCTTCACGCTCCATAAAACGGGACATAGTGGCATCAGACATTGGTTTTCCAGTAACAGATGGAAACAGCAATTTTTGATCGTCACTTTGCTTTGCTTGCTTGATGACGGCCAAGGCTTCCTTTGTTAAGGGTATACGGAGAGCCTTACCGGTTTTCGTTCGTTCTGGCGGTAGCGACCAGGCGTCGCTCTCTATCTCATCAAACGTCGCGAACCGTACTTCGCTTGTCCGCGCCGCTGTGAGCATCAGGAAGCGAAGTGCATAACAGGACTGGAAGTCTTTGCTTTTAAGCCATTTATAGAACTGTGGGGCTTCTTCGTAGGGCAGGGACGGGATATGAGAGGGTTTATGGCGCTGCTTCCCTAAGAGGGCCTGTGCTTTCATCACCGCCTGCAAGTCTACGTCCAGTCCTAATGCAGCCGCATGCTTCAACGTAAGGTTCATACGGCTTAAGGCTTTTCGGGCGGCGACTGGCTTGTCATGCCAGATAGGCTCCAAGTGCTTTTTCAGGATATGCTGGTCGATGGACTCGATGGGCTTCTTGCCAAGTTTGGGAAGGATATGCACCGACAAGGGAGAAAGCCATCGGCCTGCTTTGCCATCATCTTTCAGTTCTGCTTGCCTGGCGTCAAAGCAACTCATGACGGCTTCCTTGACGGTTACCTTTTCATCCGGCTGCCGTACCCTTTGTCGTTCTTCGATAGGATCGATTCCATCCCGCAACTGTTTCCGGGCAATAGAGGCTTGCTCGCGCGCTTCAGCAATCGAAACATCGGGCCAAGCTCCCAGCCCCATTTCCCGGCGCTTTCCTGATATCGATAACCGCAGTATCCATTTACCGAAACCTTTGGATCGCTTTATCAACCATAAGCCTTGCCCATCGGCATATTTTCCGGCAGAAAGGTTCTTGGCTTTCATTTGGTTTAGTGTTTTATAGATCATCAGCCCACCCTTTTCAGCCCCCCTTTTGGCCCACCCTTTGGCCAGAAAAGCGGCGAAAAACTATGTTACACGATGATCGAATGGATATCCATATTATTGATTTAAAACATGTATTTAGTTACAGTATGATCAACTATGATTTTTCCAGTCGGTGCAGGGTGCGGGCACCATCGACATGAAAATTATTCCGGTTCGGGAGGGGCCGCCCATGATTTTCAGCCTTGAGCATATCGACAATCCCTATCCTCACTATGCCGCCCAGCGGGAGAAGCACGGCATTTACTTCGATGAGGAGATGAAGGCCTGGATCGTCCTGGAACATGATCTTATCGTGGCGGCCTTCAAGGATGCGCGGCTGTCCTCCGACCGGGTCACTAAGTTTCGCGGCAAGTTTTCCGATGAAAAGCTGAAACCGCTGTTCAACACGCTGTCGCTGCTGATGCTGCAGCGGGACGAGCCCGATCATACGCGGCTGCGCAATCTTGTGCATTACGCCTTCAAGCGGGCGGCGGTGGATAATTACGATGACAACATCCGGCGGCTGGCGAGGGAGCTTCTGGCCCCGGCCATTCAATCGGGTGAGATGGACCTCGTCGCCGACTATGCGGTGCCGCTTCCCATTCTGGTGATTTCCGAGATTGTCGGCATCCCCGCGGAGGACCGCAAGCAGGTCAAGGCCTGGTGCGACGCCTTTTCCATCGTGGCGCTTAATTTCTACGCCAATATCTCCGATGAGGACCTTGAAGCAGGCGCCGTGGCGGTTCAGGAATTTACCGATTATCTCAAGGAAAAAGTCGAGAAGCTCCACCGGGAGCCGGAAGACAACCTGCTCTCCGCGCTGGTCCATGCGGAGGAGGATGGCGACAAGCTCAGCCTCGACGAACTGGTGGCCAATACATTGCTGCTGCTGAATGCCGGAAATGAAACCACCTCCTGCCTGCTGACCAACGGCACGCTGGCGCTGCTTCGCAATCCCGATGAGTTGGCGCGGCTCCGGGAAAACCCCGATCTGATCCGGACGGCAGTGGAGGAATTGCTCCGCTTCGACAGCCCGCCCCAGTTCATCGGCCGCATGGCGGCGGAAGAGGTTGAACTTGGCGGGGCGACCATAGGTGAGGGGGATCTGGTGCTGCTCGTCCTCGGGGCGGCGGGGCGGGATCCGAAAACCTATGAGGCGCCGGACGAGCTGCATATAGACCGCCATCCGAACCATCATGTGAGCTTCGGCAGCGGCCATCATATCTGTGCCGGTATCCAGCTTGCCCGGCTGGAAGGGCGGATCGCGTTCGAGATGTTGCTGGAAACCTTCGCGGACATGGAGCTTGCAACCGACGACATAAAATTCGGCCATAATGTCAATCTTCGATCTCCGGCCGCGCTGCCGCTCAAAGTCACGCCCGCCCGATAAAGATTTTTGCAATTTTCCGGCAAAGCCATAATATACCATAATGGTTTACCGCAACGACAGCTGAAGGACGGCCAGGTGAAGACATTTCGCAAACTGACGCTCGCCCTTGCTCTCTCCGCCCTGACCCTTGGCGGGGCCGCTGCCCAGACAGATAACAGGGGCGCCCGCGCCGAGGCGGCGATCCTCGCGATTTCGGAAAAGGCGAAAAGCATCCTTTCACAGCGCGGCAAGCCGCTGGCGGAGCGGGAGAAGCAGCTTGTCGCCACCATTGGCCGGAACTTTCATTTCACCCTGATCGCAGAACTGGTGATCGGGCCGGGCTGGGAAAAGCTGCCCCATGATCAGCGTCAGGAGTTTCTCGACCTGTTCCGCGACTTCTACCTCTCCTCCTACGGCAGTCAGCTTGGCGGATACCCGGATGATAAATTCGTCATCCTGTCGGTTGCCGAGAAGGGCTCTCGCGATTCCTTCGTGCGGACCACGCTCACCCGGCCGAAGCGGGAGACGATCACCCTCGACTGGCGGGTGCGGGAGGTACTGGGGCGGCCGCTGATTATCGATCTCCTGATCAACGGGACGAGCGTCGCCATCAGCCACCGCGAAAGCTTCAATCTGGTCCTCAGCAGCGACGGGATGGAAGGGCTGCTCACCCTGTTCAAGATCCGTGCGGAAAGGCTCAATGCGGAAACGCGGGACTTTGCCGCCGGTGAGGATCTGTTCGAGCAGGGCCGCTTCGCCGAGGCGGTGGCAATCTGGGAGGAGCTGGCCCGCAAGGGCGATGCCAAGGCGCAATACAATCTCTCCGTCATGTATGATCAGGGGCGCGGCGTCGATCCCGACAGCAAGGCGGCGGAATTCTGGAACGAAAAGGCCCGCGCCGCGAACTATCCGCCCGCCATCCATAACCATGCGCTCACCCTGCTGGCGGCCAAGGACGAGGCAGCGGCCATCGGGCTGCTCGAAAAATCCGCAGAAAATGATTTTGCCCCCTCCCAATATACCCTTGGCAAGATGTACAGCTATGGCATCGGCGTGAAGGAGGATGCGGCGCGCGCCTTTGGCTATATCCGGCTCGCGGCGGAGGCGGGCATGCCCGAGGCGCAGTACAACCTCGGCAAGGCCTATCGCGACGGCTACGGGACCGAGGCGGACACTGTCGCCTCCGTCCAGTGGTTCGAGAAATCGGCCCTTCAGGGATATGGCAAGGCGCAGGAGAAGCTCGCTACCCGCTATGGCGCGGGCGACGGGGTCGATCAGAATGATGTCGAGGCCCTGAAATGGGCGATCCTGGCGGCGCGAGAGGAAATCATCGAGGCAGAGGAATGGGAAAAGCTCTATCGAAGCCGCATGTCCGATGCCGACATAACCCGCGCCGAAACCCTCGCCAACGACTTCAAACCGCAGTAGGAGAGGCCGGAAAGAGTTGTGGGGTGGGGTGGTTTCTGCTAGGAGTCGGCGCATAATCATTCCTGCACTTCAAACAACCCGGGTGGACATTATCGTGACGGCGCTGAAAGATCTGGAAACCACATTCAAGACCAGCCTTGATCAGGCGGCACATACGGACGATCCCTATGACCTGTGGGAGCTGAGCGATCTTTTCCCGGTCCCGGTGGTGGATGACCTGCTCGCCCTTGAGATCGGGACGGGCCAGATGGACTACCGGATCGGCCGGCGCGAGATCAATAATGACAAGCGCAACTATTTCGATGTCGAACGGCAGGCCAGCACGCCGGTCGTCAAGAGCGTCGCCGAGCTGTTCCAGGCGCCGGAGACCGTTGCCAATATCGAGAAGAAGTTCGACATCGACCTCACGGGCACTTTCCTCCGCATCGAATATACGCAGGACCGGGAGAGTTTCTGGCTGGAGCCGCATACGGATATCGGGGTGAAGAAGTTCACCATGCAGATTTATCTCTCCCGCGATGAAGAGGCGGGGGGCTGGGGCTCCTCGATCTACAAGGACAACCAGACCTTCGTTCGCAATGTGCCCTTCAAAAGCAACTACGCCATCGTCTTCGTGCCGTCCCCGCAAAGCTGGCACGGGTTCAAGCCGCGCCCGATCAATGGCACCCGCAAGACCCTGATCGTCAATTATGTAACCGATAAATGGCGCGCGCGGGAGGAACTCTCCTTTCCCGCAGCCCCGGTCCGCTAGAACCAAACGGCTATTTCAAGAGGGCGGGGATCAGGGCGCTGATCCCGGAGGTCAGCATGCCCACGGAAAGCGCCACCAAGACCATACCCATGATCCGGGTGACCACCGCCATGCCGCTTTCCCCGAGCCGGGTCGAGAGCGGCTTCGAGAAGGCGAATAACAGCCCGACCAGTGCCGAGAGCAGAACAACCACTACCGAAATCTCCACTTTCGCCATGATGTCGGGATACCGCTCCGCCCCGACCAGGGCCGTTGCCATGGTGCCGGGCCCGGCAACGATGGGGATCGCAATGGGCACGATGGCGATAGAGGCACGCTCTTTCGCATCCTCCGTCTCCCCTTGGCTTGTCTTGTGTTCCGCCTTGTTGAATAGCATATGCAGCCCGATCATGAGAACGATGATGCCGCCCGCCGCGCGCAGTTCGTTCACATTGATGCCGAAGAATTTGAGCAGGAGACCGCCTGTCCAGACGACAACCAGAAGGATGATGACACAGGCGATCGCACTCCGGATCGCGACATTGCGCGTTTCTTTGGGCGAGTAATCCGCCGTTAGCCCTGCGAAAATGCCGGCATTGCCGATCGGGTTCATCATCGAGAAAAGAGCGGCCACGATCGCCATCAGCTCCGGTTCCGTCATTGCTTCCTGTCCTTGCCGCCTATGCCTGAAATGACTACGGGATCACTCTATAGCCAATGGCGCGCAAAAATCCATCCCCATTCGCGGCGGGAGGGGCGGGCGGAGAGCCGCCTTCAGACAGATACTAAATCAGGGGAGGGAAATGGTGAGCCCGACAGGATTCGAACCTGTGACCCGCTGATTAAAAGTCAGCTGCTCTACCAACTGAGCTACGGGCCCACTATTTGCGGTATGTATCGCAACCCAGTTCCGTGCAAATATGCCCCGTAGCGTCGCAATGCGGCTGCAACATAGGGTCGTCGCAACGGATGGTCAAGCATCCATTTCGTTTTTTTTAAGCCGGTGCGGAATTTGCGGTTATTTGCCACATTCGCGTTTTAAATATGGACGTCACCGCCTCTAAATGGCAGAAAAAAGAAGCATTTAAAGTTAATAGACGAGGAAGCGAATGGTTTCGAAGTTTTTGTCCCGGATGTTCCTGGTTCTGGCACTGGTCGGCGTGACCGGCCTGCCGCTGCAGAGCGCGCGCGCGGCGGATCTGGAAAACACACTGTATCTCGATTTGCAATATGGACGGGTGGTGATCGAAATGCGCCCCGACCTTGCACCCAATCATGTGGCCCGGATCAAGGAACTGACCCGCGAAGGGTTCTATGACGGCGTCAAGTTCCACCGCGTCATTCAGGACTTCATGGCGCAGACCGGTGATCCGACGGGAACCGGCCGGGGCGGCTCCGGCCGCAAGCTCCGGGCCGAGTTCTCCAACACACCGCATGTGCGCGGCATCGTCTCCATGGCGCGATCCCAGTCGCCCCATAGCGCCGACAGCCAGTTCTTTATTGTTCTTGCGGATTCACCACATCTCGACAAGCTCGGATACACGGTCTGGGGACGCGTGACAGAAGGGATGGAATATGTCGACCTGATCAAGAAGGGCGTTGGTCAGAGCGGCATGGTCCCGGGGGAGCCCGATATCATCGTCAAGATGCAGGTCGCGGCGGACGCGCAATAGGCAAACAATCGGCTGCCTAGTCCTTTGACGGAGGATTGTCGGCGAACCACTGGACAATGGCCGGCATGTCCCGCTCGAACCCGCCGGGAATGAAGATATTCAGAAACCCGGCACGGGCCGCCGTCCTGTTTGCGAAATCATGGGTGACACCGACGGGAACCCTGAGGAAGGTTCCCTTCGGTGCCTCGATTTCCTCACCATCGAGAATGAAGGTAACCGTTCCTTCCAGGACGAAAAAGATATCGTCCTCACTTTCATGGGAATGCGGGCCGGGACCGTTTTCCTGCGGTTCCAGCCACCATTCGGAAATGGAATAGCGGCTTTCGGTTTCCGCCTCGTCAGAGAGGAAATAGCTCGTCATACCGCCCATGTCGTAGCGGCGGCCGCCCGAGGGCGGTACATTCAGGACTTTCCGCGCTTCCGTCTTGCTTTCTGCCACAATCGCCTCCTTCATTCCCTGTTTATGTCTAGACGCAGCGCCCGCCGTCAACTTCCAGCGCGACGCCGGTGATGAACGACGCATCGTCCGACGCCAGCCAGAGCGCCGCATGGGCAAGATCGCGCGGCGTATTCTCCCGGCCGAGCGGAATGGTGGAAACGAACTTGTCGCGGATTTCCTGGGTATCGACGCCGCCCATGAACTCGACCGCCATGGGCGTATGGGCGAAGACCGGGCAGAGCGCGTTCACCCGCACCTGCTTCGGCGCCAACTCGACCGCCATGGATTTCGACATGGTGAGAACAGCGCCCTTGCTTGCGTTATACCAGGTGAGGCCGGGACGGGGGCTGAGGGCCGCGGTGGAGGAAATATTGACGATATTGCCGCCCTTTTCCAGCATATGGGGGACAATCGCCTTGGTCGTGAGAAACAGGCTTTTGACATTCACCTCGAAGATCTTGTCGAAGGTGCCTTCATCGACATCGAACATGGACCCGTTCCGCTGCGGCATCCCGGCGTTATTCACCAGCACATCGATCTTATGGAAGTTCTCGAGGGTCTGCTCGGTCATGGCGGCGATATCCGCGGCGCTGGTGACATCGGTTTCACTGCTGATGGCAACGCCGCCGTCATCGGTGATGCTCTTGGCAACGGCAGCGGCGGCGGCACCGTTTATGTCGCTGACCACCACTTTCGCGCCCTCGGCCGCGAACAGTTTTGCCATTGCTTCGCCAAAGCCCGATCCCGCGCCGGTGATGATGGCCACTTTATCTTGTAATCGCATGAATATCCTCCTGTTATCTCGCAGGATATTTCACCGTTGGCCGTCAATTGGCAAGAGTGGGCGTTAAAAAAGTTTTCTGAAAAAGCGCGGAAGGGAGCGATCAGGCGGCTTTCCGACGAATACGGTCCTGTGGCAGATAGAGGCTGACTTCCGTGCCTTCCCCATATTTGCTGTGAAGCTCCAGCCGGCCTTCATGCATCTCCGCCAGGTTCTTGGAAAGTGGCAGGCCAAGGCCCGTGCCGTGATACTTTCGGCTCTTCTCGTTATCGACCTGAACGAAGGGGGTCAGTGCCCGCTCGATATCGTCTTCACGGATACCGATGCCGTTATCGCTGACGCTGATCCTGATACCCTCATTCTCCAGCACCTGGACAGAGGTGATGATGCGTCCGCCGGTCGGGGTGAACTTGACGGCATTGGACAGCAGGTTGATCAGGATCTGCTTGATCATGCGCCGGTCGGCAAAAATCTGCGGCAAGAGCGGATCGAATTCGAGCTTGATATTGATATCATTATCGATGGCATGCTGCTGGGTCAGGCGAATGCATTCATTGACCAGCACGTCGATCTCGACTTCCTCTTCCTTGATTTTCTGCTCCCCGGCCTCGATCTTGGAGAAATCCAGAATGTCATTGATCAGGTCAAGAAGGTGATGCCCACTCGAATTGATGTCATGCGCATATTCGAGATATTTGGGATTGCCGACAGAGCCGAAAATCTCGCTGATGATGACTTCGGAAAAGCCGATGACGGCGTTGAGCGGTGTTCTGAGCTCATGGCTCATATTCGCGAGGAACTTGCCTTTCAGCTGCGCGGCATATTCCGCTTCGTCCTTCGCCTGTTTCAGGAATTCCTCGATCTGCATCTGTGCCGAGATGTCCCGGATCACAAGCTGCAACACATTCCGCTCGCCATAGAGCAGGGCCGAAGCATCCATTTCAACGCTGGTCCGGGTGCCATCCGCACGGATGACCTTTGATTTCAGGGCCGGCAGATTGTTCACCATTCCGGCATCTTCCGCATCGCTGAAATAGGGGACCAGCGCCTCACCATCGGAGAAGGGGAAATAGCTGGAAATCTTCTGGCCGATCAGGTCGTGGCGGCTTTTGACCTTGAACAGATCAAGCGCCGCTTCATTGACATAGATGATAAACCCGCCCTTATGCGCGACGATCGCATCGGGCGAAAGCTCCACCATGCTGCGGTAACGATCTTCATTCTCGCGAAGCGCCTGCTGCGCCAGGCGGTTGGTCGTTACGTCATTCAGGGTCAGCACAAAACCGCCCTCGGGCCGTTTGTTGAAGGAACTTTCGACGATCCGGCCATCCGTGAAATAGCGGTCAATCGAATTGGAGGGCAGTCTCTCGATTGCGTCGATCACCTGGGTGATAAAACTGTCTTTGTCCGCGCCGACATTCATGTAGTTGCCAAAGGACCAGCCCAGAATATCATAGAAGGTGGTATGCGCCGTCAGCTGGCTTTCCTTGATACCGATAAACTCAAGATACCGGCTGTTCCATTTCAGCAGCTTGTAATTTTCGTCATAGACAGCGATCCCGACCGCGACATTCTCAAAAACCGCATCGAGAAGCGATTCACGGGATATCAGCGTCTGCTTTTCCTTTTTTGCCTGACTTGATTGCAGGAAAGTCAACGCAAAGCAGACCATCAGGCTACCCATGGCCAGTACGGAGGCGAGGGGGGTCGGCGAGAGACCGGCGAGAACGGATAACAGAAGAACCGTCCCAACTGTACCGGCCACCATGGCCGCACCGCGCGTCCAGCGTATCTTTTCCATTTTTCGAACGTTCATCGACCGCAGCTCAGCCTTCATTTGCGGATGCACCACAAAACGGCATCCCTTTTTCCCGAACAGTCTACGCCCTTTGTCTTAATAGTCGGTTTACAGGAGAGAAGCCTATGGCGGACTGTCTCAAATTTCTTAGGACAGATATTTACCTTCGTGATAAGCTACGCAAACCACCGGAGACAGTTGTTAAGTCAATAATTTTAATGTTGTTTTAGAAATAATAGTCGAGATGTTCAAAAAATCGAGCGACACGGAAAATTCCGACGAGGCCGAGCGAAAAACCATTCTGGTGGAGCCTCCGGTAAAACCGCGGCCGCTGGCGCGCCTTAGAACCTACTTCCTGACCGGTATCGTCGTCACCGCGCCGATCGCCATCACGATCTATCTGACCTATGTCTTCGTCTCCTTCGTCGATGCCAATATCACCCCGCTGATTCCGGCGCGCTACAACCCGGAAACCTATCTGCCTTTCGGTATCCCGGGCCTTGGTGTCATCATTGCAGCCTTCGCCCTGATCCTGATCGGCTTCCTGACCGCCAACTATCTGGGCCGGTCGCTGCTGGTGCTCGGGGAGAGGATCGTCGGGCGCATGCCCGTGGTCCGCACCATCTATCATGCGCTCAAACAGATCATGGAGACGGTGCTGGCACAATCGAGCACCTCCTTTCGCGAGGTTGTGCTGCTGGAATATCCCCGAAAAGGCGTCTGGGCGCTGGCCTTCGTCACCAGCACCGCCAAAGGAGAGGTCAACGCCCAGCAGGAAGAGGACATGATCAGCATTTTCCTGCCGACGACACCCAATCCGACATCGGGCTTTCTGCTGTTCGTGCCAAAAAGCGATCTCACCTATCTCGACATGACGGTGGAAGAGGGGGTCAAGCTCGTCATTTCCGCCGGGATGATCTGGCCGGAGCCGCCAAAGGAAAATGGCGACACCCCCGAGAAGAAGAAACTGCCCCCGCCGGAAACAGACAAAGAGACGGACAAGGAAACAGAAACCCCGTCAGCCTGACAGATACCGGATAGCGCTATCCCGTTCAAAAAGATACAGCAGGGTTTTTAGCGCTTTTCCACGCTTTCCCGTTAGCTTTTCGTCCTTTTCCAGCACAAGCCGGGCGTCATCGCGGGCGATGGCGAGCAGGCGGGAATGATCATGCAGATCGGCAATGCGAAACTCGGGCAGGCCGCTTTGCCTTGTCCCCAGGATTTCCCCCGCGCCGCGCAGGCGTAAATCCTCCTCGGCGATCCGGAATCCGTCCTCCGTCTCCCGCAGGATTGCCAGCCTCGCCTTCTGCGTCTCACCGAGCGGGGGGGCGTAGAGCAGCAGGCAGGTGCCCGGGAGGCCGCCGCGACCGACCCGCCCGCGCAGCTGATGCAACTGGGCAAGGCCGAAACGCTCCGCATGCTCAATGATCATGACGGTCGCTTCGGGCACATCGACGCCGACCTCAATGACCGTCGTGGCCACAAGGATGCTGATCTCCCCGGACATGAAGCGCCGCATGGTGGCGTCCTTCTCCTCCGCTTTCAGGCGGCCATGGATCAGCCCGACCTGGTCGCCGTAGAGCGTCTTGAGATGGGTAAAGCGTTCCTCCGCCGCCGCGACATCGAGAACCTGCGATTCCTCGACCAGCGGGCAGACCCAGTAAATCCGCTCTCCCGCCGCCAGCTTGCGCCCGAGACCGTCGGCCACCGCATCCAGCCGTTCCAGATCGATGGCGCGGGTATCAACGGGTTTGCGCCCCGGCGGCTTCTCGGCGATGATCGAGACATCCATATCGCCATAGGCGGTGAGAGCGAGCGTGCGCGGGATCGGCGTTGCCGTCATCACCAGCACATCGACACCGCCCTTGCCATCGCGCCCCTTGGCGCTCAGGGCGAGGCGCTGATGTACGCCGAAGCGGTGCTGCTCATCGATAATGGCGAGACCGAGGTCGTGAAATTTCACATCCTCCTGAAAGAGGGCGTGGGTACCGACAACCAGATCGACCTCTCCGCTCGCGAGCGCCTCCAATGTCTCCGCGCGTTTCTTGCCTTTCAGGCGACCCGTGATCAGCAGGCAAGTGAGGCCCGCTTCGGTTGCCAGCGGTTCGATGGCATTGAAGTGCTGATGGGCCAGGATTTCCGTCGGCGCCATGATCGTCGCCTGTGCTCCGGCCTCCACCGCCGTCGCCATGGCCAGCAGGGCCACTACCGTCTTCCCACTACCGACATCGCCCTGCAGCAGGCGAAGCATGCGGTGAGCACCGGCCATATCGGCCTCGATCTCCGACAGCGCGGCATTCTGGGCGCCGGTCAGGCTGAAGGGCACCGCGCGCAGGATTTTCTCGCGGATTTTTCCGGTGCCAACGAGGGACCGGCCGGGCTTTCGCTTCATGCTGCGGCGGACCAGTTCCAGCGCGAGTTGGTTCGCCAGCAATTCGTCATAGGCAAGGCGCGCCCGCGCCGGTGCATCGCGGCTGAAATCCGCTTCCTCCGTCGGGGCATGGGCCGCAAGAAGGCTCTCCCGCCAACCGGCCCACCCCTCCCGCGAGAGCAGGCTCGCGTCCTGCCATTCCGGAAGATCGGGCAGCATCGGCAGGAACTGGCGCGCCGCCTTGATAAAGGTCTGGTTGGTAAGGCCGGCGGTCAGCGGATACACCGGCTCGGACAGCGGAATATCGGCGGCTGTCTCTCGCGTCGTGATATAGTCGGGATGGGTTATCTGGTACGTGCCGCCATATTCTTCCAGCTTGCCACTGACCAGCCGGTCGCTGCCCTCGGGAAGCTGCTGGCGGAGATAGGCTTCGCGGCCATTGAAGAAGGTGAGGGTGAGGCTCTGCACCCCGACCTCGCACTGGATCTTGTAAGGCGCCCGCCGGTTCCTCGACGGCAGATGATGATCAATATGCAGCGCGACAACGACATTCCGGTCGACGAACTCCGGCGTCAGTTCGCTGATCTGATGCCGGATCACCAGCCCCGTCGGCAGATGCCAGGCCAGATCGATGATATTCGGCCCGGCCAGCTTCTCGATCAGGGCCGTCAGACGCGGCCCGATGCCCTTGAGCTTGCTGACGGGAGAGAATAGTTGAAACAGGATTTCCGGGCGCACCGCATTCCTCACGATTGATTTTCGGTATTGTGATCTCTCCGGGGGCCCAAGGTCAATGTTCGAGAGAGGTAAAATGGCTTTTCCCGACAGTTACTGCTGACATCGCGGGTGAGACAGGCTATATCCAACCTAACCAGAAAAGAGCTTGCGATCATGACCGAAGATATCACCATCCGCCGCAAACGGCTTATCCATCGTTCCCGCTATACCGGCATGAAGGAGACCGACCTGCTGCTCGGCGGATTCGCCAATAAATATGTCAGCGGATTTACGAGCGACCAGCTCGATAGCTACGAGGCCCTGCTGGAAGCCGGGGACCCGAACATCTATGTCTGGGCCGTCGGGCGGGAAGAGGTGCCGGAGGACTATCAGAGCGATGTCATGACCCTGCTTCAGGAATTCAGCAAGTTCGAGCAACGCAGCAGAGTTTAAGTCTGGATGAGTGATACAACGATCTCTCGCCTGTGCTCCCGGATTTCGGCGCTTGCCAAGGCGGATCATTCCTTTCGAATTGAAGCAGTGCCGGAGGGCTACGACGCCTGTCTGCTCGGCGCGCTTGCCCGCAATTCGGAGCGCGATATCCTCTATGTGCTACGCGATGACATTCGTATGGCCGCGAGCGAGGCGGCGCTTGCCTTCTTCAATCCCGATATCGAGGTGATCAGCTTTCCCGCCTGGGACTGCCTGCCATATGACCGCGTCTCGCCGAACCCAGAAATTGTCGCCCATCGGATGACGAGCCTCGGCCGGATGACCGACAGGGCGACGCAACCGCGTATCTTCCTGACCACTCTCAATGCCGCGACGCAGCGGGTCCCGCCAATCGAGATGGTGACGAACAGCCGCCTCAATATCCGGGTGGGGGACCAGATCAATGGACAGGACCTCACGGCCTATCTGGTGGCCAACGGCTTTTCGCGCATCGGGACTGTCATGGAGCCCGGCGAATTTGCCGTGCGCGGCGGCCTGATCGACATCTTCCCGCCGGGCGCGGCCAATCCGGTCCGCCTTGATCTGTTCGGCGACAAGGTAGACGGTATTCGCGAGTTTGACGCGCTCAGCCAGCGCTCGACCGGCAAGATTGAAAAGCTGGAATTCACGGCGGCGTCGGAATTCCTGCTGAACGATACCTCTGTGCCTTTATTTCGTACCGGTTACCGCGCCGCCTTCGGCGCCGTCACTCAGGATGACCCGCTGTATGAGGCGGTCAGCGAGAAACGCCGCCATGCGGGGATGGAACATTGGCTGCCGCTCTTTCATGAACAAATGGCGACGCTTTTCGATTATCTCCCGGAGGCAGACCTGTTCCTCGATCATATGATCGAGGAGGCGCTGACCGCGCGCCATGAAACCGTGATTGATTACTACGAGAGCCGCCGCGAGGCGGCCCCGGCGGGCAATGCGGATTACAACCCGCTGCCACCACAACAGCTTTACCTCGACCCCGAAGAATGGCAAGCCGCTATCGCAAGCCGCGCCGCCGGTCAGTTCTCCCCCTTCAAAAGCGGGGCAGAGGGGGCGCATATCATCGATGCGGACGGTCATGCAGGACGGGATTTTGCCCCTGAACGGGCCCGTCACGAGGCCAATATCTATGATTATCTGAAAAGTCACGTCATCGAAAAATTGAAGGAAAACAGGACGGTTATCCTCAGTTATTTCACCAATGGATCAAGAACACGAAACAAAACGGTGCTGGCCGATCACGGGATTGAACCGACACGCGAGATTGATCATTTCGAGGATGCAGGCGGCAGCAATATTCCCAATCTCGCCGTACTGCCGCTCGAAAAAGGGTTCGAGACGCCGGATTTCGTCATCATCGGCGAGCAGGATGTGCTCGGGGACCGGCTGGTCCGGCCGCGCAAATCCTCCAAACGCAGTGAGAATTTCATCGCCGAAGCCTCGCAGCTCTCGCCCGGTGACTATGTGGTGCATGTCGATCATGGTATCGCCCAGTATGAAGGCCTCACGACCATCGAGATTTCCGGCGCGCCCCATGACTGCGTGACCCTGCTCTATGCGGGCGGGGACAAGATTTACCTGCCGGTCGAGAATATCGAGATGCTGTCGCGCTATGGCGGCAGCGACATGACGGCGGTTCTCGATAAGCTCGGCGGTTCCGGCTGGCAGGCGCGCAAGGCGAAGCTGAAAAAGCGGGTCATGGAAATGGCCGACCAGCTGATCAAGATTGCCGCCGCGCGTCAGCTCCGAAAGGCCGAACGCCTCGCGCCGCCGGACGGGCTCTATGCCGAATTCTGTGCCGGATTCCCCTTCGAGGAAACGGAGGATCAGCAGAAGGCAATCGAGGATACGCTCGCCGATATGTCGAGCGGGCGGCCCATGGACCGCCTGATCTGCGGCGATGTCGGGTTCGGCAAGACGGAAGTTGCGCTCCGGGCGGCCTTCACCGCCGCCATGGCCGGGCAGCAGGTGGCCATCGTCACGCCAACGACCCTGCTGGCGCGGCAGCATTTCAAGGGATTCAAGGCCCGCTTCGCCGATCTGCCGGTCAAGATTGCCCAGCTCTCAAGGATGGTCACGACAAAGGAAGCCAATCAGGCGAAAGCTGACCTTGCCGACGGCAAAGTGGATATCGTGATCGGCACCCATGCGCTGCTGGCGAAGTCCGTCAAGTTCAAGGACCTGGGGCTCGTCATCGTCGATGAGGAACAGCATTTCGGGGTCGCGCATAAGGAGCGGCTCAAGGAACTCCGCTCGGACGTGCATGTGCTGACCCTGACGGCAACGCCGATCCCGAGAACCCTGCAACTCGCCATGACCGGCATTCGCGATCTCTCGATCATCGCGACGCCGCCGGTCGACCGGCTCGCCATCCGTACTTTCGTGCTGCCCTTCGATCCGGTGGTGTTGCGCGAGGCCCTGCTGCGCGAACATTACCGCGGCGGCCAGAGCTTTATCGTCTGCCCGCGGCTCTCCGATCTGCCGTCGGTTGGAGACTTCCTCCGCGATCATGTGCCCGAGGTGAAATATGTCACCGCCCATGGCCAGCTTCCGGCGAAAGAACTCGATAGCGTGATGAACGCCTTCTATGACGGCGCCTATGACGTGCTGGTGGCGACGAATATCGTCGAATCCGGCCTGGATATTCCGTCCGCCAATACGCTCATTACCTATCGCGCGGATATGTTCGGCCTCGCGCAACTCTATCAGATCAGGGGACGCATCGGCCGCTCCAAAACGCGGGCCTATGCCTATCTGACGCTGCCGCCACGCAAGCGGCTGACGGACGCGGCGGAGAAGCGCCTCAGGGTCCTGCAATCGCTCGACACGCTTGGCGCCGGGTTCACACTGGCGAGCCATGACCTCGATATCCGCGGTGCCGGCAACCTGCTGGGCGACGAACAGTCGGGCCATATCAAGGAAGTCGGGTTCGAGCTGTATCAGGAGATGCTGGAAGAGGCCGTCGCCAATGCCCGCGAGATGGAGCTGGGCCAGGCAGGGGAAGCGGAAGACAAATGGTCACCGAGCATTAATATCGGCACCTCCGTCCTGATCCCGGAGCATTATGTTGCGGACCTCTCCCTCCGGATGGAGCTTTACCGGCGGATTGCCGCGCAGGAAACCGCCGAAGAGATCAATGCCTTCGCCGTCGAGCTTGTGGACCGGTTCGGACCGCTCCCGGACGAAGTCTCCCATCTGGTCGAGGTGATGACGATCAAATATTTCTGCCGTCAGGCCAATATCGAGAAAATCGAGGCCGGGCCGAAAGGGGCGGTGCTGAGTTTCCGGGACAACAAGTTCGACAATCCGGGCGGGCTGGTAGAGTTCATTTCCCGCGCGCCGGGCTCAACCAAGCTGAGGGGAGACCATAAGCTGGTGCACAGCCGCAGCTGGGAACATCCGGAAGATCGCCTGAAAGGGGTGCTCTGGCTCGCGCAGAACCTGGCCAAGATCGCTCGCGCCGCGTGATCGCCTATTCCGGCGCCTGAGCCTCGTCGGCCTCGATCTTGTCGAAGGCCGCCAGAAAGGCGGCGGCATCCTGTGCCCCGGAGAGGGCATATTTATTGTTCAGGATAAAGAACGGCACGCCGGAGATGCCCATCTGCCGGGCGCGCATATCTTCCTGACTGACGAGATCACGGTCCGCGTCCTTGTCGAACAGGTCCGCCACCAGATCCGTATCCATGCCCGCCTCTTTAGCAGCGGCCAGCAGCACAGCCCGATCGCCGATATCTTCACCATCCAGGAAAAACCGTCGGAACAGGATTTCAACCATCGCATCCTGACAGCCTGCGGAATCGGCCCAACGCAACAGCCGGTGGGAATCCAGCGTGTTGGGAGAGCGCTCTATCTTTCCAAATTCAAATGGAATATCAACGGCTTTCCCGGCATTCCTTACATTTTCATAAAGCTCTTTCGCGCGTTCCAGGCTGCCGAATTTCTGCGCCATGAACTGCTTGCGGTCGGCGCCCCCTTCGGGCATGTCGGGATGAAGCTGAAATGGATGCCAAGTAATGTCGACATCGAGATCCGGCCGGGCGGCCAGCGCTTCCTCTAGTTTCCGCTTGCCGATGAAGCACCAGGGACAAACGGTATCGGAGACAATATCTATTTTCATATCCCGAATATAGGGTCCGCCAGGGCGGGGGACAAGAAAATACTGGAACGATCGGTCTGGCTGGCGGGCTCAGGCCGCTTTCTCATCCTCACCGGTAAGCGTAACGCTGCGCTCGACAACCTCTTCGATGCTGTCACCGGCGCCGACTTCCGCCATGCCGATCATGGCCTCGATGCGGACCGGCATGTCCGTGGACGGTAACGCGAAGTCCGTATTCTTGAGAACCCCTTCCACTCTTTTGAGGGCGATGAGCGCTTCCTGACGGCGGGTGCCAGGCAGGGCGATCACGAAATGGCCGGTGTTGTAATGGCAGCAGAAATCCTCTCCCCGCACCAGGCTGGAGAGCGCCGAGCCGACCTGCCGGAGAAGCTGGTCCCCGGATGGATAGCCATAATCGCGGGTGATCTCATCGAAGTTCGCGATTTTAAGCGAGGCGACGGTCATCACCTTTTGCTGCGCCGCATGCTCGGCAAACATCGTTGGCAGATGCGCACGCATGAAGCCGCTGGAATAAAGATCGGTCGGGCCGTCGGCCACCGGATGCGGCTTGGCGATGCGGAACAGTTTCTGGATGGCGAAGCGGTAGCGATGCTGCTGTATCTGCAGACCGGCGCGATTGACCAGCGCGTCCATCTCCGTCTCATGCAGGATGATGTCGGAAACGCCATGCACATAGGCAGCACGGCGATTCTCGGAGTTTTCGAGAACCATCAGCACCGGCAGGTTATAGAGCTTCGTGTCAGAGCGGATGTCATAGCAAAGGCGCAGGTTGCTGTCGCCATGGCCGACACCGGAAAGGATCACCGCATCAAAACGCCTGGTCCGGAGATCATCGAGCGCCATGTCCGGGTTCTTGCAGATATGGATGTTCGTCCGGGTGTCCAGACGAAGGAGAATATTCCCGAGCACGACCGTCTTGTTGCCGACGATGAGGATATTGGCTTCCCCGATATCCGGCTCCGGCGAGGTGACGCCGGTAATATCAACCCCGTAGGTCTCCGTCGTGCTGATCCGCCGGACAAGCTCCTGCTCCATGGTCTCCAGCCGGACGAGGGCACGAACACGGCCGAGCAGTTCAAGATCGCAATAGCCCGGAGAAATGGTCTGGATACGGCATTTAAGATCGGCCGGTCCCACCACCAATGTCGGAAAGTTGTTGGCCGCGGCCATCTTCGCAATGTCCTTTACATTGACATTGGCGAAATTGTTTTCGCCGTCAATCAGGATAAGATCAAACGACTGATCTCCGAAATCCTGCTCGAATATGGCGAGAAACGAGAGGCGCGTACAGCGATAACCCGCCTCGGCAAGGCAGGGTTCTATGGTGTTGGCCGGGCTGTCCGAGACAACCAGAAGATTGGCGGCATAACGCATTCTACAAGGTCTCCCATCGTCAATACCTCCTGTTTTAAATAAAAATCCTTAAAAATATGTGAGTTTTCCGCGCATCCGGCCTGCGGCGTCAATTCCGGAGGGCAGGGAGGTGAAATGCATCCTTGCTTTTGACGAAAGGAGCGGAAATCATGTAAGTCCTTCAGAGACAAGAACAACAAATTCGAAGCAGGAGAAATTACATGACGTCGCCCCATAATCTCGAAGGCAAGCATGCGCTGGTCACCGGCGCCTCTTCCGGGCTGGGCTGGCAATTCGCCCTGACCCTGGCGCGGGCGGGCGCGAAAGTCACACTGGCGGCGCGACGGACGGAAAAGCTGGAAGCACTGGCAAAAGAGATCGCGGCATTCGACGGGCGCGCCCTGCCGGTGCGGATGGACGTCACGGATGTCAGCAGCATCCATGAGGCCTTAAGCGCCGCAGAGACCGAAATGGGGCCGGTCAATATCCTCGTCAATAATTCCGGTGTCAGTGCCCAGTGCCGCGCCGAGAAGGTCACGGAAGAGGATTTCGACTATGTCATGGACACCAACGGGAAGGGCGCATTCTTCGTTGCCCAGGCCGTCGGCCAGAGCATGATCCGCCATGGACAGGGCGGCAAGATCATCAATATCGCCTCCGTCGCCGCCAAGCGGGTCCTGAAGCAGAGCGTCACCTACTGCATGTCGAAGGCCGCGGTCGAGCATATGACCCATGCCCTCGCCGATGAATGGGGCCGCTACAATATTCAGGTGAACTGCATCAATCCCGGCTATATCGTGACGGAACTGAACAGCGACTATTGGGAGACGGAGCCGGGCAAGCGCCTCATCTCAAAACTGCCGGGTCGCCGGGTCGGAACGCCGGACAAGCTCGACGGGGCGCTGCTGCTGCTCGCCGGGTCCGGATCGGACTTCATGACGGGCGCATCGCTGGAAGTCGATGACGGCATGACGGCGCAGGGGTTCTGATCCCGGCGCTCTCGGGACTACATACCGTTTTTATAAAGTTTGAGGTTCTGGTGCTTCTGGCGCACCGGTGCCATTGCCCGGGCGGTCTCCACCAGGAAGGTCAGGCCATAGACGAGACGAGCCGTCAGGATACCGTCAAGCTCGGTGGCCGGATCGCTGGTGAACAGAGTTTCGACCTGCCGCAGGATCATATGGTCGGGCATCCACCAGAGGAAATTGTTCTTGTAGCCGCTCATCCGGAGTTCGGCCACCGGATAGGCGCCGCCGGTGCCGGAGCTGATCGCGACGATCTGGGCAGGCTTGTGAGCGAGCTCCCCGCCATCGCACATGAGCAGGAAGTTTTTGAGATGCGGCGGTGCCATGCCCGCCCATTCGGGACAGATAACCACAAATCCGTCGCAGGCTTTCAGACGGTCGGAAATCGGCTTCCAGAAGGCCTTGATATCACTGCCGCTTTTCCATTTCCCTTCATGCCAGAGCGGCACTTCAAGATCACGAAGCGCGAAATACTCAACCGACACCGGACTATCAAATTCTTCCAATAATCCTTTGATATAATGACCAATTCTTCCTGATTCAGATTTTTCACGGATGCTTCCGACAATGATCCCGATTTTCAGTTCCGACATACTCTAATGTATCCTTTTCTTGTTGTTTCCGGCTAAAAGCTTCCGGCTATATCCAGTGACTTGATCAGCTCATAATAGCCGAAGATGGCGACGAAAAAGAAAACGACCAGAATCAGTTCATGTTTGAAATGATGGGAATGGAAAAATTGCCGGTCGCGATGATGAATAACATCCATCAGCTCGTCTCCAAAACGAATGGAAAGAAATGTGCCGATACCCGACAGCACGATCACTCCCCAGTAAGGATAGGGCGTGATAATGATCTGCCTCAGTAACTTCGTGATCAGCGTGGTGTCGTAATAGGACGTCGCATAGCTGAGGGAGAAGATATTGACCAGAATGGCAATGGTCCAGACCGCCACTTCCGACAGGATCATGCGAATGCCGAACAGCAGCCTGAGCGGAAAATCAAGAAGAAAGCCCGCGTCCGCAATCGGCGTGCAAAGGACGAAGAAGCTCCACGTCAGCAGCGCCGACACGCCGCCCGTGAGCAAATCGAATTCATAGCTGAGATAGGCAAAATATCCGCCGAGCAACGCAAGCAGAAGGAAGAACTTGATAAAAACCTGCTTCGAGGGCCTGGCAACGGTATCTTTCATGCGTCCGAATATGCAGCATTTGCCCAAAGATACAAGACAGTTGTTGGGTCACGCGACGTAAATGTCCGCGCTAACTCATTCTGTTTCCTTGGGAAAGAAATGCTGCGTCCGGTTGGCGAAGGCAACGAGAGAGAGCATGACCGGCACTTCCACCAGAACCCCGACAACGGTCGCAAGCGCGGCGCCGGAGTTAAGACCGAACAGGCTGATGGCAACGGCCACCGCAAGCTCGAAGAAATTCGATGTGCCGATCAGGGCGCAGGGCGCCGCCACCTTGTAGGGGACACGCCAGGCCCAGGCCGCCCCGTAGGCGAGGGCGAAAATGCCGTAGGATTGCAGGATCAGCGGTATGGCAATCAGAACGATCAATAAGGGCCTGTCGAGAATGACCTGACCCTGAAAGCCGAACAGCAGGATGACGGTCACCAGCAGGCCGATCACCGAGAAGGGTTTGACTTTCGCCGTAAACGCCTCGACCGGTGCATCGCCAGCCTCCGCCCGGCTCCGCGAGATCAGCAGATGGCGCGTGATCGCTCCGGCGATCAGCGGCACAACCACATAGAGGCCAACGGAGAGCAGCAATGTCTGCCACGGGACAACGATATCCGTTACCCCAAGTAGCAGGACAACAATCGGCGCAAAGGCGAAAATCATGATCACGTCATTCACCGACACCTGCACGAGGGTATAGGCGGCATCGCTCCGCGTCAGCTGCGACCAGACAAAGACCATGGCCGTACAGGGGGCAGCGCCCAGCAGGATAAGCCCGGCAATATACGCCTCCGCATCCTCAGGGGCGATCAGGTCGGCAAAGACATACTCGAAGAACAGCACCCCGAGCGCGGCCATTGTGAAGGGCTTGATCAGCCAGTTTACTATGACGGTCAGGATCAGCCCCTTGGGCCGGTCACCGATATGGGAGAGACTTGCGAAATCGACACTGACCATCATCGGATAGACCATCGCCCAGATCAGCACCGCGACAACGAGATTGACCGACGCATATTCGAAGGAGGCGATAACCTCGAAAATACCGGGGAGCAGATTCCCGAGCAGAATGCCCGCGAGAATACAAAGCGCCACCCAGAGGGAAAGCCATTTTTCGAAGAAACCGATTTTGGCAACTTCCGGCCCGGAGGCGGACGAGAGCCTGTCCGTATGTTCCTGTGTCACTATTTTACTCTTTTATTCTAGGGAGTTACCGAAATTTATTCCGTCGTTTCCTTATCATCCGCCGCGCCGATATCATCGAGGTGCTTCTGCAGGACAAGCTTTTCGAGACTGGAAATCGGCAGGTTCGCAAATACCGAAATGCGGTTGTTCAGCATCCTGTAGGCCTCCGTAAAGGCGACCATGACTTCCGCCTTCGTGCCCGTTGCCTCGGCCGGATCGGAAACGCCCCAATGGGCACTCATCGGGCGGCCCGGCCAAATCGGGCATATTTCATTCGCCGCGTTATCGCAGACGGTGAAGACAAAATCCATCTGCGGCGCATCGGGACCGGCAAACTCGTCCCAGGATTTGGAGCGGGCAAAGCCGGTGTCGTAATTGAGGTTCTGAAGCAGCTCAAGCGCCACCGGATGCACCTCTCCCTTCGGGAAGGATCCCGCCGAATAGGCCTTGAACATGCCCTTGCCGAACTTGTTCATTATGGCCTCGGCCAGGATCGAGCGGGCCGAGTTTCCGGTGCATAAAAAGAGAACGTTATAAAGGGGCTCTGTCATTTTCCTAATCCAGAATTCAAGAACAATCGATTTCCTCGAAGACGCGGTCGCATATTTCCGGCCGACCGTTGCAACAGTCCGCCATCAGAAAGGAGAGGAGGCCGCGCATGGCGTCGAAGTCGGCAAAATACCGCACGGTCCGGCCCTGCCGCTCATTCGTGATCAACCCCGCATTCACGAGAATAGAGAGGTTCGTTGACATGGTATTCTGACGCACCCCCAACGCATCCCCGATATCGCCGGACAGCATGCCCGCCGGTCCGGCCTTCACAAGCAGCCGGAACACATTAAGCCGTGTCTTCTGGCTCAGGGCCGCAAGCGCCCGTAATGTCATATTTTCATCCATATATCATGAATAATCGATATTTTGAAAACTGGCAAGCCGATTTTATCGGAGGAGAGGATTAAAAATGCTGCCGGGGAAAGAGAATAGCATACGGCCGTCTACGGACACCGGTTTTCCCTGCTTAACTGCTGGAAAAGGCATAAATTTCATTGTAGTTTCAATAACAAACAATCACTCGGAATAGAGCGGGGACAGGATGGCGAAGCGGCCGGAAGGGATTATTTACGCGGTTGACGAACGCCCGCCATTACCGACCCTCCTATTGCTGGCCCTGCAATATGCCGGGCTGCTGGCGGCCTATCTCGTCCTGATCGTAATTGTGTTCAAGGCGGCAGGGGCGTCACAGGCCGACTCCGTCAATGCCATCAGCCTCGGGATGATTGCCGTTGCCGTCGCGACGATCATTCAGGCCCTTCGTAAGGGTCCCATTGGCTCCGGCTTTCTCGCCGCGCCGGTCTTTTCCGCCATCTATCTCGGCCCGTCGGTTCTGGCGGCGAAGACGGTCGGGCTCCCGGCGGTCTTCGGCATGACCATCCTTGCCGGGCTTCTGGAAATCATCATTGCCGGTAACCTGCATCGCCTGCGCATCTTCTTTCCGCCCGCCATCAGCGGCTTTATCGTCTCGATCATCGGCATCCAGCTCGGGCTGGTGGCGATCGATCATGTACTGGACATCCAGGAGCGGAACCTGCCGGACTACGGCAATCACGTCATTGTCGCGGGGCTGACGCTTGCCATTACCGTCGGGCTCAGTATCTGGGCCTCGGGGCTCGCGCGGCTTATGTGCTCGATGGTCGGGCTCATTATCGGCTTTTTGCTGGCGGTTGTGTTCGGCCTGATCCCGCCGGAACATTGGCAGATCCTGAAAGACGCGCCGATACTCGCGCTTCCTGACCCAAGTTTCATTTCCTATGATTTCGATGCCTCCCTGCTACCAGCTTTCCTGATCTCGGGCATTGCGGCGGCACTCCGGACCGTCGGCGTGATTACGACCTGTCAGAAGATCAACGATGATGACTGGCGGCGTCCGGATATCAAGTCGATCAAGGGCGGCATGTATGCCGACGGGCTTGGCTGCATGCTGGCGGGCGCCCTTGGCACCATGGGAACGAACGCCGCGCCCAGCCTTGTCGGGGTCTCGAAAGCCTCCGGTGCGACCAGCCGCTATATCGGTTTTGTTGCTGCAGGCGTGCTGGTTTTCTTCTCCCTGATGCCGGTCATCGCCTCCTTTTTCCTGATCCTGCCGAACTCGGTGATCGGCGCCATCCTGATGTTTACCGCGGCCTTCATGATTTCCGGCGGTATCCAGATCATGATGTCCCACAATATCGATAGCCGCATGACCTATGTGATCGGCTTCTCGATGCTGCTCGGTCTCAGCAGGGACGTCTTTCATGACTATTTCAAGAGCCTGCCGCCCCTATTTCAGCCCTTTACCAGCTCCATGATGCCGATCGCGGTGCTTTGTGCGCTGGCACTTCACCTGATTTTCCGGATCGGCAGCCGCCGCAAGACGAGCGTCGGATATGACAAGGTCGAGCATTCCATCGAGGATTTTTCGGACATCATGGAGAAGCAGGGGAGAAGCTGGAACATTGATCCGGCTGTTGCCTCGCGCGCCGAGTCAACGACGGAGCAGGTGCTGGAACATATCCGCCGGGCCAGTCTCGCAACCGGGCCGGTCACGGTGAAGATGAGTTATGACGATTTCAATTTTGTCATCAGCATCGAGTATCAGGGGATGCTGCTCTCCTTGCCCCATGTCGGCACCAAGCGGGGTGTGTTCCTGGAGGAGGAGGCCTTCTCATACGGCCTTGCGGACTTCCTCATCGGCGCCTATCCCGACCGCATGGAATCTTTTGCGCGCGGCCCGGACATCACAATTACGCTGCGTTTCAACGTCTGACTAGCCGGGCCAGACCTCCGGCACTGAGGTTACCAGCCATTGGGTGAGGGCGGCATTGACCTCCGCCGGCTTTTCCTGCGCCATCCAGTGCCCGCAGGCGATATTGCGGCTGGTCAGGTTGCGGCAATATTGCTTCATAGGCTCCGCCAGCGGCGCGCGGATACATTCGCAGGTATAGTCATATTCCGCCAGCAGGAAGAGGGTCGGCATGTCGAGATAGCCGTCATTCAGCGCCTCGGCGGCATATTCCGCATTCGCCTTGTTGTTCATGTAATAGGAGTCGGGCCCGAAAAATCCGTTGCGCTTGAGGAAGGCCGCATATGTCCTGAGGTCCGCCTCGCTCACCACATCCCCGTCACGGGGGATATCCGGCGCCTCCGCCGCGCCGCCGTACCAGCCACCGTGATGGCGGACAAGGGAGGTGAGGGCGGGTTTGTCCCTGTGGCCGTCCTTACCCTTTCGGAACAGGGCCTTGGCCGTGTTATAGGGATTGGCGTCAAATACGGCGCTGGCCTTGTCAAAATTTTCCTCATAAAAGCGGATATATTCCCACTGGCCGACCGGAAACTTCTCCTCCGGATAGAGGGAACGGTCAATCAGCGGCAGGCAGGCATCCAGACCCCGCTCCAGCGAATAATAGGGAACGCAGAGATTGGCGACGGCATGACAGCGATCCGGATGATGGCTCGCGATATTCCAGACCGTCGGGCTACCCCAGTCGTGGCCGATCCATACCGCTTTCTCGTGGCCAAGGGCATCCAGCAGCTCAATCATATCGGCGACGACTTCGCGCTGCGCATAATCCTCATGCCGCACGTAAATGCTTGATCGGCCATAGCCGCGCATGTCCGGCGCGACAGCATGAAAACCGAGACCGGCCATCACCGGAAGCTGGTGCCGCCAGCTCAAGGAAAGTTCCGGCCAGCCATGCACAAAGATCATGAGCGGACCGTCTTCCGGCCCGGCAGACAGGTAAAAATTCGTATGCCTCGCACTTCTGGTGACATTCTCGGTGATGGTCGTGACTGGCATGTCCGTTCTCCCGCCGGATTTTCCTTATGATTTATGAGTTTGATCCTAACATTGAAGAAGCAGCTTTTGTCAATGTAGTTGCTTGACGAGATCGCGGCTCTATGAAACCATCCTGCGTGATCAAAAAGACCGGTCCTCGGAGGAGTAGAATATGATGTGTGAGAAATGCAACAACATTCTACCGGAAATAGTGCTTTCACGCCGCACTCTTCTCAAGGCCGGAGCCATTGCGGCCGTCACACCCTGGAGCTTTGCACAATCCTTTGCCGCAGAATCACCTTCGGCAGCAAACGCAATCACGCCCGCCGCCGCTCTGGAGCGATTAATGGAGGGAAATGCACGTTATGCTGCAAATATGCCGAATACACGTGATTTTTCTGCAGGCCGGGCTGCCCGCGCAAAATCCCAGTTTCCGTTTGCAGCCATCCTGAGCTGCGCTGATTCACGCGTCGCGCCGGAACTGGCGTTCGATCAAAACCCGGGCGACCTCTTTACCATGCGGGTTGCCGGAAATGTCATGAGCCCTCATCTGCTGGCCTCGCTGGAGTATGGTGTCAAATTTTTGGGCACCCCTCTGGTTATGGTTCTTGGCCATACAAATTGCGGTGCTGTCAGCGCTGCAATCAGCACCCTGAAAGATAACGCCGAACTGCCCGGTCATCTGCCCGGTTTGATCGATGCAATCGAGCCTGCCGTCATTGCTGCCAAAGCCAAGCACCCGACAAATCTGCTGAATGGCGCCATCGCAGAAAATGTGCGTCTGCAGGTCGCCGATATAAAACAGTCTCCGCCCATCATTAATAAATATTATGCAGATAAAAAAATTGATGTGGTCGGCGCTGTCTATGATCTGGAAACCGGAAATATTGCATTGGTGTAATTTTTCGCGCCCAAACTTGCCATCACACTTGGCAAAGCGGGCCAGTAACGGAAATTAATGATCCTAATCCGGATATTTAAATTTGCCTTCAACAAGTGTCTTGTGTGTACGGTGAAATACCAAGGCATTTATATACTAAGCGCCGATTTGCCCAATTTTCCGCAGAGATTAACCAAAAATTCAGAGCTTCTCACGTATAGCTTGTAAAGAATATTTTTTAAATTGATAAAAGCTTTGAGAGGCCTCATCACCATGAGAAGAAATTTCATCTTTATTCTGGCGGCGTTCCTGTCTTTGACACCGATAGCTGCCGGATCCGTCACCGCGTCCGAAACCGCCCCCTCCAGGGATCTGGTGGATGCGAACGCCATCAACGAATTGAAACAATGGCTTGCCAACCCCGTTGTCGGCATTTCAATCAGTTCACAGAATCGGAAGTATATTTCAGTCAATCAGCAGGCGATTGATGATCTGGACAAACAGTGGCGCGCCGAGCGCGAAACTCAGGACCAACCTTTGATTGCCGCCACCTTGAGTAGCCCGCTGTCGAGCTACCTGACGCAGATTCAGGCGGCATCCGGTGGTCTTTATGCGGAAATCTTCATCATGGATGCCAATGGTCTCAATGTCGGGCAAAGCTCCATCACCTCCGATTTCTGGCAGGGCGATGAAGCCAAGTTTCAGGAGACTTTCAGCAAAGGGGTAAACACCGTCTTTGTGGATGAGCCCGAATTCAACGAAGACACCAAGACTTGGCGCGTTCAGGTCAGCATGACGATTGCAAATGACAAACAGCAGCCAATCGGGTCGATCACCGTTGAATATAACCTGACAGAGTTGAGCCGTCGTAAAGCGTCTGCATAAAGAAAGAACAACAATACTATGAAATTCCTCAATAATCTTAAAATTGCAAAGAAACTGACCCTTAGCTTTGCCTTGCTAGTGATCGTGACGGCCGCGATGGCAGTCGTTGCCTTTTCCTCGATCTCGGAGATTGAAACCGCCGATGAACATGGGCAGGCGGCAAATGAACTGCAGGCAACCTATCTGAATTTCCAGAAGTCCTTTCTGGAACAGCGCCAGGCCCTTCTGTATTTTCTCCTGTCGGGGGATCGCACCGGTCTTGCCAAATTTGAAGAGCTGAACAGCACGACGGATGCGCTGCACAACAAGCTTTCCGAGCTGTCGGCGGGCGATGAAGTTTTTACCAGGCTGGTCACGGACTTCACCGAGTTTTACCAGCAGTGGAAAGACAAATACGCCAATGTGCAGGTCGAGCTGATGCGGAACTATCTGACGGTCAATCAGGCGCGGGCAATCGAGGTATCGGGTGAGCCGGAAGCGGTGATCGCTGAAATGGGCAGCATCATTCAGGAACTCGGCGTCGGTATTGGCGAGGTTCTGGCCCTCTCCAATGCGCAAAAAGCAGACGCCATCAGCAAATTCACCATTTCAATCATCACGGCGCTGGTCGCCATGGTTGCCGCCTCCGTTGTCTGCGGAATTCTGCTGACCCGCGGCATCGCTACGCCAATCGGTCGTATGACCGGCCGCATGAGCGACCTTGCCCACGGTAAACTTGATATCGAGATTGACGGCGCCGAACGGCAGGACGAGATCGGCGAAATGGCCCGCGCGGTTCTTGTGTTCAAGGAGAACGCCATCGCGCAAATCCGCCTTGAAGAGGAAGCAAAACGAACCGCTGAAGAGCAGGAACGGCGCGAACAGGCCGATCGGGAACGCGAAGCCAAGCGTGAAGCCGATGAACGGGCCCGTGAGCAGGCGGAAAATGCCGCAAGAGAGAAACGCGCAGAGAAAATCGCCAGCCTGATCCAGGCCTTTGAAGGGCGGGTACAGGAAGTTATGGAGACTGTTAATCTGGCGACAAACGAGCTAAGGGAAACCGCCACTTCGATGACTGATACGGCCAACTCCTCCCAGCAGCTCTCGGAAGCTGTTGCCATGGCCTCCGAGGAAGCGTCAACCAACGTTCAGACCGTTGCCGCCGCCGCCGAAGAACTGACCTCGTCAATCAACGAGATCAGCCGCCAGGTGCAACAGGCGAATAACGTCTCCGAACGCGCCGTCAGCGAAGCCGCCAGCAGCAGCCAGTCAGTCTCACGGCTTGCGGAAACGGCCAAGAAGATCAGCGATGTGATCAATATGATCAATGACATCGCCGGACAGACCAACCTTCTTGCCCTCAATGCCACCATCGAGGCCGCGCGGGCAGGGGAGGCCGGCAAGGGCTTTGCTGTTGTTGCCTCCGAGGTCAAGAGCCTGGCCACCCAGACGGCGCGGGCAACGGACGAGATCAGCAGCCAGATCAACGATATGCAGACGGCCACCGATGAAGCGGTATCGGCCATTGGCAATATCGACGGCGTGATCAATACGATCCGGGAGAGCACCGTCAGCATTTCCTCGGCCATCGAGGAGCAAAGCGCCGCCACCAACGAGATTTCCCGGAATGTGCAGGAAGCCTCCAACGGAACGACGCAGGTCTCCTCAAAGATCGGGGAGGTATCGGTCAAAACCGGCGAGACCGGGGCTGCCGCCTCGCAGGTTCTCTCGGCCTCTACCCGCCTTGAAGAACTCTCAGGCAACCTCCGTCAGGATATCGAGGCCTTCCTGACCGAAGTGCGTGCCGCCTGATCGGCAGCGCTGCAACAGATCACACAGACAAACGGTCCGGACATAAAATCCGGGCCGTTTTTTGATAGGGGCGGAGCTTTTAAGAAGACGGCAGGCTGTAGACGCAGACAGGCGCACTCAGCCCCTTGATATCGGCATCGGCAATTTTTGTTAAATGCACATCAGGCAGCAAGTCCACTGCGGATTGGGACACCAGTATCATCGTTCCATAGTCCTTGTTGAGGGCCTCAAGCCGGGCCGCCAGATTCACGGTATCCCCATAGACCGTATAGCTCTGACGGCCGCCGCCACCCACATTTCCGGCAAAGACAAAGCCTGAATTGATGCCAATTCGCACGGAAAAGCGTTCACCGACGAAATCGCTGTCACGCACTTTGGAGATAATCTCGAGTGCCGCATCGAAGGCACATTGCACATGGGCCTCATTCTCGACGGGAACGTTAAACACTGCCAGAATGCCATCGCCCTGGAACTGGGTAATGACGCCGCCATGTTTGCTGATAATCTCGGTGACGGCATCAAAATAGGCGTTGATAATGCCGACGGTGGCACGCGCGCCCTTGGCTTCCGTCATGCTGGTAAAGCCCGCGATATCGATGAAGATGACCGTTGCCTGACGTTCGACCGGATCGAGCATGCCCTTATCCTCAATCATGGATTTGGCCACGGCCTCCGGCACGAAGCGACCGAAAATCTGGGAGACAGTCGCCGCGTCGCGTTCGGCCAGCAAGCGCCGGCGCAAGGTTTCCCGCGCGCGATGGGTCACGACCGCAATGAGAACCGCGACCACCAGATATAAAAACGCCTCCTGAGCCCGGCTGCCGGTGGCGACGAAGTTCTCGTCAAGGAAGACACCAACAAACTGCTCGCGCGTGCCGTCCAGAAGCGCATCCCCCCATTCCAGCGGCTGGCTCATTTGGCTTCGGACCCACAGAAACGCCGTCATCCAGCCGGTTGCGCCCAGTATGCCGGCCCATAGAACAAGCCAGGGAGAGAAACTGAATGCCGCAATCCCAAGGAAAATATAGTAGTAGCTGAAGACATCAAACTTGAACATGTAGATCTGCGGCAGCGATAACCTCGGCTCGGGCGAGACGACCGCCATCGCCACGGACAGGATTATGATGTCGATGCTGAGAAAAACATACTTTACCCATTTGCGATCCCGCTTGGTTCCGATCAGTACATAATGGAAAATCCCCAATGCGGCGAGCGCGAACAGGGCCAGTATGATATCCGCCGCCCTTTCCGAACCACGCGTTGGAATCAGCCAGAGGCCAACCAGGAAAAGCGCAATCAGGCGGCCCTTGATGGCGAGTTTGAGACCCGCTTGCTCTGCCGCATAAAATGTTTCTTCAATATCGACGTCGAGCTGATCTTTCGCCACGGAGTACCTTCTGTCGTCAAAAACCGATAAGACCGCCAAAGCTTAGGCAACCTTTCGTCGCTCGTATAGTTGCCTGGATCACAAAATCATACATTATTCCGAACAAATTGGCGGAAGGGAAAACATGCCAGCACGGTGACCCCGCCATTGCAAGGAAAACGCGAACAGGGCAAAATGGCCCGGCAAAATCTGTATCCGCGGCCCCCGCCATTCTTCATTTCTGGACAGCGTAAAATGGAAATTCTAGCCCTGACACTGCCGGTCTTTGCGATTGTCGTTATCGGTTACGCCTGCGTCAGGGCAGGGGTGGTGACGGAGGCTATTGCCGTGCCTCTGGTACAGTTCGTCTATCGCATCTGCCTGCCCGCGCTGATGTTCCATATCGTTGCCAGCGACCCCATAGACTCCCTCCTCAACTGGGATTTCTGGATTGCCTTCGGTGGCGGGACGCTGCTGGTTCTGGCGATTGTCGCGCTCCTTGGCTGGCGCTGGCTGGGCGAGAGTTTCGCGCATCGTACCATTCTGGCTTTCTCGACCGTCCAGACCAACACGGGGTTTATCGCGCTCCCCATCCTGCATGCGGTCTTCGGCGCCAAGGGCGTGCCGCCCGCCGCCATTGCCAATCTGATCATTGCCGCGGCGGATTTTCATCGTCTCTAAAGCCCTCATTTTACAAAACCGAGTTTAACTGTTCGAATCTTATTCCTCATCATTCTGCTGATTTTCCTCCTCATCGTTGGGCAACTTGTCTGGTTTTTTGCGGATGGTGCACCACGGACTGGACCTACAGGAGGGGATCGACGCTCCCTTGTTCCATTCCATGCATTTTCAAGGCTCTTTTTACCCGCGGAATGCCAATCCTGGCAAGATGATGATTGAGGAAACAATTGGCGAGGAAGTTATTTCCGAGTTGCGAGCACTCGGTCATGAGGTAATCGTGGCAGCCCCCAATACAGTGGGCCGTCTGACGGCTGCAATGCGACATCCCGACGGGCAGATGCAGGCTGCCGCAACGCCACGGCTTATGCAGGCCTATGCTATCGGTCGATGATTGCGGTCGTAGTTTGGTGGAAATTAAGTTCTGACCGTTCCGGCCATAAACAAAACGGGGGGCTGTCAGACGAATGCGACTTGGTCTCCGTATGGCGCAGAATGGCACAAAGGTGCCACGCTAAGTTGCCACCACTGGGCCAGTGCGGTGGCTCTTTGAAGCTTGAATGTTTCTCTGTTGTTTACGTGGCGCTCATGGTTGAAGTGATTGTGGACGGATGCGTGAATGGAAACAAATTTTTGCAGACTTCGCAACCGCCTGAATTTCAACATCGCCTGCTCTCTTCGTCGGAATGGGAGATAGGGTTTTCACTGCGATTGTTCTTTCGACGTCCAACCTCTTGAGCCTCGGCATTTCCGATCGTCTTCGTGGCGGCGCGATAGGACCGTAATCTGTCCGTTACTATTTTTTGTCGTGCTCGGACGCGCTAGTCAATGACCACCAAGCAGTTTTCTTCTGACAATACCATCGATTGTATTCAGGCCACGTACCGGCGCCAGGTCTTAAGATCACTAATATTCTTCGCACCCTGTATGCCTGCTGCTTCGCAGACAAATCCTTTTAAGCTGGTTCCGTCATTCAATTGCACCGTTCCAATCGCAAGTGGATACGGAATGTTTTCTATTAAGAATCCCAGTTCATCTTTTGGCAGCGCCCAGACTTCCAATTCAATCTCAAACCCTTTTCCAGGTTCGGTCCGAACCAGTCCCGGGCGATCCGGTGGTCCTCCCGCCAGGGCATAGAACTGATAGTCATTTGCCGTTGCAGCTTTTCGAATAAAGCGCCCGCCGCGCGAGGTGAGTTCCTTGTTAAGCGGCAAACCGGACATATGCGCGCCGCAAACGGCAATCTCAATTTCATTGGCGTGGAGTTTTTGGATTGCCTGCTGCACGGATGGGAGGGTCGACCAATCCGTGGCCCCCATCGTTTGTTGAAGCCGGGATTGCAACTCCTGTCCGATAACCGCAATTTCGGCATCTTTACCGGCTGACGCCAGCAGAGTCAAGCTACCCGGGCGGCCGTCACTTCTGGGACCGGTCGGGAAGGAAAGGGCGCACATATCCATCAAATTGACAAAGTTGGTATAGGTTCCGAAGTTTGAATTCGGCGTCACAGGATCTTTTTCCAAATCTTCAACACTGTAGAAAGTCGGAATGGTCGGAACACATAGATAATCCAGATCTGCCAAGATCGGTTCTGCCAATCGTTTCAGATGTTCCAGTCGATACATTCCGCGAAACACGTCTGCGGACGAGAATTTCTCTGCTGCAGAAATGATTTTGCGTGTAACTGGATGAATTGCTTCGGGGTTAATCGCCATCAGCTCTTCGATAGTCGTATAGCGTTCGGCAACCCATGCTCCCTCATAAAGCATTTGGGCGACGTTATAAAAATGCGTGAAATCGATCTCGATAATATCCGCACCAAGTTTAGACAGGCTGTTGAGGCCCGCACGATATGAAGCCTCTTGCACCTTATCTCCAAAAAACTTTATGGATTTAGAGGCCGGGATTCCCACTTTAAACTGGGGCGGAATGGTTGACAGTGGGTTAGCTAATATTTGTCGTGAATAGCTATCGGCCGGATCAAACCTGCAGGCAACTTCAAATACTTTGTAAGCATCCTCGACTGTCATCGCGAAGACAGAGATTGTATCGAGAGTTCGGCAGGCCGGCACAACGCCGGAGGCAGACAGGCCGCCGAGTGTTGGTTTCAACCCGACGATATTGTTAAGGGCGGCAGGTACACGGCCGGAGCCCGCCGTATCCGTGCCCAGCGAAAAACAGGCGAAGCCATGAGCAACAGAAACGGCAGAACCCGATGAGGAGCCGCCAGGAACAATACTTGGGTCTACGGCGTTTTTTGGCGGTGTATACGGCGATCTGACCCCGACAAGCCCAGTGGCAAACTGGTCAAGATTGACTTTTCCCAATAGTAACGCGCCGGCGTCTTTCAGACATTTGATAACGAAGGCATCTTCTTTGGCGATATATGTGAAGTCAGGGCAGGCAGCCGTTGTCGGTTTTCCTGCAACATCGATGTTGTCCTTAACAACGTAAGGAATTCCCCACAATGGTTTGCTTTCGTCAAATTTACCAAGGCCGCGGGCAGCCGTGAGCACTTCCTCCTTTTCCAGCAAGTGAATAAAAATGCCCGGATCATTGACCACCTCAATTCGCGAAAAGGCAAGCTCAACAATTTCCGATACGGAAGTGCCATTTCGGTATGAGTCATGCAATGCGGGGATTGTGAAGGGGATGCTATTCATTGTTTTACCTATACTAATCAAGCGGCAGTCATTCCGGCGGGCGGCTTTGGCACAGTAGACAGAAGGGTCTGTGTGTATTCGGAGGAAGGATTATTCATGACGATATCGGTAGGACCCTGTTCAACTATTTCACCGTCACGCATGACAATGACATAGTCGCTTAGCAGCTTGACCACCTGCAAATCGTGACTGACAAACAGAAAGCTCATTCCCAGTTTGGCTCTCAAGTCAGCAAGAAGGTTAAGAACGATGGCCTGGATGGAGACATCCAGGGCGGCCGTCGGTTCATCCAGGATCAGGAATTTGGGATTGACGGAGATCGCCTTTGCGATACCCACACGCGCTTTCTGCCCCCCGGAAAGTTGATGGGGAAACCGATCCAGTAGATGCGAGGGAAGACCAACCAGATCTGCCAGTTCCTCTATCCGTTCATTCAAGGCTGCTCCTCGCAGTTTCAGTAGCTGCTTAAGCGGGTCTGCAATGGATTGCCGGGACGTAAAGCGCGGATTGAGGCTATCAGTCGCATCCTGAAAGACCATCTGGATATGCGTACGCCTTGGATCTTTGGCAAACGCTTTGGCGGAAACCTTGGTCAGATCTTCCCCGTTAAACAATATTCTGCCGGAGCTGCTGTCCAATAGCCGTACCAGCATGGAGGAAGTTGTCGATTTTCCGCAGCCGGATTCTCCTACAAGGCCAACGGTTTGCCCTTCGAATATTTTGAAGGACACGCCTTTTACCGCATCAACGGATCCGGATTTGCCAATATAGGTTTTTTTGAGGTTTTCAACCTCAATCAGGGGAACGTCGCTGATTTGCCGCGGCGCCAGGGGTAGGTTTCCTCTATCAGGTAGCAAATCCCGAATAGAGCGGCCTTTTGATGGTGTCGCCTTAACCAGCTTCTGAGTATAGGGATGATCCGGCGATGTGAAGATCTTTGCCGGAGAACCTTGTTCGACAACTTCACCATTTTTCATCACAGATATCTGGTCGCAATATTCTGTTGCCAAACCAAGGTCATGGGTAATGAGAATCGCGCTCATCTCTCGATCCCTGATTAATTCCTGAACGAGGTCCATGACCGCTTTTTGAGTGGTGATATCCAGCCCGGTTGTCGGTTCATCGGCAATCAGAAGCCTTGGGTTGCAAGCAAGTGCGATGGCAATAACAACACGTTGGCACATTCCGCCAGACAGTTCGAAAGGATAGGCATTATAGCGTTCCGCCGCGTTTCTGATTTTTACGGCTTCAAGGGCTTCGATCGCCTTTTCTTTCGCAGTGTGGCGTGTGGCTTGGGCGTGTTGGCGCAGCACATCCTCTATTTGATGTCCGACTTTTCTGATGGGATTAAGCGCGGCGCGCGGATTCTGAAAAATCATGGAAATCTCGCGGCCACGGATTTCTGTCATTTGTTTTTCCGTCGCATGGCGCAAATCAATACCGCTGTAATTGATCTCCCCCTGGCGAATGACTCCACCTCTGTCGAGAATTCGCATCAGTGCATATGACGTTACCGATTTACCTGACCCGGATTCACCGACAACACCTAGAATCTGGCCCTTGGGAACTTCCAGGGAAACACCCCGGACTGCATCGACCGCCCCTCGCCGGGTACTAAAAGAAACATTCAGGTCTTTAATTGACAGCATGATCAGGTCCTTTGCCGTGGATCAACCATATCGCGCAGGCCGTCGCCAAGAAGATTAAAGGTGAAGACCGCCAACATCAGCCAAAGGCCAGGAAAGACAGCCAGCCACCATTCCCCAGAAACGATGAAGTTGGCGCCTTCGGCGACCATGATGCCCCATTCAGGAGTGGGGGGGCGCACTCCGAGACCGATAAAGCTTAAACCCGCAGCATTCAGGATCGCCCAACCTAAATTGAGCGAAATCTGCACCATCATCGGCGGCAACGTGTTTGGGAAGATCTGGAGCGCCAATATCCGAAGATCCGAATTGCCAGAGAGCTTGGCGGATTGAACGAAGCCTGAGTTGCGCCGGATGTTGACCTCGGCACGGACCAGCCGGGCATAAAACGGAACGTTAATAATGGCGGTTGCATAAACGATGTTCTCGATTGTGTTCCCGAGCGCGGCAACAATTCCCATGGCCAAAACAAAAATCGGGAAAGCCATGATAGTATCGAGTGTGCGGCTCAGGATGATGTCCAGTTTGCCGCCCCAGTAGCCTGCAGCACTTCCGAGGATTGAGCCGACCACAAATGAAATCGCAACGGCGGAGACTGCGATCATAAGATCGAGCCTTGTGGCGGAAATAACCCTGCTGAATACATCCCGGCCAAGTGGGTCGGTGCCAAACCAGTGTTTCACGCTGGGAGGTTGCAGAACATTTTCTGAATCCGATGCAAGTGGATCGTAGGGAACGAGATACTGACCGAAGATGGCCGACAGGACATAGAAGCCGAATAACGCAAAGGCAATCAGCGTGACAGGATTCTCTTTGAGAACATAAAGTATATGGGAGATGCTGGATGACTTGCCGTCAGATCCCGTATTCGCATTTCCATTGAGTACCGTCATTTTGTATCAAATCCTATACGGGGATCGATGAGGCTGTAGGTCAAATCGATGATGAGATTGAGGGTCACGAACAGAAGCGCCATGGTCAGTACAAATCCCTGTACCGCTGCGTAATCCGATACGACAAGGGCTTCAACGGCATAGGAGCCGATGCCCGGCCAGGCAAAAACCTTTTCCACCAGAACATTGGCACCGAGAGAGAACGAAAAGACCATCCCAAGTGTGGTAATGATGGGGAGGAGCGCATTCCGAAACGCGTAACCATAAGTCACCTTGTGATCATTGAGTCCGGCAGCTCTCGCCGTTCGAATGAAATCAGATGACAGGGCGCTCAACATGGCGGCGCGCGTCATTCGCGCAATCGGCGCTAGCGTGAAAAGGGCGAGTGTGATGGCCGGGAGAATGAGCTGTTTGAGGGCGCCAAAAAATGTTTCCCAATCGTTCGCGATCACGGAATCAATCAGGTAGAATCCAGTGACATCATCCGGTTCTATATATATGAAATCGAGCCTTCCGAGCGGTGATGGCGCCACTCCCAGCAGATAGTAGAAGATATAGATTAAAAGAATACCGGTAAAAAATGTGGGGAGGGACACCCCGGCCGTCACCAGAATCCGGCATAGTTGGTCGACGAGTGAACCCGGTTTCTTGGCCGCAAATACCCCAATCGGAATGGCAATCGCACAGGAAAGGATCAAAGCGGACAAGGTGAGTTCCAGTGATGCCGGAAGCCGGCTTGCTAGATCTTGTGCAACCGGCTGCCCACTGGAAACAGACTGGCCAAAATCACCCTGGATCAGATCGGTTACATATCGCAGGAACTGCAATGGCAAAGGTTGATCCAGACCCATGGATTTTCTGATCTCGGCAATGGACTCCTCGTCTGCGGCCGCCCCGGCAAAATAGACCGCAGGATCACCGGGAAGCGCGCGGGTCAACACAAAGCTGATGATCACAACGCCGATAACAACCGGAATAGCCTGAACGAGCCTGAGCAGGACGGCGCGCAAACGAGGAGACATAAATCAAGCTCCCTTCAAAGGACGCACGTCCAGTTGGCGATGGAACCAGAACTCGTAGTCCTTCGCCCCATTTGCCGCAACGTTGAGAGCGGGCTGCCAAAGCGGAATGCGCGGAAGATCTTCGAAGGCAATTTCGAACATACGCATAATATTCGGGGCGTACTTAGGATCATCCATTGGCATGTGAAGCGTACTGTCGACGAGGTTTTCAATTTCCGGGTTCATGTAATTGGAGGAATTGAACAGATGCCCATTTTTGTACGCCCAGAAGAAATAGTAATCAGGCGTATTCAGCCATCCGCCGAAATTTTCGAGATGGAGCGGCAACTTCTTCTCGACCAATGCGGCGGTTCTCCAATTGGCGCCAGGTATCTTTTCGATCTCAGTCGAAATGCCGATTTTTGCAAGGTTTTCCTGGATTAGGAGGGCGGTTGGTTCCATCCAGTCGGCGAGACCAAGACTGATGGAGAAGGGAACAGAGAAACCTTCGGAAAAGCCGGATTTGGCCATCAATTCTTTGGCCTTGTCCAAATCCGTGAAATACGGAGATTTGCGGGGCCATTCGATTGAGTCGATCGTTTCAGGGCCGCCCCACAAGCGAGCGCCTCGACCATATGCAGCTGCCTGGAAGATTTCTTCGTACGGAATGGAGTAAGCGACGGCTTTGCGGACATTTGGATCCTGAAAAGGCTCGAACGTATAATTCAGACCAACGCAATGCATGCAATTCTCGATGGGTGTCGAATAAACATCCACTTTGTCCGCCAGTTCCTTTGCATCTTTGTTCGGAATGTTGAAGGAAAGCTGGACATCGCCTTTTTCAATCAAGGCACGCCGCGTGGAAGGGTTTGGTACTTCCCGGACGATGACCCGTTTCACAGCTGGAAGAGGGCCGCCGACCCAATCATCATTACGTTCGTACACAAGCTGTTCACCGGGGTTCCATTTGATTACCTTGAAGGCTCCGGATCCGGCCGGCGTATTGTGAAGATACTCGGTCGCCCATGGATCCTTTTCCGTTGCATTGGCTATGGCCACTTTTGAGTTAATGACAAAAGGGACCGGCACGGCCAAATCCGGGAGAGTGAGCTTGGAGGCTTGTTCCAAGGTAATAACAAATGTTTCATCGTCAACTGCTTCAAACTGCTCCGGTTTGACCAGCCCGCCTGCTTTCATTTGCACACTTGGGAATCCGCCCACAGAGACCGCCCGGTCGAAGGACCATTTAACATCCTCCGCGGTTACCTTCGTGCCATCCCAGAAAGTCGCATTTTTCTTCAGCTTGAAAGTGAGTTTCAATCCATCATCAGCGACGCTCCAGCTTTCTGCAAGTTCAGGCTCGATTTTGGAATAATCATAGGATAGACCGCCACCAGGGGCTTCTTTCGTGCCAAAGGACACGAGGCGATCATAACAGTTCACGGCAACCTGATAGCTGGCCCTGTTGGTCCCTTTTCTGTGCAGGTCGAGGCTGTTAATCGTTTGGCCTGTCACAGCAACAATGACATCTCCGCTGGCGGCCTGTGCAGGCAATACTTTCAGGAACGGTAAGCTGGCAGCCCCCAGCGCCCCACCTGTCATTTTAAGAAAATTCCTTCTCGACGTCGCTACAGTCATCTTGTTTCCTTTCAGCGCATATAATTCGGATGGGGATTCTTGCGTACTGGATTAGACCGTGCCTCTTTATTTGCGGTATTTCAAATGCTATAAATTCACAAAAGCGGTGCATATTTTGCAGCGGTTCATAACGGAGGCTGAATTTGAAGCATTTGCAAACATTTCATTTAATTGAAGCCGTGAGCCGGGCGGGCTCCATTCGAAAAGCAGCAGAAGATATGAACATTACTGCCTCAGCGTTAAACCGCCGGATACAGAGGTTTGAGTCGGAATTTGGATCTCAGATCTTTGAGCGGCTACCTCGGGGCGTCCGCTTGAATCCGGCCGGAGAGTTGGTTTTACAGCATATCCGGAGCCAGATTTCGGATTTAGTTCGCGTACAGAACCAGGTCGCAGATCTTTCCGGTGAGCGCAGAGGGCATATTTCAATTGCCTGCTCTCAGGCACTTCTTCCGTATTTTTTACCGGCAGAAATAGCAAAGTATCGGGCCGAACATCCCAGAGTCAGTTTTTCTGTGAATGTAAGGGACAGAGCGGAGGCAGAGCAGGAATTAAGCACATTTGCTAGTGATTTGGCCCTGGTTTTTGAGCCTGTTCACCTCGTGGATTTTGAAGTGATTTGTGCGATACCCCAACCTGTAACCGTTTTGATGTCTCCAGATCATCCATTGGCACAGTTCGATGAAGTCCGATTAAGAGACTGTTTGGACTATCCGCATGTTTTGCCTACAACTCATATTGCCATTCGCCATTTGATCGAGGCATCCGCGCATAGACTGTCCAGAATGACGGCGCCAATTGTTGAAACGGACTCTTTTGAATTTATCCGGCATTATGTGTTGCAGGAAAAATGCCTGGGTTTTCAGATACCGATTGGCTTAAAACAGGACTCCGAACGACCCTTTATTACGAAGGAGATCTCCAGCAAGGACATCCCGGTCGGCAATCTCTTCCTAGGTCAGCTAAAAGGACGGACGCTGCCGGTCGCATCTGCTCGATTTGCTCTGCGGATCGCGGCAATACTTGAAGAGCGCTTTGATGTATGAGCCATATTCTTATTGAGGGCTCAAAATGGTGCTGTCAGACTAATACGACCTCTTCTCTGAATGGCGTAGAATGGCACAAAAGAGCCTCTATTATGCCGCGCTAGGTTGCCGTCACTCAACCAGTGCGACATTTCTTTGAGGTTTGATTGTTTCTCGATTGATTAGATGGCGTTCATGGTTGAAGTGATTAAGGATGGATGCGTGAGTAGATATAAACTTCTGCAAACTTCGCCAGCGCCTGAAGTTCAGCATTACCTGCTCTCTTCGTCGAAATGGTAGGTGTGAATTTTCGCAACGATTGTTCAACGAACGGCGTGTTTCCTGGATCTTTTCGTTCCCAATCAGGGTCATCGCAGCACGGTACGAACGTAATCTGTCCGTTACTATTTCCTGTGGTTTTCCATACCGTTTCATAAGTTTCTTGAGAAACACCAGGGCTGCCTTGCGATCGCGGCATTTAGTAACGAAGGATTCCAGGACTTCACCCTCGTGACCAACAGCCCGCCACAGATAATGAGTTTCTCCATTGATCTTCACAAAGACCTCATCAAGATGCCATCGTCAGTTTGAATAATTGTAAGACGGATGGATCGTTTCTTACGAATGTCGCGGGCAAAAATTGGACCGAACCGGTTCCACCAGTAGCGAACGGATTCATGACTAATGTCGATCCCTCGTTCATGGAGAAGATCTTCGATGTTGCGAAGGGACAGCGGAAATCTGGTATACATCATCACCGCCAGACGGATGATCTCAGGCGATGTCTTGAAATGGCGAAACGGGTTCTGCTTTTTCATTCCAAGATCTTATGGAATTTCATAGAATCGGGTATCCTGGGAAATTAAGGTCTATCGCCAATTTTCATGGGTAAATTGTGCCTGATTTGTGACACGGATAAAACTAGTCCGCTTTATAGTTCATAGCCGACCAGGTTCTAGGGCCATCAAGCAATTTTGTTCTGGCAAAGCCCCGCAGATCTCAGGTCGGACTTTGCAGGACAACGATATGTTTCCTAATGTGAAATCATCCATGGGCGTTTGGCGGGGAAGCTTTTCGATCCGTCCGGGCGATGCAGGGTGCCGGAATTGATCTTCTTGCCGCCACCCCCGCAGCAACCGCAGCCCGGTCCGTGGGAAGATTTCTTGGGCTCATGCGCGCTTTTCTCGTTAGTCGCATGGGCATGGCGGGTTCCGGCCTCCATTATGGCCAGTCGCGGGGCGGACATCATTCTCGGTGCATTTGCGCCACAAGTCGGGCAGCAGCCGGGTTTCGCATAATCGGAAATATGCGCCATATCATCGAACGGGCCACAGTTCTCACATGAATATCTGTAAATCGGCATGAAATTCTCCAAAATTGGACGGGATCGTGTCCCGCCCGTTCATAGATAAGGGAAGTTTGTCTTAGAGATCGGGTGCCAGCGGCACGTCGATGGAGCCATCGAGATATTTCTTGGGCCCGTCCGCATTCGGCATCATATCCCATTCGAAGATATCCGTCGGCAACCAGAGCGTCGCGCAGGCATTCGGAATATCGACAACACCTGAAATATGGCCCTGAACCGGCGCCGTGCCAAGAATCGCATAGGCCTGCGCGCCAGTGTAGCCAAATTTCTTCAGATACTCGATGGCATTGAGGCAGGCCTGACGATAGGCAATATGGACATCGAGATAATGCTGCTTGCCCTCCTCGTCGACGGAAATCCCCTCAAAGATGAGATAATCATCATACTTGGGCGCAATTGGTGACGGCCGGAAAATCGGGTTCTTGATCCCGTATTTGCTCATTCCCTCTTTGATTAGCGATACCTTGATATGCAGCCACCCCGCCATTTCAATGGCACCGCAGAAGGTGATCTCGCCGTCGCCCTGACTGAAATGCAGATCACCCATGGAGAGCCCGGCGCCATCGACATAGACCGGGAAATAGATTTTTGAACCCCGCGACAAATCCTTGATATCGCAGTTACCACCATGTTCCCGTGGTGGCACCGTTCGGGCGGCCTCCGCAGCGGCCTTGGTCTTGGCCTCGCCCGTCATCTTGCCCATATGAGCAGTCGGACCGCCGTCGGGTAGGGTTGCAAGCTCCGGAACGCGCTCCGGGTCCGTGGCGACCAACGCTTTCTCGCGCGTGTTCCACATATCCAGCATCTTCCGGTCAGGAAGACAGCCGATCAGGCCCGGATGGATCAGGCCCGCATATCGCACGCCCGGAACGTGACGGGATTTGGTAAACATACCCTCGAAATCCCAGATGGATTTTTGTGCTTCCGGGAAGTGATCGGTGAGAAATCCGCCGCCATTTTGCTTCGAAAAGAAGCCGTTGAACCCCCAGAGGCTTTCCTCTTTTGTGCCGATATCGAGAATATCGACGACAAGGAGGTCGCCAGGTTCCGCGCCTTCTACGCCGATCGGTCCGGAAAGATAGTGAACCTGCGCCAGTTCCACGTCGCGAACGTCGGAGGCATCATCGTCATTCTTGATCTGCCCACCGGTCCAGTCATAGGTTTCGACCTTGAAGTCATCGCCCGGCTTCACCCAGACGGCAATCGGAATATCCGGGTGCCAGCGATTGTGGATATTTTCGTTGGTAAGCGGGCTTTCGCTCAGGTTCACTTCAATAATTGTATCAGTCATATTGCCTCCTTGTGGACTTGCTTCGGTTAGTTAGACGGAAAGGAATTTTGAGACTTTTTCTTCATCGATCCCGGCGCGTGGGGCTTCATGAACGAACTCACCGTTTTCAAGCACTAGCACTCGGTCCGCGACATCCAGCGCGAAGCTCAGGACCTGCTCGGACACGATAATGGAGAGGCCTCGCTCATCGCGGATGCGGCGCAACGTCCTCGCCATTTCGCGGATAATGGAGGGCTGTATTCCTTCCGTCGGTTCATCCAGCAACAGGACCTTCGGGTCGGAGGCAAGCGCACGGGCAATGGCCAGTTGTTGTTGCTGCCCGCCGGAAAGGTTACCGCCCCGTCTTGATTTCATTTCGACGAGCACGGGGAACAGCTCATATATATCGCTGCTGACCGTTTTCTTGCCGGTGACGATCAGGCCGGTATCGACATTTTCCTCAACCGTCATGGAAGAAAAAATCTGTCGGCCTTGCGGCACATAGGCCAGACCCTTGGCCACCCGCTCATAGGATTTCAGGGTCTGAATGGCCGAGCCGTCAACGGAAACACTTCCTGTTTTAGTCGGCACGATCCCCATAAGGGTCTTCATCAGGGTTGTCTTGCCCATGCCGTTCCGGCCCATGATCGCGACGATTTCCCCAGGAGAAACATCGAAATTCAACCCATGGAGCACTTCGGATTCGCCATAGGCGGAGCTGAGACTTTCAACTGCTAACATCTTTACCTCCTTAGTGTCCAAGATAGACTTCGATGACTTTGGGATCGGCCTGCACATGGACCATGGATCCTTCCGAGAGGACTTTACCCTGATGCAGAACGGTGACCCGCGTCGCAATATCCTCAACAAATTTCATGTCATGCTCGATGACGATGACCGACCGGTCCTGAATGATGCGGTTGAGAAGTTCAGCCGTCTTCTTGCGTTCGGCCACCGACATTCCAGCGACCGGTTCGTCCAGCATGAGCAGTTCCGGATCTTGAATGAGCAGCATGCCTATTTCGAGCCACTGCTTCTGGCCATGGCTCAAGAAAGCGGCCTTTTCTTCGAGCAAGTCATCAAGAAAGACTGTTGCGGCAATCTCATCTATCCGGGATATCACCGCGTCATCGCGGCGAAATGTCAGTGCGCCGAAAACCCCATGTCCCTTCGGGTATGAAATCTCGAGATTTTCAAAAACCGTCAGATCCTCATAAACCGTCGGCGTCTGGAACTTGCGCCCGACGCCCGCATGGACGATCTGGTCCTCCCGCATTTTCAGGAGTTCCTGATTTTTAAACTCGACCTTGCCGCTTGTCGCTTTCGTGCGACCGCAGATCAGATCAAGAACCGTCGTCTTCCCGGCACCGTTCGGGCCTATAATCACGCGGCATTCGTTAGGTTCGACATAGAAGCTTAAATTATCGACCGCCTTGAACCCATCGAAGGATACGGTCAGGTTTTCAACAGTTAGCAGGAAATCCGGTCGTGCATTCATCGCCACTTCCTCCTATTCGGCCGCTGTTTCAAGCGGGTTATATTTGCCTACGTCATCATCGGAATGGGTTTTTCGTTTAAAGAGCACGACTATCCTGGGCTCGACATAATCCTTGTAGATACCCGCAAGCCCATTCGGGAACGCCAACACAACGGCAATGAAAAGACCGCCGAGGCCAAGCAACCAAAGCTCGGGAAAAAGCTCCGAAAATGTTGTTTTGGCAAGATTGACCAGCAAGGCGCCATACACAGCACCGAGAATGGAGAGGCGTCCGCCAACGGCGCAGAAGATCACCATCTCGATAGAAGGAACGATGCCGACAAAGCTCGGTGACATGAAGCCTACCTGCAGGGTAAACATCGCACCGCCCACAGCGGCAAAGGCCGCGCCTGCGCAAAAGACGAAGATCTTGAAGTTGGCAACATCGTATCCGGAGAAGCGGACACGGTCCTCCTGATCCCGCATGGCGATCAGAATACGGCCAAGTTTGGATTTACGGATCATCTGGGCAATGAAGAGGCAGGCAAACAGTAGACCGCCATTAACGAAATACAAGATAGCCTTGGCATCGTCGGTGCGGATATCCCAACCATTAAGAGTTCTCAGATCCGTGATGCCGTTGACGCCGCCCGTATACCCTTGCTGACCGATGATCAGGATCGTCAATATCGCTGCGATGGCCTGGGTGATGATGGCGAAATAGACGCCACCGACCCGGCGCCGGAACATGGCGACACCAATAATGAGGGCAAGAACAACCGGAACAATAATGACCGCTGCGAGACTGACGGTCAGGCTATGGAACGGCTGCCACCAGAATGGGATTTCGGTGATCTGGTTCCAGTCCATAAAGTCGGGAATACCCGGTGTTGACTGGATTTTTGTCGCTTCCGGGCTGGAAGCTTCGAGTTTCAGGAACATAGCCATGCAATAGCCGCCAAGGCCGAAGAAGACACCCTGACCGAGGCTGAGGATACCGCCCGCCCCCCAGCAAAGCACCAGTCCGATCGCGACAAAGGCATATGTCAGATATTTGCCGAACAGATTGAGACGAAAGGTGTCCAGACCGACGGGCAATATCACGAAGATCAGGAGGGCGAGAAGCGCGAAACCTATAAGGTCCGTATTCGAGAAAAAGCGGTTTTTGTTCAAAAACATCTGACTAACCTCATTTACGGAGTTTGAGAGCAAAGAGACCCTGCGGGCGTAACATCAGGATACCGACGACGGTCAGAAGGGTAAGGACCTTGGCCATCGAGCCGGACAGGAAGAATTCCATGATGGATTGCGCCTGTGAGATAGAGAAAGCAGAGGCGATCGTTCCAAGTAGACTGGCGGCCCCGCCGAAGACGACGACCAGGAAAGTGTCGACGATATAAAGCTGTCCGGCTGTCGGTCCGGTTGATCCGATCATGGTAAAAGCGGAACCCGCGACACCCGCGACACCGCAGCCGATGCCGAAGGTCAGCCGGTCCGTGTGTTCCGTGTTAATACCGACCGCCCCGGCCATGACGCGGTTCTGGGTGACGGCCCGCACCTGTTTACCCCAAGAGGAACGGAACATCAGGATATAAACAGCTATGGAGATTCCGGTTGCCAGTACCATAACGAAAATGCCGTTGATAGGAATTTCGATCATGTCTGTAAGCGGAAGGGAACCCATCATCCATTCCGGTATGGTTACGCCTACTTCGCGAGCGCCAAAAACAGATCGGTAAATCTGCTGCATGATCAGGCTGAGGCCCCAGGTTGCGAGAAGCGTATCAAGGGGCCTTTTATACAAATGGCGGATTAGTGCCCATTCGACTAACATCCCAAGCGCGCCCGCCGCGATAAAGGCTAAAATCATTGCAAGAAAGAAATACATACTGAACAGCGCCGGCATGTATTCGGAAAATAAATTAGAGGTCAGGTAAGTGACATAGGCACCCAAAATCATGAACTCGCCATGCGCCATGTTAATAACGCCCATCTGACCGAAAATGATGGCCAGGCCCAGTGCCATAAGAACAAAAACTGAGAAGAGAATGAGGCCGGCAAAACCCTGCATGGCGAAAATAGCCCCGAGTTCCCCCATTGAGTAATCAGCGAACATAACCTGTCTCCTAACTGCGATGAATCAATCAGCCAAAGGGGTAATGCGTAGGGTGGTCCGGACAATGGAGATACGAACCACCCCCTACGCAATGTCTATTGATAACCTTCCGGGAACGGATCGGGTTCAACCAGTTCCTTGGTTTCGAAGACGACTTCATATTGACCGTCCGCCTTGGCGTGACCAACTCGGGTTTTGGACCATAAATGATGGTTTTCATGAACCCTCACATAGCCTTCCGGCGCCGTGGTTAGTTCAATTCCGGGGCTGGCCTCGCGCACTTTGTCAACATCGAAGGAGCCAGCTTTCTCGACAGCTGCTTTCCACAGCCACGGGCCGAGATAGGCGGCCTGAGTGACGTCACCTATGACCATATCGTCGCCCCACATCTTCTTGAATTCCTTGACGAAAGCTACGTTGTTCGGATTGTCGAGGCTCTGGAAATATTTCATGCAGGCGTAGGCGCCGACGATATTTTCGCCGCCAATACCGCGGATTTCGTCTTCCGTCACCGAAATGGTCAGCAGAAGCGGTTTTTCCTTGGTCATATCGATACCTGCTGCCTTCAGCTGTTTGTAGAAAGCAACGTTGGAGCCACCAACAACGATGGCATAGATCACATCTGGCTTTTTCAGGCGGATCTTGTTGATCACCGAGTTGAACTGCGTATGGCCGAGCGGATAGTATTCCTCGCCCACTACTTCCAGACCCAGCTTTTCGATATGCTTACGGGCGATCTTATTGGAGGTACGCGGCCAGATATAGTCTGATCCCAGCAGATAGAAAGACTTCGCTCCTTTGGTTTCCGCCACCCAGTTGAGACCTGCAATGATCTGCTGCGTTGCTTCTTGTCCGGTGTAAATGACGTTCGGAGACTGCTCCAGTCCTTCGTAGAATGTCGGATAGTAAAGGAAACCGTTATATTGCTCGAAGACAGGCAGCACGGCCTTGCGGCTGGCGGATGTCCAGCAACCCATGACAGAAGCGACCTTGTCGTTGACGAGCAGTTTCTTCGCCTTCTCTGCAAAGGTCGGCCAGTCCGACGCGCCATCTTCCTGAATATATTTGATTTTACGGCCTAAAATGCCGCCTTGCGCATTGATTTGCTCGATGGCCAGTTTCTCAGCCTGGACCGATCCGGTTTCGGAAATCGACATGGTGCCTGTAATCGAATGAAGAATACCGATCGTCACTTCACTATCGGTCACCGCTAGACCCGTCGTGTTTACCGCTGCCGTTGGATAATCGGCGGCACGCAGGAATTTCGGCGCAAAAAGCGATGCGGCGAGTGCCGTTCCGCCCATCAACACCGAGCGGCGTGACGCTTCCATCTGTTTGTTTGGCTTCTTTGGTGTATCGGACATAGTTTTCTCCTTTGAACCTGCCTGTTCAGTCCCTAACAACAGCGATCATCGCTGCCTTGCACAAAAGACTGGAGAAAAATGTTGCAATGCAACATACGTCGTTTAACGTATGTGCATGCGCCTTTTGGCGGTGCATAAAACTTCTAGCGGAAATAAAGGCTTGCTAGCCGGAGATATTGCTCCAGAAGACGCAACGGCAATCGGGCAATGGTATTATCCACCGCTACAGGAAGCGAATATGAAACCTATTTTTGGCGTGATGAGAGAGCGTCGGCGATATAACCAATGGGTGGCGAACGAGACCTTGGAGGATTTTGCGCTCAGATTCACCGCCCGCCGCTGGTCTTATTTACGTGTTACGAACACCGCTCTCGGTTCCATTTCTTTTCTGGCGCTGGAGGCCATCGGCGGCGCGATTACCCTGCGTTACGGCTTCGATACGGCGATCACAGCGATCATGCTGGTCGGAGCGATCCTCTTCCTCACCGGTATCCCGATCAGCTACTACGCCGCGAAATATGGCGTCGACATCGATCTTCTGACGAGAGGCGCCGGGTTTGGCTATATCGGCTCCACAGTGACCTCCCTCATCTATGCCTCCTTCACCTTTATCTTCTTCGCGCTTGAAGCCGCTATCTTGAGTTTTGCGCTCGAATTATGTTTCGGAATTCCAATCGGTATCGGATATATCCTGAATGCCCTCGTGGTGATTCCCCTTGTGACCCATGGATTTACAAAAATATCGAAATTCCAGGCATGGACCCAACCCCTCTGGATTCTCCTCCATATTCTGCCCTTTGTGCTTCTTGCCGCCGCCGGATATGACATTCAAAGCTGGCAAGAGTTCAAGGGCATAGGTCCGAGTGAAGCGGGCGGCATGACATTGATGATGCTGGGAGCCGCCTCAGGGGTCGTCTTTTCCCTAATCGCCCAGATTGGTGAACAGGTTGATTTCCTGCGCTTTCTGCCTGAACCGAAAACAACGCTGGAAAAAGGAAAATGGTGGATGTCGATGCTCTGTGCCGGACCAGGATGGACAGTTCTTGGGGTCGCGAAGATGCTGGCCGGCTCCTACCTTCTGACTTTCGCCATTTCGCTTGGCGTCGGGACCGACGAAGCCGGTGATCCGACACAGATGTATTTCGCCGCCTTCAGCCAGGTCATAGAAAATCCGATTCTGGTGCTTTCTCTGACAGGCGCTTTCGTCATCCTCAGCCAGCTTAAAATCAACGTCACCAATGCCTACGCGGGGTCAATCGCCTGGTCGAATTTCTTTTCCCGGCTGACCCACAGCCATCCCGGGCGGGTCGTCTGGATGGTGTTCAATGTCGCCATCGCCCTCATGCTAATGAATCTCGGGGTTTTCGACGCTCTGGAAACGACGCTCGCGTTTTATTCCCATGTCGCGCTGGCCTGGATCGGCACCATTGTTTCAGACCTCGTCATCAACAAACCTCTTGGCCTCAGCCCTCCCCATATTGAATTTCGCAGGGCATATTTATATGACATTAACCCAGTGGGGCTCGGTTCCATGGGCGGGGCCTGCATTGTCTCTTTTCTCGCCTATTCCGGCGCCTTCGGGCTGACGGCAATGTCTCTGTCCTCCTTTATCGCTCTCTTTACCGCCGTGTTTCTCGCACCGCTGATCGCCTATGCGACGAAAGGCCGATATTATATCGCGAGGACTCCCGCAGACATGCCCGAAAGTCTCCATACATGCTGCATCTGCGAATATCGCTTTGACGCAGAGGATATGGCGGACTGCCCTTTTTACGAAGGCCCTATCTGTTCGCTGTGCTGCTCACTGGACTCGGTTTGCCGGGACGCCTGCAAACCATTCGCGCGTCTCAATCAGCAAACCAACAGTTTCCTTAACTGGATTTTTCCCGAAAAAATTGTCGGGTTATTACAATCCCGTATGGCGCAGTTTTCAATTTTGACTTCAGTGATTGTGGGGCTAATCGGATCACTTCTATGGATCATCCGAAGTCAGGCACAAACGGATTCTCTCGATATTACCCTGACCCTGATTTTTTCTGGATTGCTCTTTATTGTGGGTGTCTCGGTCTGGCTGTTTATCCTCGCCCATGAAAGCCAGAGGGCGGCATGGCAGGAATCCAATTTACAGTCGCAGCGCCTAATGCGTGAAGTCCGCGCCCATAAGCGCACGGATGCCAAGCTTCAGGACGCTCGTGACAAGGCCGAAGCCGCCAGCGAGGCGAAAAGTCGCTATATGATGGGCTTAAGCCATGAGCTGCGCACGCCGCTCAATGCAATCTTCGGCTATGCGCAAATCCTGTACAAGGATCCTAATACGCCGCCCAACCGGAAGGAAGCGGTCTCCGTCATCCGCCGGTCGGCGGAGCATTTATCCGGCTTGATAGAGGGCCTCCTCGATATTTCCAAAATCGAAGCCGGTCGCATCGAGATTTACCGAGACCGTATCGATTTTGCCCTTTTCATGTCGCAACTGGTCGGCATTTTCGAAATGCAGTCGGCAGAAAAAGGTCTGACATTTACCTACCAGGTTGCCACCAAACTTCCGGCATGGATTGCGACGGACGAAAAGAGGCTGCGGCAGATCCTGATGAACCTGCTGTCCAACGCCATTCGCTATACGGAAACCGGCGAGGTCAAACTGATCCTCTCCTACAGGAACGAGGTTGCCCATTTCGAGGTGAGCGATACCGGCATCGGCATACCGCCCAACAAACTTGATTCCATATGGAAACCCTTCGAGAGGGCTGGCGTCAAGACCGTCCGTGGTACTGGCCTTGGCCTCACCATCACAAAACTGCTGGTGGAGATGATGGGCGGGGAGATACGGGTCCAGAGTATATATGGACAGGGAAGTACGTTTAATCTGCGAATGATGCTGCCGGCGGTTTACAGGAGCGACCAGCCTCGGGAAACGCCAGAGGCCCGCATCACCGGCTACGCAGGCCAGCGGCGCAGCATTTTCGTTCTCGACGATGAAACGGATCATCTGAAACTGATCGAGACGTTACTCGCTCCACTAGGGTTCAAGTTGTATCTGGCATCCAATCTCGAGATTGCTCGGGAAATGCTGACTATGTCAAAACCCGACCTGTTCCTCCTCGATATCGATCTTCCGGATATATCGGGTTGGGAGTTCGCGGCGCAGCTCAGACGCGGCATCCATCATGCAACGCCCATTGTCATGGTGTCGGCGCATGCGTTGGAAGGCAGAAATAAGAAAAATGGACCCGAGGACGCCTTACATGATGCCTTCATCGCCAAACCCGTCAGCTTTTCCAATCTGCTGGAGCAAATCCGCACGCTTTTGAAACTCGACTGGACCAAGGATATCCATCGGCCTTTGATTGAGCATAATAAAGTAATTCTGCGTGAAAGCGACCGGGCCCGGATCATCTCCATGGCCAGAATCGGCAACGCCTCTGCCATTCGCACGCATCTTGATCAAATGGAAACGGAGGCACCCAGCATGCAATCCGGCCTGCAACCCCTTCGTCAGCGGCTTTCGGAATTTGATCTGCCGGGATTGATTAAAGATTTGGAGGCGTCATCTGATGATATTGTCTGACTTCGACCACCGCCGCCAAATCGTTCTAGTCGTCGACGACAGCCCGGAATCGCTCTCCATGGTCGCAACTGCCATCGAGGAAGCCGGGATGACGGTTCTGGTCGCGCGGGATGGGAAGACGGCCCTTGAGCTTGTCAAAAGAATTCAGCCCGATGTGGTTCTGATGGACGCGGTCATGCCCGGTCTTAACGGGTTCGAGACCTGTGCCCGCCTCAAATCAGGTCCCGATATGATCCAGGCTCCGATCATTTTCATGACCGGCCTGAGCGAGCCGGAGCATATCTTGAAAGGACTGGAAGTGGGCGGCGTGGATTACGTGACAAAACCGGTTAATCCCGATGAGTTGATCGCCCGGCTGACAATCCATTTAACCAACGCAAAAATGATTGAAAGCGCCCAGAACGCGCTGGATGCCGGTGGCCGTCCGGTCATGGCGGTGACGCAGGAAGGCAATCTGATCTGGGGATCGCCCGAAGCGAAGAAGCTGATGGATCAGATCGCGAAGTTCACGGATGATGAAAATATGCTGACCAATGCGAAGATGCTGGAATGGTTGTCGGAACTCGTTAAAATCCCTCTCTCACAGGCTCAGCCCTTTCATCTCGGGAAAAAGGACGATCTCATCGAGATCAATCTCTTGGGAATTCGCACCCCGAGAGAAATTCTGCTCTCAATCGAAAAAATATCGGATATTGACCCAAAGAAAGACCTAATTACCGCCTTTGCGCTCACAGCGCGGGAGGCGGAGATACTGATCTGGCTGTCCCGCGGCAAAACCAACCGCGATATTGGCGACATCCTCTCCATTAGCGCTCGCACGGTAAACAAACATCTCGAACAGATATTCCAGAAGCTGGGCGTCGACAACCGCACGTCGGCGGCCGTAATTACAGATAGAATTTGCAGGAAACCAGGTGTTAATTGAATAAGCTTAGGGAGGTGGCCGGAGCGCGTCGTCACATTAACTTTGTGCAAAAGGATTTGGCGCCGAATTAGTCTTCTTCGATGAAAAAATCTCCTATCGGCACCATCGTTGCCCACCCGGTCATGACGATGCGGCAGGCCCGTCGGACGTCTGAAGAAGAAAACGCCCGGCGACAAAAAAGAGCGTGGCCCCGGTCAGGCTCGAAGACCTTGTGGATGAGTGGCGTGAAGAATACTCATAGCGTGAAGAAAAATTCCTTGCAGAATGTGTTTCGCTTAACAGATGCCAGAAAAGACAACACCGTTCCATAGCTGCTCAACTATCATAGTATCGTAATCAGAAATTAAATCGACACATCTCAATACGCGCATTAATGGTTGCGACGTCTGATGGGTAATAAATTTGCTCAATAAAACCATGCCCATTTTTGGTGCATTGCGTGTCAATTCTGTCCATAATTTCTACATTATTTAAGAGTTTATAGGCTATTTTAATTAAAAAAGTAGTTACTATAGTCGTAGTTACGACTTTGGCATGTCTCTTGCTTTCTCAATTCATAATGGCCAGCCCTAACAAGCTGTCTTTGGAACCCTTTGAGAAGGAAGGATGATGTTAATATGGTACAGGGCTTTTTGAGAAGAATTCGATTAACGGCGACGGCAGTTGCTATATTTGCCTTGGGATCGGCGGGGCTGGCAATGGCGGCCGATGGTGTGGTTAAAATAGGGGCGCCGCTGGCACTTTCAGGAGGACTTGCTGCGGAAGGGGCGAAGCAGAAATTGGCATATGACCTGTGGCTGGAACGGGTCAACGCGGCAGGGGGTATCAATGTTGGCGGTGTGATGATGCCGGTAGAACTGATCACCTATGATTATCAGACGGATGGCAAGCGGGCAAGCCAGCTGGCCGAAAAGTTGATTATTGACGACAAGGTCGATTTCCTCACCGCGCCTTTCGGGTCCGGGCATTCCAAGATTACCGCAGGTGTAGCGGAGCGCTATGGCGTTCCGATTATCGCAGTTGCGTCCTCCGAGCCGGTTCATAATCAAGGGTTCAAGAACCTGTTCGGTACACTGGCTCCGTCTGGCGGTCTTATTGACGGCATGCTAAAATTGTTCCTTGAGAAAAAGCCGGATACAAAAAAAATTGCCATTTACGGTCGTGATGACGTCTTTCCGAAAATCATGGCGACATTGATGTCAAAGGGCGCGAAGGAAAGCGGACTTGAAGTCGTGTATGAAGAACTGTACCCGGTGGGAACGCTTGATCATGCAACGGCGACGGTCGGCATGCGATCTGCCGCTCCGGACTGGATATATGTAACCGGCTACACGGAGGATCTGGTTCTCGTCCGCAAGCAGATGGCGGAACAGGGCCTAGAGGCTCCCATCGTGACAATGATTACCGGTCCGGCCTATCGCGAGTTTGTGGAAAATCTCGGACCACTCGCCGAAAACGTGACCAGCGCGACTTGGTGGCACTATTCCGCTGGGTACTCTGGAGATGATGTATTTGGTACCTCACAAGCATTTCATGAAGCGGTTCAAAAGGCCTCTGGTGAGGACCCGGACTATGTCCATGCATCTTCTGCGGCAGCTATGATTGCGCTGCAAAAAGCGATTGAAACTGCAGGAACGCTGGATCGTGATGCCGTGCGTACGGCACTTCAGAATCTCGATATCAAGACATTCTATGGGCCGATCAAGTTCCGCGAAGATGGCCTGAATGATAATCGTAACTTGCCAATTATACAGATCCAGGGCGGCAAGCCGGTGATCCTGTCTCCAGCGGAACTGGCAACAACGGAAATGCTTTTGAACTAGCAATGCGCACTCGAGGAGTATGAGGATGAGCGGATATTTGACGCCAGATGAAATTACGGCTTTTCAGCGTGACGGATATTTCATGAAGCAGCGGGCCATTTCAACCGCCCATGCCTCTGATTGTCGGCGACGACTGGAAGCCATGGAGGATAGCCTTCAGGAGGATTGCAACAAGCGTATGAAAATCAAAGCGCATGTTGTATCCCCCTGGATGGTCGATCTTGCTCGGAACCCGATTATTCTGGACGCAGTGGAATCTCTTCTTGGGCCAAATATTATGCTTTTTGGTTCATCCATGTTTGCCAAGGCTGCCCAAAGTGACAAGTTCGTGTCCTGGCATCAGGATTCGGCTTACTACGGCCTGAAGCCCAATGATTCCGTGACGGCCTGGCTTGCCTTTACGCCCAGTAATAAGAGCAATGGCGGTTTGCGCGTGCTTCCGGGATCGCACCTCGGCGATGACCTTGAACACGACGAGACGTACGATCCTAAGAACCTGCTTGCCAAAGGTCAGACAATCCGTGGCGTGGATGATAGTCAGGCCGAATATCTTGAGCTGGAACCCGGTGAGTTTTCCATGCATCACGTCCGGACGGCTCACGGCAGTTTAGGCAATTTCTCTGATGACCGCCGTATCGGGCTGGCATTCTTCTACATCGGTGCGCATGTCGATTCTACGTTGGGCCGGCGTACAGCGTTGCGCGTCCGTGGAGAGGATAAATTCAATTACTGGGATGATGATCCATTGCCGAGGTACGATCTTGATCCGCTCACACTCGATTTCCTTACAAATATGTGGTCGCGGTATCAGAGCAAAGAAGTTCAACAAGCGGCGAAAAGCGGCAAACTTTGAGTATCTTTATAGAAAAATCAGAATGTGTTTTGCTGTGACCGAGCTTGAAAGATTGCGTGCGCCTTCTTCCGGCGCTTAATGACGAAGTCTGTCTTTGCAGTAGGAGGGCGGTTCCGGATTGTTCGGGCCGCCTTCTTTATGTGTCCGGGATATACATGCCCCTTTTTGGGCTGCCTATTTACTAATCAAAATCTCACTTGATGGCTAAAAATTAAACAAATTTAGGGGCTTGTGTCTGCGCCTTTTAAAAATTGTAGTTATAATAGTTATAGTTACGACTTTGGCATATCTCTTGCTAGTTTCCAGTGGAAGAAGCCGCCTCGGGCACGGCAGTCGGGGACTTAAAATAAACCGGAAGAAAGGGATGGTTATGAATATGACACTGAAGAGGCAACTGAAGGTTGCCGCTGTGACAATAGGACTGGCGATGGCCGGCAATATAGGAGCTGTTTCTGCGGCAGACGATGTCCTTGTTATCGGCGCGCCGTTAGCCCTGACAGGCGGTCTGGCGGATGAAGGCAAAAAGCAGCAGGATGTCTGGAAACTTTGGCTTGATAAAATCAATGCAGCCGGTGGTATCGACGTCGACGGTAAGAAAATGCAAGTCAAATTCGTTGAATATGACTACCAGACGGATGGCAAGCGGGCTGGCCAGCTGGCCGAAAAGCTGATTACCGATGATAATGTCGATGTGATCATGGCTCCCTTTGGTTCTGGTCACACGAAAATTATTGCGGCGGTCGCCGAGCGTTATCAAGTGCCGATGCTGGCGTGTGTTGCCTCCTCTGTTTCCGTCTATGATCAAGGCTTCAAATATCTTTTCGGTACTCTCGCTCCGAATACCGGCATGACGGAATCCATGGTGGAGTTTTTCAAGGAAAAATCGCCTGATCTAAAGACGGTCGCTGTCTATGGCCGAGATGATGTATTCCCAAAAGCGATGGCGACGGCTTTGGCCGATTCTGCGGAATCCGGTGGCCTTGACGTCGTGTATAACGAGCTTTATGCCGTCGGTACCATGGATCATTCGGCCGCGGTGTCTGCCATAAAGTCAGCAAACCCTGACTGGGTTTATATGACTGGATATACGCAGGATCTGATCCTGGGCCGGAAACAGATGGCAGACATGGGCGTAACAACTCCGATTATCACCATGGTTACCGGCCCGGCCTATCGCGAATTTACAGAAGGATTGGGTGATCTTGCAGACGGGGTGACAAGCTCAACCTGGTGGCATCATTCGACTGCCTATACTGGTGCCGTGGGGCCATGGAGCGCAACGGCAGATTTCTACTCTGATTTCACGGCGGCCTACAAGTCAGACCCGGATTATGTGCACGCTTCCTGTGCTGCCGCTGCTGATGTGCTGGTAAACGCGGTTCAGACTGCAGGATCCAAGGATAAACAAGCTGTCCGAGATGCATTGGCGGCCACTGATATCCTGACATTCTACGGCCCGATTGATTTCGGCGACAACGGAATGAACCAGGGCCGCGAAATGCCGATCATTCAGGTTCAGGGTGAGGAAATCAAAGTTCTGTACCCAGAATCAATCGTTAATGCCGAAATGAAAATGATTAAATAAGTCCTTTTCCAAGCCTGAAGGATCGGAGGCGGCGCTGAGAATAGTTGCAGCCTCCGATCGTCAGAAATCCGCAACAGTATATTACGCCCAACTGAGACCATTTCCGGGAACCAATCATAGTGGATATCATACAAATACTACTAAATGGCATAGTCTTAGGATCTCTCTATGCCTGTATTGCGATCGGGTTTTCGCTGGTATGGGGGGTCCTGAACATTATCAATATGCTTCATGGATCCTTCATTATTCTCGGCGGTTACCTTGCTTTCTTTGCATGGCAATATTCGAATGTGAACCCAGTCTTCCTGTTGCCAATAATTGCTACTGCTTTGTTCGGTCTGGGCTACCTCCTTCAGTATTTCTTTATCAACAAAGTGGTTATGTCACCTGTGCTAACAACCCTGACCCTGACCTTCGGTCTCGACATGATTCTTTACAACCTGATGACGGTCTTTTTTACCGCTACGCCGCGTCGTGTGACGCTGGATCTGGGGACGGTAAATCTTGGGGAAATGTATCTGCCGGTTGATCGTTTGATGGGCATGGGGCTGGCCTTGTTGCTCACCGCCTTGCTTTTCGTAGTGATGCGGGCATCAAAGATCGGCAGGGCCATAGTCGCTGTTCGCATGGACCGTCAGGCTGCTACCTTGATGGGAATTCGTGTGAACAATGTTTATGCGATTACCTTCGGGATCGGTGCCTTTATGGCTGGTGCGGCAGGGGTTATTTTTTCCATGGTTTTTCCCATAACAACAAATCTGACCGGAACTTTTCTGGGCAAGGCATTCGTTATCTGTGTGATTGGCGGCTTGGGCAGTGTCCCCGGCGCTCTAATTGGCGGACTTGCTCTTGGGCTGATTGAGAGTGTGGCTGGTTATACGATTGGTCCGCAGAACGCGACGACCGTTGGATTTGTTCTCATGTTGTTTTTGCTGGTTGTGAGGCCCACAGGACTTGTCGGTGTTAAGGGGTACGAGTAATGAGGCAGTTCCTTTATTTCGGGGCTTTTGCGCTTTGGGTTGCGATGATTGCCGCTACGCCGACGCTTGCCGATAACTATACAATCCGGATTGCGATCTCCATCGCTATGTTCTCCGCTATGGCGGTTTCCTGGAATTTTATCGGCGGCTTTACCGGCTATCCATCCTTTTCAACGGCAGCCTTTTTCGGGTTGGGCTGCTATGCGGGAGCGATCGCGCAGCGAAATGGTATTCCACTTGTAGTCGCCTGGATATTCGCGACTTTATTCGTTGGGGTTTTTGCTGCATTGCTTGGGACAATTATTCTACGGCTTAAAGGTCATTACTTTGCTATCGGCTCGATTGCAATCGTGGAATTAACTCGTCTGATCACATCGTCATGGGGAAGTCTGACAGGCGGCGGGGATGGTCTCAATGTTCCGTTATTGCAGGGTAACCCGCAAGAGGTTTCGGCTCTCGTTCTTTATGTCATGCTTGGAATTCTTGTCGTTGCATTTTTGACGTCGGTTTATGTGGATCGATCCCGGTTGGGATTCGGGTTGAAATGTATCAGTCAGAACGAAGATGCTGCCGATATGGTGGGCGTTAATACCACATCTTTCAAGATTGTAGCCTATACGCTATCAGCCGTTTTCTGCGGTGCAATCGGTGCCGTATATGCTTCCTGGGTCGGATATATCGATCCGACAGATAGCTTTTCTATTCTCTTAACAGTGAAGGTACCAGTAATGGTTCTCCTGGGTGGAGCGGGCACGTTACTTGGTCCAGTTCTGGGGGCAGGCGTCTTTGTTCTGCTCGAAGAAGTATTCTGGGCCAACTTCCTCGAATGGAACCGAGCAATCCTTGGCGGCATTATCGTTTTCCTGATTTTCTTCCTGCCGAACGGACTGCTGAAAATCCAGTATCGTACTCTCTATGCGAAATTGATGCAGCAGTTGCGCGCAGAAGCTAAGCATGTGGAGAAAAACTCATGACTGAAATTCTCAGGCTTGAAAATGTCAGCAAAAAGTTTGGTGGTATCAACGCGGTCAATGACGTTTCCTTCAGTCTGAAAGAGGGAGAGATCATCGGTCTGATCGGTCCCAATGGGGCCGGAAAAACGACCTTGGTTAACCTGATTACCGGGGTTCATTCTCTAACGTCCGGTAAGGTGGTTTTTGCGGGGGAAGATGTAAGCCGCCAACATGCTTACCAGGCGGCGCGGCGCGGATTGGCAAGAACCTTTCAGATTGTCCAGCCTTTCCCGAATATGACTGTTCTGGAAAATGTCGCAGCTGGGGCGCTGTTCGGTGGTGGAACCGTCTCCGTACAGGGCGCTCTGGCGCTGGCGCGCGAAGAATTGAAATTTGTCGGTTTGGATGCAGTGGCAGATACATCTGCTTCCTCGTTGGCTTTGCCCAATAGAAAACGTTTGGAACTTGCCAAAAGTCTAGCCATGCGACCAAAAGTCCTCCTGCTTGATGAGGTGAATGCAGGTCTGAATGCCGCGGAGATTGACGGTGCACTTGAGCTTATCCGCAAGATCGCGGCGCGCGGTGTCACGATCCTGATCATTGAACATTTGATGAAGGTGGTGCTTTCGATTTCTCAGAGAATTCTGGTGCTGCATCATGGGGAACTGATTGCCCAAGGCGATCCGCGAACCGTCATTGAAGATCCACAGGTCGTAGAGGCGTATCTCGGTTCAAAATTTGCAGCGCGTGTGAAAGCGGAGTCCCATCATGTCTGAGCCCTATCTTGAAATCAGCGGCGTGCAGGCCGGCTATGGCGATGTGCGCGTTCTCTGGGATGTTTCCGTTTCGGTCGACAAGGGAGAAATTGCCTGTATCGTCGGATCAAACGGGGCCGGAAAAACAACGTTACTCAACACCATTTCCGGCATTGTGAAAGCAACAGCGGGCAGCATCAAGCTGGATGGGCAGGAATTGGTTGGTAAGCTGCCAGATGCGATCCTAAAGGCGGGGATTGCTCATGTGCCGGAGGGGCGACGCCTTTTCAAGGGGTTGTCCGTACAGGACAATCTCATGCTAGGGGCGTATTTGCGTGATGATCGTGAAGCGATCCGGGAAGATCTCGAATTTGTGTATGATCTGTTTCCGATCCTAAAGGAGCGTGCGGCACAGGATGCAACAACGATGTCCGGCGGCGAACAACAGATGTGCGCCATAGGACGTGGCATCATGTCAAAACCCCGTCTTTTGATGATCGATGAACTTTCCCTTGGTCTGGCGCCACGTCTTGTCGATCGTCTGGGGGAGACGCTGCTGGAAATCAATAAAGCCGGGTTGTCCATTTTGTTGGTTGAGCAGGACGTGATGACGGCCTTTGAAATCGCCCAGCATGCTTTCGTTATTGAAACTGGTCGTGTCTCGATTTCCGGTACGACAAATGAACTCGGTGACAATCCGAAAATCAAGGAAGCCTATATGGGAATTTAGGGCGTATCAGTATCAATTGTTTCGGTAATTGGCATCCATCCGTCCGGGCCAACTTCAAATAGGGGCGCGGCAATTACACTCCTGACCAGAGCCGATGATCCCGGACTCTCGCGATCAAGTGTGGATTTCCATTTAACCCCCTGTCGCATGGCAACGAGGATACCAATGACTTCGCAATCGAGGCGATGCAGAAGTTTCAGGACGGAAAGGATCGTTGAGCCGCTGGAAATGGCATCGTCCACGATTACTATACGCTTCTTTTCGAGGCGCGGTAACATGTTCGGATCAAGGAAAATTTTCTTGGTACGGTCCGGGCTGGTAATTGAATAAACAGGTTCGGAAAGGTCGTCAGAATACCAGAATTTCCGGGAATATCCCAGTGGGATGAAATTCTGATGTCCCAACTCTTCTGCGACCATCGGGGCAAACGCAAGCCCCAGAGTTGGTAACCCGACGATCTGATCCGGTTGGAAGGATCTCGCAATGTGAACCATTGCCTTCGACAGGGCGGTAATCACGGGGAAGCTGGCCTGATTTGCAATAAGGGAGGCAACAGCGCGCGTGCCATCGGGAAGTTTGCGTAGGGGTAGGAGTAACGCACGTCCGTCCGGCAAGATGGCGGGATAACCATATTGATACGGCGGTTCCTGCATTGCTTTTGGGTCGGCGGCTGGGATCAATTCCTGCCAGAAATTTGTTGTTGGCATGATATAGTCAGGTGATGCAAGTGGCCGTTGGGTCATGTCAGGAACTCTTTTTTTAATCCGGCACTATGATGATGAAAGACAAACGTGAATGGTATGAAGTTACCTCTATTGCCGATATTCCTTCTAATCGACCACTGGAAGCTATCGTCGGAGACACTGTCATAATCCTGCTGAAAGTCGGTGATGATGTCATGGCTTATCAGGGATTGTGTCCACATCAGTTTGCAAGATTGTCTCAAGGAACCATCGCGGGAGACTCATTGCACTGTCCCCGGCACAAGGCGTCTTTCGATATTCATGACGGTACATGTGGCCCCGGCTGGCAGTTGCCAGCCCTGCGCCAATACCATGTTCGCGTTAAAGCAGGAGTGGTCTCGCTGGCGTATCCTCTGGCAGTCAAGGCTGGGCATGACTGAGAACACCCCATTAATCCTCGGACCAGGGTGATACACCGCGTCCAATCAGGCCATTTTTTCCTGTTTCCTCTACCATGCCAAGGTTAATTCCAAGGCATGTTCGGGGCCGTGTCAGATCGAGACCGAGCATTATGCTGCTATCCGACAAGGCGGGATGTGGTCCCACAAACGGCGCATGGGCGGCGTTGGTAAGGTAGTCTGGATGAATATGCCCCCGATAGCTATCTGTTAGGCTAGGTGATTTGCGCAAAGAAGCAGCCCCAAACCCCAGGGCGTCAATGACGGCGCTATCGCCAATTGCCGGCAATGCATTCGCTGCCTCTTGTCCGGGAAACTTCGGTCCAACGGGGGGAGACGCCGGGCGCGTTATCCAAGTTTTCGGATCCGAGGCCAGCTTATAGCCCATTTCCTGTCCGTTCCCGCCGCACGCAACAACCATATTGCTGTCAGCGACCCCCGCACCCGCGCCAATCATGAGGGATGCTGCCGCCATAATGATGTTAAGACAAAACTGATTGGCGGATTCCAGATAAGCGGATGTTTCAGGATCATCTGAATCCGCGAAATAGGTTCGAATTTGTTCCTGCGCCGCAGCAACCTGACCATGGAGGTCATCACCATTGCAAAGGCCGTGGTCCAGAATGGGCAACAGCGGTATGTGCTCGGACAACATCCCCGCCAGCTTGGATCCGATATGTTCTGTTAGCCGGTGCAACAGTGTATGTCCGTCCGGATGTCCGTTTCCCAGTCGCAACGCACAAGGAAGTGGCCCGTCATTCAGGGGTGAAAAACGACGGTGGGTTGGCGCGGCCATGTCCTTTACTTCCAAGGAATACATACTGGGGCCGACAATAAAGGCAAGGGGAGTGACCACATCGAAATCCTGCGCCGGGAGTAAATGCAGCTCACTTTTTTGTAGTTGGGAAAGGACCTCTTCTTCGGTTTCAGCCCAACCCTCATGCTTCGCTGCGGCAATCAATGAGTTGATCATTGGTCTGGGAAGCCGGTCCATGTCACGAAAGGGAGGGCCAGCGTGGAGCAATGCTCGGTCCGGTAACCCCGGCAGCATTTCCTCAAGTTTTGCAATGCGCGTCAGCGCCGGAACAACGGCGATCAATTTTTTATATGATGCCTGTGTAGCTGCAGAGGAACGGAACAGGCTTGTCAGGCCAATGTCATGTGGAGCGGTGGATGGAGTTTGTCCTTCAGCGTCTGGACTATGCGCGTTGATAATCTGGGTCATCATTTCGATGAGGCGGGGGCGATCTTCCGGGGGGAGACTCTCAATTGTTCGCTCATGCGCTCGCTGTGCCCGTTCATCCAGCAAGTCCAGCATGTTCTTTCCGTCCTCGGTAAGTGAGGTGAGGCGGACTCGTCTATCGCTGCTGGAAACACGTCTCTTGATGAGGTTACGTTTCTTGAGACGATCGAGAATGTCGGTCATGTTTGTTTTATCGATTGCAACCGCCCTGGCGAGGGTTGTCTGATCCACGGGGCCACTTTGCTGGAGCGCAGATAACACTGAATACATCACCGGTGTGATATTCTGCTCGCCACATTCAAGTGCAAAAAGGGCGGTATGGATTTGATGCAGCCGACGTATTAAAACGCCGGGGCGGGAGGTAAGGGATCCGTTTCGCCAGGGATCGGAGGATGTTGCTTGCGTGTCTTCTGTTTTCATGAACTTGACCGATGAACTGTTACCATTGTTATATTTTTATAAGTCTGAATCACAATCAACGAAACCCCAAGGTATTTTTAATCCATCCAAAAAAAGCAGAGGTCAGCAGGGAAAGCCCGTTCAGGTTAGCATTTTCGACGAGTTCCGGATTTTCCCCTTTTGCCTTCGCCTCAATAGAGGCGACGACCTGGTCGAGGATACGATCTGCGATCTCTGCGACCAGCGATGGCCGGCTGAATTGTGATAAAGGCCCGGTAAGTTTGTATCGCATATCCAGGCTTAGTTCCGATCCACCTTCGGAATGGTCCGTGATCTGAAAATCAAGCGTTCCATCTAGTTGGGAGCGGCTAAAGCCGTCCTTACCACGACCGATAACCTCACCGGTTTTCCCGACCTCGTCGAGCTCCATCCGCGCGGTGCCTTTAAATGCTGCCTTTATCGGCCCCATGGAGATTGCACATTGTCCTTGCAGCAATCCATCATCAGCAACATCATCTATTCGCGCGCCCGGAATACAGGAAACGATCTTTTCTGGGTCCGACAGTATTTCCCAAATCCTGGACGGTGAAACATCAAAAGTTCGCTTCCGAGAGAGAGTTGGTGCGTTGTCAAGAGATTGGCGCGACGGGATATCGGTCGGATCAGCAGTCTTTAACGAAGAGCCGGGCTTGGGCTTCGAATTTTTCTCTAATGCCGCAGTTGCACTTTCTTCAGAGTTGTGCCGCAACCTTGCTTGGGGTTGAATGCCCGCGATGGGTGGGTTGTTTTCCAGTACGTCGGCAATTGCGGCGACGATCCCGGCGTAGCCTGTACAGCGGCATAAGTTGCCGGACAGCTCTTTGCGGATACGTACCGTATCGGCGTTGGGCAGCCGTCGGACAATGTCATAGCCGGTGACTAGCATTCCCGGCGTGCAATAGCCACATTGCAGACCATGATGTCTTTTGAAAGCATCCCGCAAAGCCTGCATCAGCGGGTCATCATCAAACCCTTCGACACTTTGTACATTTGCACCTTTGCAGGCAGCAGCGAGAGTTATGCAGGATCGTGTCGGTCGCCCATCAACAAACACGGTACAGGCGCCGCAGACACCTTGCTCGCACCCCAGATGCGTGCCTGTCAGCAACAGGTCTTCCCGCAGGAAATCAGCCAAATGCGTGCGCGATTCCGTCTTTTCAGAAACCGACCTGCCGTTGACGGTAAGATCGACAGTCGTAGCGGTCATGTGGAAAACTCCTCACTGTCTTTTATCTGGTCGAGGGCTCTGGATACTGCGACGGCATGCATATGCAGCGCGTTTGCAGGTTGATCCGGTATCGCCTCTGCTAAAGCTTCCATCGGAGATTGCTCTCCTGCCAAAAGTGGTTGAGGGTTAGGCAACAGCGCAGGTTGTCGCCCTAATGCCCCTATTGCTATTCGCGTCCGATTGTTCGCCGGATCAATCAGGATAGCTGCGCTTGCCTTGGCAAATTCCCCGACTTGTCGAGAATATTTCCAGTAGGCCCATCGTGCACCGTTTCCCGGCCTTGGAACATCGATTGCAGTTAGAATATCCTCCGGGCTCATAGCGGTGCTATAGGGACCGGTAATGAAATCTTCCATGGGGATCTGGCGCGAAGGACAATTGTCTTCGGACCCTCGCACGATGACTGTTGCGCAAAGCGCGGTCAGAACGATCACCCAGTCTGCTGCGGGATCAGCATGGGCAAGGCTGCCCCCGATCGTGCCGCGATTGCGGACGGCGCGATAGGCGATGTTTGCGGCTGCGGCCTGCATCCAGTGGCCGGTTGGATCCGGCACCACACCATCCTCGATTTCAGCATGTGTAATAGCGGCGCCAAACCGAATATAGCCATCATGTTCTTCGACTTTGCGCAATTCCGGTAGCTGAGACAAATCGACTAACGCGGCAGGCCGGGCTAAACGCAAATTCATCATTGGCCCAAGGGACTGATTCCCGGATATGAATTTACTCTGTCCATTCTGAAGGGCGTTTTGGGCATCGTTCAGAGACTGAGCTACGGCATAGTCAAATAATACGGGTTTCATACTGCGCTTCCTCCTTGCCTAGCGTAATGCTCCGCGTTCGCAATAGCCTCCAACACTCGTTCCGGAGTCATCGGTACTTGTGTGACTTCTGCGCCAATATGGATGAGGGCATCATTGATCGCATTGGCGATCGCCGCCGGGGGGCCAATGGCGCCGCTTTCTCCAATTCCTTTCTGGCCGAACCGGCTCAGCGGGGAGGGAGTTTCCATATGTTCAATGCGGATATCCGGTATATCGGAGGCAAGCGGCAGATGGTAATCTGCCAGAGTTGAGGCAAGCGGTTGGCCGGAGTCATCAAAGCACATTTCTTCAAACAGGGCTGTGCCAATACCCTGTGCCGCGCCACCATATACCTGCCCATCAACAACCATCGGATTTATCATCGTGCCGGCATCCTCGACGATGACGTAATCCAGCAGTCGGACATGACCAAGATCCATGTCAACTTCCACTTTTACCGCATGGCAGGCATAGGAAAATGTGCCGGTGTCTTTCGTTGTTTTATATCCTGCAACAACATCTAACCCTCGGGGGTCAACGTCTTCGGGCAAAAGTTGTGGTTTTAGATACCAGGTGCGAGCTACATCCTCAATGCTGATCGCGCTATTCCCACTCAGGGCCATGCCATTCTCAAGGATGATTTTCTTCGGATCAGTCTGAAGCAGATGGCCTGCGATCTTGCGAATGCGCTCAGCAAGTGATTCACAGGCGGTGCCCACTGCGCCCCCCGCCATCACTATGCAGCGTGATCCCCACGTACCAGTGGAATATGGTGTATAAGCTGTATCTCCATGGACTAGCTTGATTTTTTCTGGATCAATCCCGATTTCTGTATTGGCAATTTGCGCAAGCGTTGTTTCAAGCCCCTGACCATGACTGTGTACGCCAACTCGAAGTTCAAGCCCGCCATCTGGTGTCAGGCGGGCCGTCGCCTGCTCAAAGCCGGGCACCATCGGAATGCCCCAGCCATGATAGACGGATGTACCATGTGCTCCCTGTTCGCAGAAGATTGACAAGCCGACACCAATCCGAGTGCGCCCAGTTTGGGATTGCTGCTCTTTCCGGATGCCTGCCATGTCGATGCCGGTAACGGCGCGTTTCAGGGCTTCCGGATAGTCGCCGCTATCGAAGAACTTGTTTGTGATGTTGGTGAAAGGCATTTGTCCCGGCTGGACCAAATTACGCGCCCGAATGGCTTCGGGTGTAATTTCAAGCTCCCTTGCTATCCCATCCAACAATACCTCCATTGCAAAGCAAACACCAGTGCGCGCTACGCCGCGGAATGGCAGGATAGGGGGTTTGTTTGTTGCCACCGACCAGGTTTTGCAGCGGTATCCTCGCATGACATAAGGGCCGGGGAGTATGCTGGCGACCTGTGCCGCTTCCAGGCAGGCAGAGAAGGGATAGCTGGAATAAGCGCCGGAATCAACAATGGCGACACAATCCACCGCAAGCAATTCTCCGTCTGCTTTTGCGTAACCTGTGATTTCGTAATTATGCTCGCGACAATTTGCTCCCGCAATCAGATGTTCACGCCGATCTTCAATCCACCGGATAGGGCGATCTAGCTTCATGGCAAGATAACAGGCGCAAACCTCTTCAGCCAGAAGTATGCCTTTGTACCCGAACCCGCCACCGACGTCTGGCGCAATTACACGGATTTGTCCGTGATCCATATTCAGACAGTCCGCGAGTCCGGTTCGAACGATATGAGGCATTTGAGTTGCGGAATGAAGGGTGAGGATTTCCAGATTTCGATCCCACGATGCGATCAGACCGCGGCCTTCAATTGGCGCCATGCACTGGCGCGCTGTTTTGAAGCTTCGTTTTACGATAACATCTGCGTCCGCAATAGCCGCCTCGAAATTGATATCGGCATTGCTTTCCAGAAAAGAGTTTTCGTCCCAATCCTCATGCAGCAAGGGCGCGTCGGCATCACGCGCCTTGGTCATGTCGTGGACCGCCGACAACTCTTCAAATGTGATATCAATGAGTTCTGTCAGGTCTTCGGCGCGGGCCCGGTTTGATGCAAGGCATGCGGCAATAGGCTCCCCGACATGGCGAACCTTGTCCTCTGCGAGTATGGGCTGCGTCGACGGGCGAAACCCCGGAAGACCGGATACGGCACGGATCCCCGAAACTCCCTCAAGGTCAGAAGCAAAAAAGACGGTTTCCGCAGTATCATCAGGTTTGGTTCGCGATGTAATTCGGGCATGAGCAAGCGGACTTCTTAGAAAGGCAAGCTCCAGCATACCGGGCATTCGCATGTCGGCGATATAGCGTCCCTTGCCGTTCAGGTAGCGATCATCTTCTTTTCGTATAAGGCGCGCACCAATACCATTCGCACCTTCCTTTATTCCTTGATCGTTACTCATTGCAACCTTTCCCAATAACCGTCACATCCGGTATTTGGCGCAGCTGGCGGGGTATTTTTCAAATTTCCGTCGTCGAAATGCTGCGCCGCACAACATCACAGTAATAGAATTTAAAAAATAATTGTAGATATAATTTTTGCTATTACAACTTTTTTGCTTTTCCGATTGTGCGCTGCGGGATATATTCTCTTTAAATCCAGTGAAAATGATTAGGGACACCAGAGATGAGCGATTTGAAACCATTTGATATCGTATTGGAAAACGGAACGTTGATTGATCCGGTTACCGGGTTGAACGGATATTACGATATCGGGATGCGTGATGGTTTGATTGCCGCTGTGACCACTAGTCTGAAATCCGAGAAAGCGATTGAGCGGATAGATGTGACAGGTCATCATGTCATACCGGGAATGATCGATACCCATGCGCATGTTTATGAGCATGTCACCGGTAAATTCGGATTGTCTCCTGATCTGGTGGGTGTTTACTCCGGTGTAACGACCCTGGTTGATCAAGGCGGTCCGAGTTGTATGACGATCGGCGGATTCCGGAAATTCATAGCGGAGCCATCAGCCAGTCGCGTTCTCGCCTTTTTATCGGCTTACCTCGTTGGCGGACTCGAGGGGCATCTGTATCCTGAGTTGTACGGACCTAACGGCGTCAATGCGGAGCATACAATCACCGCAGCCAGGGCGAACCTTGACCTCGTCAAAGGCATTAAGGCACATGCTGAAATTGGGGGGCAATCCCGCTGGGGGATGGAGGTTATCAAGATAGGACAGGAAATAGCGACCGCCGCTAATCTTCCGCTTTATATCCACCTGGGCCAGCTGTGGCCGACAAGCAGCAGCGCACTTATCCCGTCTTCGGAGGAGCTGATCCGTGAACTGTTGCCCATTATGAAGGAAGGGGACGTGTTGGCTCATCCTTTTACACGACATCCCGGCGGTTTTGTTTCAAGTGAGGGGAAGATACACCCAATACTTTTGGAAGCTGTTCGTCAGAAGCAAATTCTCGTAGATGTCGGGCATGGTTCCCATTTTAGTTTCGATGTTGCTCGCCGGGTTCTGGATGCAGGCATAGTGCCTTTCACGCTTGGAGCAGATATGCATGGCTACAATGTTACAATTCCCAATGCCACCGATAAGTCCGAGCGGGCTGCAAATCCATTCTTTGGAGTTGCACCATTTAATCTGACGATCGCCATGTCGGAGCTATTGCATTTAGGTGTTCCTTTGGAGAAGGTGATTGAGATGGTTACCTGTAATCCTGCCAAGTTGTTGCGAATGGAGGGAGAGCTGGGCTCTATGGCCGTCGGTCGTGAGGCAGATATATCAGTCCTCAAGATTGAAACGGGTCGGTTCACGCTTTCCGATAACAGCGGTGAAAGTGTGACAGCTGAGAAATTAATACGCCCCGTTTTTTGCCTTCGCGGTGGCGAGAAGTTTGACGCAAATTCCGCTTTTGTACCGGCGGCCATTGTCGCCTAACCGTTTTTCCATAAATAGCCGGCGTGGGACTTGTCCCAGATTTAGATCGCTAGCAAACACGAAGTTGCGGGCGCCTGCAAATACATTCCGCTGTATCCCGCACCCCCTTGGGCGACGGCTATTTCTGGGGTACCAATTATCAATATGCTCCCTAAACCGATCCGACGGCGGTCTTCACCTGGGAGCCGGATATCCCCGAGGCCCGGCGTTATCGCCTGTCCGCCTGGTGGCAGGGAGAATACAGCGATTATGCTAGTTCTGTGAAATATACAGTCCATCACGCCGGTGGTACGACGGATGTGTATCATGACCAGCGCAGAAACCAGTCGACCTGGATGTCGCCGGGCGAGTTTGTGATTGAACCGGGGCAGGGGCACAAGATTGTCCTCACCAATGAGGGCCTCGATGGGGACATGTCGGCGGGCACGATCCGGTTTGAGGTGATCGATGATCTCCCCTCGGTCTTCGCAGATAGCATCAAGCTGGTTTCCAATGACGGGGAGGACATGAACTTCGTCCATCCCGATCATCTCGGCGCGCCACAGAAGATGACGGATGTAAACCAGAACATCATAATATAGCTGAAGTGATGTGAACACGAAGTGGCGGAGGGTCGGGGATTCGAACCCCGGAAGGGCTTGCACCCTTGCTGGTTTTCAAGACCAGTGCATTCAACCGCTCTGCCAACCCTCCGCAGGGCGGCTCTTTCGAAATGGCGCCGACAGGACGCAATTCAAGGCCGCGAACGGTTCTGATCGTTTAAAGTTCCCGCTCTGGCCTGTCAATATGTTTGATGGAGAAATCAGTATTTCCGCAGGTCTGACTGTTTCCGGCGGAAATAAGGGCTTTTCTGTCTGAAATCGTTGCGAATCTGCTGGCTTTGTGGCAAAAAGGACGGATTAGTAAAATGGAGTACCAATGGCCAAGAATTCCGCGTATTTAATTCTTTTCACCCTCATCGGCATTTTTATCACGGCTATTGCATCCCCGGGGTTCGCCGCGAAGGAGCCGTTCGATCAGTGGCTGGCCAAGCTGAAAACGGAAGCGCGGGAAGGGGGGGTCAGCCAGACCACCCTCGACAGTGCGTTCGCCGATGTCCAACTGATAGAAAAAGTGGTCAAGCTTGACCGCAAGCAGCCGGAAGTCGTCCAGACTTTTCAGGAATATATGGCACAGCGCCTGCCGCAGTCGCTTATTGACTCGGGCAAAGCCATGCTCAATGAAAACCGCACTATTCTTGAAAAGGTCGGGCAGGAATTTGGCGTGCAGCCGCGCTTCATTGTCGCCCTGTGGGGAGTGGAGACGCGCTATGGCAAATATACTGGCGGATTCAGCGTGATAGATGCGCTCACCACGCTCGCCTATGACAATCGGCGGGCGGAATATTTCCGAAAGGAGCTGCTGCTCGCCCTCAAGATACTCGATGACAATCATATTGAGCTTGCCGATATGAAAGGCTCCTGGGCCGGAGCGATGGGACAATCGCAGTTCATGCCGTCAAGTTTCGTCAATTTTGCCGTTGATTATGATGAAGATGGCCGCCGCGACATATGGACGACCAAGGCCGATGTCTTCGCCTCGGCCGCCAACTACCTCGCGAAGTCCGGCTGGCAGGGGGACCAGACATGGGGCAGGGAAGTCACGCTCCCCAAGGATTTCGATCTATCCCTCATCGATCTTAAAGTCGCCAAACCGATGGCGGAATGGGAGGCGCTTGGCGTCCGCAAGGCCGATGGCAGCGCCTTGCCGTCGCGCCAGCTGATGGGCTCTCTGGTTCAGCCGAAGGGGGGTAACGGTCAGACTTTTCTGATTTATGACAATTACCGAACCATCCTGAAATGGAACCGGTCCACCTATTTTGCGATGTCCGTCGGCTATCTTGCCGATCTGATCGGGGATGGATAACTAATATGAAGTGCGTAGCGTAAAAGGTATAAGTAACATGGCAAAACTAAAGCAAAAATCCGGACTGATTGTCCTTATCACCACCGCCCTGTTATTGGCGGGTTGCTCCGAGGTCAGTCTGATCAGCTATGGTGCAAAGAAATACCGCGCTGCAGGAAAGGATACCGCCGCCGTCGGTCCGAACGATGTGGATCGCGGCGACCCAAAGCTCGGCAACCCCTACCAGGTGGATGGGATCTGGTATTATCCGAAAGTCGATAACGCCTATGACGAGACGGGAATTGCCTCCTGGTATGGCGAGCCATTTCACGGTCGCCGCACCGCGAACGGCGCCGTCTATGACATGCACAAGCTGACGGCCGCGCACAAGACATTGCCGCTGCCCACAGATGTGCGGGTCACCAATCTCGAAAACGGCCGCTCCATCATCGTGACGGTCAATGATCGCGGCCCCTTCGCCCATTCCCGCATTATCGACCTTTCCTATCGCTCGGCGCAGATGCTCGGCATCGTCCAGAAAGGAACGGCAAAGGTTCGTGTGCAGGTGATTAACGGCGGCAATGGGGATCAGACCATTGTCGCCAAGCCTGAAACGCCGCTGACGGAGAAAAATAACGTCGCCGCCGCGCCGCAGGCGGTTGTTGTCGCCGATACATTGGCTCCGCCCGAAGGCGTGAAGTCGGCACCCGCGCCAAAAATCGAGCCTCTGCCGGCGCCGACCGTCGCCGAAACACAGGTAACATCGGCGTCCGCCTATAGCTCGCCGACGCCGACCGTCAGTGTCCAGCCGATCACGCATAGCGATATCTTCATTCAGGCGGGTGCGTTTATCGACTTCAATAACGCCAATATCCTGAGCGCGCGGCTATCTTCCATGGGTCCAACCAAGGTCAGTCAGGTTCTGGTCAACGGACAGGATTTCTACCGTGTGCGCGTCGGCCCGGTGTCGGATATTGATAAAGCGGACCAGCTGCTGGCGGACCTGATCAACAACGGCCATACAGAAGCCCGGATTGTGATCGAATAGACAAGCCTTAAACTGGCCAAAAACATACATTAATGCTAAAAACCATCGCGATGATGCTAATTTGTCCGTGTGAAACCTGAAAAGAGAATGACTGAAAGCCCGACCATCATGAATTTATGGACTTCCTCCTTTCGTTTTTTTTCCGCCCTGTGCCTGTCGGTAACCCTGATCGCGGGTACCGCCACTGCGGACCCGATTGAAACCGCGGCGCGGGAAGCGTTTATCTTCGATATGAATACGGGCGCCGTCCTGCTTGAGAAAAATGCCGATCAGCTCATGGCCCCTGCGTCCATGAGCAAGCTGATGACCATCACCATGGTGTTCGAGCGGCTGAAGGACGGCACGCTCAATCTGGAAGACACCCTGCCGGTCAGCGAGAAAGCCTGGAAGAAGGGCGGCTCAAAGATGTTTGTCGAGGTCGACAGCCGCGTCAGCATCGGAGATCTTCTGCGCGGCATCATAATCCAGTCCGGCAATGATGCCTGTATCGTGGTGGCCGAAGGGCTTGGCGGATCGGAAGAAGGCTTTGCCGAGGCAATGACCTCCCGGGCGCGGGAACTCGGCCTTGAGAAAAGCACCTTTATGAATGCCACAGGCTGGCCCGATCCGGATCACAAGATGACAGCGCGGGAGCTGGGCGTTCTGGCAAAGCATCTTATTCAGGATTTCCCGGAATATTATCCGATTTTCAATGAGAAGGAATTTACCTTCAGTGATATCAAACAGGGCAACCGCAATCCGCTTCTGTATAAAGACAATGGCGCGGATGGCCTTAAAACAGGGCATACCGAGGAATCCGGCTACGGCCTTGTCGGCTCGGCGGAACGGGACGGGCGGCGCATTATTCTCGTCGTCAACGGCCTTGAAAATGCAAAGGAGAGAAGCCGCGAATCAGAACGGTTGATGGAATGGGCCTTTCGCGAGTTCAACAACTATGCGCTTTTCAAGTCCGGCGATGTCGTCGACAACGCCCGGGTCTGGCTCGGCGACAAGGATGTGGTGCCGCTGACCGTGGAATCCGATCTCACCGTCACCCTGTCCCGTCAGGCCCGCAAGTCCATGACCGTCAAGGTCGTCTATAACGAGCCCATTCCGGCACCGATCATCAAGGGAACGCCGGTGGCGCAGCTTGTAGTTTCTGGTCCGGAAATCGAGACCATTGCCGTGCCACTGGTCGCGATGGAGGATATCTCCCGTCCCGGCACGTTCAAGCGCCTGACATCCGCAGTCGAGTATCTCGTCTTCGGTCCCTCCGCCAATTAGGGCGGCAGTGGCTCCAATGCAGGGCGAGAGGCGGAAAGGCGGAAAGTTCATTACGCTGGAAGGCGGTGACGGCAGCGGGAAATCCACGCAAAGCCGTCTTCTTGCCGAATTCCTTGAAACCCGATCCATTGAAACCTTGCTGACACGGGAGCCCGGCGGCGCACCGGGCGCCGATGAAATTCGCGAGCTGATCCTGACCGGGGATCCGGACCGCTGGGATGCCATCGGTGAGACCCTGCTGTTCTATGCCTCCCGCCGGAACCATCTCCGCCTGACGATCTGGCCGGCGCTTAAAGAAGGCCGCTGGGTTATCTCCGATCGCTTCGCCGATTCAACCATGGCCTATCAGGGATATGGCAATCAGCTTGGCGAAGAGGCCGTACAGCGAATTCACGACTTCGCTGTCGGCAGTTTTGCGCCGGACCTCACCTTTATCTTCGATATTCCGGCGGAGGAGGGGCTGAAGCGCACCATGGGCCGCACCCATGACGAAGACCGTTTCGAGAAAATGGACCTGTCCTTTCACGAACGTCTGCGGGACGGCTTTCTCGACATCGCCCGCAAGAACCCGGACCGTTGTGTCCTCATCGATGCGACCCGGTCTGTCGATGCCATCCAGCAGGAGCTGCGCGAGACGGTCGCCGCGCGTCAGTTGCCGTGACGGATTTGCCGGTTTCCGACAAGCTGGAAGGATATCCGCATCCGCAGGACCGCAACGAGCTTATCGGCCATGATGCGGCGGAAAAGCGCTTCCTTGAAAACTATCTGAGCGGCCGCTTCCATCATGCCTGGCTGATCACCGGCGCGAAAGGCGTTGGTAAGGCCAGCTTCGCCTATCGTGCGGCCAAGTTCCTGCTGAGCCAGCAGGGAGGCGAGGGGGGCGGTGGCCTGTTCGGACCACCGGACAGCCTGGATGTCCCCGAGGGCGATCCGGCCCTCGCGCTGATCCGCGCCGGATCCCATCCGGGCCTCGCGGTGCTAAGGCGGCAATATGATGTAAAGAGCAAGAAATTTTTCAGCGTCATCCGCGTCGATGATGTCCGCGCCCTCAACCAGTTCTTCCAGTTGACTGCCTCCGAGGGGAGCTGGCGCATCGTTATTGTCGATCCGGTGGACGAGATGAACCAGAACGCCGCCAACGCGATCCTGAAAATCCTGGAGGAGCCGCCAAAGAAAACGCTCTTTCTCCTCCTTTCCCATACACCGGCCGGCCTGCTGCCGACAATCCGCTCCCGCTGCCGCCAGCTCGCGTTGCGCCCGCTTGGCGATGAGGATATGCGGCGCTTTCTCGCGCCCTATAGCGAGACCATTTCGCATGATCAACTGGAGATGCTGCTGACGCTGGCGGAGGGTAGCCCCGGCATGGCGCTCCGGCTGCTGGAGGCGGGCGGCCTTGAAATTTTCGCCGACATCCTCGATATCTTCAGGAACTACCCGGTGCTCAACGCCGAGAAGCTGCATGCGCTTGCCGACAAGAGCGGCCTGAAAGACGGGGAGGCGGGCTACCGCATGATCTGCGAACTCTATCCCTGGTGGCTGACCCGTCTGGTCCGTGCCGCGAGCAGTAATTTCAGTGATAGCAATCTGGTTCCCGGGGAAGCGGACATCATGAAAAAGATGATCTCCCGTCAGGCGCCTGCCGACTGGGTGGAGATTTGGGAAACCGGAAATGAACTTATAAAAAGGGCGGATGTCATAAACCTTGACCGCAAACAGGTTGTCCTCAACCTGTTTTTGAATGTAGAACGCATGGGCAGGTAGAGACGCCAGAATAATTCGGAAAGACAGATGTTAGTCGATAGTCATTGCCATTTGAATTTTGAACAGCTTTCCAGCGAGCTTGACGACGTGGTCGCACGGGCGAGGGCAGTCGGTGTCGGCCATATGCTCACCATCGGGACAAAGCTCCGGGAGTTTGACGGCGTCCGCGAAATTGCAGAGCGGTATGAGGATATTCATTGCTCTGTCGGCGTCCATCCGCATGAAGCGGAGAGCGAAGGCGACGAAGTCACGGCGGTAAAACTCATCGAACTGGCCGCGCATCCCAAAGTCGTCGGCATCGGTGAAACCGGCCTTGATTATTTTTACGAGCATGCCCCGCGCGAGCTGCAGAAAAAATCCTTTCGCCTGCATATCGAGGCCGCGCGACAAACCGGCCTGCCGCTGATCGTGCATACCCGCGACGCCGACGAGGATACCGTTAATATTTTGCAGGAAGAATACGGGAAGGGGCCTTTCACCGGGGTCATCCATTGCTTTAGTTCGGGGTGGAAAGTCGCTGAAAAATCAATGGAAATAGGCTTTTATATCTCGATTTCCGGGATCGTGACCTTCAAGGCGGCAGAGGAACTCCGGGATCATGTCAGCCGCATCCCCATGGAAAGGCTGCTGGTCGAGACGGACAGTCCTTTCCTGGCACCCGTACCGAAGCGCGGCAAGACAAATGAACCTTCTTTCGTCGCCTATACGGCCGCGAAAGTTGCGGAGCTGAAAGGTCTTGAGCCGGACCGGCTGGCGGCCATCACAACAGATAATTTCTTTAACCTTTTCAATAAAATAGAACGGAAACTTTAATGGAAGTGACGATATTGGGATGCGGCACCTCCGGCGGGGTTCCGCGCATCGGGAATGATTGGGGTGCCTGCGATCCCGACGAGCCGAAAAACCGGCGTCGGCGCTGCTCCATTCTGGTGAAGGAAAAAGGGACGACCGTCCTGATCGATACGTCACCGGATATCCGTGAACAGCTTCTGGAGGCGGATATCGGTCGGCTCGACGGCGTTGTCTGGACCCATGAACATGCCGATCAGTGCCATGGAATAGACGAGCTGCGTGTCCTTGCGATCCGTAATCGCGAACGCGTTAACGTTTGGGGCGACAAGAAAACGCTCGATATTCTTATCCGCCGATTTGACTATTGTTTTCGGCAGCTTGAGGGGAATCCTTATCCTGCCATCTTAGATGAGCATCTGATCAGCGGGCCGTTTACGATTGGCGATATTAACTTTTTACCCTTCGATCAGGACCATGGCAGCATCACCAGTCTCGGCTTTCGCATGGGGCCGATCGGCTATTCCAATGATCTGGTCAATCTCGACGATCGCGGCTTTGAAATCCTTGAAGGCGTCGATACATGGATCGTCGATGCCATGCGCTACACACCGCATCCGACGCATGTCAATCTGGAGACCGCGCTCAAATGGATTGAGCGGCTGAAGCCACGGCGGGCGATATTAACGAATATGCATGTCGATCTGGATTACCAAACGCTTCGACGCGAACTGCCGGACGGCGTCGAGCCGGGCTATGACGGCATGGTGATAGAGGCTGAATGAACGACAGGCTGCAATTCCAGATCGCGGACGAGGAAGATCTTCCCGAAATCGTCCGTTTGCTCGTTCAGGATCAGCTCGGCTCCACACGAGAGGTTCTGACCGATCCGCTGCCGCAAGTTTATCTGGACGCGTTCGACGCCATGAAGACCCAGCCGGGCAATGACTACATTGTCGGCGTCATCGACGAGCGGATTGTCTGTTGCTATCAGTTTACGGTGATCCACGGCATTTCACGCAGCGGATCGTCACGGGCGCAAATCGAAGGCGTTCGTGTCGATGACAGCATGCGCGGACAGAATATCGGAAAGCTGATGATGACGGACGCGATAGAGCGCGCGCGATCAAACAAATGCCGACTGTTGCAACTCACCACCGATAAATCCCGCCCTGACGCCCACCGCTTCTATGAGGGGGTCGGCCTCGCGGGCAGCCATATCGGCTATAAGCTCGATATCATATGATCCAATATTTTCCATAATATATATTATGCGAAAAATAGATATATGGATAAAGGACGGAAATCCTGTCCCCTTTTCAGGAAACCTCTGTAATTCAGGCGCTTACGTCTCACCATAGATCATCGCCTCGATATCTTCTATGTCTTCCGCATCAATGACGGAAGTTGCGACATCGAATGAAAAGCCCTGACGTGCCAGCGATGCCAGTTCCTTGTTCCGGCGCTCCTCTCGTGTCTCCTCCGGCTTATAGGGTCCGAACCGCCGACGTTTCACAAAGCGCGCCGCCGCAAGCCGGTCGAGCGCGTTCTTGTCCTCCCCGAGACCGTCAAGCGCCTGAGACTGATCCGCGTCCGAAAAGGCCATCTCCTGCAGCTTGAGGCCAATTTGAGCGACCGACCGCCCCTGCCGCGCCATGAGCCGCGCCTTACTCGCGGCAAACTCCGTATCATTGATAAAGCCCGCCTTGACCATATCCGCGACAGTCTTTTCAATGTCCACGCTCAGCTTCTCCTCATCTATGTCGAAATGCTCAAGCTGAGGTGCGGCCTTGTTATAGAGATGCTGCGTCATCTTCTGACGTGTCGCCGGAAAACGGTTCAAATAGCGCAACGCCTGATCCCGCAGCCATTTCGGCGTCGGTTCAACCGGCTTGCGGCGGCGTTTTTCCTTTGGTTTTTGTTCTTCAGTCATCCGGAACTCGTTTATTCAGGGCTTATCCCATGATACTTATGGCCACGGGCGAAGGAAATCCTTTAAACTGGCCCGGCTTTGATCTTCTGCTTTGAGAGTCCTGTATGCCTGAATCCAAAACCTTAACTCATATTAATCAACTCCTTGATATCATGGAGAAATTACGCGACCCCAACGGTGGTTGTCCGTGGGATCTCGAGCAGAATTTCGATACGATCGCGCCGCACACCATCGAAGAAGCCTATGAGGTTGCAGAGGCGATTGCGAAGGGGGATATGGCGGAATTGAAGGACGAACTCGGCGATTTGATGTTTCAGGTCGTTTTCTATGCGCAAATGGCGAAGGAGGCCGGTGACTTCGACTTCAACGATGTAATCGAAGCCATTTCCGAGAAGATGATCCGCCGCCACCCTCATGTTTTCGGCAACAAGGATATTGCAACAGCGGAGGCACAGACAACGGCCTGGGAAGAGACAAAGGCGCGGGAGCGAGCCGAGAAACAGGCGGCATCAAATCAGCCGCCGTCCGCCCTCGATGGGGTGGCAGGCAACCTGCCCGCCCTCACCCGCGCGGTCAAGCTGCAGAACCGGGCTGGACGGGTCGGCTTTGACTGGCCATCCATCCTGCCGGTGTTCGAAAAGATCGAGGAGGAAATGGCCGAGCTGCGCGCCGAAATCGACAAGAATGCGAACGAGGACCGCATCGCCGAGGAATATGGCGACCTGTTATTCGTGATCGCAAATCTGGGCCGGCATCTGAAACTGGAGCCAGAGACTGTCCTCCGCACTGCCAACCGGAAATTCACCCGCCGCTTCCAGACCGTGGAACAACGCCTCAACGCACGCGGAAAGCCCATCGACCAATGCAGCCTTGAGGAAATGGATGAAGTCTGGAATGAAATTCGGAAAGAAGATAAATCTCAATAAAATCAGACAATTAAAGATCTTTTTTGAGGATTTTCTTAAGCCGTCCAAGATTTTCAGGCGAGAATTTAGCCTCGATATGGACGGTTTCTTCCTGATCGACGCGATCCAGCACGGTTCCGTTCCGGTATATCCAGGACAGGGTTGCCCCGTCCTCAGCCGGGATATCAAACTCCAGCACTTTCTGCCTGGCAGTCAGCAAATCCTCGATCCGGTGGAGGAATGTCTCCGTCCCCTCCCCGGTTATGGCCGAGATGGCGACCTGCCCCTCCCCGCGCTCCGTGCTGTTATAGAGCTTTTCCTTCTCTTCCGCTTCCAGCACATCAATCTTGTTCAGAACCTCTAGATAGGTGCCCTCATCATCCGTATCGACGCCGAGACGTTTCAGGACATCCAGCACATCCTGACGCTGCGCGCCCGTATCGATATGGGTAATATCGCGCACATGAACGATCAGGTCCGCTTCCAGCACCTCTTCCAGGGTGGCGCGAAAGGCCGCAACCAGTTCTGTCGGCAAGTCTGAAATGAAGCCGACCGTATCGGAGAGGATGACCGGCTGACCGCCCGGCAGGGAAATCTTCCGCATAGTCGGATCAAGTGTCGCAAACAACAGGTCTTCCGCGAAGACATGCGATTGCGTCATGCGATTGAAAAGGGTCGATTTACCGGCGTTGGTATAACCGACGAGCGCAACGATGGGATAAGGTATCCTCTTGCGCTTCGCCCGGTGCAACTCCCGAGTCTGGACGACCGAGCCGAGCTGCCGCTTGATCTTCGTAATCCGCTCGTCAATGAGACGCCGGTCAATTTCAAGCTGCGATTCACCGGGACCGCCAATAAAGCTCAAAGAACCGCGCTGCCGCTCCAGATGGGTCCAGGAACGGACCAGCCGCGTCCGCTGATAGCTGAGATGGGCGAGCTCGACTTGCAGGGCGCCCTCTTTCGTCTGCGCCCGCTCCCCGAAGATTTCAAGAATCAGTCCGGTGCGGTCGACAATCTTGACCTTCCAGCGACGCTCCAGGTTGCGCTGCTGAACGGGCGTTACCGGCCCGTCGATGATCACGACATCAATATGGGAGTTTTTGATAAAGTCTCTGAGTTCGTCAATCTTGCCTTCCCCGAACAGGGTGCCGGGCCGCGCCTTGTTCAGCGTGACAATTTCGGAATGGACAACATCAAGAGAAATGGCCGCCGTGAGCGAGACGGCCTCTTCCAAGCAGCTTTGCGGATCACGAATCTTGGCTTTGGTTGTCCGCTTGATATAGGGGTGCAGAACCAGCGCCGATTCCCCTGAACGCAGGCTCTCGCGCTCTGAATTAACTTCCATGTGGGGATTTTAGACGCAGCATCGGGTCCTTATCTGTGTCAGTTATCAGCCGACGGATCGAACAGCTGGATAGGTCCGGCAGGCATCACCGTCGAGATGGCATGCTTATAGACCAGTTGCTCATGTCCATCGCGGCGCAACAGAACGCTGAAATTATCAAACCAGCTAATCGCGCCCTGTAATTTTACACCATTAACCAGAAATACCGTAACCGGCACCTTGTCCTTGCGTACCTTGTTCAGGAATACATCCTGTACATTTTGTGACTTCTCAGCGGCCATCTCGAATTATCTCTCGTCTGTCATTAGTTTATAATTTTGCCTTTTTACAATCCGATCAAGGTCTATTTGACGGCTCGTGCAAGCAATGGGCAAAAAGTTTCCCTGACATAAGGATTTATAGCCTTAAACACAAGCACTATCGCGCCCAAATTGCAACAAATAACGACTTTGACATAAAAACCACAGTCAAAGTCGAAAACTACTATATTATAGTGTTAAACTTCCTGCATGAATTTCTCGTAAATAGCCCTGAGCTGCTGTGAAACGATGCCCGGATGGCCATTTCCGATGATTTTATCATCCACTTTTACAACAGGCATGACATAAGTTGTACTGCTGGTCAGAAACACTTCCCGCGCCGAGTTCAGTTCTTCTTTTGAAAAACTCCTGAGTTCAAGATCAACACCATTTTTTTCCAGCTCCCGCAGGAGCGAGCCCCGCGTAATACCAGCCAGAATTGAATTGCTTGTCGGTCGGGTAACAACCTTGCCCTCCTGCGTCACGATCCAGGCATTGGTGGAGCTACCCTCGGTCACCATGCCGTCCTCGTCGATCTGGAAGGCTTCATAGGCGCCCTTCTCCTTGGCTTCTTGCTTGGCCAGCACATTCGGCAGCAAGGATACCGACTTGATGTCCCGGCGAGTCCATCGAATATCCGGGACGGTAATGACATTGACGCCTGCTTCCGCCGTTTTTTGCGATTTTTCCATCGACAGCCGCTTTGCCGTCATGACCAGCGCGGGAGCCGTGTGCTTCGGGAACGGATGATCGCGCGGGGCAACGCCGCGTGTCACCTGCAGATAGATGATGCCATTTTCAATGCCATTGCGCCGGATCACTTCGCGCATGACCATCTTAAGCGGGTCCCGCTTCATCGGTGCGCCCATCTTGAGTTCGTCAAGACTGCGCCAAAGACGGTCCAGATGCCCCTCCTCATCGATCATCCGGTTGTTGAAGATCGTCACCACCTCATAGACCCCGTCGGCAAACTGATAGCCGCGATCCTCGATATGGACACAGGCCGTCTGGTGCGGAACATACTGGCCGTTTACATAAGCAATTCTGGACATCTTCTTCCTATTTCTTAGCGCCGCCACAGGGCCGGGTTGAGCAGGGAAAGGACAGCAAAAAACTCCAGCCGCCCAACCAGCATTGTGACACATAATAACCATTTGGAAAAATTCGGTAAGGCCTCGTAGCTGATAAAATTCTCCTCGCCGACAATCACGTCCGTGATCAGGGGCTGTGCTGCCGAGCCCGCATTGGCAAGATTGGTGACCGCAAGGGAAATCGATGACTGCAAATCCAGCCCGTTAAAGGCGAGCAGCAGCGCCACCACGACAAGCGTGGCGCAATAGAGGACGAAAAAGCTCCAGGTGGAGAGGATCTGCTCCCGCGAAATCCGCTGATCACCATACATCAATGGAAAGACACTGCTCGGGAAGCTGAGGCGATTGATTTCCGCATTCGATACCTTCATCAGAACACTGAGACGCATGAGCTTGATTCCGCCCGCCGTTGACCCGGTCGAACCGCCGACCGTGATCAGAACCAGAATCACGAACAGCGCGCCGATCGGCCAGTAATACTGACCGGTGCCGGACACAAGCGGCAGGTTATAGCCCGTCGTCGTCACGGCGGAAACAGTATTGAACACCGCATAGCGCAGGGTATTCGGTAGACTCATATCCGTCTGGGTCATCATCAGAGCAAAAACGAACAGGCTGCCCAGCGTGATCATCACAAGCAGGTAGCGATACTCCGAATCCTTGAAATAGGATTTCCGGTCGCCATTGAAGAATGACCAGTGAAGGGAGAAATTGACCGCGCCGATCACCATGAAGATCATCAGCACAACCTCAATCCCGCGGCTTGCGAAGGCGGTGCCGGCGGCATTGGATGTCATGAACCCACCAGTCGAGAGTGTGCTGAAGGAATAGCAGATGGCATCGAAGGCGGACATCCCGGAAAACCACAGCGCGACAATGCATATAGCCGTCAACAGTCCGTATATTTTCAGCAGGGAAAGCACCGCATAACCAAAACGGCGCGACACCTGGCGGCGGCTGCTCTTGGCGATTGCCCGCGTCAGCGGATTGTTGCCCGGCAGGTTAAAGGCGCTTGCGAGCGCCGAGAGCAGGACAATGATCAAAAAGCCGCCCGCCCATTGAATAAGGCTGCGCCAGAGAAGGATCGCCCGAGTCTGGGAATCGAGATCATTAATAATCGTCGCACCGTTGGTGGTAAAGCCGGACATGGCCTCAAAATATGCATTGGTTGCCGAAGGGATCGCGTCGCTCAGATAGAACGGAAGACCCGCAAAGGCCGGCAGGACGATCCAGATCAGGGTCGCCGCGAAAAAGGTTTCCTTCCGCCCCAGAATGGTCACTTCCCGTCGCATGGCGAGCACCATGCCACCGCCGAAAAACAGCGTCACGATTGCCGATACGACAAAACTGGCCGCAAGTCCCGTCTGCCCCTGCGCCAGGGCGAATGTAATCGGCACCAGCATCAGCGCCGCCAGAAATCCCAGCGCCCAGCCCAGAAAGGTAAAGACAGGAGCGAACAGCATCGGTCTTAGAAGAATTCCAGGCCGACGGAGAACATTTCCTCAACCTTGTGGATAGAGTCCCGAAGCCCGAGGATAATCACCCGGTCATCCTCCTGAATGACAGTTTCACCGCGCGGAATTTCAACCTTGTTGGATTTGATCACCGCCCCGATGATGGTTCCCGGCGGCAGCTTGATATCCCGGAGCGGCTTGCCCACCAGCAGGGAGGTCTCTAAGGCATCCCCCTCCACCACCTCGGCGGCGCCATCGCGGAAGGAATGCAGCCCGCGGATACGGCCACGGCGGATATGGCGGAGAATCTCCGAAACCGTCGTCGCCCGCGGATCAACCACCACCTCGATCCCGAGAGAGGTAACAAGGTTGCCAAAAACAGGATTATTGATAAGCGTAACGGCGGTTTTCGTGCCCTGTCCTTTCGCCAGCAGGGACGACAGGATATTCACCTGATCATCATTGGTCAGCGCCACAATCGTCTCGGCCCGGGCCGCGTTGGCCTCCTGCAGAAGCTCGGGGTCCAGGGCGCTGCCGTGGAGGACAACCGTACGGTCCAGCTCTTCGGTTATTTTCTCCGCCCGTGCGCGGTTATGCTCGATCAGCTTGAGCGACACGTTCCGCATGTTTTTCTCAATAAACTGCGCGAGATTAAGGCCGATATTACCCCCGCCAACAAGAACGATGCTGCGGGCTTCCTGCTCCTCATGACCAAACAGCGGCATGGCGCGCGCAACATGATCGGTATCCGCGGCGAAATAGACTTCATCGCCCGGGAACATCTGGTCCCCGCTCGCGGGCACGATCATCTTGCCGTCACGATATATGGCGACGACGACGACATTGAGATCGGGAAACAGCTCGGTCAGCTGCTTGAGCGGCGTATTTACGATCGGGCAGCTTTCATCGAGCCGAACACCGATCACCTGCACTTTCCCGTCGCCGAACGGCACCGTATCGAAGGCGCCGGGAACCTTGAGACGGCGCTCAATCGCGCGCGCCACTTCGATTTCCGGAGAAATGATCACATCAATCGGCAGGTTTTCGCGGCTGAACAGATGCGCCCACAGAGGGTTTGTATATTGCTGCGCCCGGATACGCGCGATTTTCTTCGGAATATCGAAAATCGAATGCGCAATCTGGCAGGCAACCATATTAACTTCATCGCTATAGGTCACGGCGATGATCATATCCGCATCATACGCCCCTGCCCGCTCCAGCGCGTCAGGATAGGAGGCGTGGCCGACCATCGTCCGGACATCCAGCTCGTCCCCGAATTTGCGGACAAGCTCGGCGGACTGGTCGATCAGCGTGATATCATTGTTTTCCTGGGCGAGCTGGCGCGCGATATTCGAGCCGACCTGACCGGCGCCGCAAACGATAACTTTCATCGCCTCAAATTCCCTCTCGTATGCTGCCTGCGCCTAGTCAGACAGTCGTTTCCGTTCGCCATTGCTGACACCAAGTGTTTTCAGCTTGCGATGCAGAGCTGACCTCTCCATACCAACAAATGAAGCGGTACGCGAAATATTTCCGCCAAAGCGATTGATTTGAGCTTCCAGATACTCTTTTTCGAATCGTTCCCGCGCCTCGCGCAACGGCAGAGCCATTATTTCCGTATTCTCGTTCTGACCGCTCATGATGGAATGGGCCGAACCGGCATCCGCAGGCACCATATTTGCGCTGATCGGCGTCGTCTTGTCTCCGGTTGCCAGAATCATAATCTGCTCAATGACATTTTTGAGCTGGCGTACATTGCCCGGCCAGGCCGACGCCTGCAGGGTAGCGATCGCATCCTCCCCGACTTTCCTTAGCGGAAGGCCGGAACTTATCGAAAACCTCTCGACAAAATAGCGGGCGAGCGGGCCGATATCCTCCGGCCGCTCCTTCAGGGACGGCACGGAAATCGGGACAACACCGAGGCGATGGTATAAATCCTCCCGCAGTCGGCCGTTTGCCATTTCCTCTTTCAGATCACGGCTGGAAGACGAGATAATCCGGGCATCGACCTTGACCTTCTCAGTGCCACCTACCCTTTGAAAGGACTGATCCACCAGCACGCGGAGAATCTTGCCCTGGGTCTCCATCGGCATATCGGCGATCTCATCCAGAAAGAGCGTGCCGCCATGAGCCTGTTCCAAAAGGCCGCGCCGTCCGCCCTTTGTCGAGCTCATTCGCCCTTCTTCCACTCCGAAAAGCTGTATTTCAAGCCGTTCCGGCGCCAATGTTGCGGCATTTAGCACGATAAACGGCCCGTTCTTACGGTTGGACCGTTTATGGATCAGGCGTGCGACCACTTCCTTGCCGGCGCCCGACGGCCCGGAAATCAGAACCCGACTGTTGGTCGGGGCGACCTTTTCGATAGTCTGCTGGAGCTGGATCATGACGTTGGAGCGGCAGATCAGCTCATTCGTCAGTTCGCTGCCCCGGGTTTTCAGCTCCGCCACTTCCCGGCGCAGGCGCACCGCTTCCAGCACCCGGTCGACAAGCTGGATAAGCCGCTCCGCCTTGAAGGGTTTCTCTATGAAGTCATAGGCCCCCATCTTGATGGTCTGTACCGCCGTTTCGATATTGCCATGACCGGAAATCATCAGGATCGGCAAATCCGGCTGATCCTTCTTGATGGCTTGCAGGATTTCGATCCCGTCCAGCTTGCTGCCGCGCAGCCAGATATCAAGAATTACCAGACTTGGCCTTCGATGGGCAATTTCCGCCAGGCACTGGTCGCTATTCGCTGCCATGCGTGTCTCATACCCCTCGTCTTCCAGAATCCCCGCGACAAGTTCCCGAATATCGGCTTCGTCATCTACAATAAGAATGTCAGCAGACATTTTTAGTCATTCCCCGTTTTCAAACTCGGTTCACTTATTGGAAAGGTAATCCTCACCCTTGCCCCAACTCCAGTTTTCGTATCCATCATGGCAAGACTGCCACCATGTTCCTCCATAATCTTGTTGACGATCGCAAGCCCCAGACCCGTTCCTTTTTCGCGATGGGTAACGTACGGCTCGGTCAGGCGGCCCCGGTTTTCCTTGGGAAGGCCACGGCCATTATCCGTAATCTCGATAATGATTTCGTCATTTGCCGCCTCGATACCAACTTCTATCCGGCCTTTGGGCAGATTTTCATCACCGTTTTCCCGTCCCTCTATGGCATCCGCGCTGTTCTGCAGCAGGTTGGTAAGGACACGGTTGACCTGCGATGCATCACAGGCACAGGTCAATATGCCGGACGGGACATTGAATTCATACTCGATTTCAGGATGGGCAATCTTCTGCAGAAAGACCGCCTGCCCGACAAGCTCATTGATATCTTCGGGCTTGAATTCCGGTGTCGGCATCCGAGCGAAAGACGAGAACTCGTCCACCATTTGCCCGATGTCGCCGACCTGCCGGATGATCGTATCGGTGCATTGATTAAAAATCTCGACATCCTCCACGATCTGCCGCCCATACTTTCGTTTTATCCGTTCCGCCGACAGCTGGATCGGCGTGAGCGGGTTCTTGATCTCATGGGCAATGCGCCGGGCGATATCGCCCCAGGCGGCCATCCGCTGCGCCGAAACAAGATCGGTAATATCGTCAAGGGTCACGACAAACCCCTGAATGCTGCCGCTGGATATCTCCGCGGAAGCGCGCACCAGAAGATGCCGGTGCCCGTCCCCGGATTGAAGCTGTATCTGCCTCTCGACCACGCGATAGGGCCTTTCCCGTATTTCATCGAGCAATACCGCCATCTGCGGCTGTATCTTGGGAAAATGCGCCCCGATCAGTTCAGCGCTAGACAGCCCGAGAAGTTCCGCCGCCTTGCGGTTCGGCAGATTGATGATCCCCTCCTTGTCCAGGCCGATCACACCGGAGGAGACACCGGAAAGCACTGCCTCGGTAAACCGCCGCCGTTCATCCAGCTTTTCATTGGTCATTTCCAGCTCCGAACGCTGGGCGTCGAGCTGGTCAGTCATACGGTTGAAGGCCCGGCTCAAGGTCGCCATTTCGTCATGCGCACGGGTTTCATCGACCTTCGCCGTCAGATCGCCGGAGCGCACCCGTTCCGCCGCCTTCACAAGACTCTCGATCGGGCCAACAATCCGCGAGGCGATGACCAACCCGAACCAGACCGCCGCCAGGACCACCATCAGCGAGATGATAAAGAAGATGACGGCAAACTGGATCTGAATGCCGAACCCCTCCTCCTTCAGGGTTTCATATTCCGCAGCGGCGACACGGGTCCGTTCCAGATGCGCGAGTACCCTCGGCTCGACAAAGCGTCCGACATAGAGGAACCCGTCCAACATCCGGTTCAGCCGGATCAGTGCCCGCACCTGGTCATCCCCATCATTTGTAGTGATCACCACATCGCGCTCCCGGGCTTCGGCGAACAGGGCCGGGCTGAGTTCCTCAAATTCGAGCGCAAAGCTGAGATCGGACTGCGCAATGATATTCTGCGTCCCGTCGATTACCACTGCCTCACTCAGGTTGCGGGCAATAACCTGATCGCTGAGATAGGAGCCGAACAAACTGCGGTTTTCAAGAACCCGCGTTGGCGCACTATTGATCTGCGCTGCCATCTCCAGCACGTCGGAGCGGATATTCTGGATATGCTCCTTGATATAAGCGTCAGCGACGGCGATCGATTCCGAAACCGCCATATTCACGGGGTCGGAGAAATGCCGCTGGAAATAGATGTTGAAAAAAAGTGCCGAAAAGAGAGCCACCATCAGGGCCGGCGCAACCGCAATCAGGGAGAAAAGTCGCAGGATGCGGCGATGCATCATACTCCCTGCCCCGCCAACTTGCCCCTTGCGCCAGGTGCGGATTAATCGATGCGTGATGATGCTGGCCAGAATGACGACGATGACCAAATCCACTATCAGCAAGATGCGTGTATAGGCCGGATTATCGATGGTGAGGGATTCATAGGTCGCAATGCCGCTCGCAATGGCCAGCATGGCGACAAAAAAGGACGTCTTCGGCCCCAGCCCTATCTTCCGCGTCCAACGGACGAGTGAAAAGGACTGCTTTCCCTTAGTCTGCTGTGATTCGACCACAACCCCCTCCGACCGGCTTGATCATGACGCGGTCTCGGTCCAAGAGTTTCGCGTCACATTCAATATTACGGTCAAAATACCACATTGTGGCATTTAAGCATCACTTGAGCCCGCGTACAACCTGAATATCCAGCTCCCGGATTTTTTTACGCAAGGTATTCCGGTTGACGCCCAGCAAGTCCGCTGCCTTGATCTGGTTTCCGTTGGTCGCCTCCAGAGACAGCGACAAGAGTGGCCGCTCGACTTCGCGGATGACCCGCTCATACAGCCCCGATGGCGGCAACCCGCCTGAATGCGCCGCAAAATATTTTGCCACATGCCGTTCAACCGCCATGCCGAGACTTTCATCAGACTTGGCATTCTCCTCCGTATCGCCGACTTCCTGAGGCTGTAATTCCTGCTGCACGACCGCGAGATTGATCACATCGTCGGAATAAAGGGCGGCAAGACGGCGCACCAGATTTTCAAGCTCCCGCACATTGCCCGGCCATTTGTGTTTCTTGAGGGCCTCCAGCGATTCCTTGTCGATACTCTTGACCGGCAGCCCCTCTTCCATGGCTTGGGTCAGAAAATGCCGCACAAGGTCGGGAATATCCTCTGCCCGTTCCCGCAGCGGCGGCAGGCGCAGCGGCACCACGTTCAGCCGATAATACAAATCTTCGCGGAACAGGCCCTGCCGCACGAACTGCCGCAAATCCCGGTTGGTGGCAGCAACAATCCGGACATCCGTCCGGATCGCCGTCCGGCCGCCAACTGTCGTATATTCACCTTGTTGCAAAACACGAAGAAGCCGGGTCTGGGCCTCGATCGGCATATCCCCGATTTCATCGAGAAACAATGTCCCGCCCTGCGCCTGCTCGAACCGGCCGATGGCGCGGGAATCGGCGCCGGTGAAGGCGCCCTTTTCATGGCCAAACAGCTCCGATTCAATAAGTTCCTTCGGGATGGCCGCCATGTTGATCGGCACGAACGGCCCCGCCTTGCGCTTGCCATATTCATGAAGGGCGCGGGCCACAAGCTCCTTGCCGGTGCCGCTTTCGCCCGACACCAGCACCGTCAGGTCCGTCCCCATGAGGCGCGCCAGCACCCGGTATATCTCCTGCATGGCCGGCGACCGGCCTATCAGGGGTGTTTTGGTCTCGTCTTCCTCTTCCACGCCCGAGCGTTTTGCGGCTTTCTTCGGCTTGGAGAGCGCCCGTTCCACCACCTGCAGCAACACCTTCAGATCAAAGGGCTTTGGCAGGTAGTCATAGGCCCCCCGCTCCGTCGCCTTGATGGCTGTCAGCAAGGTATTCTGCGCGCTCATCACGACAACCGGCAGTTCGGGTCGCACCTTCTTGATGCGCGGCAGCAGATCGAGGCCATTTTCATCCGGCATGATCACATCGGTCAGGATGATATCGCCGAGCCCTTCCAGCACCCAGTTATAGAGCGTCGCCGCATTGCTGGTGGAGCGCACAACATAATTGGCACGGGACAGCGCCTGCTCAAGGACAGTGCGAATACTCTGGTCATCATCTGCGACTAAAATTGTACCGGGCATTTTTATTCCGTATCCGTTTTATTGATGTAGTAAACCGGCAGGCGGATCAGCGCCTTGCCTCCCTCCCCCGATGTGTCGAACTCGACGATTCCCCCGTGATCCCCGACGATCTTGGCCACCAGGGCCAGACCAAGCCCGCTGCCACCGGTCTTCGTGGTGACGAAAGGGTCGAAGATATGCGGCATGATTTCTTCCGGGATGCCCGGTCCATTGTCCTGTATGCCAACTTCGAGCGGGAGCTGCACCTTGTCCTTCGCACCGGGAACAGCGAGACGGATACCGTGGCGATAGGCCGTGCTCAAAGTGATTTCACCACTGTCTTCAGGGGTTGCCTCCGCGGCATTTTTCACGAGGTTCAACAGCACCTGAACTAGCTGGTCGCGATTGCCATACACAAAGGGCAACGACGGGTCGTAATTTTCGCGAAAGGTGATGTTGCGACCAAAGCCCGCCTCGGCCACCCGCCGGACATGTTCCAGAACCTCATGGATATTTACGGCATCGCGGTCGATCGGCCGGTCGTCCGAGAACGCCTCCATTCGGTCGACAAGCGCACAGATCCGGTCCGTCTCGTCGCAGATCAGCCGGGTAAGTGCCCGGTCGGCGTCGGAGGCGTTCATTTCCAGAAGCTGCGCGGAACCGCGAATGCCGGAAAGCGGGTTCTTCACCTCATGGGCCAGCATGATCGCCATGGCGGTCACGGACCGCGCGGCGCCGCGATGGGTGAGCTGCCGGTCCATCTTGGCGGCAATGGTACGCTCCTCGATCTGGACAACCACATTCGATGTTCCATACATCAGCGAGACCTGCAGATTGACATTCTTTACGCCGGTTTTCGGGGTTCCGAGATCAACGCTATATTCGGAAACGCAGTCACCGAGGGTACGGACCTGTTCCACCAGGCCCAGAAGCGGACTGTCAAACGGAACAATCTCCTCCACCGTCATTCTCATCAGCATTTTCGCCGACAGGCCGAAAAACTCCTCCCCCGCCGGGTTGGTCATGCAGATATATCCATCGTCATCAATCACGATCAGCGGATCGGGCAACGCGTTCAGCACCAACAGCGCGTCGATTTCCGTTTTCTTGCGTTTTGTGCCGCTAAAGGGATTTGGCAGGGCCATGTTATGCGCTTTCCTTCAATTGCAGGTCATTATAGAACCTGTCGATTTCATCGCGTACCTGATGCCGGTCTGTCAGGCGAACGACCTTCTGCCGAAAGACTTCGCCGCCCGGCAATCGCGCGGAATACCAGCCCAGATGCTTGCGCGCGACCCGAACGCCAACGTCCTCTCCGTAAAGGGAGATCAGCGCATCATAATGTTCCAGCAGGACGGAGCGTTGCTCATCGAAATCCGGGTCCGGACGCACCTGCCCCGATTTGAGATGTTCCGCCACCTGCGCCACGAACCAGGGCCGGCCATAGCTGCCCCGTCCAATCATCACGCCATCCGCGCCGGATTGCGCCCGCGCCTCGACCGCATCCTCCACTGTCTGGATATCCCCGTTGACGATAACGGGCAGCGAGACCGCCTCCTTGACCTCACCGACATACCGCCAGTCCGCCGCACCTTTAAAGAACTGGCAACGGGTACGGCCATGGACGGTCAGCATCCGGATGCCTGCATCCTCGGCAATCCTGGCAAGTTCTGGCGCATTGCGACTCTCCTCGTCCCAGCCGGTCCGCATTTTAAGGGTCACCGGAATGCTGACGGCGTCAACCGTCGCCTTTAATATCTTCCCTGCATGATCGAGATCGCGCATCAGCGAGGAGCCCGCCATACCGGCCGTCACCTTTTTGACCGGGCAGCCCATGTTGATATCGATGACCTTCGCCCCCATTTCCTCATTCAGCCTGGCCGCCTCGGCTATGATCTCCGGATCGCAGCCTGCGAGCTGGACCGCCATCGGCTGATCATCATTCGCGGAGCAGACAATACGAAGAGAGCGCCGCGTCTCCGCGACCATGGCCTTGCTCGCCACCATTTCCGAGAAAACCATCCCCGCCCCATACCGCGTCACCAGACGCCGAAAGGGCAAGTCCGTAATACCGGCCATGGGTGCCAGAAAAACCGGAGGGTCGATCGTAATTGAACCGAGAGTAATGACCATTTATTATGCAATTAAAAATATGACTAATATTTAGGCACTATAGTCTGGTCTGTATCGCACTGCAACAGAATCATTCGCAAGCCGTCAATTTTATTGAACCTTCCGGTTTCCCAAACTATTGTCGGACCATGACAACCATCGCCCTGATCGTCGCCGCCGGAAAAGGCCTCCGAACCGGAATGAGCTTTCCAAAGCAATATGCTGAAATTGCTGGAAAAACTATTCTCAGAAGATGCATCGATGCGTTCCTTGATCATCCGTCCGTTGACAATATCTGCGTGGTCGTCAGCGAGGCGGACATGGAGCTCTATGATGAGGCAACAAAAGATCTCGACTTGCTGCCGGCGGTCATCGGCGGCGCGGAACGGCAGAAATCAGTGCGTAACGGGTTGGAGAGCCTGACTGATTTATCACCAGAATTCGTGCTGATTCATGATGCGGCGCGCCCCTTCGTAAGCGAGGCCCTGATCAGCCGATGCATTGATAAGCTGCAAACCGGCCAGGCCGTGCTGCCCGCGCTGCCCCTCATCGACAGCCTCAAAACCTTTTCCGATGGCCGCATTACCGGCTCCGTCAACCGGGATGAAATTGTCGCGGCGCAGACACCGCAAGGCTTTGCCTTTGCGCACATTCTGGCAGCACACCGGACCTTTGACGGAGAGAATCTGACAGATGACACCGCCCTTGCCGCCCGCGCCGGCATTGAGGTATTGATGGTCGAGGGAGAGCCCATCAATTTCAAGATCACGACGGCAGAGGATATGGCGGCAGCGGAGCGGCATATCCTGAAATCACTCGGGGATATCCGCACCGGCTACGGATTTGATGTTCACGCCTTCGAGGATGGGAAAAGCGTCTGGCTCGGCGGCATCGAAATCCCCCATCAGAAAAAACTGAAGGGCCATTCCGATGCGGATGTGGCGCTGCATGCCCTGACGGATGCCCTGCTCGGCGCCATTGCCGCCGGGGATATCGGCGTTCATTTCCCGCCCTCGGATCCTGAATGGAAAGGCGCCGCTTCAGAGAGTTTTCTCTCCCATGCCGCCCGCCTTGTCGCGAAAAAAGGCGGTGTTGTCAGCCATGTCGATCTGACCATCATTTGCGAAGAGCCGAAAATCGGCCCGCATCGCGCGGCCATGGCAGAGAGAATTGCCGATATCCTGCAAATTCAAAGCGACCGGGTCAACGTCAAGGGGACGACGACGGAAAAGCTTGGCTTTACCGGCCGCGGGGAAGGTATCGCCGCCCAGGCCGTCGCAACAGTTAGGTTGCCTGAATGAGCCAGAAAATTTCCCCCCTCTCCCTCTGGCATCCGGCGGTTATCCTCTCCACCTGGTTCTGGAGCGGTCTCTCCCCCAAGGCACCGGGAACGATCGGCTCCCTTGCGGCGCTACCGTTTGGCATATTGATCTTTCACTATCTCGGTGCCCCGGCGCTTGGCATGGCCTCCCTGATTGCGTTCGGCGTCGGCTGGTGGAGCACACAAATCTATCTGAAACACACCGGAAAAAGCGATCCGGGCGAAGTGGTCATTGACGAAGTTGCGGGCATCTGGCTCGCTCTTCACGCGACGGCGCTGACGCCGCTGATGATCGTTCTGACATTTGTGATCTTCCGCGCGCTTGATATTCTGAAACCCTGGCCGATCAGTTGGCTGGACCGGAAGGTAAAAGGCGCCTTCGGCGTCATGATCGATGACTATGTGGCGGGGCTGATTGCCTCGGTCCTGCTGGTAATAATAAAAAGGATATATGATGGGAATTTTTAGCGGAGACATCGAAAAACTGGCGACTGACGTCCTCGAACAATGCCGCCAGAAGAAATGGCAGCTGGCGACAGCAGAATCCTGCACCGGCGGGCTGATTGGCGGAGCGCTTACGGATATCGCCGGTTCCTCCGACGTATTTGATCGCGGCTTCATCACCTACAGCAACAAGGCAAAGGCGCGCGTTATCGGCGTCAGCACAGAAGTTTTGCGGGAGCATGGTGCGGTATCGGAGGAAACGGCGCGGGAAATGGCGCTCGGCGCCCTTAAAACCGCCGGCGCCAACCTCACTGTCGCTGTGACGGGCATTGCAGGCCCCGGCGGAGGCGGCCCCGGAAAGCCGGTCGGCCTCGTTCACTTTGCGGTCGCCACAGAAGAGGGCGTCGCGGAGCATCGAAAGATGGAATATGGGGATCTGGGACGGTCGGAAGTTCGCCTTGCCACTGTCAAAACGGCGCTTGAAATGCTGCTCAAAGCGGCCAGCCACTAGCCGCCCGAAGACTGATCCTGCAGATCGGGCTTGACGCCATATAGCTCCTTCGCGCGATTTTCAAAGGCCGAGATCATGCGGGTCACCGCTTCGTTGAAGAGCATTCCGATCGTTTTCTGAAGGATCATCGAGCGGAACTCGAAATCGACGAAAAAGTCGATTTCGCAACCGTCCGGATGCGCATTGAACTGCCAGTGATTATTGAGATAGCGGAAGGGTCCGTCCATATATTCGACGTCGATCCGCATGTTTTCTTCATCCAGCGTCACTTTCGACGTGAATTTCTCCCGGAACAGCTTGAAGCCGATCACGAGGTCGGCCAGCACGATATTCTCTTTTCGCTCCTTGATCCGGGAGCCGACGCACCAGGGCAGAAACTCATCATACTGATCGATAGCCGCCACCAGATCGAACATCTGCTTTGGACTATAAGGGAGAACCCGCTGTTCCGCGTGTGTTGGCATACTCTACGTTGATCCGTACTCGCTTGACTGGTCAGTTCTTGCTGTTGGCCCGTTCGCGCGCCGCCTTCAGCTTGGCGAAATCCTCACCCGCATGATGGCTTGAGCGGGTCAGCGGCGATGCGGAGACCATCAGGAAGCCCTTAGCATAGGCCTGCTTTTCGAGAACTGCAAATTCATCCGGCGTCACAAAACGATGAAGGGCATGATGCTTGACCGTCGGTTGGAGATACTGGCCAATGGTGATGAAATCGATATTGGCGACACGCATGTCATCCATCACTTGGCCGACTTCCTCCTTCTCCTCGCCAAGTCCGACCATCAGGCCCGATTTGGTGAACATATTGGGGTCAAGCTCCTTCACCCGTTCCAGCAGGCGGAGAGAATGGTAATAGCGGGCGCCGGGACGGACGGAAGGATAAAGCTTCGGTACTGTCTCAAGGTTATGATTGAAAACATCAGGTTTCGCCGCAACAACGACTTCCAACGCACCGTCTTTCTTGAGAAAATCCGGTGTCAGAATCTCAATCGTTGTTTCCGGTGTCGCTTCGCGAATGGCGGTGATGACGTCGGCAAAATGCTGCGCCCCGCCGTCTTTCAGATCATCCCGATCAACGGAGGTGATCACCACGTGATTGAGGCCCAGCTTCTTGACGGCCGTTGCCACGTTGAACGGTTCAAACGGATCAAGCGCGTTGGGCTTACCGGTGGAGACATTGCAAAAGGCACAGGCCCGGGTGCAAATCTCCCCCATGATCATCATGGTCGCGTGTTTCTTGGCCCAGCATTCGCCGATGTTGGGACAGGCCGCCTCCTCGCAGACCGTCGTCAGGTTGAGGCCGCGCATCAACTCGCGCGTTTCATTGTAGGTTTTGGAGACAGGCGCCTTCACGCGGATCCAGGCGGGCTTGCGCTGAATCGGGTTATCCGGCCGCTTCATTTTCTCCGGATGACGAACACGCTTTATCGATGCTGTCTCATTCATAATTCAACCTTACCATCGTTTACCCCGCAGGCAGGCGGAGACATAACCTAGATGTGGATCACCTTGCCATACGCGTCAAGAACGGATTCATGCATGGCCTCCGATATTGTCGGATGCGGAAAGACTGTATGCATCAGATCAATCTCGGTCGTTTCCAGCGTTTTCGCAATGCCATAGCCCTGAATAAGCTCAGTCACTTCCGCGCCGATCATATGGGCGCCCAGCATTTCGCCCGTTTTTGCATCAAATATGGTTTTGATCAAGCCTTCCGGTTCACCTAGGGCAATCGCCTTGCCGTTTCCGATGAACGGAAAACGGCCGACCTTCACGTCATAGCCCTTTTCCTTGGCCGCAGCCTCGGTCAGGCCGACAGAGGCAACCTGTGGATTGCAATAGGTGCAGCCCGGCACATTCGACGTATTGAGCGGATGGACATCCTTCTCCCCCGCAATCTTCTCGACGCAGATCACCCCTTCGTGAGAGGCCTTGTGCGCGAGCCAGGGCGGCCCGGTCAGATCGCCGATGGCGTAGACACCCGGCTCTCCCGTCCGGGAATATTCATCCACCACGACATGGGTTTTCTCAACTTTCACTTTTGTACCTTCTAGGCCGATATTCTCGACATTGCCGACAATACCCACCGCGAGAATGACCCGATCGAATGTATCGGTCGAGCTTTTGTCCTTCTTGTCCTTGAAGGTGGCCGTGACCTTGCCGCCGGATTTCTTGAGCTCAGAGACCGTCGTTCCCTTGTGAATGGTCATGCCCTGCTTCTTGAAGGCTTTTTCCGCAAGAGAAGAAATCTCCGCATCTTCCACCGGCAGGATGCGATCCATCACCTCAACAACCGTAACATCGGATCCTAGCGCATTGAAAAAGCTTGCAAATTCAATTCCGATAGCGCCGGAGCCGACAACCAGCAGCTTCTTCGGCATGACATCCGGCACCAGGGCTTCCTTATAGGTCCAGATCAGCTTGCCGTCCGGCTCAAGCCCCGGCAGGGTCCGCGCCCGCGCACCGGTGGCCAAGATGATATGCTTGGCTTCCAGAGTCGTAACGACTTTGTCGTCCTTGGTTACTTCGAGCTTTCCGCCACCTTTCAGCTTGCCATGGCCATCGATGACCGTAACCTTGTGCTTCTTCAACAGATGCTTGACGCCGCCGGAGAGCTGTCCGGCCACCTGACGGGACCGATCCACGGTTTTCTTGAGATCGACGGACGCCCCTTCGACCTTGATGCCGAATGTTTCCGCATGATTGATCAAGGTATAGACATCCGCGGTCCGCAGAAGCGCCTTTGTCGGGATACAGCCCCAGTTCAGGCAGATACCGCCGAGATGCTCCCGCTCGACAACCGCGGTTTTCAGGCCGAGCTGCGCCGAGCGGATTGCCGCCACATATCCGCCGGGGCCGGACCCGACAACCACCAGGTCAAATTTTGTCTCACTCATATCCGGCTCCTCACAGCATCATGGTCAAGGGCTCTTCAATATAGCCCTTGAAGTATTTAAGCAACTCCGCGCCCATGGCCCCATCGATAACACGATGGTCGCAGGACAAGGTCACGCTCATCATCGTCGCCATGGCAAGCGCGCCGTCCTTGACAACCGGACGCAATTCCCCGGTTCCGATCGCGAGAATGGCCGATTGCGGCGGGTTGATCACAGCGGAGAATTCCTTGATCCCGTACATACCAAGATTGGAAATCGAGAAACAGCCGCCCTGATATTCCTCCGGCATGAGCTTGCCTTCCTTCGCCCGGCCCGCGAGTTCCTTCATTTCGTCGGAAATCACGGCGAGCCCTTTCTGATCGGCATGACGGACAACCGGCGTGATCAGCCCGCCCTCAATCGCCACGGCAACGGAGATGTCAAAGTCCCTGGACCTCAGGATTTTATCACCGCCCCAGATGGCATTGGCCGCAGGCAGTTTTTTCAGCGCCAGTGCGGAAGCCCGGATCACGAAGTCATTGACCGAGATCTTATACTCGTCAGACCGGCTATTCAGCTCCTTGCGCATGGCCAGCAGGTTATCCAGCTCGCAGTCTATGGTCAGATAGAAATGCGGTATCGTCTGTTTGGCCTCGCTGAGCCGCCGGGCAATCGTCTTGCGCATGCTGGTGAGCGGAACTTCCTCGAAATTCCCCTCTGGCGGCAGCGTGACCGCCTGCGGCTGGGCGGCAGGCGCGGACGCAGCCGCCTTGGGGGCTTCCTTCTGTGCCTTGGCCGACCCGGAGGCAATCGCCTTTTCCACATCCGCCTTGATTATCCGGCCATGGGGCCCGGTTCCCTTTATCACTTTCAAATCAAGCCCTTCATCTGCGGCGATCCGCCTGGCAAGCGGGCTGGAGAAGATGCGATCTCCTTTCTTGGAGACCGGCGCCGGGCCGCTGCTGCCCTTGACTTCCGGCGCGAATTCATCCGCCGTCGGTTCGGATTTATCTTCGGCGGCCTTCTTCTTCGGCGCTTCTTTCTTTGCAGGTTCCTCCGACGTCTCCTTCTTCGGCGCCGACGCTGATCCCGCATCGAAGCCCTCTAGGTCGGATTCATCCTCCCCCTCTTCCAGCAGGATTGCGATCGGCGTATTCACGGCAACATTTTCGGTGCCGCCTTCAACCAGAATCTTGGCCAGCTTTCCTTCATCCACCGCCTCGACTTCCATGGTCGCCTTGTCGGTTTCAATCTCGGCCAGCACGTCCCCGGAGGCGACGGTATCGCCCACTTTCATTTGCCAGTTGGCCAGCGTCCCCTCGGTCATCGTCGGTGAGAGGGCTGGCATGGTGATGGTAATTGGCATTTTCGCCCCCTTTAATCGCGATAGCAGACAGATTTGGCCGCCGCCACAACCTCATCGGTATGCGGGAGCGCCAGTTTTTCAAGATTGGCGGCATAGGGCATCGGCACATCCTTGCCCGACACGCGAAGAACCGGCGCATCGAGATAATCAAAGGCATGATGCATGATCTGCGCCGTGATCTCGGCGCCGACGCCGCTCTGTGGCCAGCCTTCCTCGACGGTGATACAGCGGTTCGTCTTGCGAACCGAGGCCAGCACCGTCTCCATATCCATCGGGCGGATGGTGCGAAGGTCGATCACCTCGGCCGAGATATCCTCCTCCGCGAGCTTCTCCGCCGCCTCGAGCGAATAGCGCATTCCCATTCCGAAGGACACAATGGTTACATCGTCGCCGGAACGTTCGATCTTCGCCTTGCCGATGGGCACCACAAAGTCATCCATCACCGGCACGTCGAAACTCTGTCCATAGAGGATTTCGTTCTCAAGGAAAATCACCGGGTTCGGATTGCGGATCGCCGCTTTCAGAAGCCCCTTTGCATCCGCGGCCGTATGCGGGGCAATCACAATCAATCCCGGCACATGGGAGTACCAGGACGCATAGCATTGCGAATGCTGCGCCGCCACGCGGGAGGCCGCGCCGTTGGGCCCCCGGAACACGATCGGGCTGCCCATCTGACCACCCGACATATAGCGGGTTTTGGCGGCGGAATTGACAATCTGATCAATGGCTTGCATGGCAAAGTTAAAAGTCATGAACTCGACGATGGGCCGCAGTCCATGAAAGGCCGCGCCGACGCCGACACCGGCAAAACCATGTTCAGTAATCGGAGTATCAATCACGCGACGCGCGCCAAATTCATCCAGCAGGCCCTGCGTCACCTTATAAGCACCCTGATATTCAGCCACTTCCTCGCCCATGACAAAAACACGTTCATCCTTTCGCATTTCCTCGGCCATGGCATCGCGAAGGGCTTCGCGGACCGTCATCTTTGTCATTTCCGTGCCTTCGGGAATTTCCCCGCTGGCATCATAGGCATCCGGCGTTTTCGAAGTGCTGCGCGGCGCAGGAGAAGAAGCCCGTTCCTCAGGCTCATCCTTCCCGCTTCCCTCTTCCTCAGAGGCCGAAGACGGGGCTGGAGCTGCACTCGGGGAGAAATCCTCAAGATCGCTGTCATCCTCCCCTTCTTCAAGGAGCACGGCAATCGGGGTATTCACGGCGACATTCTCCGTCTCCCCATCAATCAGGATCTTGCCGATCTTCCCTTCATCAACCGCTTCGACTTCCATGGTCGCCTTGTCCGTCTCGATCTCGGCCAGCACATCCCCGGAACTGACCGTATCCCCTTCCTTGACCAGCCAGCGGGCCAGCTTGCCTTCGGTCATCGTCGGCGAGAGCGCCGGCATCAAAATTTCTGTTGGCATTTATCTAGTCCTTCCCAACCTGATCGGCACTTATGCCAAAACATCCGTGTAAAGCTCTTCCGGTTTCGGTTCCGGACTATCCTGGGCAAACTCGACAGCATCGGCGATGATCGCCTTGATCTCGCGGTCGATCTCCTTGAGCTCATCTTCGGTGTGGATTTTTTCATCCAGCATCGTCTGACGCAGATGATCAATAGGGTCATGTTCCGCGCGCTTCTTGTTGACCTCTTCTTTCGAGCGGTATTTCGCCGGATCCGACATGGAATGCCCGCGATAACGATAGGTTTTCATTTCAAGGATATAGGGACCCTTGCCGGAGCGAACCCAGTCAACGGCCTTCTTGCCCGCTTCGGCGACCGCGAAAACATCCATGCCATCAACCTGTTCACCGGGAACGTTAAAGCTTTCCCCGCGCTTATAGAGCTCCGTCTGGGCGGAAGACCGCTTGACCGATGTTCCCATGGCATATTCGTTATTCTCAATCACATAGACCACCGGCAGGTTCCAGAGCTCCGCCATATTGAAGCTCTCATACACCTGGCCCTGGTTGACCGTGCCGTCGCCCATATAGCAAAGAGTGATATCTTTGGAGTCCTGATATTTCTGGCTGAATGCAAGACCAGTTCCGAGCGGGACACAGGCCCCGACAATACCGTGTCCACCATAGAAATTCTTCTCCTTGCTGAACATATGCATAGAGCCGCCTTTTCCTTTGGAATAGCCGCCCTCACGCCCGGTCAGCTCGGCCATGACGCCTTTCGGGTCCATGCCGCAGGCGAGCATATGGCCATGATCGCGATAAGAGGTAATGACCGCATCATCATCCGTAATCGCCGACTTCATGCCGACGACGACGGCCTCCTGCCCGATATACAGATGACAGAAACCGCCGATCAGGCCCATGCCGTAAATCTGCCCGGCCTTCTCTTCGAACCGACGGATCAGCAGCATGTCATAGTAGAATTTCTCGATTTCCTCTTTTGAAAATTTCGGCTTGGCCTTGCGGGCGTCGGCGCTCGACTTCTTGGTCGCAGGCGCAGGCTTTTTCGCGGCTTGACGTGCCATGGTGTCTCCCATCAATGAGGGCATCGGAGGTATCCCTGCCCCGTCCGATGCACGTTGTGAATACCTCAGAATGTGTAGGAACAGGTCGTTTTAGACAAGCTGAATTTATAGATTAACTATATATCAGTTAATAAATACGAAAATTACTTTGCACACGCAAAATGAACTGAAAATAAGTTAATATCTTCAGGCGCATGAAATGCAAAATTTCAGACCGAAAAAACGCAATAAACGATAACTAAAAATATAAAGCAGGACATAAAAAAACAAACAGGCCGTCACCCGGTTATTTTTTGTAAATGACGATCTCGTCCGGGTGGGCGAGCCCTAAAACATCACGGCTGCGCTCTTCCAGCATATCCACATCAAGATTCTCCGGCCGCAGCAAGGCAACCCGCTTCTCAAGCGCCTGCTTTTCGTTCTCTGTGAGCTGATAAACAGCTTCGGCCCGGTCAATTTCATGCTGGAGTTTGAGATAGGCGAACAGTCCCCGATCACCCTCCACCAGATGATAGCTGAAATAGGCAACAGCCAGTATTCCCAGAATGGGTCCGGCTCCGGCTTTTGCGCGCTTGCGTATCTCATGGCTGACGTTCATGACGTGAGTGAATCAAATACCAGAGTCGAGGTCAACCGTTAAATTGCCCTGTGGACAAATTAGTTACGAAAAACGTCATAATAGACTGAAATTGTGGAAATTCGGGTCATTATCCTCACCCATATGTCCCTTTTGAAAATAACATGCCCTCTTTCTCCCGCCGCCCCTTCAGAACGGGAGAAACTTCCTTGCCGCTGCCGAGATGCGACCAGCGGGCAAACTCGGCGAACGCCCCTTTTTTGTCCCCGGCATAGATCCAGCGATCAAGCTCTCCCGGGACGGCGGCATAATCGCCCGCATTCAGCTTTTGAAGCAGGGTTGACGATTTAAAGGCTCCTTCTCCGACATTAAAGGTAAAGGAAACCAGCGCATCGAACTGATTTTGCTGAAGTTTGACCTTCACCGCGTTGTTGACCGTATCCACCGCCCATTTCACATCCCCCATTAAATAGCTATCCGCCTGAGCTTGGGTAATCGTCTCTCCGGCCTTCACATCGCCCGTATGTCCATAACCGATGGTCATGATGCCAGTCCCGTCATCATAGGCCGTCAGCCGTTCCCCTTCGAAATGCTTGATAAAGCTGGCACCCCGGGAAGAGAGTTCATGCGTCATGATCAGCCTCCAAATCTCAAAATATGAATATCTCCATAAGATGTATTTTTTTATATTATTTTCAACTTATAGTTATTATTTTATTTTGTATCTGCGATGGGAACCTGCTTACCAGGTTCTCGGAAAACTGCCGGTTTAGATGGACTGATCCGGACCGGGCGCCTTCTGTGCCAGCAGGATTGTGTGATAATCACAATCGGGATCCTCAACGACGAATTCGATCATAGACATCCCTTCGAAAACAAGGATGGACCTATATTCCTCGCGGGAGAGACTGGCATGATAAACGGTATCATCGCCGACCTGCCCGGTTACTTCGCCCTCCTCCGGCCCCACGGTCAGCATTAGCACCGCGGAAGGCGCAAGATGCGCCATGAGTTTGGGAAGAACGGCCCTCTGCTCGTCCCGCGTGAGATGAAAGAAGCTGTTCCAGCCAAGAATGCCATGGAAGAGTTCGGGTAGATCAAGGGCGCGCATGTCCATCTTGCGCCAGTCACCATTCGGAAATTTTTCTCGTGCAAGACGGAGCATGGCGGCAGACGCATCCACGCCGGTCAGTTTGTAGCCTTTCCCAATGATATAGCCCGCAATGGGTTCGCCGGAACCGCAGCCGAGATCAAGCACATGCCCCGCCTCAGGAACAAATCCAAGAAAACAGTCGATCCATTTCTTTTCAAACAGGATTTTCGCCCGCTCCGCATCGAAACGGGCGGCATTGCGCTCATAGACATCCTGCGTCGTCTTCGCAAGATCGGACATCGAGAGCGCCATAACCGGCGCCTAGCCCTTCAGGATGCTGCGCCCCGCATATTCCGCGGCGTCGCCCAATTCCTGTTCGATCCGGATGAGCTGATTGTATTTAGCCAGACGGTCGGAGCGGCTGAGGCTGCCTGTCTTGATCTGCCCGCAGTTGGTAGCCACGGCAAGATCGGCGATGGTGGAATCCTCCGTCTCGCCCGAGCGATGCGACATCACCGCCGTATAGCGGGCCTTGTGGGCCATTTCAACGGCCTCCAGAGTTTCGGTGAGCGAGCCGATCTGATTGACCTTCACGAGGATGGAATTGGCTACGCCCTGCGAAATTCCGTCAGCAAGCCGCTTAGGGTTGGTCACGAAAAGATCATCCCCGACAAGCTGAACCTTGCCGCCGATTTTATCGGTCAGCGTTTTCCAGCCCGCCCAGTCATCTTCGCTCATGCCGTCCTCGATCGAGATGATCGGGTAATCACCGACCAGTGCCGCGTAATAGTCCGCCATTTCACCCGGCGTGAGAATTTTATCCTCCCCCTTGAGGTGATATTTGCCGTCCTTGAAGAACTCGGTCGAAGCGGCATCCAGCGCAAGATAGATATCCTCACCGGGCTTGTAACCCGCGCCTTCAATGGATTTCATAATGAAATCAAGGGCATCGCGCGTGCTAGCGATATTCGGGGCGAAGCCGCCCTCATCGCCGACATTGGTATTGTGACCGGCCTTCGAGAGTTCCTTCTTCAGGGTCTGGAAGACTTCCGATCCCATCCGGATCGCATCCGCGCAAGTATCGGCGGAAACCGGCATGATCATGAATTCCTGGATATCGATGGGGTTGTCCGCATGCTCGCCGCCATTGATGATATTCATCATCGGCACCGGCAGGGTCCGCGCGGAGGCGCCGCCGATATAGCGATAAAGCGGAAGGCCGCAATCTTCCGCCGCCGCACGGGCGAGCGCAAGGCTGACCCCGAGGATCGCGTTCGCCCCGAGACGGCCCTTGTTCTCGGTTCCGTCAAGGGCAAGCATCGCCCGGTCGAGCGCAATCTGGTCATCCGCATCGCGGCCCGAGAGAATATCGAAAATCTCTCCGTTCACTGATTCAACAGCCTTGAGGACACCCTTGCCGCCATAGCGGGATTTATCGCCGTCCCGCAGCTCGACAGCCTCATGCGCGCCGGTGGAGGCGCCGGAGGGAACTGCCGCGCGGCCGAATGCCCCGCTTTCCAGAATGACATCGACTTCAACCGTGGGGTTTCCGCGGCTATCCAGAATTTCACGACCGGTAATATCAAGAATTGCACTCATACGACTGGGTTCCTGTAATTTTAGAGATTTTTGGCAAGAGTATCGAATTGTTTCAAAACGCCGAGCAGGGCTTCCATTTCATCGACCGGCACCATGTTCGGCCCGTCGGAAGGTGCATTATCCGGATCCTGGTGGGTTTCCATGAAAACCATTGCAACACCGACTGAAACCGCTGCGCGTGCCAGCACGGGCACGAATTCCCGCTGTCCGCCCGATGTCGTGCCCTGCCCGCCCGGCTGCTGCACCGAATGGGTGGCATCGAAGACAATGGGAAGGCCGGTCTGCTCCGCCATGATAGGCAGGCTGCGCATGTCCGAGACAAGGGTGTTATATCCGAAACTCGCGCCGCGCTCCGTCAGCAGGACGCGGTTGTTCCCGGCGCTGATCAGCTTGTTCGCAACATTCTTCATATCCCATGGCGCCAGAAACTGGCCCTTTTTGACATTGATCACCTTGCCGGTTTTCGCGGCGGCAAGCAGAAGGTCCGTCTGGCGGCACAGAAAGGCCGGTATCTGCAGGACATCCACCGCATCACCGAGGGCCGCACAATGTTCGGGCAAATGCACATCTGTCAGTACGGGAATGCCAAACTCGCTGCGAATGCGTTCGAAGACCGGGATGGCCCCTTCCAGACCAAGGCCCCGCTCCGCCGTATGCGATGTGCGGTTCGCCTTGTCGAAAGAGGTTTTGTAAACCAGCGGGATACCGAGTTTCCGGGTAATTTCATGCAGCCGCCCCGCCATGTCCATCGCATGGATCATGCTTTCCATCTGGCAGGGTCCCGCGATCAGGGCAAAGGGTAAATCATTGCCAACGGTAAAGTCGCCAATCTGGACGTGTTGGGTTTCAGTCATGTCTACACCAGTCGTGATTTCTTGACCGCCGCTTCGATAAAACTCTCGAAAAGCGGATGCGGCGCAAAGGGTTTCGATTTTAACTCGGGGTGGAACTGAACGCCAATAAACCATGGATGATCCGTAATCTCGACGATCTCCGGAAGCTCCCCGTCCGGCGACAGGCCGGAAAATTTGTAACCGACCTTCTCCAGAACATCCTTATAGGCGATGTTGACTTCAAAACGATGACGGTGCCGTTCCTCGATATGGGGGGATTTGTAAATCTCCCTCACCTTCGTATCCGCGACAAGATCGCAAGGATAAGACCCGAGCCGCATCGTACCGCCAAGATCATCATCGGCGCTGCGGATTTCCGTCTTGTTGCCGCGCGTCCATTCCGTCATCAGACCAACGACATTGGGCTCATACAGTCCAAATTCGGAAGTGCCTGCATTCGGCATGCCCGCGAGATTGCGGCATCCTTCAATGACCGCCATCTGCATTCCAAAGCATATTCCGAAATAGGGAATATTCTGCTCGCGGGCATATTGCACGGCCCGAATTTTTCCTTCCGCACCGCGCTCGCCAAATCCGCCGGGCACCAGAATGGCATGCGCATCTTCCAGAACGCTAGCCGGTGAAACACCGTCCCCTTCGAACAGTTCCGATTCCAGCCAGGTAATCCGGACCCGGACCTTGTTCGCGATACCGCCATGGATCAGCGCCTCTGTCAGGGATTTATAGGCATCCTGAAGTTCGATATATTTGCCAACAACAGCAATCGTCACCTCGCCTTCCGGATGCAGGACGCGATCGACAATATTCTCCCATTTCGAAAGATCCGGCTGCGGTGCGTCCTCAATTCCGAACGCCCTCAGAACCTGCTCGTCAAAGCCTTCCTTGTGATAGCTGAGCGGCACTTCATAAATGGTGCGGACATCCAGCGCCTGAATAACGGCTTCTTCCGGCACATTGCAGAAAAGTCCCATTTTCCGGCGCTGGCCGGGCGGGATGGGCTGTTCGCTCCGGCATAGCAGGATATCCGGCTGGATACCGATGGAGCGAAGCTCCTTCACGGAATGCTGCGTCGGCTTGGTTTTCAGCTCCTTCGCGGCGGCAATATAAGGCACCAGCGTCAGATGCACAAAGACCGCGTCATTCTGCAGTTCATACCCCAGTTGGCGAATAGCCTCCAGAAATGGCAAACCTTCGATATCGCCGACGGTGCCGCCGATTTCAACAAGGACGAAATCCTCATCTTCGAGATTGTCCGTCGCGAATTCCTTGATCGCGTTGGTAATGTGGGGAATGACCTGAACCGTCCCGCCGAGATAATCCCCGCGGCGTTCCTTGCGGATCACTGTCTGGTAAATCCGCCCCGTCGTCACATTGTCGCTCTGGCGGGAGGGGACACCGGTGAATCGCTCGTAATGACCGAGGTCGAGGTCTGTTTCCGCCCCGTCGTCGGTGACATAGCATTCGCCATGTTCATAGGGATTCATGGTGCCGGGATCGACGTTGATGTAGGGGTCCAGTTTCCGAAGCCGCACCTTGAAGCCGCGTGCCTGCAGGAGGGAAGCCAGCGCTGCCCCGGCAAGGCCTTTGCCAAGAGAGGAAACCACACCACCGGTAATGAAAATGAACCGAGCCATGGAGTTACGTTATAACCAATTCTTTATTCGCCGTGAAGTAAAAGAGGCGGCTTTTACGCCGCCTCCGATATTTTTTGTGAAATGTCCGATTATTCTGACAACGGAGCCGAAGGTTCGGTCGGGGCCATCGGTGTCGCGGGCGCCGTGCTCTCCGGCGCGTCCGTTGATGTCGCGGGGACATCAAGAATAGATGTCGGCTCTGAATGCGTGCCGCTGACAATTGCCAGCAGAACACTCGTCAGCATGAAGCCTGCGGCCAGCACAGCCGTTGTCCGGGTCAGCAGGTTGGCTGCACCGCGGCTGCTCATCGCGCCACCGCCACCGCCGCCGATTCCCAGCGCGCCGCCTTCGGACCGTTGCAACAAGACCACCCCGACCAAAACGATCGCGATCATAACATGAATGACCAGCAGGACAGTTTCCATACTTCTAAAATCCCGATATTCCGACGGCTCTCGCCGCCCGTTTCATCAACAATTGCTGGGCTTCTACACGAAACTCAACCAGATTACTAGAGACTAGTTGCTCTTAAGTTTGCGAAAGGAATGAGTATCCTATTCCTTTATGCCACGAATCCGCACAACTGCTTCCTGAAAGGCCGGCTGCTTCAAAATAACGTCCGCATAGGCGTTGCCCAGTAGCTGACCCGAAATGACGTCCATCGGATAATGCACTCCGGCGGTGACACGCCCATAGCCGATCTGCCTGGCCAATTCCGATAATTCCGCCTCACGCTCTGGAAAAATATCTGTCAGCAAGCGCGCATAAACTGTTGCCCGAATGGCATGTCCGCTTGGATAGGAGGCAACAGGCCGTGCATCACCAACCGGTTTCACCGCGTCGCTAACCTTAAAGGGACGCGGATAGTCGTACCGGTCCTTGACTGCATCATAGTTCTGACGCACTTGACTGATCACCTCATCCAGAGTTTCTTCAAGCGCGACCCGGTCAACGACATCGAGATCATGACCCAGAATAGGAGCGAAGCGATCGAAATTCAGAGGTTTTTCAACAAAGGTAACTTGTTCCGGCGTCCGGATTTTCTGCATCCACAACACGACGGCCATCTGTCGATTGAATTCCGGTGATCCTACCTCCGGCGGAGCCCCGATCAAAGATTCCGCCACAACCTCACCGACCGGCAGAAATTTATTGTTCTCCGTCTTCTGTGGCGCCATCCCGGTAATAATAACCGTGATGATAAGGAGCGGTACGACGGCCATAAGCCGGTCGAATGATCTCATTCCCTGATTTCCTATTGATTACTTCAAAATCAACTATAAACAGTATTGATTGATAAGAACAGTTTCAAGCTAATCGTAATAAAACTCAAATACAGGTCCTCACGATCGGCCAGAAATCAACTGCCTTCAAACTGGCGCCGCCAACCAGTGCACCGTCAACATTTTCAACCGCCATCAGTTCCGCGGCATTGCTCCCCTTGACCGAGCCCCCATAGAGTATCCGGACAGCCTCCGAATCACCTACCAGAGAGCCGAGTTCCTTGCGGATATGGGCATGAACCACGGCGACATCCTCCGGCGTCGGCGTCTTGCCCGTGCCGATAGCCCAGACCGGTTCATAGGCAATGACGGTGTTGCCGGCCGTTGCCCCTTCGGGCAGGGAATTGCGCACCTGGTCACTGATGACTTCAAGGGTCTTGTCCCCTTCCCGCTCAGCCAGGGTCTCACCGACACAGACAATGGCGATCAGCCCGGCGCGCAAGGCCGCCCCGGCCTTGGCTTTTACCACCGTGTTGCTCTCGCCGTGATCAGCGCGGCGTTCGGAGTGACCGACAATGCAATAGTCCGCACCGGTATCCTTCAGCATTTCAGCAGAGATATCGCCGGTATGGGCGCCGCTTTCATTGGCGTGGCAATCCTGTCCACCGATTTTGACAGCGCTTCCCTTGGCAAGGCCCGCCATTTTATCAATCAGCGTCGCTGGCGGGCAGATCAGGATATCGCAGGCCGGATCGGAATGCTCACCTGCGCGCTTTACAAGTTCCTGCAACTCCGGCGCGGCGGACCCTGCCAGACCATTCATTTTCCAGTTCCCGGCAATCAACGGGCGTCTTTGCTTTGACATCTATTTTCCTCAAAATGTGAAATACATAGGGGTAATTATTGCATTTTCAGGATCATATGCCATTTTTCACCCAAGAAAGATACCGCTTTGCGAAATTCCATGTTGCCCCGCCCTGCCCCGTCCCTATAATCTGGCGCGCTGTGCCGGGCGTCGGCCCGGGGAAATGCAACTTATTAATTCGAACTGGTTTTGGTAGACGACAGATATGCTTCACGCGATGCGAAAAGGAGCCAGCGGATGGCTCGCAAAAGGTTTGTTACTTCTTCTTGTCGCGAGTTTCGGCGTTTGGGGAATTGGCGGCGATATGCTCTCCAGTTCCGTCGGCAGCAATGTGATCGAAGTCGGTGACACCTCTGTCTCCCTCGGCGAGTTCCAGCGCGACTACCAGCGTAATCTCAATATGCTGTCGCAGCGCTTCAATACGCAGCTGACGCAGGAACAGGCACGCCAGTTCGGTCTGGCGCAGATGACGGTCAACCAGATCGCCTCCCGCGCCCTCGTCGATGAAAAGACCAGAACCCTTCGCCTCAGTGCCGATGATGACGCCGTGCGCAGGATGATCCAGAGCCAGCCCGCCTTCCGGAACCAGGCCGGACAGTTCGACCGCTTTCTGTTCGAACAGTTCCTGTCCCGCAATGGATACAGTGAAGGGGAGTATATCGAGATTGTCCGCAACGATATCACCGGCGAACAGCTTTTCGGTACACTCGAGTTGGGTGTGAACAAGGCCCCGGATGTCCTTATAGATACTTTTTATGCCTTTCTCGCGGAGAAAAGGACGGCTGAATATATCGATATCAAGGACAGCAGCATCGGTTTTGCCCCCGCTCCAACCGATGAAGAGCTTGAAGAATTGATTCAATCAGCGCCCGAGAATTATTCCGCGCCCGAATATCGCAGGCTGAGCTACGTCCTTCTTACCCCTGAAGCCATCGCAGCGGCGACAGAGGTCTCGGAAGAAGAGCTCCGTGCCGAGTTCGAGGCCCGCAAGGATCAACTGGATACGCCGGAACGGCGCCATGTTGAACAGATGATTTTCGAAACCGAGGAAGCCGCCGCGGCGGCCCGTCAGAAAATTGCGGATGGGGAAGATTTCGCCGATGTCGCCATGGCGGATCTTCAGCTCACCACATCGGATATCGATCTTGGCCTGATGGCGTCCTCCGATCTGCTGCCGGAGCTTCAGGATGCCGTTTTCAGCCTTGAGAAGGATGGCGTGACTGAGCCGATCAAGACGGTTCTCGGCTGGCATCTGGCAAAAGTAACTGAAATCCAGCCTGGCGAAACCCGAGACTTCGCGGATGTGCGGGAGCAGCTGATGAAAGATATCCAGCTCGGCCAGGCGCAAGAGCTACTTTATGATCAGGCCACACGGCTTGAGGATGAATTCGCCGGCGGCGCGAAACTCAACGAGGCGGCCACAACGCTTGATCTCAAACTGGTCACGACCGACTGGATCGATGCCAGCGGCAATGACAAATCCGGTAATGCCGCTGATCTCCCCGATGTCACCGGCTTCCTGACTGAAGCCTTTGCCCGGAGCCCGGAGGATGAGCCGGAAGTGAGTGAGGCAGACGGCGGCGGATATTATGCGGTTGCCGTTACCGAAATTGAGGCCGCAGCCGTCAAATCTCTTGATGAAGTCCGCGAGCAGGTCACCGAGGACTGGCAGGACAACTGGCGGCATGAGGAAGCAAGGAAGAAGGCCGAAGCCCTCCTCGTCGAGCTGAATGGCGGCAAAACGCTTGAGGCCGCGGCGAATGAGCTGGGCCTGACCGTCCAGACCTCGCAACCCGTTCTGAGAGTTGGCAGCGCCGAGGAGTTATCCCCCGTTGCCCGCGACGGATTGTTCGATTTGCAGCCCGGCGCCTATGGCGTGAATGTCAACAAGGCGGGCGATGGGACGCTCGTCTACGGCGTTGCCGATGTCATTCCGGCCGATCCGGCGAGTGATGAAGATGCCTTTACCCAGATGAAGGAGCAGGTCACGGCCAGCATCCGGGCCGGCATTCTCACGGAATATGAAAATTATCTTCAGAAAGACATCGGTATTTCCGTCAAGGAACAGCTGATCCAGGAATATTTTTAAAGATGTCCATTCAACCCAGCTTTGCCGATTTCAAGGAGAAGCATGACGGCGGGCAGTCCCAGATACTCTGGACAACGCTGGTGGCCGATCTTGAAACCCCTGTCTCAGCGATGATGAAGCTCGCGGAAGGACAGGCCAACTCCTTCCTGCTTGAATCCGTTGAAGGCGGCGCGGTTCGCGGGCGCTACTCGATTATCGGTCTCAAACCGGACCTGATCTGGCGCTGTGACGGGAATGAAGCCCGCATCAACCGGATGGCCCGCTTCGATCCCGACGCCTTCGTCGCCTGTGATCAGCCGGTGCTGCAAAGTTTGCAGGCCCTGATCGACGAAAGTCATATCGACCTGCCGCCCAACCTGCCCCCGATGGCCGCCGGACTGGTCGGTTATATGTCCTATGACACTGTCCGGCTGATGGAGAAAATTCCGGATGGCAACCCTGATCATCTGAAAATTCCGGAAGGGATGTTCATTCGCCCGACGGTGATGGCGATTTTCGATTCCATCCTTGATCTGGTCACCATCATCACACCGATCTGGTCGGAGGATGACCGCTCTGCCCAGAGCGCCTATAATCATGCGGCCGAACGGCTTTCAGATGCCGTACAGGATTTCGAGCGCAGCCTGCCGCATTCCGCGTCTTTTGAGGTCGGCAGTCTTGACCTGCCCGAACCGACCTCGAATACGACCAAGGCCGAATACTACAAAATGGTTGAAAAGGCGAAGGAATATATCCGCGCCGGTGACATATTCCAGGTCGTACCATCGCAACGCTTTGAATTGCCGTTCGAACTGCCCTCGCTTGCGCTCTACCGCGCCTTGCGGCGGACGAACCCCTCCCCATTCATGTTCTATCTCAATTTCGGGGAATTCTCTATTGTCGGCTCCAGTCCGGAAATCCTTGTCCGCCTGCGTGACGGCATGGTCACGGTCCGGCCGATTGCCGGTACCCGTCCGCGCGGGGCGACCGCCGCCGAGGACGCCGCCCTCGCCGAGGATCTGCTGTCGGATCCGAAGGAACTCGCCGAACATCTCATGCTACTTGACCTTGGCCGCAATGACGTTGGCCGCGTCGCGAAAATCGGCAGCGTGAAAGTCACGGAGAAGATGGAGATCGAGAATTACTCTCACGTTATGCATATCGTCTCCAACGTGGAAGGTAAGATCGCGGACGGGCTGACAGCCATCGACGCGCTGAAGGCCGGTTTCCCGGCCGGCACGGTTTCCGGTGCTCCCAAAGTGCGGGCGATGGAGATTATTGACGAGCTTGAGAAGAGCCGCCGCGGCGTCTATGCCGGTGCGGTCGGCTATATCTCCGCCAACGGCTCGATGGATACCTGCATCGCGCTGCGTACGGCACTGGTGAAAGACAACAAGGTCTATATTCAAGCAGGTGGCGGCGTCGTTGCCGATAGCGATCCGGAAGCCGAATATCAGGAGACCGTCAATAAGGCGAAAGCCCTTGTCCGTGCCGCGCAGGAAGCGGTGCGCTACGCGTCGAGCAGCGGCCGCAACCGTTAAGCGCTTCGCGTGTTATCCCTTGAAGGTGAGCGCTGTAACGGCGCTCACCGGTACGAATAGAAATCCCTTCTTCTTCGCCTCCGGCAGCCATTTTTTCAGAACCCGGATCGTTTCCGGATGCGGATGCCCGATGGCGATGGCAACGCCAGCGCGTTCCGCAATGACTTCCACTTTCGCCAGCTGTTTCAGGATCGCCTCATCCTCAATGACATGATCGATAAAGATATCCCGCTTGACAGACGGCATGCCACGTTCCACAGCAAGGCGGAACCCGGCCGAGGCCGAAGTCGTTTTTGAATCCAAGAACAGCAGTCCTCGCTCCGCCATGATGTCCATCACGACGGCCATCGCCTCGCTGTCGGCGGTAAAGCGGCTGCCCATATGGTTATTCACACCGACATAACCGCTGAAACTGTCCAGATTGCGGATAGTCCGCTCGCGAAGTTCCTCCAAACCCAGGCCCGTCAACAGAGCATCAGGTCCCGGGTCCGCTTCAGACGAGGTGGGCTCCATCGGCAGATGCAGCATAACCTCGTTCCCTTCCTGGCGGGTCAGTTCGACCTTTCCCTGAAGTGACGGCGCATACGGCAAGAAAGCGAGTGTCATCAATGCCGGGAGTGCGTTCAATTCCTCCACCCGGCGATGACTGAGACCGACATCATCGATCACAATGGCGATCAGCGGTTTATCCTGCAACGGCGGCGCGAGCGCGGCATAGCGTTTCCAAGCAGGTACTTCCGTTGAGAGCTTCTCCGTCGTCAGCGCCTCTATCGCGGGATCAAGTTTTATTGGCTCCGCGGCCTCGGGCTCAATCGGAAGCGCCGCGATCTGCAGCGGCACCTCTTCCGTTCTCGAAACAACTGGGTAATCATTATAGGCATACGGGCTCTCCGGCACGAAAACGCCCGGCTTGGCAGCCGCCTTTTCAACCTCGACCGGTGCGGCAAGCGCACTGACCACCTGCAATTCGGGTTTATGGGCTTCCGGACCAAAGAGTTTGCCGATCAGGATGCCGCCACTGACGCTGATGATCAGGACCGCAACGCACAGAATGGCGATCCGCGCAGGCGCCTCCGTTATGCGGTCCACCCACGACAGCTCTGCCGATTTGCCTTTTCCCTTATTCCGGGATGTCATGACCTATGGACCCTTTACGATACGATACTGTTGCCTGCTTATGTTAATTCTATTTCAATATGGTAAACAAGGCATAAAAATGGCGAAGTGGAAGCCGAAAAGGGCTAATGTTCTCTTGATTTTGTGGTGAAAAAGAAGAAACTGCTAGTCAAACGAGTAAGGTCTTCGACTGTGGCGGCAGATAATTCTGCCAAGACAATAAGAAAGCATGATATAATATTGATATGATTACGTTAATCGATAACTACGACAGCTTTACCTACAATCTCGTCCATTTTCTTGGGGAATTGGGCGCCGAGGTGAAAGTATACCGGAACAATGTCGTGACCGTTGATGCGGTCTTCGATGAAAAGCCCGACGGGATTGTCCTTTCTCCGGGGCCCTGCGATCCGGACCGGGCGGGCATCTGCCTTGAGACAGTCAAACGGGCGAGCGTGACGGGAACGCCGCTTCTCGGTGTCTGTCTCGGCCACCAGGCGATCGGCCAGGTGTTCGGCGGCAAAGTTGTCCGCGCCAACCAGTTGATGCATGGCAAAACCTCCGAGATTATTCATGCTGGCACCGGTCTTTTTGAGGGCCTGCCAAACCGGTTTATCGCGACGCGGTATCACTCCCTTACCATTGATCCGGCGACGGTCCCGAATACGCTGGAGGTCACAGCGAATACGGATGACGGTGTCATCATGGGGCTCAGTCATAAAACACTGCCGCTGCACGGCGTTCAGTTTCATCCCGAAAGCATCGCATCCGAGCATGGGCATGCATTGCTGCAGAATTTCCTGAATCTGACACGACCGGACAGCAGGGCGGCCGCATGAAGAATGTTCAACCCAGTTTCAAGGCGCTGATTGCAACAATCGCGTCCGGCAAAACCCTGACCGTGGATGAGGCAAAGGCTGCGTTCAACATCATCCTCTCCGGCGATGCCACGCCAGCGCAGATGGGCGCCTTCCTGATGGGCCTGCATTTGCGCGGCGAGACGGTGGATGAACTGATCGGCGGCGTTTCGGTCCTGCGTGAAAAAGCAACCTATATCACGGCGCCGGAAAATGCCGTCGATGTTGTCGGAACCGGCGGCGACGGCCACGGCACTCTCAATATTTCCACCGCCGCCGCTTTTATCACCGCAGGTGCGGGTGTTCCGGTGGCCAAGCATGGCAACAAGGCCGCCTCCTCCCGCTCGGGCACGGCGGATGTCCAGGCCGTTCTCGGAATCAATACGGAATGCGACTTCGCCTTGACGGAGCGGGCGATACATGAAGCCGGTATCGGTTTCATGGTCGCCTATCGCCACCACGGTGCCATGCGCCATGTCGGCCCGACACGGGGTGAGCTTGGCATTCGTACGATTTTTAACCTGCTCGGCGTCATGTCCAACCCAGCTGCGGTCAAGCGACAGTTGATCGGCGTATATGACATGCGCTGGATGCATCCGATGGCGGAGACGCTTCGAAAACTTGGATCGACCCATATCTGGATCATGGAAGGGTCTGACGGTCTCGATGAATTGACGACCACGGGCCCGTCCAGAGTGGTAGAGATGAAAGATGGCGACATCACGGAGTTTGAAATCACTCCTGAGCAATTCGGCATCCAAAAGGTCTCTCTCGAGGAACTTAAGGGCGGGACACCTGAGGAAAATGCAAAAGCCCTGATGGCCTTGCTGAATGGCACACCCGGTCCCTATCGGGATGTTGCTCTGCTGAACGCCGGGGCGGCCATCATGATCGGCGGAAAATGTGACACCGTGGCCGAAGGTATTGAGCTTGCCAGACAATCCATAGATACGGGTGCGGCGCTCAGCGCGTTTGAAGCTCTCAAACGGATTTCCAATGAAACGGTTAAAGCGGTATGAGTATTCTCGCAAAAATCTGCAATGACAAACGCCAGCATATTCGCGACTGCAAGGACCGGGTCATACTTTCGGATGTCGAGGCGACGGCGAAAGCGGCGGAGGCTCCGCGCGGTTTTATTCGCGCGCTCAGGAGCCGCCGGGAGGCCGGAGAATACGGACTGATCGCGGAAATCAAGAAAGCCTCTCCTTCGAAGGGGCTGATCCGGGAGGATTTCGATCCGCCTGCCCTGGCAAAAGCCTATGAGGCAGGCGGCGCGACCTGCCTGTCGGTCCTCACCGATATCCCCTATTTTCAGGGCGCGGACGATTACCTTGTGGCAGCGCGCAGCGCCGTCTCCCTGCCCGTCTTGCGCAAGGATTTCATGCTCGACCCCTATCAGGTTGTCGAGGCGCGGGCCCTCGGCGCGGATTGTATCCTGCTGATCATGGCAGCCCTTGACGATACGGAGGCAAAGGAGCTGGAAGCGGCGGCCCATGACTGGGGCATGGACGTTCTGATCGAGGTACATGACCGCAGCGAACTCGACCGCGCCGTCAATCTCAAAAGCCCTTTGATCGGGATCAATAACCGCAATCTCAAAACCCTCGAGGTGGATATCGCGACGACGGAGGAACTCGCCGGCGCCCTGCCGGAGGGGTGTCTCGCCGTCAGTGAGAGCGGCCTCTATACGCCCGCCGATCTTGCGCGCATGGAAAAGGCCGGTTGCGGTATCTTCCTTGTCGGTGAATCTTTGATGCGGCAGGCGGATGTTGCCATTGCCGTACGGTCCCTGCTGGCCCGGATATAAGGAGGTCCCATGAGCGGACTCACTCATTTCGACAAAAAAGGCGCCGCCCATATGGTCGATGTCGGCGACAAGGATGTCACCGAACGCGAAGCGACCGCGACGGCCAGCATCAAAATGGCACCGGAAACCCTAGCGCTGATCCGTGATGGCAAGGCAAACAAGGGGGATGTGCTCGGGGTTGCCCGCCTCGCCGGCATTATGGCGGCGAAGAAAACCGCTGATCTGATCCCGCTCTGCCATCCGCTCGCGCTCAGCAAGGTGAATGTAGAGTTTATCATCGATGAGAAAAACAGCCGGATCGAGGCGCAGGTGACCTGCAAGCTGGAAGGACGGACCGGCGTCGAGATGGAGGCGCTCACCGCCGTGTCCATCGCCGCCCTTACCATTTATGACATGTGCAAGGCCGTCGATCGCGGCATGACGATTACCGAAACAAAGCTGCTACATAAAAGTGGCGGTAAATCAGGAACTTATAACGCGTCATGATCTCGGTAGAGGAAGCCCGCAAGAATATCCTGAAGGAGATTCGCGCCGTCGGGACGGAAGTCGTCTCTCTGCAGACCGCCGCCGGGCGCGTGCTGGCGGAAGATGCCCGCTCCCGCCGGACACAGCCGCCTGCCGACCTATCCGCAATGGACGGCTTCGCGGTGAAAGCCGCCGACCTCGGAGCAATTCCGGCCCGTCTAAAGATTGTCGGCGAGGTTCCGGCGGGCGGGTCCTACGACAAGCCGGTGCAGACGGGCGAAGCAGTCCGCATTTTCACCGGCGCGGCGCTTCCCTCCGGCACCGATACCATCATTATTCAGGAAGATACGGAGTTCGATACCAAAACCGTGACGATCAAGGAAGGTGCGACAAGGGGGACATATGTCCGGCCTGCGGGCCTTGATTTCAGTGCCGGTGACGTCGGGATAAAAGCGCCGACGATCCTGACTCCACGGGATATCGGGCTGCTGGCGGCAATGGATATTCCATGGATCACCGTGCGGCGCAAGCCGAAAATCGCACTCTTATCGACGGGAGACGAGCTTGTCCGGCCCGGCGAGCCGCTTGGCCCCAATCAAATCATCTCCTCCAACAGTCTGGCCGTCGGCGCCCTGATCGAGGCGGCGGGCGGTGAAGCGCTTGATCTCGGGATCGCCGAGGATAACGCGGACTCCCTCCGCGAGAAAGTCATGAACGCGAGATCGGCGGATATGCTCATCACTCTCGGCGGCGCCTCCGTCGGGGACCACGACCTGATCCAGCCTGTCCTCGGGAAAGAAGGACTGAGTGTCGACTTCTGGCGGATTGCCATGCGTCCCGGCAAACCGCTGATGTTTGGCAGCTTCGCAGGCATACCGATGCTGGGTATGCCCGGAAACCCGGTTTCCAGCCTAATCTGCAGCTTTCTCTTTCTGATCCCCGCCCTTGATGCATTGCGCGGCCTCACCCCGAGAACGCCCCCCCGGCAGCGGGCCATTCTCAGCCATGCATTGAAGGCAAATGACCAGCGGGAAGATTACATGCGCGCTGTCATCACCGATGATGCAGGAGAGTTACCGGTCATCCGGCTTTTTGAAAAGCAGGACAGCTCCATGCTCTCACCGCTCTCTCTTGCCGATTGCCTGGTCGTCCGCGCGCCATTCGCTGCCGCCCTGCCCGTGGGATCGGAAGTGGATATTATCCCGCTCAACCGCCGCTATCCGTCCATCTGAACCGCTTGCAAGCCCGGGCGCTTTTCCCTTGACGCGGGAAAAGAACTTTTGTAGAACATTTGAAAATGTTTTTGATTTGTTCTTTATGGTGGTTTCGGTCATGCTGACAAAAAAACAGCATCAGCTTCTTCTCTACATTCACGAATGCCTGGAAAGTCGCGGCGTGTCCCCGTCTTTCGATGAAATGAAGGAAGCGCTTGACCTGAAATCGAAATCCGGCATTCACCGTTTGATTACGGGACTGACGGAACGGGGGTTTATCCGCCGCCTGCCCCACCGTGCCCGCGCACTGGAAGTATTGAAGCTGCCCGATGATCTCAGAAACAGGGCCGCCAGAAAGACAAAAATCGCCTTGCCTGCCCAGGATGATAATCTGGTCGAGGTAAATTTCGCCAAGAATAACGACCGCCGGGAGAGTATGGATGACGATCATTCATATGGCGATGAGGATCCGGCTGTGCAGAGCCTGCCCCTTTACGGGCGGATTGCCGCCGGTACGGCGATTGAAGCCTTGAGCGACCCGAGTAGTTTCGTCGATGTGCCCTCGGGTATGCTCGCGTCCGGTCGGCATTACTGCCTTGAAGTGGCGGGCGATTCAATGATCGATGCCGGGATTCATGACGGCGATACCGTAATCATCCGCGAAAGCGAGACGGCAGAAAATGGCAAGATTGTCGTTGCCTTGATCGATGATTTTGAAGTGACCCTGAAGCGGCTGCGGCGCAAGGGAGGGTCCATCGCCTTGGAGGCTGCCAATCCGGACTATGAAACACGCATCTTCGGGCCGGATCAGGTCAAGGTGCAGGGCCATCTTGTCGGCCTCTTCCGCAAATACTGAGGCCAAGTTGATTTAGTCCGCCGCTCGCTCCGGTCTTTCACGATAGCGGAGCGGCACCCACGGCCGGTTTCCCCTAAGTCCGTTGCTGGTTTCCACATGGATCTGGCCTGCGGCATCAAAATAAAGGCTATGCGTCCCTTCCCGCCAGAGATCGAACTTGCCGATGACCAGCCGCGCCGCAGGACATTCCTCCGGCGCCGGAACAGGGCTTATGATAATGTCGGCCCGTTTGCAGTCCGCCTCCACACCCGCCATCGTTGCCGGAAAGGCGATGATATCCGGCCCTCTCCGGTACACACATCCATAGGGATCGCAGGACAATCCCGGTAGCGGCTCCTTCGCAATTTCCTCGCCCATCACCAGTCGCCAGCGTTCCGCCTCGAACCGATCGGCCCGGCGAGTGGAAAGATAGATTTCTCCCTCCTCGCTCTTCACCGCGTAAAGATTGCCGCTTTCGGAGATCAGGATATCCGGCGATCGGTTGAACAGGAACGAGAGGAAGAGAATGCCCAGCATCGGCACGGCCAGCCAGCGCACCGGTTGACGCCAGATGACATACCAGAGCCCGAGTACGGTAATCGCAATCAGCTGCAAAACCGAGAAAGAGCCGAGAAACTGCACCGCCTCGGGCCAGGATGCGGTCTCCGCCGCCACGCGCAGGATCATGTCGATGCCGCTGCCAACGACAACAAGCGGAAATGAGAGACCAAACGGATAGCAAATAAAGGACAGGATAACCCCCGGCATCACCCACAGGCCCATCAGGGGAACGGCGAGAAAATTGGCGATCAGGCTATAGGCCGCTACCTGTCCGAAATGATAGAGCGCAAAAGGCGCGGTCGCGAGCCCGGCAACGAGGGACGTCAATGTGATACCGATCAGATAGGCAAGGCTGCGGCGGATGATCCCGCCGCTTCGCGCAAAACCGCCGAGCCATGGCCCGAACTGTTCATAGAGCGAAATCAGGGCAAAAACAGCGGCAAAAGACATCTGGAAACTCGCCGTGACAAGGCTCTCCGGATACAGGGTCAGGATGATCACCGCTGCCATCGCTACCATGCGCAGGGAAAGCGCCGTCCGGTCGAAGCAGATTGCGACGAAAAGCGCCGAGATCATGATGAAGGCCCGAACGGCGGAAACGCTCATCCCGCTCACGAACAGATATCCGGCGAGCCCCAGCAGCGCGACGACGGCGGCGATCTTCTTGATCGGATAGTAGAGCGCCACATAAGGTATGAGCGCCAGCAGAAGACGGACTGCGAAGAAAATCAGGCCGCCGATCATCCCCATATGCATGCCGGAGATCGCCAACAGATGAGCCAGCCCCGAAAATCGCATGTTATCGAGCTGTTCCTCAGGGATTGCCGACTTGTCTCCGGTCATGATGGCAATGATAAAACCGGCATTTTCCGGGGGCACGTTGGCCATGACAAATTCGGCGATTCGCGCTCTTATCCCGGCCGACAACTGGCGAACGCGCGAGAAAAAATCGCTATCCTCCCCGAGAATTTCAAACGCACTGATACTGTAGCCGACCGCGCCGATGGACTGGTAATAGGAATGACGCTGGAAATCATAGCCGCCGGGATAGGCGGGCTCCGGCGGCGGCAACAGCACCGCTTTTACACGAATGATCTGCCCAGGCCGGACATCGTCAAAATTGGTGCGCGACGACAGCCGGATATGGTGGAGTTTCGGGAAGTCATCTTGCCCTGTAACTGTAATATCCCCGAGCAGAAACCGGGCCGCGTCATATCCGGTGGATTTTTCGAGCACACTCGCACGGAGCTCCGTGACGGCCTTCTTCTGCAGGATCGGCGCATCGACAATCTGCGTCCGTAGGATGGCCGCTGAAAAACCAATCGCAACAAGCAACAGGACGCCGGGGATCAAGACGTAACCGCTCTCCGCTCTGCCCTTCAGCCGAAGCAGGCCGAGCGTCGGAACGAGGGGAGCCGCGAGCCATACGGGCCCCGGTTCTATCGGAAGCGCGAAGTAGAGGGCAATGCCGAAGCCGATGAGCACCGGGAACCAGAGAAACCAACGCGACCGGTCAGACCGGAACTGATCAGCCAGCTTTTCCAGATTGTGCGAGCTCATTTGGGTCATGGCGCGGACCTTCCGACGGCATGCTTGCCCTCCGCCATGACAAAGGGTACAAAAGCCTGTTTTTAATAACCATCCGGTTTCAATTTATAATCGAACGGAATGTAAAGTAAATTCTTATGACTGTCGTAACACGTTTCGCTCCCTCACCTACTGGTTTCCTGCATATCGGCGGCGCCCGGACGGCCCTGTTCAACTGGCTCTATGCGCGCCATAACAAAGGGAAATTCCTTCTCCGGATCGAGGATACGGACCGGGAGCGGTCCACCGATGCCGCCATCGACGCCATTCTGGATGGCCTGAACTGGCTCGGGCTTGACTGGGACGAGGAGCCGGTCTTCCAGTTTTCCCGGCGTGAACGCCATGCGGAAGTCGCCCGTGACTTGCTGGCAGCCGGCAAAGCCTATTATTGCTATGCCTCCCGCGAGGAACTTGCGGAGATGCGCGAAACGGCGCGGGCGGAGGGTCGCCCTCCGATCTATGACGGACGCTGGCGGGACAAGGATCCGTCGGCGGCACCAGCTGGCGTCGATCCCGTCGTCCGGTTCAAGTCTCCCAACCATGGCGAAACGGTTGTAAGGGATCTCGTGCAGGGCGATGTCACCTTTGCCAACCAACAGCTCGATGACATGATCCTGCTCCGGGCGGACGGAACCCCGACCTACATGCTTTCCGTAGTGGTGGATGACCATGACATGGAGGTTACCGATATTATCCGCGGTGACGACCATCTGACCAACGCAGCGCGGCAACAGCAGCTGATCGAGGCAATCGGCTGGACAGTACCCCGTTATACCCATATTCCGCTGATTCACGGCCCCGATGGCGCCAAGCTCTCAAAACGGCACGGCGCGCTCGGCGTGGACGCTTATCGTGACATGGGGTATCTGCCCGAGGCATTGCGGAATTACCTGCTCCGGTTGGGCTGGTCCCATGGCGATGACGAAGTGATCTCGACCGAGCAGGCGATTGACTGGTTCAACCTTGAAAATGTTGGAAAATCGGCGGCCCGCTTCGATTTTGCCAAGCTCGAGAACCTCAATGGCATCTATATTCGCGGTGCAGATGATGCCTATCTGACATGCCTTGTAGCGCCGATACTGGCGGAAAAGACCGGTCAGGATATAAGCCCTAATCAACTGAAACTAATAGAAAAAGCCATGAATGGCTTGAAAGAACGCGCAAAATCTGTAAACTCGCTTGCGGAGAGTTCCCTGTTCCTTATCGCCGAGCGGCCACTCACGCTGGACGACAAAGCCAAAAGCCTGATAACTGAAGAGGCAAGCGCTGTTCTGACGCGGCTGGCGGACCGATTGGAGGCGCTGGAGGACTGGAACGCAGAGGATTTGGAAGCGGCCGTTCGGGCAACGGCAGAGGCGGAAGGCCTCAAACTGGGTAAAATCGCGCAACCGTTGAGGGCCGCGTTGACAGGAACCACAGTTTCGCCCGGTATCTTTGACGTTCTCGACGTCCTCGGACGGGAACAGTCAATCGGACGTATTCGGGATGCGGCTCTCGCGTAAGATTACGGCGCATGGGGCGAGTGCACCAATGAAAGCTTTATACAAAAGAAAGAAATTCCACCCGGAATTTTGTCAATGATACGGGCGCAATCAGCCTGAAAAATAAAAAGGAAGTGGATGAATGAGTAGCTCTACTGTTACCGGCAACGTCACCCTGTCAGAAGGAAGCGACGATACCCTTAGCCTGCCTCTCATTGCGGGCACCGTCGGGCCGTCTGTTATTGACGTTCGCAAGCTATATGCCGATACAGGTCATTTCACCTATGATCCAGGCTTTACGTCTACGGCATCCTGTGATTCCGCGATTACCTATATCGATGGCGATGCGGGCATCCTGATGCATCGCGGCTACAAGATTGAGGAACTTGCGGAGAAGAGTGACTTTATGGAAGTCTGCTATCTGCTGCTGAAAGGCGAATTGCCGACACAGCCGCAGAAGGATAAGTTCTCCCACGACATCACCTATCACACGATGCTGCATGAGCAGCTGACCCAATTCTACCGCGGCTTCCGTCGTGATGCACATCCGATGGCCGTCATGGTCGGCGTGGTCGGTGCCCTGTCCGCCTTCTATCACGACAGTACGGATATCACGGATCCGCAACAGCGGATGATCGCCAGCTATCGCCTGATCGCGAAAATGCCGACGATCGCCGCAATGGCCTACAAATACTCTGTAGGTCAGCCTTTCATCTATCCGAGCAATGACATGTCCTATGCGGAAAACTTCCTGCATATGACCTTCAGCGTACCGGCAGAGCGCTACAAACTCTCGCCCACCATTGCCCGGGCCATGGACCGGATTTTCATCCTCCATGCGGATCATGAGCAGAACGCCTCGACATCGACGGTGCGTCTGGCCGGATCTTCCGGCGCCAATCCGTTTGCCTGTATTGCAGCGGGTATTGCCTGTCTCTGGGGTCCCGCTCACGGCGGCGCGAACGAGGCTGTGCTGACCATGCTCAACCAGATCGGCAGCGTCGACCGGGTTCAGGAGTTCATTGCCAAGGCAAAGGACAAGAACGATCCCTTCCGCCTGATGGGCTTCGGCCACCGGGTCTACAAGAACTATGATCCGCGTGCCAAGGTCATGCAGCAGACCTGCTATGAGGTGCTGGATGAGTTGGGCATCAAGGATGAGCCGATGCTCAAGCTGGCGATGGAACTTGAAAAGATCGCGCTGAATGATCCCTATTTCATCGAGAAGAAGCTCTTCCCGAACGTCGACTTCTACTCCGGTATCATTCTGCAGGCGCTTGGCTTCCCGACAAGCATGTTCACCGTGCTCTTCGCTCTCGCCCGTACCGTTGGCTGGGTGGCGCAGTGGAACGAGATGATGGAAGATCCATCACAGAAAATCGGCCGGCCGCGTCAACTGTACACAGGGGCAACTGAGCGCCCTTATGTTGATATCAGCAAACGGTAATCGGATGAGCGGAGCCTCACCAACAAGCAAGAAATTGACGCCTTCGGTCCCGACCGGGGGCGTCAAACCTGCCAAACGGCTCTATCTGAGGGCGGCCAACGACAATCGGGCGCCCTTCCTCTACCGTGCGAAAAAACTCTCGATGATCCTGCTGCCGGCAGCGATGCTGCTCTTTTTTGCAGGCGTCTGGTATTTCGGCGGCGCGTAAAGCGGCCTATTTTCGCTCAATAAGCTCTATCTTGTAGCCATCCGGATCCTCGATAAAGGCGATCACGGATGTCCCATGCTTCATCGGCCCGGGTGGCCGCGGAATATTGACGCCCTGAGCCGCCAGCTTGTCGCAAATTCCATAAATATCCTGCACCCCAAGCGCGAGGTGACCGAACCCGTTGCCAAGATCATAGGGCTCTTCCTGATCCCAGTTATGGGTCAGTTCAATAACGGCCGTATCTTTTTCCTCGCCATACCCAACGAAAGCCAATGTGAATTTTCCGCCCGGAAAATCGGTCCGCCGGAGAAGCTTCATCTCCAGCGTATCGACATAGAATTTGATCGACTTGTCGAGATCCTTGACCCGGATCATCGTGTGCAGCAGTCTGAAGTTGTTCTTATCGTCGCCGCTCATGTCGTTTTATCCCTTGTAATGAGTTTCAAGATAATATCCGCCGCCCGTGCACCGGGGGCCGCGCCGCCCTCACCCAACAGTAACATGGCCTCGCCGCAGGAAACAATCTGCTGGCGGCGCTTTTCCTCTGAGTGGAAAAGATCACCAAGCGCACCTGCGAGGTTTGCAGCCGTGCAATCTTCAAGCAGGAATTCCGGCACCACTTCGCGCTTGAGCAGGATGTTGATCAGATTGACATAGTCGAGCCTGACCACCCGCCGTGCGATCCAGCCGGTCACCGGGTTCATGCGATAGGCAATGACGCTTGGCAGGCGGGCAAGCGCCAGCTCCAGCGCGACAGTTCCCGACGCGGCGAGCGCCGCATCGGAGGCTGCCATCGCATCATATTTCTCCGTCTCCCCGTCAACGACAAGGATGTCCAATTCCCACTGCGCTGTCTCCTGCCGGACGACATCCGCCGCACGGCCAATCACCGGTACAACAAGGCGGAACCTCCCAATATCTTCACGCAAACGGGACACCGTTTCCCGGAAGATGGGCAGATGACGGCTCACTTCCCCGCGCCGGCTTCCCGGCAGCAGCATCAGGAGGTTCTCATCCGGATCGATGTCGTAACGCGCCCGAAAGGCCGGGCCATCTCCCTTGTTAGCACCGCTCTCGATGACGGAATGGCCGACAAAGTCGGCGGGAAGCCCGACAGCTTCGAAATAGGGCGGCTCAAACGGCAACAAGGTGAGAAGGTGATCATAGATATCGGCGATTTTCTTTGCCCGCCCCGGTCGCCAAGCCCAAACAGACGGCGCAACATAATGAACTTTCGGGAAATGGCTTCCCGCCAATTGCCGGGCCACGCGGAAACTGAAATCCGGCGCATCGACGGTAATGAAAACATCGGGAGAGAATTCTCGCGCCGCGGTCGCCGTTTGTTTGATCCGCTTCAGCAGTTGAGGAAGCCTCGGCAGGACCTCAAAGAGGCCCATGACACTCAACTCCTCCATTGGAAAGAGAGTCTCAAGTCCCTGCTCAGCCATCAACGGGCCGCCGACACCATAAAATTCTGTGTCAGGTGCTTTTTCCTTCAGCCCCACCATAAGACGCGCCGCCAGCGCATCACCGGAGGCTTCGCCCGCCAATATGAAAACCCTGTAACGGCCGGCGGAGGCCATTATGACCCGCTTTCCGGGTCCAGGCCGATCAGGAAAATACCCGCGACGTCCGCGCGCCGGATCGCTTCCTTCATATCGAGGATGAGGGTTTTGTGTTCTTCGAGTGCGATACCGCGCAAATTTGCCTCGGCGGCGAGCGTCACGGTCTCCGGCCCGATTGTCGGCATGTCCGCCTTCAACTCCTGACCGGGCTTTGAAAGTTTGACGAGAACCCCTGCCCGCTTATCCCATGCGAAGGCGGCGGAGCGGGTCAACAGGCCGTCCGTCCCTTCCGCTGCCTCGACGGCAAGGACATATCCGTCGCGCAGGATGGCAGCCTGACCGATATCCAGTGCCCCGACCGCCTTGACGATCCGCACGCCAGCCGCAATATCCGCATCGTCCTGTTCTGTCGGGGATACCTTCCCAAGTTGGCCGGAGGGGACCAGCAAATCGCTCGCCAGCTCATGGGCACCGATAATTGTGAACCCTTTTTCCTGCAGGTAGCCGGTGATCGCCCGCATCAGACCATCATCCCCCTTGCGGCTGGCCCCGGTAATCCGGGCAAGCAGCTTCACCCCCTCCATATCGGGTACAAGGTTTTTAAGATTTGGCCGTTTTACGGGTCCAGCGAGGGTAATATGGGTGCATTTTTCACGCGCGAGGGCTTTGAGAAAACGCCCGACCTTGGTGATCCGGATTACCTCATGCGAAAAATCTTTGTATTGCGCCGGGTCGGCTTCCCCCTCGATAAGAAGAAGATAAGGGTCCTTTCCGTCCACCTGAAGCGCTGTTGCCAGTGCAAGGGGCAAGCTTCCGCTGCCGGCAATAATGCCGACCCGCATTGAACTTGCATCATTCCGGATGACAGAATCCACGCTTCGTTTCCTCATTGACAAAATTGAGGACCGTTTGCACTGACGAAAATTTACTATATTCCTCCGGCATGGATTTGCAGCGCTCCGCAAAGGTGCCCTCCCCGGAGAAAAGATATTTATACGCGCTGCGCAAGGCGTGAATATCATCACGGGAGAAGCCCCGCCGTTTCATTCCGGTAAGGTTAAGCCCGCCAAGCGCCGCACGATTTCCCGTAGCCGACCCAAAGGGGATGATATCCGTCTCCACTCCGGAAGCGCCGCCAATCATAGCATGTTCGCCGATCCGGACAAACTGGTGTACTGCCGACAGTCCACCAATAATCACAGAATCGCCAAGGGTGACATGCCCGCCCAGCGTCGCATTATTCACAAGAATGACATGATTTCCAAGGATACAGTCATGGGCGATATGCGCCCCGATCATCAACAGGCAATTGTCACCAACCCGGGTCTGCATGCCGCCGCCTTCGGTCCCGGGGTTGATCGTAACATGCTCCCGTATCGTGCAATGCTCACCGATGACAAGTTCGGAATTTTCCCCATTGTATTTCAGATCCTGCGGCGCATGACCGACGGAGGCAAAGGGAAAGATGATTGTCCCTCTTCCGATCTTCGTATTGCCGGCAACGGCGACATGGGATTTCAGCGTCACATCGGCGGCAAGTGCTACATCCTTGCCCACCACACAAAAAGGACCTACTTCGGCGTCCGGATGTATCGAAGCACCGTCTTCGATAATCGCTGTTTGATGAATTTTGCCCATTCGGTACCCAGTCAATCTAACGTATCAGTAAAAATGTGCGCTATAGCTAACGCGGAACAGCCCGGATCACAAATCAAGCTGTGTTACAGCCGGTTACCTGAATTTTAGTCAACAATCATGGCGGCGAAATCGGCCTCCGCCACTTTCTTCCCCTCCACCATGACCTCGCCGGAAAACCGCCAGACAGCGCCGCGATTCTGCTTCACTTTGACATGAACATACATGGTATCACCCGGCGTGACGGGCTTGCGAAAGCGCGCATTGTCGATCGACATGAAAAAGACATGCTTGCCTTGTGACTCCGCTCCCAGACTCTTGATCACAAGAACACCCGCAGTCTGCGCCATGGATTCAACAATCATGACCCCCGGCATAATTGGCCTGTTGGGGAAATGCCCCTGGAAATGGGGTTCATTCATCGTCACATTCTTGATACCAACCGCAGACTCATTGGGAACAATCTCGATCATTCGATCCACCAGAAGCATCGGATAGCGGTGCGGTATCATATCCAGAATATTCAGAATATCGAGGGCATCAGCCGTATCAGAGGAGGAACGATCATTCATGTTGCAGAACCCTTGTTATTCGATAGTTTACGCAAAGTCGCCATCTGGCGGAAAAACTGTTTACGGGGGCGTGCCGGGAACCCGGCATATATCTCGCCTGCCGGCACATCAGAAATAACGCCGGATTTTGCCGAGACCTGAGCACCTTCGCCAATTTTAATATGGCCCGCCAAGCCGACTTGCCCCCCAATAACTACGAAATCCCCGATCACCGTACTGCCGGAAATGCCAGTCTGGGCCGCAATGATAACGCCCTTGCCAATCGTCACGTTATGACCCACCTGAACCAGATTATCAAGCCAGGTATTGTCGCCAATGATCGTATCCGGACCGGAACCGCGATCAATCGTCGTATTTGCGCCAAACTCGCAATTAGACCCAATGATAACGCGGCCAAGTTGCGGAATCTTCACATGCTCTGCGGGGTCGGGCGCAAACCCGAAACCATCCTGGCCGATCTTTACACCGCTATGAATGAAGGCGTTATCGCCAATTTGGCAAAAGCTTAACACAACACCCGCACCAAGACGGCAATCACTGCCAATCCTGATTCCCCGGTTCAGAAATGAGTGCGGACCGATGATGCAGTTGTCGCCGACGACAGCATTCTCCTCAATCACTACATATGCTCCGATGGAGGGATTTTTGCCAATGGTGGCTTTGGGTGAGATTACCGCCGTTGGATGCACTTCCCCATTGCCGAGAACAGGCTGATAGAACTTGTTGGCAATCCGCGCATAAGCTTTATAGGGGTCCTCCGCAACCAGAATGGACAATCCCTTCGGGAATTTTTTAAGGGCTGCCCGGGCCGCAATGCAGGCCGTCGCGTTCGTATTCAGAAACTGATCCAGATATTTCAAATTGCTTAGAAACGTCAAATCCCCTTCCCCGGCCTGATCCAGCGGCCGGACGTCAGAAATCATGATATTCGGATCCACCTCCGGTGCCAGTTCCACATCCGGCAGCTCGGCGAGTTCTGCAAGAGAAAAAGGCCCTGCAACCTGATAGAAATGAGGATCAGGCATCAGCTTTTCTTCAAGGGGACGAGTTCAACCTTGGTTTTTTCCAGTTCCTTGTTGAGGCGGCTTATCACTGCTTCCGTCATTTCCAGCGGCTTTTCCGCAAACAGGATTTCACTCACATCCACAACAAGTGTCGCGCCATATTCATCCATGACCGCACGGACAATAGGGATCATCTGCTCCTTCACCTTATCGAGAGCCTTGATTCGGCTTCGCTGCAACTGCCGGTTCCGTTCCTGTACATTGACACGGAAAGCCGCCGCCTTACGATTAAAATCCGCCTGCTTTTTAGAATACGCATCCGGTGTTACCAGAGTTTTCTGGCGCTCAATCTGAGTTTTCTCATCCTTCAGTTTCTGTTCTGCCGCTGTCAGCTCCGCATTTACCTCTTCCTCATAGGCAGCCATTTGTGCATCGATATCCTGGGCAACATCAATCTCGCGCATGATCTTCTGCATATCAACGACGCCGATTTTCGCGTTCGGCGATGTCTGGGCTAAACTCGACTGGCTGAAAGCCGTCACTAAAATCAACAGGAATATGGTGCATTTCAGAATTCTTGAGATCATTTTTCCTTATCCTAGAATCGTGTCCCGAAATCGAGCTGGAATATTTCTTCCTTGTCGTAATCTTCTTTCAGCAGAGGGACAGCAACATTTATCTGAATAGGACCAAATGGTGAGACCCAGTTCAGGCCGACACCAACGGCGGCCCTTATACTTGGGTCGTCCACAATACCGGGGTCGTTATCATCAATCGTTGTCAGAGTACCGACATCCAGAAATGTTCGGCCGAGAACGCCATACTCATCCGGCAGCCCGACAGGAAAGCGAAGCTCGGCCGTGGCAACAAAATATGCGTTGCCGCCCAGAGCATCGCCAGAGGCAATATCCCGCGGTCCGATACCACGATTATCAAAGCCCCGGAAGTTGCGCCCACCAACATTATAGCGCTGTGCGAGGATAACGTCTTCCCCCAATCCGAAAATATACCCGCCGGTAATACCCGTACTTAGGACAACATCATTCTCATAAACCGGAAAAAACCGGATATAGCTGGCATTCGTAGCAAGCGAACGGACATCCCCACCAAGACCGGACAGGGTTTGCCCGAAGGTGTATTTGCTTCCCGTCGTCGGAAACAGTGTATCGTCGAGATCACTAATCGTAATCGTGTAGCCGACGGAAGATATTAGATACTCTCCTGACGCCTTCTGAATGGAGACAGGCGCATTTGATGCCAGATTATCGATTTTCTCATTTACCAGACTGTAAAAAACGTCCCCGCGCACATTCTCGCGAATAGGGAAGCCGGAACGTAGAACGAAACCGGTGCGTTCCAGATCATATCCGCTTTCGTCCTGATAATCGCGGACAGTTCTGAAAATATCAAAACCTGCACTCAGGTCGCGGTCCAGGAAGTATGGCTCAGTGAAGCCAATATCAACGGTCTGGCTTTGTGCACCGACGGAGATACCAAACCGCAGATCCTGACCCCGGCCCAGCAGGTTACGTTCCCGGATCTGGAGGTTTGCCGAGACGGATTCGGTTGTCGAGAAGCCGGCACCGACGCTGAGCTCACCCGTTGATTTTTCCTGAACATCGACATTGATGATTGTCTTATCCGGTGCCGTTCCTTCTTCCTGGGTCACCTCAACCTTCTCGAAGAAATCAAGTCCCCGGACACGGGACTGCGAAAGCCGCAGCAACGCCGTATTGAAGGCGTCACCTTCCGCTAGCTTCATTTCCCGTCGGATCACATAGTCAAGCGTCCGGACGTTACCGGTGATATTGATCCGCTCGACATAGACACGGGGGCCCTTGTTGACTTCATAGGTAACCGCGATCGTCAGGTTCTCGCGATCCCGGTCAATACGTGGACGGACATTTACAAAGGCATAGCCCAACTTGCCAAGCTCGAAGGTGATTTTCTGAATAGTATCTTCAATCTTGTCTGCGTTATAGGTCTCCCCCTCAATCGTCGTTACCTGTTCAAACAACGCTTCCGGCGAGATATCCTTGATCTCGCTCTTCACGTCAATCGCACCGAATTTATATTTGGGGCCCTCTTCCACGGCGAAGGTTATGAAAAAGCCGTCACGGTCCGGCGTCAGTTCCGCGATGGCAGAGACAACACGGAAGTCCGCATAGCCCTTGGAGAGATAGAATTTACGAAGCAGCTCCCGATCGAAGGTCAGGCGATCGGGATCATAGGTATCGGAGTCAGAAAGGAAGTTATACCAACGGGTTTCCTCGGTCGAAATTTCCCCAAGCAACTGGCTGTCGCTGAAGTTATCATTGCCAAAGAAGCGGATTTTCTTGATCCCCGTTTCCTCTCCCTCATTGATCTCGAATACAAGATCAACACGATTCTCAGGTAACAGGATAACCTTCGGTTCAACCGTGGCCGCAAACCGGCCGCTTCGACGATAGACCGTGATAATCCGCTGTACATCATTTTGCACCCGTGCACGGGTATAGACAATGCGGGGTCGTAGCTGAATTTCCGCTGTCAGAGTTTCATCTTCGATCCGCTGGTTTCCTTCAAACGCCAGTCGGTTGATAATAGGATTTTCAACCACATTGACGATCACCGCATCCCCTTCCTGACGGATGGTAACATCGGCGAAAAGCCCGGTATTGAAAAGCGCCTTGAGAGACCGGTCAACGCGGGAACGATCATAGGGCGTGCCCACCGAGATCAGGAGATAAGATCTGATCGTATCGGCCTCAATCCGCTGGTTACCCTCAACGCGGACCTCGGAAATTATAGCGGATGATTGCGCGAAAACCGGTTGGCTGGCTGTCAGCACCGTCGAGAGTGTTGCAAATGCAAACACTGCAAGTAACAAAAATACGCGCAAATTCCCACCCCCCTGAGCGGACAGCCTCAGTTATCGTCGAACAGTTCTATCAGACCTTGCCTGTCAGGAAAACAAGCCGGTGAAAAAATCTTTTACCCAAGGTTTGTTAACGTCATTCCATGTGGCAAATACCATTAGCATCAGAACGAGGGATAGTCCAATTCGGAAACTGAATTCCATGGCTTTTGCAGAGGGCGGTTTGCCGCGAACCGCCTCATAGGCATAAAAAACAAGATGCCCCCCATCCAGCATCGGTATCGGAAAGAGATTGATCAGGCCGAGGCTGATGGAAACGAAAATCATGAAGTTGAACAGGGACAAAGCGTTATCGACGATATCCTCGCCGCGCTTGGCCGCATCACCGGACATTTTGAGGATACCGAGCGGACCGCTCAGCTCCTTCGTGTCCCGCGCACCGGAGATCATCTGCCCAACCCCCTTCAATGTCGCGGTGGTGATAAACCAGGTCTGATCCACCGCGCTGGTCAGTGCACTGATCGGGCCATGGCGGACAAATTCCCGCCCCGTCGACACAATGCCAAGACGGCCAATGCGCTGGATATTCCCGTCCGCATCGACTTCTTCGACAATATGCGGCGTGATGGCGAGATCAATGATACGTCCGTCACGGTCAATCTTCACATCAAGCGGTTCATTAAGACCGACAAGAACGGTCCGGCGCAACTCCTCGAAACTGTCAACGGCGGCGCCATTCACGGAGATAACCCGATCTCCGACCTCGATACCAGCCTCCGCTGCCGCGCTATTCGGCTGAACCTCTCCGGCAACCGGAGGGGTCTGCGCCTGGCCGAGCGCCATGTAGAGGATTGCCATCGCGACAATGGCAAAAATGAAGTTGGCCGCCGGACCGGCAAAGACGACCGCAGATCGCTGTAGCAGGGACTTATGGTGGAAACTGGTCTTTTTTTCTTCCTCGGACATCTCGTCAATATCGCCCGCAGCATCGCTGGCAACGCCGACATCCCCGTGGAACTTCACATATCCACCGAAGGGAACCGCGCAGACCTTCCATCGGCAGCCGTTCTTGTCATAGCGGCCCCAGAGTTCCGGGCCAAATCCGATGGCAAAAGCATCGACTTTCACGCCGCAAAGCCGCGCAACCTTGTAATGTCCGTACTCATGGACAAAGACCAGAACCGTAATGACAACAATAAAGGCCGGGATGTAAATCCAGTTATTGATCAGAAAATCCATATTACTTTACCGTTTTAAACTTTCGTCGAAATGGACGCCATGACGGACCGGGCCAGATCCCGGCTTTGTGCATCACAGTCAAATATATCCTCTATCGAGGTCAACTCGGCGATATTTGCACGATTCAGGCATTCCTCCACGATCCCGGCAATATCCAGAAAGCGGATTTCACCCTTCAGGAAACCATGGACTGCGACCTCATTGGAAGCATTTAGGATTGTCGGAGCCGATTTTCCAGTATTTAACGCCTCTCGCGCAAGGCGCAGGGCCGGGAATTTCACATGATCGGGGTCCAGAAAGGTCAGCGAACCGACTTTTGCGAGGTCAAGCCGCTCCGCCCTGAAGTCATGCCGTTCCGGCCAGCCCAATGTGTAGGAAATCGGGGTTCGCATATCCGGCGCGCCCATCTGCGCAAGCACCGAACCGTCGCGATACTCCACCATGCTGTGAATAACCGATTGCGGATGAACGAGAATATCGATCTGCTCCGGTGAGACGGGAAACAGGCGCACAGCCTCGATAAATTCCAGTCCCTTGTTCATCATCGTTGCGCTATCAACGGATATTTTCGCGCCCATTTCCCAGTTCGGATGGGCCAGCGCCTGGTCGCGCGTGACCGATTTCATCTGCTCCAATGTATAATCAAGGAACGGGCCACCAGACGCCGTCAGGACAAGGCGCTCTACTTTGTCAATCTGATCGAAGTCCAGAACCTGGAATATCGCATTGTGCTCACTATCCACGGGAAGCAGTGTCGCGCCATATTTCTTTACATCCGCGAGGACCATATCCCCGCTGCAGACCAATGCCTCCTTATTGGCAATAGCGATGATTGCACCTGTCTTTACTGCGGCAATTGTCGGCGCCAGTCCTGCCGCGCCAACGATCCCGAGCATGACCCAATCCACCTTGCAGGAGGCCGCGTCGATCAAAGCGTCCCGCCCGGCAGCCACCTCAACGGCGCTTCCCGAGAGCAGAGACTTCAGCTCCGCATATTTGGCCTCATTGGCGATAACGGCGCGCTTCGCCCCGAATTGCCGCGCCTGCTCCGCCAGCAAGGTGACATTCTCGTTCGCGCTCAATACTTCAACCGCGAATTTTTCCGGCGCCGCCGCAATAAGGTCCAGCGTATTTACTCCAATAGACCCGGTGGACCCAAAAATACTCACGCGGCGCACCCCGGGATGCTGGGTCGGGGAAATCTTCCTTGTCGCCGGACTGATACTCATCCTAAATCCCATTCCACATCAATATTGCCATCAGAATTGGCGCTGTCAGGAAGACGCCGTCAAGCCGGTCCATAACACCGCCATGGCCCGGAATAAGATTGCTGGCGTCCTTTATGCCAAAATGACGCTTCCACGCTGACTCGGCGAAATCACCCATCTGCGCGAATATAGCACAAATGGCGCCTAAGCCCAGTATACCGATTGTCGCAACCTGCCCGCCAATCAGCAGGCTGTTCACCCCGAACGCCACTATCATGGCAGCGATCATGCCGCCGATAAGCCCGGCCCAGGTCTTGTTGGGACTGATCGACGGCGCAATTTTGGGCCCGCCAATCGATTTTCCGCTGAAGTATGCGCCAATATCCGTTGCCCATATAACAAGAAACAAGCCAAACGTCAGTGCAAAGCCGGTTTCCGGGATCGAGCGCAACAGCATCAGCGCGACAACCGGCACGCCAATGCATATGGGCCCGAAGAACGACCAGACAATACGCGCTCGTCCCTTGATGAAAGCAGTCGCAACAGCCGTTAAGACAGATCCAGAGATAACGACCCCAACCAACTGAAAAATATCGAAATTATATGTCAGAACCAAGGCAGAGATTACCGTTATCGCCGTCAGCGCCGTGAGAATACCCGGTTTTGTTTCAAGGGAGGCATGGCACCATTCATAGGCCATGATCGCCGCGGCACCAATCAGGAAAGCCAGAAAATAAACACCGCCAAAATAGAGCGCTGCAATCGCGATGGGCGCCAGAACAAGCGCCGAAATGACACGCTGCTGCAGGGACGTCAGAGAGGACAGCAGCACTTATACGGCCCCGTATCGACGGTTGCGGCTTCCAAATTCTTCAATAGCGCCGATCAGATCCTCTTTACGGAAATCCGGCCACAGCACATCCAGAAAAACAAATTCCGTATAGGCGCATTGCCAGAGCAGGAAATTACTGAGCCGCTGTTCGCCGCTGGTCCGGATCAACAGGTCGGGATCAGGCAGGTCCGCGGTCTCAAGGTGCCGCGCAACCATGGTCTCGTCTATATCTTCCGGCGCTATCTCACCGGCTTTGATCTTATCCGCAATGCGCCGCATGGAGCCGGCAATCTCTGCCTGGCTTCCATAGCTGAGCGCAATCGTCAGGATCAGCTTGGAATTATCCTTTGTGCGTTTCTTAAGGTCGTCAATCAATTCCTGAACATCATCAGGCAATCGACTGATATCACCAATAAATTTTACTCTTACTCCGGCCTCACAGAGCGCCTTGACTTCTTTCTGAAAGAAAAATCGGAAAAGGCCCATCAGATGATTGATTTCCTCGACCGGACGGCTCCAGTTTTCAGAGGAAAAGGCGAAGATCGTCAGATAGCGAATGCCGAGTTCACCGCAACCCTTTACCGCTTCGCGGACGGCTTCCGCCCCCTGCTCATGGCCGCGCAGACGCTTCAGGGAGCGCTTCGTCGCCCAGCGTCCGTTGCCGTCCATAATAATCGCGACATGTTCGGGGATCAGGCAGTCGCCGGATGTGACAGAGGGCAAGACTTCCATGCGTCAGACCTGCATGATTTCCTGCTGTTTCTCCGACAGCATTTCATCGACCTTATCGACATAATTGTCTGTCAGTTTCTGAATAGCATCTTCAGCCTTCTTGCGATCATCTTCGGAAAAATCGCCATCTTTCTCGGCTGCCTTTGCATCATCCATTCCGTGACGACGGACATTGCGGATGGCGACCTTGGCGCTTTCGGAATAGCTGGCCGCGACCTTGGCAAGCTCGGCGCGCCGTTCTTCCGTTAATTCGGGAATGGGAACCCGGACAACCATGCCGTCGACGACCGGGTTGAGGCCGAGGCCCGAATTACGAATACCCTTCTCGACCGCCTTGAGATTATTCTTGTCCCAAACCTGTACGCTCAATAAGCGAGATTCGGGCGTGCTCACGGTTCCGACCTGGTTAATGGGCATAGAACTTCCGTAGCTTTCCACCATGACGGTATCGAGCAAGCTGATATGCGCCCGACCGGTCCGCAGCCCTGTAAACTCATGCTTTAGTGCTTCAAGTGCCCCCTGCATGCGTTTTTCAAGATCTTTCATGTTCGGCGCCGCCATTCTTTCCTCTCCTCAATTGCCAGGCTTAATAATCTGGCATCTTTTTTATTAGCCGGGATATCTTATACCCCTAAACAACTTCTGTGAAACATCCTTCTTTCCGCAGGACCTGGGCAAATGAACCCTCTTCCTGAATTGAAAAGACAAGGATTGGAATTTTGTTTTCCCGAGCGAGCGAGATAGCCGCGGCATCCATGACCTTGAGGTCCCGAGCCAGCACATCGAGATGAGACAAGGTCTCATACCGCTCCGCATCCTCAAATTTACGCGGATCCTTGTCATAGACGCCGTCGACGTTCGTGCCTTTCAGCAGGGCGTCGCATTTCATCTCGGCCGCGCGAAGGGCAGCGGCAGTATCCGTTGTAAAGTAGGGATTTCCGGTGCCTGCCGCAAAGATCACGATACGGCCTTTTTCAAGATGCCGCTCGGCCCGGCGGCGGATATAGGGTTCGCATACCGCGGACATCGGAATGGCGGACAGGACACGGCTGTCCATTCCCTGGGCTTCGATTGCATTTTGCAGAGCAAGCGCGTTCATCACCGTCGCCAGCATGCCCATGTAATCGGCGCTGGACCGGTCCATGCCTTTTGCCGTGCCGGAAATGCCGCGGAATATGTTGCCGCCCCCGACAACGACGCAGACTTCCACCCCCATGTCATGGGCGGAGCGTATATCCTTGGCTATGCGGGACACTGTCTCGACATCAATACCATATTGCTGGCTTCCCAGAAGTGCTTCACCGGAACATTTCAGGAGAACCCTGTGGTACTGAGGTGATTTCGGCATATTATTTTCCAAAACTGCTACATATGGTTAACCGTGTCGGCAAGACAGCATACAGAAAAAGTATGATTTGAAAAGCCGCGAAGCCGCACATAAAAATATGGCGGCCTCGAACCGAGACCGCCATATATTTTTTGTATTCGACCGCTGCTATCGGGCAGCAGCCGCCACTTCTGCCGCGAAATCGCTTTCTTCCTTCTCGATCCCCTCGCCGACGGCGAAACGAACCATGCCGACAACCTCGATCGGCGAGCCTATTTCCTTGGCAACGAGATCGATAGCAGCCTTGACCGTATTCTCACCATCAACCACGAAGGTCTGCTCCAGCAGGACAACTTCCTTGTAGAACTTGCTAATACGGCCTTCGACCATCTTTCCGATAATCTCTTCCGGCTTGCCGGATTCGCGTGCCTGCTGCGAGAGAACGGCCCGTTCGCGCTCAACCGCTTCCGGATCGAGATCATCCAAGCCGATTGACTGCGGGCTTGTCGCGGCGATATGCATCGCAATCTGCTTACCGAGCACGGCAAGCTTTTCCGTATCGCCACCGCTTTTAAGGGCGACCAGAATGCCGATTTTACCAAGTCCATCTGCAACGGCGTTATGAACGTAGGAGGCAACAACCCCCTTCTCCACACTTAAGGAAGCCGCGCGACGCAATGCCATATTCTCGCCGATTGTGGCGATGGCTTCGGTCAGCTTCTCTTCGACCGTGCCGGATCCACCAGGAAAAGGAGAGGCCTTGATCGCGTCAATGTCATCGCCTTTTTCGGCGGCGACAGAGGCAATACCCTTTACCAGAGCCTGGAAATCCTCGTTCCGGCCCACAAAGTCAGTCTCTGCATTCACCTCAACGACAGCACCGGTCGTTCCATTCGTGGAAACGGCCACCAGCCCTTCCGCGGCGACCCGGCCGGATTTCTTCGCCGCCGTGGCCAGACCCTTGGTCCGAAGCCAGTCGATCGCTGCCTCGATATCGCCGTTCGTTTCCGTCAGCGCTTTTTTACAATCCATCATGCCCGCCCCGGACTGGGTGCGGAGGTCTTTAACAAGTGCCGCTGTGATAGCAGTCATAATTCATCCTCGCGTTTATATTCTTAAAAGGGGGAGACGCCCGCCCCATAAGGCCCGGGCGACCCTCTCAGATTTAAGACGCTTGCGCGCTTTCTTCTTCAGCTTTGGCCGGCGCCGCTTCAGAATCTTCCACTGAAGCTTCCGGAGCAGCCTCTTCGGCTTTTTCCTCTTCCGGCAGATCTTCGCTCAGCGTCGGCGCTTCCGATGCACCAAGGTCCGTGCCCTGACTTGACATTTCCATGGAAATGCCGTCAATAACTGCCTGCTTGAACAGGTCGCAATACAGGCTGATCGCACGAAGTGCATCGTCATTGCCCGGTACTGGATAGGTAATGCCATCGGGATCGGAGTTACTGTCCAAGATCGCGACGACCGGAATGCCCAGCTTGTTGGCTTCCTGAACGGCCAGTTCTTCCTTGTTCGTGTCAATCACGACAATCACATTCGGCAGGCCGCCCATTTCCTTGATACCGCCAAGTGCGCGTTCCAGCTTGTCCCGCTCGCGGGTCATTTTCAGGACTTCTTTCTTGGTCAGGCCTGTATGTTCCTCTGCAAGCTGCTCTTCAAGCTTGTGCAGCCGCTTGATCGATTCCGAGACAGTTTTCCAGTTGGTCAGCATGCCGCCGAGCCAGCGATGGTTGACGTAGAACTGCGCGCACTGCTTGGCGCTTTCCGCAACAACCTCGGATGCCTGGCGCTTGGTGCCAACGAACAGGACACGTCCGCCTCCGGCAACAGTGTCGCGCACGACTTTAAGGGCCTGATACAGCATCGGGACTGTCTGTTGCAGGTCAAGAATATGGATTTTGTTACGGGCACCAAAAATATAGGGACCCATTTTCGGGTTCCAGCGACGTGATTGGTGGCCAAAGTGAACACCAGCTTCCAGAAGCTGACGCATAGTAAAAGTTGGCAGAGCCATTCTGCAATCTCCTTTTCCGGTTGAACCTCCGTGAGCTGCGGTCCGTCGGATCATCCTCGGGACACCGGATGGGAAAGACCAACACAGCCTGACCCAAAACCCACGTGTGAATTTAACAGTGCGGTAAATAGGCCCCTCGCGCCCCGGATGCAAGGGAAAAATGCGGATTCACGCTTAAATCCGCCGATCGGGACTAAATATCGTGAACATCGATAACCCCGGCAGCGGATTTAAGGGCCTGACGGACTTCCGGCGTGATATTCACCTGATCGGAAAGATCAAACTCAACCTCCTTCGCCTCCGCCTCCAGATTGAGGACAAAGGCGACACGCCCCCGGCCCCGGCCGCCCTGTTTGAGGATCGCCGCCACTTCCGCAATCGGCCTGTCGTCATTCGCAAAAATACGTACGCCATCCGCGATATTCGCTGCCAGCGTTTCCAGCCGTTGCAGGCTCTGCACCGTCAGCCGCGGTTGATCACTATCGAGATTTCCCGTCACCCGCAGCACAAGCGACTGCCCAACGACCAGCAAATCACGGTATTTATCCAGCGATTCCGCGAACATGGTGACCTCAAAGGCCCCTGTCGCATCGGAGAGCTGAACAAACGCCAGCGGTTTTCCCTTCCGCGTCCGGAGCTCGCGCTTGCCCATCACCGTTCCGGCGAGCGTTGCCGCGCTCTCCGTCGTGCCAAGGCTGGCAAGGTAGCTCGCCGCATCACGAACCCCCGCTTTGTCCAATGTCTTGTCCCATGCATCGAGCGGATGGCCCGAGAGGTAGAAACCGATGGCGTCGAACTCCTGCTTCAATTGCTCCATGGCCGTCCAGCGGGAGACATCGGGCAATGCCGGACGGACGGTCAAAGCCTCGGACGCTCCGCCAAACAGGTTGACCTGACCCGAGCCGCGCTCTTCCTCCGATTGCTGAGCCTGACGTAACAGAATCTCGATTGCAGAGAAAACCTGGGAGCGATGATCCAGCATGTCGTCAAACGCACCGGCCCGGACGAGATTTTCCGCCTGACGCTTGTTCATATATTTAGGGTTGAGACGCGCCGCAAAATCGAACAGGTCCTTGAACGGGCCATTCTCGCTGCGCTCGCGCACGATCCCGGCCATCGCCTCCCGCCCGACATTCTTCACCGCCGCAAGCGCATAACGCACGGCGCCCTGATCCCCCTCAAATTCCACCGAAAATTCGACATCCGACTTATTAAGGCATGGCGGGTGGATGGGCACTTTCATGCGCTCAAGATCCTGACGGAAAATATTGAGTTTATCCGTATTGTTCATGTCGAGGCTCATGGACGCCGCCATGAATTCCACCGGATAGTTCGCCTTGAGCCATGCCGTATGATAGGAGACGAGGGCATAAGCAGCAGCATGGGATTTGTTGAAACCGTAGTTTGCAAATTTCGCCACCAGATCGAAAATATGGGTCGCGTCCTTGGCGGAAATCCCCTTTTCCTTCGCTCCTTTGGCGAAGATGGACCTTTGCATATCCATTTCCGACTGGATTTTCTTACCCATGGCCCGGCGCAAGAGATCAGCATCGCCCAGGCTGTAGCCCGCCAGCGTTCGCGCAATCTCCATCACCTGTTCCTGATAGATAATGACGCCGTAGGTTTCCTCGAGCACCGGCTTCAGCTCGGGATGCAGGTAATCGGGCTCCTCCTCCCCATGCTTGCGGCGGATATAAGTCGGGATATTCTCCATCGGACCGGGGCGATAGAGCGCCACGATGGCGATAATATCCTCGAACGCGTCAGGGCGCATTTTCCGGAGCATGTCCCGCATGCCCGAACTTTCAAGCTGGAATATGCCAATGGTATTGCCGGTGGAGAGCAGCTCGAACACCGCCGGATCATCCAACGGCACCTTCGCATAGTCAATCTCGATACCACGGCGGGCCAGCAGCATTTTTGCCCGGTCCAGCACCGTAAGGGTCTTGAGGCCGAGAAAGTCGAATTTCACCAGCCCCGCCGTTTCCGCATATTTCATGGAGAACTGCGTTACCGGCATGTCGGAGCGCGGATCGCGATAGAGCGGCACAAGCTCATCGAGCGAGCGGTCGCCGATCACCACGCCCGCCGCATGGGTGGACGCATGGCGATACAGCCCTTCCAGCTGCAGCGCGATTTCCAGAAGGCGCGCAACTTCCGGATCACCGGCCCTCTCCTCCCGCAGGCGTGGCTCGATATCCAGTGCCTGCTGCAAACTGACGGGATTGGCCGGATTGGCCGGGATCATCTTGCTGATCCGGTCTACCTGACCGTAAGGCATTTGCAGCACCCGCCCCACGTCGCGGACCGCCGCCTTTGCCTGCAGCTTACCGAAGGTAATGATCTGCGCCACCTGATCATGGCCGTATTTGTCCTGCACATAGCGGATGACCTTTTCCCGCTTGTCCTGGCAGAAATCGATATCAAAGTCGGGCATCGACACCCGCTCCGGATTGAGGAACCGTTCAAACAGGAGACCGAAGCGTAGCGGATCAAGATCGGTAATAGTCAGCGCCCAGGCAACAACCGAGCCCGCGCCCGAACCACGGCCCGGGCCAACGGGAACATCATTCTCCTTCGACCACTGGATAAAATCGGAAACAATCAGGAAATAGCCGGGAAAGCCCATTTCATTGATGACACTGATTTCATAGTTAAGGCGGTCGACATATTCCTTCGCCGTGGCGTCCCGCTCCTCGGGGCTCATCCCCTCCGTGAATACTTCGTTTTCAAGCCGGACTTTAAGGCCTTCCGAGGCGGCTGCCGCCAGTTCCCCCGCCTCATCACGCCCCTCAGCCGAGGAGAACGCCGGCAGGATCGGGTCCCGCGTGGGAGAGGCCACCGCACAGCGCCGGGCAATGACCACCGTATTATCGATGGCTTCCGGCAGGTCGGAGAAGAGCTCGACCATCTCCGCCTGCGATTTGAAATAATGATCCGGCGTCCGTTTGATCCGATCCTGGTCCCCGACATATTTTCCGGCGGCGATACATAGAAGCGCATCATGCGCCTCATACATATCACGATCGGCGAAAAACACTTCGTTGGTCGCGACCAGCGGGATATCCAGATCATAGGCGAGCTTCAGGAAGCCCGGTTCCGTTTTCTGTTCCAGCGGCAGGCCATGGCGCTGCAGCTCCATATAAAGGCGTCCGTCAAAAATCCGGGCAAGATTGCGCACATACTCTTCCCCCGCCGGCAACTGGTCTCCGGCAAGCAATCTCCCGACGGGGCCTTCTGCTCCACCGGTCAGGCAGATCAGTCCGCTATTATGCTGTTCGAGCAGCGCCATCGGCACCTGCGCCGTTTCCCCCGATTCCGTTTTCAGAAAAGCATGGGACGTCAGTTTCAAAAGATTGTTATAGCCCGCCTCGTCCTGGGCCAGCAGCACGACGGGGTCCGGCTCCGGCCGCCGCCCGCTCCGGTCAATACCGTCTTCGCGCATGATGGCGAGCTGACAGCCGATAATCGGCTGCACCCCGCCCCCCTTCATCGCGAGGGAAAATTCCAGCGCGCCGAACATGTTGCTGGTGTCCGTAATCGCTACTGCCGGCATATCGTTCGAGACGCAGAGCGATTTGATATCCTTGACCGGCATCGCCCCCTCAGAGAGGGAATAGGCGGAATGGACACGCAAATGAATAAAACGGGGGCCAGGCAGGGCACTGGACAACGGCAAATCTCCAATCTGTGATTTCAGCCGTCCCATTATTGCATGTCCTTAACAAAAGATCAGGGCTTGACAGCACCTTCCGTTAAATTTCTTGTGGATAACTCCCCTTCCGCCTTAATCGAAAATCATCTCCCTAGAGCTGTCCGGCAAGGCCTGCCACGATATCCGCCCAGAACACCATCACTCCGAGCGCACCCGCAAAGGCAGCACATTCAAATCCGCTTTTGATTATCTGATTCATATTCATGGCAGTTCTCCTGATTGTCTGCTGGAAAACAGCATGTTCTTGTTTTGTTCTTTTGTCAAATAAAATTATTCAATCCGGGAAAGCAAGGCAAAACTGCCGTCTTACCCAGCTACCAGATGATGATCCCGAACCTGGACAATCCGGTCCATACGACGGGCAAGCTCATTGTTATGGGTTGCCACAAGTGCGGCCACCTGCCGGTCCCGCACCGCATCCAAAAATTGCTTGAACACAATCTCCGCCGTCTGCTCATCCAGATTTCCGGTCGGTTCATCCGCCAGCAGGATCAGCGGATCATTGGCAAGCGCTCGGGCAATGGCGACGCGCTGCTGCTCCCCGCCGGAAAGCTTGGCCGGACGATGAGAGAGCCGGTCCTTCAGCCCCATCCGATCCAGCAATTCTTTTGCTTTTTCTTTCGCCTTCGCTTTCGGAGCGCCCGCGATCAGGTTCGGCATCATGACATTCTCAAGCGCCGAGAATTCAGGCAGAAGATGATGGAACTGATAGACAAAGCCGATTTTCTCGCGGCGAACTTGCGTGCGCTTGTTATCCCGCGCCTTGCTGCAATCAATATTATCGATCCGCACCGTGCCGGTCGTCGGCGGTTCCAGCAAGCCGGCGATTTGCAGCAACGTGGATTTACCTGAACCGGACGGTCCCAACAGGGCGACAATCTCGCCGGGGCGGAGTTCAAGCGCGACATCTTCTAAAACCAGAAGCTTCTCCTGCCCCTGCTTGAAGACACGCCCGATATTTTCAAGTTGAAGAACGGCCTCACTCATATCGAAGCGCCTCCACCGGATCAAGGCGCGCAGCACGCCAGGATGGATATATCGTCGCCAGCAGCGAAATGACGAGCGCCATGATGACGACCGTCGTCACCTCCGCCACATCTATTTTCGCAGGCAAATTCGAGAGAAAATAGATTTCCGCAGAAAACAGTTCCGCCCCAGTGATCCCCTCGATCACCCCCTTGATCTTGTCGATATTCATACAGAACCCGAGCCCCAGCAGAAAGCCGAAAAAGGTTCCGACAACACCGACGCTGGCCCCGGCAATGAAGAAGACCCGCATGATCATGCCGCGGGTTGCTCCCATGGTCCTCAGGATCGCAATATCCCGCCCCTTGTCCTTCACCAGCATGATCAGGCTGGAAATGATGTTGAAGGCCGCGACCAGGATGATCAGGGTGAGGATCAGGAACATCACATTCCGCTCCACCTCAAGCGCATTGAAGAAGCTCGCGCGGGATTGCTGCCAGTCATAGATAAAGGCACGGATATTCACCGCATTGATCACCTCGCTCCGAATGGCCAGAGCCTCGTCCGGGTCCGTCGCGAAGACTTCGAGTGCTGTCACTCCGTCCCCCAGCCGGAAGTAATTCTGCGCCGCCTTCAGCGACATATAGATATAGCCGCTGTCATACTCATACATTCCCGTATCGAACAACCCGGCCACATCAAAGGTTTTAACCCGTGGCACGGTGCCGAAGGCCGTCGGCGTGCCCTGCGCCGAGATCAGCTTCACCTTGTCACCTGCCGAGACTCCCAAGGTGCGGGCAAGCCTGTAACCGAGGACGATTGAGTTATCATTCCCGAAATTTTCCAATGAGCCTTCAACGATCCCGGTTGAGATAACGTCAAGGGCGGCAAGCTGGTTCGGTGAGATACCTCGGACAAGCGCACCGCTCGCCGCCTTGCCGGACGCCATTACCTGCCCTTCGACAATCGGCGTTACCCGCACAACTTCAGGAATATCGGCAAGCCGCGCCACGATACCGTCAAAATCGACCAGCGACTCTTCCGCCGGGGCGCGGACTTCATAATGGCCGTTCAACCCGAGAATACGGTCCAGCAGATCCGCACGGAACCCGTTCATGACGGACATGACGATAATCAGGGTTGCCACCCCGAGCCCGATGCCAAGAAAGGAAAAAGTGGCAATGACGGAGATAAACCCCTCCTGCCGCCGGGCACGAAGATAGCGGAGCGCCATCGTCCATTCAAAACTCGAAAACACTAGCTCCGGCCTGCCAGTAATTGCAGGGCGTCGTTCAAGCCTAGTTCCTGCTTCTCGCCGGTGGCGCGGTTCTTCACTTCGACAACGCCGGATTTCACGCCGCGCGGCCCGATTGTCGCCTGCCATGGCAGGCCGATCAGGTCCATATTGGCAAATTTCTCGCCTGCCCGCCCCGGCGTGTCGTCATACAGCACCTCAATATCCAGATTGTTGAGCTTGCCATAAAAGTCCTCGCAGGCTGCATCACAGGCTTCATCCCCGCTTTTAAGGTTGATCAGGCCCACCTTGAACGGTGCAACGCTCTCCGGCCAGATGATACCGGCATCGTCATGGGACGCCTCAATGATGCCGCCGACAAGCCGCGACACCCCGATCCCGTAGGACCCCATGGAAACGATCACGTCTTTGCCCTCCGGGCCTGCAACCTTTGCGCCCATGGCTTTTGAGTATTTATCCCCGAAATGGAAAATATGGCCCACCTCAATCCCGCGCCGGGAGACCAGATCGGCCTCGCTGACATCGCAATTGGCGGGATCATGCATATCATCCGCCGCCGCGTAATAGCTCGTCCATTTATCGACGATCCCCTGCAACTCCTCCGCGGTGTAATTCGTCTCCGTCGGGGTCTCAAGGGTCAGGAGGTCCTTGTGGTAAAAGACCTCACTCTCGCCGGTATCCGCCAGAATGATGAACTCATGCGACAGATCGCCGCCGATCGGCCCTGTCGCGGCACGAAGGGGAACGGCATTCAGCCCGAGGCGGGAAAATGTCTTGAGATAAGCCACGAACATATTGTTGTAAGCCGTTTTGGCGCCTTCATAATCCAGGTCAAAGGAGTAGGCATCCTTCATCAAGAACTCACGGCCGCGCATGACCCCGAACCGCGGACGGACTTCATCGCGGAACTTCCATTGGATATGGTAGAGATTCAACGGTAAATTCTTGTAACTTCTGACATGGGAGCGGAAAATATCTGTGACCTGCTCCTCATTCGTGGGCCCATAGAGCATATCGCGTTCATGCCGGTCGGTGATGCGCAGCATTTCCTTGCCATAATCATCATAACGGCCCGATTCCCGCCAGAGATCAGCCGGCTGCAGGGTCGGCATCAGGATTTCAAGCGCCCCTGCCCGGTTCTGTTCCTCGCGCACAATCTGCTCGATCTTTTTCATCACCTTGAAGCCCATCGGCAACCAGCTGTAGATCCCGGCGGATGATTGCTGGATCATTCCGGCCCGCAGCATCAACCGGTGGGAGACAATCTGGGCCTCCTTGGGGTCTTCCTTGAGGGTCGGCAGAAAATAACGGGACAGACGCATTTGAGCCTCAGAACGATTGAAAATGATAACTTTTGGTGACTTTTAACGGGATTTGAGCAGATTGCAAGGATTTCACCTTACTGATACCGTTTCCGGCATTCATCGGCGATGGCATTTTCGGCCGGGTCCGTCAGTTCCTGCCCATTGTAAAGAAGCTGTCCGGAAGCAATGTCGAATTCGACAATCCCGACATTCACCTCGGCTTCCGCCAGCTTCGGATTATAACTTTTCAATAAATCCTTTAACGGCAAGGCGAGGTTTACATAGATCTGATCGGGAATATTCGTGCGTTCGTCCTCAAGGTCCGCGGGCGCGACAGGTTTGCCATGTACGTCAACGCCCGGCTGATAGGTGACATCCGGTGACTGTTTGTATTTCACGATCTGCTCGCAAGCAGAGCGGGATACTTCAAGCCGTATCTCGTCCTCCGCCACGGCGGTTGCCGCAAAAAGCCCCATGAGCATCGCCGCCACAAGAAACCGGAACATCGTCCTGTCGAACCTCCTATATATCCTGGAAATAGGCCCGGATATCAAACAAATCAAGGTCGACAATTGTCCAGACAATGATAAACAGCAGGGTCGTAATCACCGTTGTCATAGCGAATTTTGTCCATATGCGGGGGTTTGACGGGGCGCTCTCGACCGTACCGGGCTCGATCTCCCCTTCATCCTCGCTTTGTGGTTTCACCCCCCAGGGCAACACCGTAAAAAGGACGAGCATCCAGGTAATCGTGAATATGACAACGCCGCCGACAATGGACATTCTATGCTGCCTCTATACCTGTTCCAGTTCGACAAGAGTTCCGCTGAAGTCCTTGGGATGCAGGAATAAAACCGGCTTCTTATGGGCGCCGATCTTCGGCTCTCCATCCCCCAGCACCCGCGCACCCTTCGCTTTCAGCTGATCCCGCGCCGCGATGATATCCTCGACTTCATAGCAGACATGATGGATACCGCCAGATGCGTTTTTCGCCAGGAAACCCTCAATCGGGGAGTTTTCCCCAAGAGGATGGAGAAGCTCGATCTTGGTATTCTCCAGCTCGACAAATACGACGGTCACGCCATTGTCGGGCTCGTCCTGCGGTGCGCTGACTTTCGCGCCCAGCGTATCACGGTAAACCGCCGTGGCGGCCTCAAGGTCGGGGACCGCAATGGCCACATGATTCAATCGTCCAATCATCTTGTTATATATCCTTACTCTTCCTCAAATCTGATGACGTAGATATCCGTAATCGGCCGCCGCCCGGCAAGCCTGCGAAACACCCGGCGAACCGCATTATGCGCCGATAACTCAACCTCGTCGTCATCCAGTTTTTCGCTTTTTTTCAAGCGGTTATGATTATCTATTATCTGTTCTCTCAAGTCTTTTTGCAACTGCGGAAACAGGGTTTCATCCAGCACGCCCCGTAGTCGTATTATCGGATCCTCTGTTATTTGGCCCTTTTCATTGACAAAGACAACCCCGCTGACGCTGCCGTTATAGACAAGGCGGCGGCGGGTCGAGAGAAATTCACCGTCCAGCGGGGTCAGGCCCCCGGCATCGACCGCAAGCCGGCCCGAGGGGACATTGGCAATAATACCGGCCTCTCCCGGTGCAAGCTTGAGAATATTTCCGTTGGTGATCTCAATCGCCTGTTTCACGCCGAGAGACAGCGCCAACTCACAATGGGCTCGGATATGCCGCGCCTCCCCATGGACCGGGATCGCGATCTCGGGCTTCACGATCCGATACATATCGGTCAGCTCCTCCCGCGCCGGATGGCCCGAAACATGAACGAATTCATCAGCTTCGGTGATAACATTGACACCAGATTCAGTAAGCTGGTTATGCAGCCCATAGAGTGTCTTCTCATTCCCCGGAATGACTTTCGAGGAAAAAATCACCGTATCCCCCGGTGAAAGTTCAACATGGGAATGCTCCCCTCGAGCAATCCGCGCCATCGCCCCGCGAGGCTCTCCCTGACTGCCGGTACAGAGGAGCAGTATCTTGTCCCGCGGGATATGGCCCACATATTTTTCATCAAGAAATGGCGGCAAGTCATTGAGATAACCCGATTTCTTCGCCGCCTGCGTCATTCTATGCAGGGAACGGCCGACCAGCACGACGTGCCGGTCATTCCGTTCGGCAACGCTGGCAATCGTCATAAGCCGGGCAATATTGGAGGCAAAGGTTGTGACCGCGATCCGCCCAGACGGAATACCCCGCAAGAGCTGGTCAAGACTGTTTTGCACATCCTGTTCCGAACCGGAGACACCTTCCTTGAAGACATTGGTGGAATCGCAAATCATCGCCAGAACGCCCGCTTCGGAAACCTTCTGCATTTTGGCAAGGTTGCTGGCCGGACCGACGACCGGATCCGGATCAAGTTTCCAGTCGCCGCTATGCAGGACGCGGCCGTAAGGAGTCGTGATCATCAGCGCCTGCATTTCCGGTATGGAATGGGTGAGGTCAACAAAGTCGATATGGTAATCGCCGAGAGAGACGGAGCTGCCCGGCGCAATCACATTCACCTCAACCTCATCCTCAAGCTCCTCCTCCGCCAGTTTGAGAGACAGGATTTCAGCCGTAAACGGGCTCGTATAAACCGGACAGCGAAATTTCGGCCAGAGACGGGCAACCGCCCCGACGTGATCCTCATGGGCATGGGTCACAATAATCGCAAGCAGGTCTTCGCGCCGCTCTGCGATCCAGGCGGCATCGGGAACAATCACATCGATGCCCGGCGCCCGGTCATCGGCAAAAGAAATCCCGCAATCGATCATCAACCATTTCCCGTCGCAACAGTACAGGTTGAGGTTCATGCCGATTTCCCCGCTGCCGCCGAGGGGGAGGAAATAGAGACCCTCCTTTAAGTCGCGATCAATATTGCTCATATGGAGTGTCAGCTATTCCTGTAAAAAATTTCAACAAGCCCCGCGAGGGTCAGATCGCCGTTCACAATCTCGATCATCTCCGTTCCGCGCGAGAACAGCGGCGCGAGACCGCCGGTTGCGACTGTTTTCATCTCGCTGCCATATTCGTCTCTGATGCGCGATACCAGCCCCTCCACCATCGCGATATAGCCGCAGTAAATGCCGGCCTGCATACATTCGATCGTATTCTTGCCGATTACCCGCTGCGGCCGTTCTACGGCGATGCGCGGCAGCTTGGCCGCCGCCCGATAAAGCGCATCAAGGCTGAGATTGACGCCCGGCGCGATCACGCCACCGATATAGTTTCCGTCTGCATCAACGACATCGAAGTTCGTCGCGGTTCCGAAATCGATCACCACCAGCGGACCGCCATAGAGCGAATGAGCCCCGACAGCGTTGACCAGACGGTCCGCCCCCGCTTCGGACGGACGGTCGATCAACGGTGTCATCCCAAGATCCACATTTGATTCCCCGATGACAAGGGGAGTCACACCGAAATAGCGGCGGCAAAATCCTTTGATGTTGAAAAGGGTTTCCGGCACCACTGTCGCAACAATTGCGTGGGTCACATCATTGAGCTTTAACCCGTCAATCGCCATCGCCTGGCTGAGCCAGACGCCATATTCCTCTGCCGTACGGGAACCGGACGTCGATATGCGCCATTCATTGACAAGCGTCCTGTCCTTATAGGCGGCACAGGTAATGTTCGTATTTCCAACGTCAATTGCCAGTAGCATGGACATCTCCTTGGGTTAGCTGACGGGAGGGACTATAAACACTTCTCCCGCCGAGATCAGCTTTCTTTCACCAGTATCCAGTATAAGCGCGAGCGCCCCATTATCTTCCAGCCCGGCGAAGGTTCCCTCCAGTGTTTCATCGGAGAGTTTCACCGTTATCCGCTCTCCAACGCCGGTGGCATGGGACAGCCATAACTCGCGGATCGGCGCAAAATCATACTGCTTCCAGGTCGCATAGAGCTCAAGGAATGCATAGGAATAGGCAGAGAGCAATGACTCGACCGTAACCTTCGCGCCCGCTTCCTTAAGCGATATGGCAGGCAGGCCATCGGTAGATTGCGGATAACTCGCGATATTGATGCCGGTGCCGACAATCACGTAATCCATCATGCCATTAGGCTTTACTTTGCTTTCGAGCAGGATACCGGCGGATTTGCGCCCGTCTATGAGGACGTCATTGGGCCATTTCAACCGAAGAGAGGTTTCCGGGTTCAGGAATGTCGCAATGGCTTGCCGAATGGCAAGGGCCACCAGAAAGGAAAGCCGGGCCGCTGCGGCCGGATCACAGTCAGGGCGGAGGATCAGCGAGCAGTACAGATTCCCCTCTGGACTGACCCAGCTGCGGCCGCGTCTGCCAACACCCTGTTCCTGCCGTTTGGCCCAGACAATCTGTCCCTCCGGCGCGCCGGCTTCGGCGAGATGTCGGGCCTCGACATTCGTACTGCCGACAGTATCGAAAGCCGTAAGCTTAAAAAAGGGCGGAATATCTATTCCGCCAACATCGGGTTTGATCACGGGAACAGCACAGCCGCCGCAGCCTCCGCCCCTTCAAGCAAGGGAGCCGGGAAAATAACGAAGAAGGCCACAAACAGGCCGGACGCCGTCATGATGATCGTCTGGGTCCGGCTCACCGGTTCGAACCCTTCTGCCGCATCATCGAAATACATGATCTTGACGATACGGAGATAATAATAGGCACCGACTACCGAGGTCACCAGACCGACAACAGCAAGCGGGACAAGACCTGCATTGACGGCCGCCACGAAGATGTAGAATTTTCCAAAGAATCCGGCGAGCGGCGGAATACCGGCGAGGCTGAACATAAACAGCAACAGGAAGAACGCCATCCAGGGACGCGTCTTGCTGAGACCGGCAAGCTCGGAAATATCCTCCACCATCCCGTCGCGCTGCCGCATGGAGAGGATACAGGCAAATGTGCCGATATTCATCACCACATAGATCGCCATATAGATCAGAACGCCACGCACCCCCTCTTCCGTGCCCGCCGCGAGACCGACAAGCGCATAGCCGATATGACCGATAGAGGAGTAAGCCATCAGCCGCTTGATATTCTTCTGGTTGATGGCCGCAAAGGCACCAAGGATCATGGAGGCAATGGAGACAAAGACGATAATCTGCTGCCATTGATCGACAAGATCGCCAAAGGGCGTGACGAAAACCCGGAGGAACAAGGCAATCGCCGCCACTTTCGGGGCCGCTGCGAAGAAGGCTGTGACGGGTGTCGGAACCCCCTCATAAACGTCCGGTGCCCACATATGGAACGGCACGGCGGAGACCTTGAAGGCGAGACCTGCGATGAGGAAAACGAGGCCGATCAGCAGACCGACGCCAGCCTCCACCTCCCCGCTCATGAAAGTATCGCGTAATACATCGAAATTTGTCGTACCGGAGAAGCCGTAGATCAGCGAGACGCCATAGAGCAACATGCCCGAGGACAGGGCCCCGAGAACAAAATACTTCAGACCGGCCTCCGTCGAGCGGACGCTGTCGCGTTTGAAGGCGGCCGTCACATAGAGGGACAAGCTCATCAGCTCGATCCCGAGATACATGGTCATGAGATCATTCGCCGAGATCATCACCATCATGCCCAGCGTGGCTATCACGATCAGGATCGGAAACTCGAACCGGACCAGCTTTTCGCGCTTGTTGAAATCAATCGACATGATGATGGCAAAGGCGGACGCGCCCAGGCACAACGTCTTCATGAAGACGGCAAAATTGTCATCGCGATACAGCCCGCCGAAGGTGGTAACCGTCGCATGGCTTTCAAACTGAACCAGAAAACCCGCACAGATGAAAGCGAACACGGACAGCCAGGAAATCAGGTTCGTGGACTTGTTTCCGCGAAAAGCGCCGACCATAAGCAGCGCCATGGCAACACAGGCGAGGAATATCTCCGGAAGGGCGATTGAAAAATCGGGCAAAACCATTTCTTGAACCTACCTACTTAGCCGCGTTGAGTATTGTTTTACTGGCCTCAATGGCCGTCTCATGCTGATCCATCAGATTGGTCACCGAAGCATGCATAACGTCGAGGAACGGTTCCGGATAGATACCGATCCAGAAGGCCACGATGATCAGCGGCGCGAAGATCATTATCTCGCGGCGGCCCACATCCATGATGTTTTTCAGGTCCTCTTTCACCAGTTCGCCGAAGACAACCCGGCGATAGAGCCAAAGGCTGTAGGCCGCGCCAAGGATAACGCCGATCGTCGCGATAAAGGCCACGGTCGTATTGACCTGATAGGCGCCAACCAGGATCAGAAATTCACCGACGAAACCGCTGGTGCCGGGAAGGCCGATTGTCGCCATCGTAAAGATCAGGAAGATCAGCGCATATTTTGGCATGCGATTGACGAGGCCGCCATAGCGGGCGATCTCACGCGTATGCAGGCGGTCATACACCACGCCGACACAGAGGAAAAGCGCGCCAGAGACAATGCCGTGGCTGATCATCTGCAGAATACCACCTTCAAGGCCCTGCTGGGTGAATGTAAAGATACCGATGGTAATAAAGCCCATATGCGCGACAGACGAATAGGCGATCAGCTTCTTCATATCCTTCTGCACCAACGCGACGAGCGAGGTATAGATAATCGCGACAACACTGAGGGCGAAAACGAGCGGTGCGAAATACTCCGATCCTTCCGGGAACATCGGGATCGAGAATCGCAGGAACCCGTAACCACCCATCTTCAGAAGGACACCCGCCAGAATAACCGAGCCCGCCGTCGGCGCCTGCACATGGGCATCGGGCAGCCAGGTATGGACCGGCCACATCGGCACCTTGACGGCAAAGGACGCAAAGAAGGCAAGCCACAACCAGAGTTGCAGATGCGGATCGAAACTAAAGTCGATCAGGGTCGGAATGTCCGTTGTACCGGCAATGAAATACATGGTGATCATCGCCACCAGCATCAGGACGGACCCGATCAGCGTATAGAGGAAGAACTTGAAGCTGGCGTAAACCCGCTGCGCGCCCCCCCAGACACCGATAATCAAGAACATCGGAATCAGCCCCGCCTCGAAGAAGAGGTAGAACAGCACCATATCGAGCGCGCAGAACACGCCGATCATCAGCGTTTCCATAATCAGGAACGCGATCATATATTCGCGCACCCGCACCGTAATCGCCTCCCAACTCGCCAGGATACAGAGTGGCATCAGGAAGGTGGTGAGGATAATGAACAGCATCGAAATACCGTCAACGCCCATATGATAGTTGATGTTGTTGCCGAGCCAGCTTCCCTTTTCCACGAACTGGAACGCCGCCGTATCCGCATCGAAGTTGATCCAGATAAAGAGCGAGATGACGAAGGTGAACAATGTCGTCCAGAGCGCCACCCAGCGGGCGTTGCGGGCCGCTGATTCTTCCTTGCCACTGGTCAGCAGGATCAGCAGCACCCCGATCAGGGGCAAGAATGTCACCGTTGATAAGATTGGCCAATCAAGCATGACTTAATGTCCACCCGCGAAGAAAAAGTAAGAAACAAACGCCGCGACACCAAGAAGCATGGCAAACGCATAATGATACATGTAGCCGCTCTGCAACTGGGAGGCGCGGCGCGCCAGCACAAGAACGCGCCCGGCGATGCCATTCGGCCCCAGCCCGTCGATCACCTTGCCATCACCGAACGTCCAGAAGAAACGGCCAATAGCCTTGGCGGGACGCACGAAGACGAAGTCGTACAGCTCGTCGAAATACCATTTGTTCAGCAGGAACTGGTAGAGCGCCGAATGCGTCTTGGCGAGCTGTACCGGAATGTCCGTGCGGCGGATATACATGTTGAACGCCACCAGAATACCAAGTGCCGTCGCGATCAGCGGGGTCGCAATGACCCATCCCGGGACATCATGGAAATCATGCATGATGTGGTTTTCCGGCTTGAAGAAGAGCGCATTGCCCCAGAATTCCTCATACCCGTGGCCGACCATAAAGGGATAGAAGATCATACCGGCAAAGACCGCACCGACCGCCAAGACATAGAGCGGGATCAGCATGACATTCGCGCTTTCATGGATATGCGACATCACTTCCTTGCTCGCGCGCGGCTCGCCATGGAAGGTCATGAACAGCAGACGCCAGGAATAGAAGGCCGTCAGCACTGCCGCCGCAACGCCCATCCAGAAGGCATACATGCCGACATTGCTGCCGGAGGCAAACGCCGCTTCAATAATTGCATCCTTCGAGAAGTAACCGGCAAACCAGGGAACCCCGGCAAGCGCCAGCGATCCGATCCACATCATCACATAGGTGATCTTGATATGCTTCCACAGCCCGCCCATGTTGCGCATGTCCTGCTCATCGGAAACCGCATGAATGACGGACCCCGCGCCGAGGAACAGCAGCGCCTTGAAGAAAGCATGGGTGAAAAGATGGAAGATGGCGACCGGATAAGCGCCAACGCCAATCGCAAAAAACATATAGCCGAGCTGTGAGCAGGTCGAATAGGCGATCACCCGCTTGATGTCATTCTGCACAAGACCGATGGTTGCGGCAAAGAAGGCAGTGGACGCGCCGATTACTGTCACGAACATCAATGCATCGGGCGAATATTCGAAAAGCGGGGAACAGCGGGCCACCATGAAGACACCCGCCGTCACCATCGTCGCCGCATGGATCAGCGCGGACACCGGTGTCGGGCCCTCCATGGCGTCCGGCAACCAGGTATGCAGCCCGAGCTGTGCCGATTTACCCATGGCGCCGATAAACAGCAGCAGGCAGAGCGTCGTCAGGATATCGACCTGATAACCAAGAAATTCAAAGCTCTGTCCAACCTGATCCGGCGCGGCGGCAAAAACCTCGTCAAAACTGACGGAGTTGAAAACGAAATAGATCCCCATGATACCGAGCGCAAAGCCGAAGTCGCCCACGCGGTTGACAACAAAGGCCTTGATCGCCGCTGCGTTAGCCGTTGGTTTCTTGTACCAGAAACCGATCAGCAGATAACTGGCAAGGCCGACCCCTTCCCAGCCAAAATAGAGCTGGACGAAGTTATCAGAGGTGACCAGCATCAGCATCGCAAAGGTGAAGAGCGACAGATAGGACATAAACCGCGGCTTGTGCGGATCATGGGACATATAGCCGATAGAATAGACATGAACGACGGCAGACACCGTGTTCACCACAACAAGCATTACCGCCGTCAGGCTGTCGATCCGGAGCGCCCAGGACACATCGAAATCACCGGAATCGATCCAGGTCAGCAATTCCACGACTTCCGTCGTCTGTTGAAACGCAATCTGGTACAGCGAAATCCAGGAGAGAATGGCGGCGATTATCACCGCGCCGCTCGTAACCAGCTGGCTTCCCCGATCGCCGATGGAGCGCCCAAACAGGCCGGCAATCAGCGCCGCGAGCAATGGCAGAAAAACAATGAGGACGTACATCATGATACTGTCTTAACCCTTCATGTGATGAATGTCCTCAACCGCAATCGTGCCACGGTTTCGGAAGTATACGACGAGAATGGCAAGCCCGATGGCCGCCTCACCGGCCGCCACCGTCAGGATGAACAGCGCGAAGACCTGCCCGACAAGATTGTCCAGATAGGCGGAAAAGGCGACGAGGTTAATATTGACGGCGAGCAGCATCAGCTCCACCGACATCAGGATCACGATGACATTCTTCCGGTTCAGGAAAATGCCGAAGATACCGAGGGTCAGCAAGATAGCGGACACTGTCAGGTAATGTGCAAGACCGATTTCCATGTTCCCCCCTACACGCCCTGTCCGGGCTCGACCTTGCGGACAGCCATTGACTCTTCCGGCCGACGATAAACCTGTTTCGCAATATTCTGCCGGCGCACTCCGGCGCGCTGACGATTGGTGAGGACAATCGCACCGATCATCGCCACTAGCAGGATCATGCCGGCAATCTGGAACAGATAGGCATATTTTGTATAGATCACATGTCCAAGCTGTTCCGTATTCGTTAGATCAGAGACAATCGGCGCCGTTTCCGCGCCGACCCTTATCGCATCGGGCGACAGGGCCCAGCCGCTGACCACCAGGATCAGCTCAATTAATAGAATCAAACCGACCAATCCCCCGATCGGCAGATACTGCAAAAAACCCTGGCGAAGTTCGGCAAAATTGATGTCCAGCATCATGACAACGAACAGGAACAGAACCGCAACCGCTCCGACATATACGACGACAAGGATCATCGCGAGGAATTCCGCCCCCAGCAGGACAAACAGCGCCGCCGAGTTAAAGAAGGCCAGGATCAGGTAAAGTACAGAATGCACGGGGTTTTTCGCCGAGATCACCATAAAGGCCGAGGCAATGGTCATCGCCGCAAAAAGATAGAAAGCAATCGTCGAGATAATCATCGCGCCCCTCTTCCCGTGAATATCAGTTCCGTTTTGCACATAGCTGTCACTTGTTACTTTCGATTATCTGTAGGGCGCGTCAGCGACCAGGTTCTGGGCAATTTCCTGCTCCCAGCGGTCCCCGTTATCGAGCAGTTTCTGCTTGTCGAAGAAGAGCTCTTCCCGGGTTTCGGTCGCGAACTCGAAGTTCGGTCCCTGCACAATGGCGTCCACCGGGCAAGCCTCCTGACAGAAACCGCAATAGATGCATTTGGTCATATCGATGTCATAGCGGGTGGTCCGCCGACTGCCATCGTCGCGCGGCTCAGACTCAATCGTGATCGCTAGCGCCGGACAGGCCGCCTCGCACAATTTGCAGGCGATACAGCGCTCTTCCCCGTTGGGATAGCGGCGCAGCACATGCTCCCCGCGAAACCGCGGGCTGAGCGGGCCCTTTTCATAGGGATAGTTGATGGTCGCTTTTGTCTTGAACATATAGCGGAAGGTCGTCGCCAGACCGGTGACGATTTCCGCCAACAGCAGACTGCGTGCCTGTTTATCGATAAAGCTCATATTCAAACAGCCTTTTCACTATCTCGTTTCACCTCCGCCCGTTCGGACGAAGGACATTCAATCATTCTTTCCTATGCCGGGATCATGTCGAAATAGACAAGGAAACCGGCCGTCAATATCACCCACAGCAGTGAGAAGGGTAAAAATACTTTCCATCCGAGCCGCATCAGCTGGTCATAGCGATAGCGCGGCAAGGTCGCGCGGACCCAGATAAAGACAAACAGCAACAGGGCGATCTTGATCCCGAACCAGATAATTCCCGGAATCCATGTGAAAATCGCCCAATCGGCCGGCGGCAGCCAGCCACCCAGGAACAGAACGGTGCAAATACCACTCATCAGGATCATATTCGCATACTCACCCAGGAAAAAGAGCGCAAACGCCATCGAGGAATATTCCGTCTGATACCCGGCGACCAGCTCCGCTTCTGCCTCCGGCAAGTCGAAGGGATGCCGGTTGGTTTCCGCAAGGATCGAGACGAAGAAAATGATGAACATCGGGAACAGCGGGATAAACCACCAGTTCAAGAGACCGAGGCTGCCCTTCTGCGAGAGGACAATGCCTGTCAGGTTCATCGTCCCGGCGCATAGCAGGACCGTCACGATCACAAAACCGATCGATACTTCATAGGAGACCATCTGCGCGGCCGAGCGCAAGGCGCCCAGAAAGGGATAGCGTGAGTTGGAAGCCCAGCCCGCCACAATGATTCCATAGACACCGAGCGAGGAAATCGCGAACAGATACAGCACGCCCACATTGATATTGGCCAGCACTATCCCTTCATCAAAGGGAATAACCGCCCAGGCAATCAGGCTCAGGATAAAGGTGAGCATCGGCGCCACAAGGAAGAGGACCTTGTTGGCGCCTGTCGGCACGACAGTTTCCTTAAAGAACAGCTTGGCGCCGTCAGCAAGCGGTTGCAGCAGGCCGAACGGTCCCACCACATTCGGCCCCTTGCGGAGTTGCATCACTGCCATGACTTTCCGCTCATACAGCGTCAGATAGGCCACCGCGACCAGCAGCGGCACCACGATCAGCAGTATCTGGCCAACAATAATCAGCGCGGGGAGCAGGTAAACATCCCAGAACTCAACCATTTGTGCCCGTCCCCTCAGTTTTTACTTTAGAAAAGGCCGCACTGCACTGGGCCATAATCCGGCTTGACCGCGAAATCGGATTTGTCAGGTAATAATCGGTGATCGGATTGACGAAAGCGCTGTCTTCTGTCGCGCCCTCTGCCCCGAAGTCCTCCCAGGGCGCCGGTGTCACCACATCGATATCGGCGAAATGCGGTGCCGCTTCCATCATCGCTGCCCGAAGTTCGGCCAGTGTGTTGTAAGGCAGGGTTTTGCCAAGCTTCTCCGAAAGCGCCCGGAGAATCGTCCAGTCCTCGCGCGCATCACCGGGAGGGAAAATCGCCCGCCGACCAAGTTGGGGCCGTCCTTCCGTATTGACCCATATGGCATCCTTCTCTGTATAGGCCGCGCCCGGCAGGATAACATCCGCGGCAGAGGCACCCGCATCACCATGACTGCCCTGATAAACCACAAAGCTGTTGCCGAGCTTTGAGGTGTCAATCTCGTCCGCGCCCAGCAGGAAGAGAACATCCAGCGATCCATCCAGCATATCCGATGCAGATTTGCCCCCCTCTCCCGGCAGAAGACCGAGATCAAGGCCACCAACACGGGCCGCCGCCGTATGGAGCACGTTGAAACCGTTCCAGTCATCGGAGAAAAGACCGAAGTCATCAGCGATCTTCTTGGCGAGAGCGAGTACCGCCGCCCCGTCAGATCTACTGAGCGCGCCCTGCCCGACGATGATCATCGGACGTTTTGCCTTTTTCAGAGTTTTAGCAAAAGAATGCTTGCCCGAGGCAACATCTGCCAATGTCGCGGGACCGGCGCCCAGATATTCATGCCCATAACCGAGATCACGCTGTTCACCCAACAGCGCGATCGGAAAGTTCCCCATCTTCCAGCGTTTACGGATGCGAGCATTGATCAGGGCCGCCTCATGACGCGGGTTGCTGCCGACAATCAGCAAGGCGTCCGCCTCTTCAATCCCGGCAATCGTGCTGTTGAAAAGATATCCGCTGCGAACAGCGGGAAGTGCGGCACCGTCCTGACGGCAGTCAATATTCGGGGAGCCGAGAAGATCCATGAGATCTTTCAGCGCCTTCATGCTTTCCGTACAGACAAGATCACCCGCAATCGCACCGATTTTCGTGCCGTCAAGGCCATCCAGCTTGGCGGCAATTGTCTCAAATGCCTCACTCCAGCTCGCCGGTTGCAGCTTGCCGTCCTTGCGGACATAGGGCGTATCCAGCCGCTGTGTCTTCAATCCGTCATAGGAAAAACGGGACCGGTCCGAGAGCCATTCCTCATTCACGTCTTCATGAAGACGCGGGAGAATGCGCATGACTTCCTTGCCGCGGCTGTCGACGCGGATATTCGCTCCGACAGCGTCCAGCGCGTCAATGCTCTCAGTCTTGGAGAGTTCCCAGGGGCGGGCCGCAAAGGCATAGGGTTTCGATGTCAGGGCGCCGACCGGGCACAGATCGATGATATTACCGGATAACTCACTATCCAGCGCCTGCTCCAGGTAGGTCGCAATTTCCATATTCTCGCCACGGTTAATCGCCCCGAGATCTTCGACCCCAGCCACTTCCGTCGCGAAGCGGACACAGCGCGTGCAATGAATGCAGCGGGTCATGGTCGTCTTGATCAGCGGTCCCATATTCTTCTCGGCAACCGCGCGCTTCATCTCATGATAGCGGCTGTTACCGGAGCCATAGGCCATTGACTGATCCTGCAAGTCGCATTCACCGCCCTGGTCACAAATCGGGCAATCCAGCGGGTGATTGATCAGAAGGAACTCCATAGCCCCTTCCCGGCCTTCCTTCACTTTCTGGGTATTGGTATGAATCACCATGCCATCACCGGCGGGCATGGCGCAGGAGGCGATAAGCTTCGGCGCCTTCTCCATCTCCACCAGGCACATGCGGCAGTTCCCGGCGATCGATAGCCGTTCGTGATAGCAAAAGCGCGGGATTTCCGCGCCCGCTTCCTCACAGGCCTGAAGGACCGTGGTTCCCGGCTCGACTGTTACTTCTATACCATCTACTGTAAGTGTCGGCATTCTTCACTCCCCACGTACGGCCTCAGGCCGCCCGCGCAGCCTTCCGTGATTTGATACGTTCCTCGATGACCGGGCGGAAATGCCGCACCAGCCCCTGAATCGGCCATGCCGCCGCGTCACCAAGGGCGCAGATGGTATGGCCTTCAATCCGTTTTGATACATTGATCAGCATGTCGATTTCCTCAACCTCCGCATCTCCGGAGACGAGACGCTGCATCACCCGCCACATCCAGCCGGTACCCTCACGGCACGGTGTGCACTGGCCGCAGCTCTCATGCTTATAGAAATGCGACAGACGCTCAATCGCGCGGATCACATCCGTAGATTTATCCATGACGATAACGGCCGCCGTCCCGAGACCGCTCTGCGCGTCGCGCAGGCTGTCAAAATCCATCAGCATCGTATCGCAGATTTCCTTGGGCAGCAGGGGAACCGAGGATCCCCCCGGAATAATGGCCAGCAGGTTATCCCAGCCGCCACGGACACCGCCCGCATGCTTCTCGATCAGTTCCTTCAGCGGAATGCCCATTTCCTCTTCGACATTGCAGGGCTTGTTGACATGCCCCGAAATACAGAAAAGCTTGGTCCCGGTGTTGTTTGGGCGGCCAAGACCGGAGAACCAGCCCTCCCCGCGCCGGAGGATTTCCGGTGCAACCGCGATGCTTTCAACGTTATTGACCGTCGACGGACAGCCCCAGACGCCAACGTTGGCCGGAAACGGCGGTTTCAGGCGCGGCTGACCCTTGTTGCCCTCAAGGCTTTCAATCAGCGCTGTCTCTTCACCACAGATATAGGCTCCGGCTCCGCGATGCAGATAAATATCGAAATCATAGCCCGACCCCGAAGCATTCTTGCCGATCAGACCATCTTCATAGGCTTCCTGAATGGCAATTTCGAGATTGATGGCTTCCTGCACGAACTCGCCGCGAATATAGATATAGGCAGCAACGGCTCGCATGGCGAAACCGGCCACCAGGCAGCCTTCCAGAAGGCGATGCGGATCGAACCGCATAATTTCCCGGTCCTTGCAGGTGCCGGGCTCGGATTCGTCGGCATTGACCACGAGGTAGCTCGGACGACCATCCGATTCTTTCGGCATGAAGGACCATTTCAGTCCTGTCGGAAACCCGGCGCCCCCGCGACCGCGCAGGCCGCTTTCCTTCATGGCATCGATAATTCCGTCCTGCCCCATCTCGATTAGGGCCTTGGTATTGTCCCAGATGCCCCGGGATTTCGCCCCGGCAAGCTTCCAGTCATGGATGCCGTAAAGGTTGGTGAAAATCCTGTCTTTATCTTTCAGCATCAGGCGTCCCCCGTCTTTTCCAGCAATGTTTTCGGGCCACCTTCCGGCGCGGAATTGATCCGGTCTATCTGCGGTCCCTTCGGCGCCTCTTCCCCCCTGGCAAGCTTGTCGAGAACAGCCTCGAAATTCTCGGCGTTCAGGTCTTCGTAGAAATCATCATTGATCTGCACGACCGGCGCGTTGACACAGGCACCAAGGCATTCGACCTCAAGAAGGCTGAACATGCCATCTTCCGTCGTCTCGCCGCTGCTGATACCAAGCTTGTTCCTGCAAACTGCCTCCAGGTCATCGCTGCCGCGCAGCCAGCACGGGGTCGTCCGGCAAAGCTGCAGGAAATATTTCCCGACCGGTTTGAGATTATACATGGTGTAGAAGGTCGCGACCTCCAGCACCCGCATATAGGGGACATCCAGAAACTCGCCGACATATTCCAGCGCTTCCTTGGGGAGCCAGTTTTCGTTCTGGCGCTGCGCCAGATCAAGCAGCGGCATCACCGCGCTTTGCTGACGCCCTTTCGGATATTTGGCGATAAAGACCTTCGCCTTCTTCACGTTCTCGGGCGTGAACTCGAACGCCTTGCCCGTTTCAATGACCTGACTCACCGATCCACCTCACCAAATACGATATCCAAACTGCCCAGAATTGCTGACGCATCCGCCAGCATATGCCCCTTGGTCAGGAAATCCATTCCTTGCAGATGAGCAAATCCGGGCGCCCTGATCTTGCAGCGATAGGGCTTGCTCGATCCATCCGATACCAGATAGACACCAAATTCCCCTTTGGGCGCTTCCACCGCCGTATAGGTCTCCCCTTCCGGCACCTTGACCCCTTCGGTATAATGCTTGAAGTGATTGATCAAGGCCTCCATGGAGGTTTTCATGTTTGCGCGGCGCGGCGGGGCCACCTTCGGGTCCGTCGACATTACCGGTCCCGGCTTCATCTGATCCAGACATTGCTCCATAATTCGCAAGGACTGGCGCATTTCCTCCATCCGCATCAGATAGCGGTCAAAGCAATCCCCATTCAGGCCAACCGGAATATCAAAATCCATCTTGCCGTAAACATCATAGGGCTGGCTTTTGCGCAAATCCCATGCAAGACCGGTAGAGCGCAGCATGACACCGGAGAATCCCCAGGCCATCGCATCCTCTTGCGAGACAATGCCGATATCGACATTTCGCTGCTTGAAAATGCGGTTCTCAGTCAGCAAGGCCTCTATGTCATCAAGGACTGCCGGAAACTGCTTGATGAAGGCGCGAATGTCTTCTTCCAGCTTCTCAGTGATATCCTGATGGACGCCGCCCACGCGGAAATAGGCCGCATGCATGCGGGCACCGCTGGCCCGTTCATAGAACTCCATCAGCGTTTCCCGCTCGACAAAGCCCCAGAGCATCGGCGTTGTTGCTCCGACATCCATGGCCTGCGCGCAGACA